>DASQML010000053.1:0-34198 GCA_035645515.1 Microvirga sp.
TCGCGCACGGTTCTTTTAGGCGGACACCGCGTCTTGCAGCGGGCGGCCTCCTGCCGGCAGGCTTGCGAGACCTGCCGCAGGACCGTTCCCCGCCCCGTCACTGCGACGCCTCGCGAGCGCGCCCCTCGTCGGACCGGGATGCGCAATGATATAGCCAAGGTTGCAGCCGCTGTCAAGAACAAAGTGCGAACATAACACCGGGCGTCATCCCCGGGCTTGTGCCGCTGCGGTTCTCAAGACGTGGATGGCCGGATCAAGTCCGGCCATGACGAAGGCGGGACGACCTGGGCGTCCTCCCGGACGGCGTAGCCGATCCGGGATCGCTGGCCGCATCAAGCACCCTTCTGGTCTGCCGATCCCGGATCGGCTGCGCTGCGTCCGGGATGACGCTCCTGACCTCTGAACCCCTCCTGTCATCCCCGTTCTGGAGACGCGCTTTGTCGAAGACGGGGATGGCCGGACTCGACCCGGCCATGACGGGCAGGAGTAAGGCGACGGCGGGATGACCGTTCCTTCGAAGAAGGCAGCGGAGCTTCATCGCAGGCATGGCGAAGCGCTGGAACCCCAACTCTGTCATTCCCGCCGAAGAGGGAATTCATATCCGCTGGCGCTGCAGAATGAAGCTGTCTGCAACCCGATGCGCACGTCTTCAGCATTCGGCAGCAAACGCCGCCAAACACCCTAGCAAGCATATGAAAGATATAATTTTCCTGAAAAAACTCACCTAACCGCCAGAAGCCCAAACGATAGCATTCGCCGACGTTAGATGCGGTCGAAGGCATCTGGCCGTAACCTGTCAGTCCTCAAGAGGTGTTGCAGCGCGTATGTCACGGAGAGGGCATCATCCAGCGCATCATGCCCCTGTAAGGGAGGGTGCTCGACGCCATAGTAGTCTGCCAACCTGTTGCTAGGGGTCTTGCCGATATCCTCGATCGGCATCCCGGCTGCGATCACGAGCTTGACCGCGTTGTCGAACCGATGAGCTGGAATGGACGCCGGAATGCCCGCGATGTAGCAACTGATGGCCACCATGTTCAGTTCGTCCTTCCCCCACGACCAGAAGCGTGCGCCGTCTGAGAAGCGGTCGACCCCTGCAAGGGCCTCCTGCAACGGCACTCCTTCCGTCTGTATGTTCTCCTCGGTGATCCCCGTCAGTCTGGTGAAGAACGGGTCGATCGGATACCTGTTGCCAAAGCGGTCGATCGGCTGGACGTAGGATCTGTAGGTGTCCAACAGCGGGAAGTCGCCCTCCAGCCCGAGCTTTACCGCACCGATTTGCGCGATCACCGGATCGGGATCGTGCGCCGCGCACCAGAACCTGCTTTGCGATCCCTGAACGCAAAGAAACTCGCAGTCGAAAACGATGGCGGTCCTCATGGTCGCTATTCCCCATTATGCGCTCACCTTGGCTGTTTTGCGCTCCGCCACCATCGCTTAATCCGGGGAGCTGCCAAGGTGCTCACCATCCTTATCCTCTGTGTTGAACGTCCTCGCAAATACCGATTAATTCCGGTGGCTTTTGCCGCTGAATGCCGCATTCCTTCGTGGAAATGTATTTATGAATCCGCGCCTGCACCGGGATGATGGAGCGACCAGGTGAGACCGGGCCCCAGTGAGGCGAGGCTTGCCTCTCGCCTGCCGCGCGCCGCAGGGTCTGATGGACGTGCTGGATCAGGCACGGTCCTCCGAGGTCGAGCCCATTCCTTCCCTTGCCATTCCGGGCCAGATCGACTATAGCCCCCGCTTCGCGTTCGCTCCGGCCGGGGGCTGAACGGACGGTGTGGCTTGCCACATAGGGTTTTCAAAACCCGTCGTCCCGTGTCTCCGCCTTCGACAACCGCTCGGGCCTTGCAGGCTCGAAGGGCTTGGCGCCGATCGGACGCGCGAAACCGGCCTGATCACTTCAACAGCGGTGCTTAGGCCTGATCCTCAAACCTGAGAAAGGCCCACTATGCCTCTCTACGAGCATATCTTCCTGGCTCGCCAGGACGTGACGCCCCAGCAGGTCGAAGCAATGGTCGACCAGTACAAGGGCGTTATCGAGCAGAACGGCGGCAAGGTCGAGAAGACCGAGATGTGGGGCGTGAAGTCCCTCGCCTACCGCATCAAGAAGAACCGCAAGGCGCATTTCACGATGTTCAACCTCGACGCCCCCGCGAACGCGGTGGCCGAGATGGAGCGTCAGATGCGCATCAACGAAGACATCCTTCGCTTCATGACCATCAAGGTGGAAGAGCTCGAGACCGAGCCGTCCGTGATGATGCAGAAGCGCGACCGCGACGAGCGCAAGGACCGCGAGCGCCGTGAGCGCGACGGTGGCTTTGACGGCGTCGAAGCTGAAGGCGAGGAGGCTTAATCATGGCATTTGGTGCTACTGGTGGCGCAGCTGGCGGCGGTCGCCGTCCGTTCTTCCGTCGTCGCAAGACCTGCCCGTTCTCCGGCCCGCACGCGCCGAAGATCGACTACAAGGACACGAAGCTTCTGTCCCGCTACATCTCGGAGCGCGGCAAGATCGTTCCTTCCCGCATCACCGCCGTCTCGGCCAAGAAGCAGCGCGAACTCGCCCAGGCGATCAAGCGCGCCCGCTTCCTCGGCCTGCTGCCCTACGTGATCCGCTAATAAGCCTATGGCGGGCCGGTCCTCGGATCGGCCCGCTGTTCCAATGATCGCCCAGCGGTGAAAACCCGCCGGGTCAGTTGGGGCCGATGCCCCTAACCGTGCCATGAGCAGCGGGACAGCGAGAACTATGAACTTTATCGCAACAGGCATTGGCGCGGGCCTCGTCTCGGCCCTTCTGACAGTGGTGGTCGTCAAGGAGACCATGCTGGCTGCCGTCCTGGCGATGGTTGCTCCGCTCCCTATCCTGATCGTCGCCCTCGGCTGGAATCATCGTTCCGGCCTCGTGGCCACCCTCGTCGGCGGACTGGCGATTGGCGCGTTCACGGCCTCGATCCTCAGTGCCGTCGGCTTCATGATCGTCACCGGTCTGCCCGCCTGGTGGCTCGCCTACCTCGCCCTTCTCGGACGTCCCGCAGCCGACGGCTCCACGGAATGGTACCCGACCGGCCGTCTTCTCGCCTGGGTCGCGGCAACGGCCGCCGTCACCATCATGGTGACCGGGATCATCTCCTCCCGCGGCGATTACAGCGCTTTCGAAGCCCGCTCCCGCCAGATATCGGAAGCCTTCGTCACCATGTTCTTCGAGGCCCCCGAACAGGGCACCGAGGACGTGCGCGCCTCCCTGACGGAGACGCTGACGACCATGACGCCGGCTCTCTCGGCCTTCGGCTTCACCTTCTTCATGGGCCTCTATCTCTGGCTCGCGGCGAAGGTGGTCTCGGCCTCCGGGCGCCTGCCGCGCCCCTGGTCGCCGATGCCCGAACTGGCGATGCCCCGCGCCGTTCTCCTGGCTCCGATCGTGGCCTTGGTCATGATCCAGTTCGAGGGCTTCATCAGCGCCCTCGGCTATGGGCTGCTCGGCGCCTTCCTCATGGCGTTCACTCTTCAGGGCCTGGCCGCCATTCACGAGCGCACTCAGGGCAAGCCGGGGCGCGGCCTCATCCTGGCGGGTCTCTATGCTCTCCTGTTCCTGACGCAGGGCGTGATGATCGCGGCTCTTTCCCTGTTCGGCATCGCCGATACGATCTTCGGCCTGCGCCACCGGTTCGGCGGCAAGCGGCCGAACCCACCTCCGACCCTTTCAACCTGATCACGAACCTCAAAGGAGAAAACCGATGGAAGTGATCCTTCTCGAGCGCGTCGCAAAGCTCGGCCAGATGGGCGAAACCGTGAAGGTTCGCTCGGGCTATGCCCGCAACTTCCTCCTGCCGCGCGGCAAGGCTCTGCGCGCCACGGAGGCCAACAAGAAGCACTTCGAGCAGCAGCGTGCCCAGCTCGAGGCTCGCAACCTCGAGCGCCGCAAGGAAGCCGAGGCCGTTGCCGAGAAGCTGAACGGCCAGAGCTTCGTCCTGCTCCGCCAGTCCGGCGAGACGGGCGTGCTCTACGGTTCGGTTTCGACCCGCGACCTCGCCGAGGTGATGACCCAGAACGGCTTCACGGTCGACCGCAACCAGATCGTCCTCAACGCCCCGATCAAGACCCTCGGCCTGCACACGGTGCCGGTCGCCCTTCACCCGGAAGTCGAGGTGACGGTGACGGCGAACATCGCCCGCAGCCCTGAGGAAGCCGAGCGTCAGGCTCGCGGCGAGGCGGTCACCGCCCGCGAAGAGACCAACCTGGACGACCTCGGCCTCGAGGTCGGCGCTGCTCTCGCCGACGCCGGCGACGTGGAGCTCTAAGACAGCCACGAACCTGAGCCTTGCTCAAGTTCCTGTTTTGTTCCAAAATGGACGCTCTCCGTCGATTCGATGGGGAGCGTTTTTTCGTCGGTCTCTCGACCTCCTCCAGAGTCAAGCGGAGGAACCGGGGGAAAGACGCGCTTGTGAGAATCGAGGACAGCGAGGACAGACGGGCTGAGGTCCGGCCTCGTGTCTGATCGGCAACCATTCAAACACTAATTGGGGTCTAAGACCATCTAAACCCTTTCCTCGTTCTCGGAGCGCCAGATGGCCACCGCCAATGCCCTGATCGCCCGCCTGGAAACCGCCGAGCCGCAGTTTCGTACGCCTCCCAGCAACATCGAGGCCGAGCAGGCCCTGCTGGGCGCGATCTTGGTCAACAACGACGCCTATTACCGCGTCTCCGACTTCCTCGAACCCGAGCACTTCGTCGAGGATCTGCACCGTCGGATCTACGAGGTCGCGACCGGCCTCATCAAGGCCGGCAAGGTTGCGACGCCGATCACTCTGAAGACATTCCTCGGCGACCAGGATCTGGGCGGCATCACAGTCTCGCAATATCTCGCCCGCTTGGCTGCGGAAGCCACCACGGTGATCAACGCCGAGGATTACGGCCGCACGATCTATGACCTCGCGATCCGCCGCAGCCTCATCAACATCGGCGAGGACATCGTCAACAAAGCCTACGACGCGCCCGTCGAAAGCTCGCCGCGGGACCAGATCGAGGAAGCGGAGCGCCGCCTCTACTCCATCGCCGAGACGGGCCGCACCGACGGCGGCTTCCAGCGCTTCTCCGATGCGCTCACCGCGGCCATCGACATGGCCGCCGCCGCCTACAAGCGTGAAGGCGCATTGTCCGGCATTTCCACGGGCCTCATCGACCTCGACAAGGCTCTTGGCGGCCTCCAGCCCTCGGACCTGATCATCCTCGCCGGGCGACCGGCGATGGGTAAAACCTCGCTGGTGACGAACATCGCCTTCAACATCGCCAAGGCCTACAAGGCGGAAAAGCAGCAGGACGGCACGATGAAGACCGTCAACGGCGGCATCGTCGGCTTCTTCTCGCTCGAAATGTCGGCGGAACAGCTCGCGACCCGCATCATCGCGGAGCAATCCGGCGTTCCGTCCTACAAGATCCGCCGCGGCGATATGCGCGAGGACGATTTCTACAAGATCACCGAAGCCGCCCGTGAAATGCAGTCGATCCCTTTCTATATCGACCAGACCGGCGGCATCTCCATTGCGCAGCTGACCGCCCGTGCGCGGCGCCTGAAACGCCAGCGCGGGCTCGACGTTCTCATCGTGGACTACCTGCAGCTCCTCTCAGGCTCGTCGAAGAAGGGCGAGAACCGCGTGCAGGAACTGACCGAGATCACCACCGGCCTCAAGGCGCTGGCCAAGGAACTGAACGTTCCGCTGATCGCGCTGTCCCAGCTCTCCCGTCAGGTGGAGGCCCGCGACGACAAGCGGCCGCAGCTCGCGGACCTTCGTGAATCGGGCTCGATCGAGCAGGACGCCGACGTGGTGATGTTTGTTTTCCGCGAGGAGTATTATCTGAAGAACAAGGAGCCGAAGCCCGGCACCGAGGAATACTTCAAGTGGCAGGCGGAGATGGACCAGGTCCACGGCAAGGCCGAAGTCATCATCGGCAAGCAGCGTCACGGTCCCACGGGCACCGTGCAGCTCGCCTTCCAGGCCGACATTACCCGCTTCACCAACCTCGCAGACGAAGACAAGCTACCCGAACGGATCGGCGATTGACAAAGACCGAACAGACCAGCACCGCCAGCCGCATTCCCCCGGAGACGGCCGGCGGCCTCCTCCACATCGACCTTGCGGCCCTTGCCGCCAACTGGCGCACGCTGCGCGACAACGCGGGCGGCACCGAAGCCTCCGCCGTGGTCAAGGCGGATGCCTATGGCACGGGCATCGAGCAGGCCGTGCCCGCTCTGCACCGTGCCGGATGCCGCACGTTCTTCGTCGCGCATCTGAGCGAGGCGATCCGCGTGCGAAAAGTGGCGCCGGATGCCACGGTCTATGTGCTCAACGGTCTGTTTCCCGGCACCTGCTCCGCCTATGCGGAGCACAGCCTGCGTCCGGTTCTCGGCTCTTTCGAGGAGATCGAGGAATGGGCGTCATTCTGCCGTTCTCAAGGCCGGAAGCATGAAGCCGCGATTCACGTGGATACAGGCATGAACCGCCTCGGCCTCACGGTCGCGCAAGGCCTGACGCTGAGGGATCGCGCCGAGCTGAAGGATTTCGAAACCGCACTCCTCATGAGCCATTTCGTGAGCGCGGAGGAAAGCGACAATCCGCTCAACATCCGGCAGATCGAATCCTTCAAGGCCGTCCGCGAAACGCTGCCCGGCGTGCGCGCCTCGCTTGCCAATTCCTCCGGCATCTTCCTGAAGGAGAAACCGCATTTCGATCTCGTTCGCCCGGGCTACGCGCTCTATGGCGGCAACCCGACGCCGGATCGCGACAATCCGATGAAAGGCGTCGCGAGCCTCGAGGCCCGCATCGTGCAATTGCGCTGGGTCGAGGAGAGCGAGACGGTCGGCTACAACGCGCGCTGGCTCGCCCTTGGCCGCCGCCGCATCGCGACGCTCTCCATCGGCTATGCGGACGGCTATCCCCGGTCCGCGAGCGCACGCGGCAAGAGCGGCGAAGAGCTGCTGGCAGGCCAGGCCATCGTTGCCGGACGCCTCTGCCCCTTCGCCGGCAACGTCTCGATGGATCTGATCACGATCGACGTCACCGAAATTCCGGACGGCGAGATCAAGCGCGGCGACACCGTGACCATGATCGGCGGCTCCCTCACCGTGGACGAGGTCGGCCGTCGCGCCGGTACGATCGGCTACGAGATCCTGACCAGCTTGGGGCGCCGCTATGCCCGCAGCTACACCGAGAGCCGGGGCTGATGGCAAAGCAGCGTCATCCGTCTTTCGTGTGCCAGGAATGCGGTGCCGTTTACAACCGCTGGAAAGGCAAGTGCGAGGCCTGCGGCGGCTGGAACACCATCGTCGAGGAAACGGGTTCGGCAAGCCCCATGGCGGGGCCCGCCGCAACGCGCCCGTCGCGCGTCAAGGGCCGCATCTTCCCGCTTGAAGGTCTCTCCGGGGAAAGCAAGGAAGCACCGCGTACGCCCTCCGGCATCGCTGAGCTCGACCGCGTCACCGGCGGCGGCTTCGTGCATGGCTCGATCATCCTGCTCGGCGGCGATCCGGGCATCGGAAAGTCGACGCTGCTGATGCAGGCCTCCGCTGCGCTCGCCGCTCGCGGCGAGCGCGTGGCCTACATCTCGGGCGAGGAAGCGGTTGCGCAGGTGCGCCTGCGCGCCGAGCGCCTCGGCCTCGGCAAGGCGCCCGTAGAGCTCGCCTCCGAGACCAATGTGGAAGACATCATCGCCACCTTGAGCCAAGGCCGTCCGCCGGCGCTCGCCATCATCGATTCGATCCAGACCATGTGGACCGAGACGGTGGAATCGGCGCCCGGCACCGTCACCCAGGTGCGCGGCTCGGCGCAGGCGCTGATCCGCTTCGCCAAGACCACGGGCACCGCCGTCATTCTTGTCGGCCACGTGACCAAGGACGGACAGATTGCGGGCCCGCGCGTCGTCGAGCACATGGTCGATGCGGTGGTCTCGTTCGAGGGCGATACGGGCCACCATTTCCGGATCCTGCGCGCCGTGAAGAACCGTTTCGGCCCCACCGACGAGATCGGCGTGTTCGAGATGTCGGACCAGGGCCTGCGCGAGGTCCCCAACCCTTCCGAGCTGTTTCTCGCCGGACGGGATCTGGCGACGCCGGGCACGGCAGTCTTCGCCGGCATGGAAGGCACCCGTCCGCTTCTCGTGGAGATCCAGGCCCTCGTCGCTCCTACATCCCTCGGCACACCCCGCCGCGCGGTCGTGGGCTGGGA
Organism: Microvirga sp.; assembly: GCA_035645515.1. Classification (GTDB taxonomy): domain Bacteria; phylum Pseudomonadota; class Alphaproteobacteria; order Rhizobiales; family Beijerinckiaceae; genus Microvirga. The sequence continues at coordinate 8,220 of DASQML010000053.1, forward strand.
TCAGAGTCGCCTCTCCATGGTGCTCGCCGTTCTGGAGGCCCACGGCGGCCTGAAGCTCGGCATGCACGACGTTTACCTGAATGTGGCGGGCGGTTTGCGCATCACCGAGCCGGCCGCCGATCTGGCCGCCGCCGCCGCTCTCGTCTCCTCGCTGTCGGGCAATCCCCTGCCTCCCGATACGGTCTATTTCGGCGAAATGGGCCTCTCCGGCGCGATTCGCCCGGTGGCGCAGGCGCAGGCCCGCCTGAAGGAGGCTGCGAAGCTCGGCTTCTCCAGCGCCGTTGCACCGGCGCCCCGCGTGGAAAAGGGCAAGCACGAACGCCTGCCTTTGGCCGCCTCCTCCATCAGCCACATCACGGACCTCGTCGCGGGAATCGCTGCCCGCAAACGCCGGGCCTCCTGAGTGCTGCGCCGCTCTCAACCGATCTATCTAGACCGTCCAGCCTAATTGATCCCTTTGGGTTATCTTGTATCAATCATTCACAAGCTCAGATGGGTTACCCCGTCGGAAGCAGTGAACAGGTTCTCGAGCCCTTAGAGGAACACATGGCTGGTACGATTATGCTCTCGAGTCTGACTGTCCCGGAGCATCCTGAAGTCGGGACCGTCATCGGCACCCTGAGCGTTGCAGGCGGCAAGGCAAACGAGACGTTCTCGTACACGCTGACGAACGATGCCGATGGGCGCGTCGAGATCAAGCTCAATACGACCACAGGGCTGTATGAACTCGTCGTCAAGAACGCCGACAGTGCTTTGTTCGATTACGAGGCGGGCCAGTCCACTTTCGACATCGCCATCACGGCCGCAAGCGACGCATCAGGCGGCAGCGCGACCGTTGTCGACCCTGCTTCCCTCACGTTGAGTCTGATCGATAACGTGGCTCCGACGGACATCACTCTGTCCAACTACACGGTCACTGAGCATGTTGCGAACGGAACGGTGGTCGGCGACCTCCTCGCCGCCGACTCCGACCCGAACGAGTCGTTCACCTTCGAGCTGACCGGCGATGCCGAAGGCCGCTTCGATATCGTGAATGGCAAGCTCGTGGTGGAAGACGGCTCGAAGCTGGATTTCCTGACGGCGAAAACTCACGACGTCACCGTCAAAGTGACGGACATCGACGGCAACGTCTTCGAAAAGACCATCACCATCAATGTCGGCGATGCCTTCGATTTCAGGAACGGCACGGAAAAGAACAACTGGCTCTATGGCGGTGCCGGAGCCGACATGATCAAGGGCTTGGGCGGCAACGACAAGCTCTTCGGCCTAGGCGGCGACGACGTTCTCTCCGGCGGCACGGGCAAGGACGTGCTCTACGGCGGCGAGGGCAAGGACACCTTCGTCCTCGACAGCGCGATCAAGAAGGGCCACTTCGACCACATCATGGACTTCAAGTCGGCCGACGACACGATCCGGATCAGCCTATCGGCCCTCAAAGCCTACAAGGTGAAGGTCGCCAAGCAGGAAGTCTACGAGTGGCTTGCGGGCACCAATGAAGGCAAGAAGAAGGGCTTCTTCAGCCTCGACAAGGTGTTCGACAAGGGCAAGATCGAGAAGCAGTTCTTCACCGTCGGCGGCGCCAAGGATTCCTACGACTTCATCACCTACGACAGGAAGAACGGCTTCGTTTACCTGGATCTCGATGGCGCAGGCGCCGGCAAGGGCTTCGCCATCGCCAAGCTGAAGCCCGGCACCTATGTGCAAGCGGACGATTTCGTCTTCGTCTGATACCCGTCATTCTCCCCTTCTCCCTCACCCGGCGCCCCGCGCCGGGTTTTTTCATGGAACCGGCGACATCGCGCCGCCGGATCCGGCCCTCCCGCGAAGGGGTGACGAATGCCTCGCTTGACGCTATACAGCCTGGCCTTAATCCGCGAATGCGGCCCTTGTCCCTGTTTCTGCGTAGGCTCGGCTCATGCCCTTTTCTGTCCTGGACCTCGTTGTCATCGGAATCGTCCTGATTTCGGCCCTCCTTGCGGCCGTGCGCGGCTTCACCCGCGAGGTCCTGGCCATCGTGGCTTGGGTCGTGGCCGCTGCCGCAGCCTGGTACCTGCACCCCCTCGCCCTGCCGATCGCGCAGCAATACATCAGCAGCAACACGGTGGCGCTGGTGGCCTCCATCGGCGGCATCTTCGTGATCACCCTGATCATCGTTTCGATCATCACGGTCCAGATCTCGGACCTGATCCTCGATTCCCGCATCGGCGCCCTCGACCGGACCCTTGGCCTGTTCTTCGGCGCCGCCCGAGGGTTCCTGATCTGCGTGATCGGCTGGGCCTTCCTGAGCTGGCTCCTCCAGGGCAAGGAGCCTGAATGGGCGACCGCCTCCCGCACCCGCCCGGCCATGGAGAACGCCCGCGACAGCATCATCGCCATGCTGCCGGAGAATGCGGAGGCCTTGATTCAGAAGCTCCGCAAGCCGCAGGAAACCGACCCCGGAGCGCCGGCGGAGCCGGATCCCCAGCGTGGCACCACGCCGGCTCCGGGGGCACCCGCCGCTCCCGCGGCGCCGCAGACGCCCCAGCGCCGGAGCTGATTTTCTCCCTGTTCACACCTGAAAGAGCGACAGGAAAACCCATTGGCGTTTGGCTTTCAGGCGATTACATAGGGCTCGCGCCGGTGGGGGCGCGGGTCCCAAGGAAATCATGATGTCTTCCAGGTCTGAGACGTGGCAGGTCGCTCCTAAGAAGGTGGACCTCGACCTCGACGGCGATACCCTGCGTGAAGAATGCGGTGTTTTCGGCATCTACGGTCATCCGGATGCGGCAGCGATCACGGCGCTGGGTCTCCATGCGCTCCAGCACCGCGGCCAGGAGGCTGCGGGCATCGTCTCCTTCAACGGCGACGTGTTCCATTCCGAACGGAAGTTGGGCCTCGTGGGCGACAGCTTCTCCGACCGGGCGACCATCGAGCGCCTGGAGGGTCTCTCGGCAATCGGCCACGTCCGCTACTCGACGACGGGAGAGACGGTGCTGCGCAATGTGCAGCCGCTCTTCGCCGAACTCGACGGCGGCGGCTTCGCGGTGGCCCATAACGGCAACCTGACCAACGGCCTGACCCTGCGGCGCAACCTCATCCGCGACGGCGCGATCTGCCAGTCCACGACGGATACGGAGGTGATCGTCCATCTCGTTGCCCGCAGCCGCAAGAACAAGGTGGTCGATCGCTTCGTCGAGGCGATCCAGAAGATCGAGGGTGCCTATGCCCTCGTGGCCCTCACCAACAAGAAGCTGATCGGCGCACGCGATCCCATGGGCATCCGCCCGCTGGTGCTCGGCGAACTCGACGGCCGCTACATTCTGACCTCCGAGACCTGCGCGTTGGACATCATCGGCGCTCGCTTCGTGCGCGACATCGAGAACGGCGAATGCGTGGTCATCTCGGACCAGGGCGTGGAATCATTCCGTTTCGCGGAGAAGGTGGCGCCCCGTCCCTGCATCTTCGAATACATTTATTTCGCCCGTCCCGATTCCATCGTGAACGGCCGCAGCGTCTATGAAGTCCGCAAGGGCATGGGCCGCGAGCTGGCGAAGGAAGCGCCCGCCAATGCCGACGTGGTGATTCCGGTGCCGGATTCCGGCGTGCCGGCGGCCTTAGGATTCGCCCAGAGCTGCGGCCTTCCTTACGAGCTCGGCATCATCCGCAATCATTATGTGGGCCGCACCTTCATTCAGCCCACGCAATCGGTGCGCGAGCTCGGCGTGCGCATGAAGCATTCGGCAAACCGCGCGGCGATCGAAGGCAAGCGCATCGTGCTGGTGGACGACAGCCTCGTGCGCGGCACCACGTCCGTGAAAATCGTGCGCATGATGCGCGAGGCAGGCGCGAAGGAAGTTCACTTCCGCATCGCCAGCCCGCCGATCACGCATCCCGACTTCTACGGCATCGACACGCCGGAAAAGGAAAAGCTGCTCGCAGCCACTCATAGCCTGGAGCAGATGCGCCAGTACATCGGCGCGGATTCCCTTGCCTTCCTGTCCATCGAAGGCATCTACCGCGCCATGGGCGAGACGGGCCGCAATCCGGCGCAGCCGCAATTCACGGACCATTGCTTCACGGGCGACTACCCGACGCCGCTGACGGACCTCTCCATTGCCACGCCGCGTCGCCTTGCCCTGCTGGCCGAAGCCGATTAAGGACGCCTCATGGACAAGCCTCTTCAGAACCGCGTTGCGGTCGTCACCGGCGCTTCGCGCGGCATCGGCCGCGCCGCGGCGCTCGCTCTCGCGGAAGCCGGTGCGCACATCATCGCGCTTGCCCGCACGCAGGGAGCCCTTGAGAGCCTGGACGACGAGATCCGCGCCAAGGGCTCGTCCGCCACTCTCGTGCCGGTGAACCTGAAGGACCTCGACGCCATCGACCGCCTGGGGGCGGCGATCTATCAGCGCTGGGGCAAGCTCGACATCCTCCTCGGCAATGCGGGGCAGCTCGGCGAGCTCGCCCCGATTGCCCATATCGACCAGCCGGTCTGGGACGAGGTGATGACCGTGAACGTCACGGCCAATTACCGTCTCATCCGCTCCTTAGACCCGCTCCTGCGTGCCTCCGATGCCGGTCGCGCCATCTTCCTGACCTCGGGCGCGGCCCACAAGCACAAGGCCTATTGGGGCGTATACTCGGTCTCGAAGGCCGCTCTCGAGGCGCTCGTGCGCACTTATGCGGCCGAGACCGTGACGACCCCTGTTCGAGCCATGCTCATCAACCCCGGTCCCCTGCGCACCTCCATGCGCCGCGCCGCAATGCCGGGTGAGGATCCGCTGACGCTGAAAACGCCGGAGGATCTTGCTCCCCACATCCTGAAGCTCGCCCTGCCCTCGTGGGACCAGACAGGCAAGATCTATGACTTCACTCAGGACGGGAAAGTAATCGAGCCGCAGATGCCGGCTTGAGGCCCAACCGTCAGTCTTTCGCATGTGTCAAGGCAGCCCAAAGGCTGCCTTTTTATTGCGAGGCTCATTCCTGCGTGAAGCCAAGTGGAGACCAACCATCTTCAGTATCGGCCATCGCTCGGCCCTTGTGCAGTTTCACGACACCACGTTCGAAATGAAATCGGCGGCCTTAGGGCCGCCGGATTTCGTTCGCTTTACTTTCGTTCCTTGTCGTACGGGTTCTGCCCCATGCGCAGGGACACCCGGATCGGGACGCCGGGGAGGTCGAAGGCCTCGCGGATGTTGTTGACGAGGTAGCGGGTGTAGCTCTTCGGCAGGGCATCGAGCTGGTTGCCGAAGATGGCGAAATGCGGCGGGCGCGATTTCACCTGGGTCATGTAGCGGATCTTGATGCGGCGGCCCGACACGGCAGGCGGCGGGTTCGCGTCGATGGCTTCCTGGAGCCATTGATTGAGCTTCGCGGTCGAGATGCGCCGGTTCCAGGTTTCATAGACCTGGTACACCGCCTTCATGAGCGGGTCGATGCCGCTGCCTGCAAGGCCTGAGAGCGGCACCACGGGCGCGCCCTTCACCTGCGGCAGCAGGCGGGCTGCCTTTTCCTTCAGATCCGTCAGCAGCCCCGGCTTGTCGGCCACCAGGTCCCACTTGTTGAGTCCGATCACAAGGGCGCGGCCCTCCTGCTCCACCAGGTCGACGATGGAGAGATCCTGCTTCTCGAAGGGGATCGTGGCGTCCAGCAGCACCACGACGACCTCCGCGAAGCGGACGGCGCGCAGGGCGTCGGCGACGGAGAGCTTTTCGAGCTTGTCTTCGATCCGGGCGCGCTTCCTGAGGCCCGCCGTGTCGAAGAGCTTCACGGGCTTGCCGCGCCATTCCCAATCGAGGGAGATGGAATCGCGGGTAATCCCTGCCTCGGGTCCCGTGAGCAGGCGCTCCTCGCCCACCATGCGGTTGATGAGCGTCGACTTGCCCGCATTGGGGCGTCCGACGATGGCCACCTGCAGCGGCTTGTTGGGATCCTCTTCTTCCTCCTCGTCCTCGCCAGGCTCGGGGAAGTGCGGCATCAGGGCCTCGAAGAGATCGGCCATGCCCTCGCCATGCTCGGCGGAAAGCGGCACCGGCTCGCCGAGGCCGAGGGAATAGGCGTCGTAAGCGCCGGCCATGCCTGCCCCGCCTTCCGCCTTGTTGGCGACGAGAATCACAGGCTTGCCGGACCGGCGCACCATTTCAGCGAAGGGCCTGTCTGCGGGCAGGATACCGACGCGGGCATCCACCACGAAGAGGATCACGTCCGCATCCTCGATGGCCGCTTCCGTCTGCGCGCGCATGCGGCCCAGAAGCGACTCCTCCGTCGCCTCCTCAAGGCCTGCGGTGTCGATGATGCGGAATTCGAGATCGCCGAGACGGGCTTCGCCCTCGCGCCTGTCGCGGGTCACGCCCGGACGGTCGTCGACGAGGGCCAGCTTCTTGCCCACGAGGCGGTTGAAGAGAGTCGACTTGCCGACATTCGGCCGCCCGACAATGGCGACGGTGGGCGTCATGTCTCTGGTGCTCCGCCTTACTGAGTGACCTGAACGGGTCCGCCCGCCACGAGAGCGGTGTAGATGGCAAGCCGCTGCCGCAGGGCGGGAGGCGTCTCACGGTCGGCCGCGATCTGGTCGAACCAGCGCCCGGCGTAATCCATGTCGCCTGCCTTAAGGCCGGAGAGGCCCAGGAGTTCCCGGGCCGAATGGCGCCAGGCATTCGCAGGCGCGGCCATCGGCTCGAGGATCTGGCGCATCTTCGCGGGTTCGGTGGTGTCGGCGCGCAGCCAGGCGGCGCGTAGGCGGGCAAGGTCGCGCCAGAGCGGAGCGATTCCGGAATCGTTCGCGAGGGCGTCATAAGCCGCGGCGCCCTGCTCCGCATTCTGCTGGCCGCGTTCGGCGGCGAGACGGAAGCGGGCGAGCAGGCTGTACCCCGTGTCGCCTTCCTTTGCGAGGGCTTCGAGGGCCGCGTCGGCCTCCTGGGCCTTGTTGTCGGTCGAAAGCTTCAGGGCGTCTTCGTAGCGCGCGGCGGCAGCCTGAGCGCGGGTTTCCTGCATGTATTCCCAGTAACGCCAGCCCCCGACGCCGCCGACGATGAGAACGACAACGGCAATGATGAGCCCGCTGTAGCGCTGCCAGATCTTCGCCAGCTGGTCGCGGCGGTATTCCTCGTCGACTTCGCGAATGAACTCGTCGTTCCTGTTCGTGGCCATCGTCCCTCATGCGGCCTTTCGGAGCCGCCTCCTTCAACAGAAGTGGGTCGCCTAGCATACACCCCTGCGCAAGGCGAGAGGTTTCACGCTCCTGTGGGCAGCACGGACACCTCGATCAGCAGCGGATGGAGCCAGAGCACGAAAGCTATATAGACAGCAGCGCCGATAACGACGGCGAGGATGTCGTTTCTCCAGCCGGCGGGGGCTGCCGTTCCCCCATGCTGGGCCGCCACGTCCCGGCGCTTCACGCTGATCCGGGCCGCAACCGCCCACGCCAGGATCGAGCCGAAGAGCAGGATCGAGCCGAGATCCCCGTTGGCGATCAGATGCGCGAAGGCCCAGATCTTCACGCCCGCCAGCATGGGATGCTTGAGGCGGCGTTTGATATGCCCCGGAAGATAAGCCGCCACGATACAGATGAAAGCGATGAGAACGAGCAGAAGCGCCAGATGCCGGGTCCACACCGGCGGATCCCAGACCGGGACGTAGCCGCTCGCCCGATACTGCCCATAGCCGATGACGATCAGGACGAGCCCGGCCAGCGACAGGAGCGAGTAGAGCCCCTTGTAAGACCCCTCGCCCACCCGAGCGAGGAGCGCGAACCGGCTTTTGCGGGCCATGCTGAAGGAATGCGTACCGAGAAACAGGATCAGGCCCAGAACAAGCAGCGTCACGATCGTTCTCCCAACTGGATAGGAAACTATAGCCTCGCCCGCCTCGCCTGACCACTTGCGACAGACCGAATGGGAGCCGGCGGCCTCGTGCCAGGGCGCACCGCAAGTTTTCGGCTATCCGCAAGGTTCTGGACTGCCTAAACTTTTAACAATCGAGTATCTTGCAGCACGAAAATTTCCCGGGTACTGACCCCGGCAACCGTCTCTATAGACTAAGGCGGCATAGTGAGCGGGTGGCGAACCCGTTACTAGGCCGTTGGATCCAATCAACAATTGTTCCTAAGGGGGAGACAGACAGGTGACGGCGCTCATCAAGCTATCTCGTGTCATCGACTCGATCAACGAACGCATCGGCAAAGTCGCGGCCTGGGCCATCGTAGTGGCCATCCTGGTCTCCGCCATCAATGCCATCATCCGTCGCATCTTCGGCGTCTCGTCCAATGCCTGGCTTGAGCTGCAATGGTACCTGTTCGGCGCCGTGTTCATGCTCTGCGCCGCCTGGACGCTGAAGGCCAACGAGCACATCCGCATCGACATCATCTCGAGCCGCCTCAGCAAGCGCGGTCGCGACCGGATCGATCTGATGGGCCATCTGCTCTTCCTGCTGCCCTTCGTGGCCCTGATGCTGTGGCTCGCGGTTCCCTATTTCCAGAAATCCTATGAGTCCGGCGAAGTCTCCTCCAATGCCGGCGGCCTCCTGATCTGGCCGGCGAAGGGCCTCATCCTTCTCGGCTTCATCTCCCTCGCCTTCCAGTGGTTCAGCGAACTGATCAAGCGCGTGGCGATCATGCAGGGCCTGCTTGTCGACGAGCATGACCATGTGGGCGCTCACGGCGCAGCCGAGGCAGAGGCCGAGCGTCTCATCGCCGAGCTGGCCGACACGAGCATCACCAAGGGCGGCGAGCCTCCGGGCGACGGTATCCGCTAAGCCCCTCGCCCCGACCTGATTTTTGGAGTTCTTCGTCCATGGCTGCATTGATTGCCCAGAACCTCGCGCCGATCATGTTCGCGGCGCTGGTCGTGTTCCTTCTCCTCGGCTATCCGGTCGCCTTCTCGCTGGCGGCAAATGGCCTGCTGTTCTTCTTCATCGCAGTGGAGCTCGCTCCCTACGCGCCTGCGAACATCAACCTCTCCTGGCCTCTGCTTCAGGCGCTCCCGGATCGCATCTACGGCACCATGTCGAACGAGGTGCTGCTCGCGATTCCGTTCTTCACCTTCATGGGCTACATTCTAGAGCGCTCGGGAATGGCCGAAGACCTTCTCGACACCATCGGACAGCTCTTCGGCCCCCTGCGTGGCGGTCTCGCTTATGCAGTGATCTTCGTCGGTGCGCTGCTCGCCGCCACCACGGGCGTCGTGGCCGCTTCCGTGATCTCGATGGGCCTCATCTCCCTGCCGATCATGCTGCGCTACGGCTACGACCGGCGTCTCGCCTCGGGCGTGATCGCGGCTTCGGGCACGCTTGCCCAGATCATCCCGCCCTCCCTCGTTCTCATCGTCATGGCCGACCAGCTCGGCCGCTCGGTGGGCGACATGTACGAGGGCGCGTTCCTCCCGGGCCTAATCCTCGCCGGCCTCTATGCGGGCTACGTCCTGCTGGCCTCGCTCATCGATCCCAAGGCTGCCCCCGGCCTGCCGCTGGACGCCATCGGCTACCGTGAGCCCAACGGCTCCCGTGGCGTGTGGCAGCTCGGCATTCTGGTGCTCTTCTCAGGACTGGTCGGCTACTACGTCCTGTCGCAGACCGGCACCAAGGCCGGTGCGGACTTCGTGATCTTGACGATCTGCGTGGCGACTGTCGTTGCTCTGATCTGCGCCGTGATGAACAGGTTGCTTGGCGCCAAGCGCATCGCCATCTCGGCAGTTCTAGTGGCTCTGTTCGTCGGCGCCTATGTGGTCCTGCACCGGCAGGGCTACGAAGGTCTCGCACTCACTATGGAGATGGTTCTCGCCGGCGCGATCTACGCCCTGGTGGTCGGCATCGTGGAGCGCTTCACGGGCGTTCGCCTCATGTCGAACATGGCTCAGCAGACCACCTTCGTGATGGTGCCGCCGCTGCTGCTGATCTTCCTCGTGCTCGGCACCATCTTCATCGGCCTCGCCACGCCGACGGAAGGCGGCGCCATGGGCGCGCTCGGCTCGGTGATCCTCGCCGCCATCAAGCGCAAGCTCGACAACAACCCGAACCGCTTCAACTTCACCATCGTCCGCCAGGCGACGGAGGCGACGGCGAAACTCTCGGCCTTCGTGCTGTTCATCCTGATCGGCGCGCGCGTGTTCTCGCTCACCTTCTACGGCGTGAACGGCCACGTGTGGGTGGAGCACCTGCTGGTCTCGCTTCCGGGCGGCCAGATCGGCTTCCTGATCGTGGTGAACGTCCTGGTCTTCCTGCTGGCCTTCTTCCTCGACTTCTTCGAGCTGGCCTTCATCGTGGTGCCGCTGCTCGGCCCCGCTGCCGAGAAGCTGGGCATCGACCTGATCTGGTTCGGCGTGATGCTGGGCGTGAACATGCAGACCTCGTTCATGCACCCGCCCTTCGGCTTCGCTCTGTTCTTCCTACGCTCGGTGGCGCCCAAGCAGGCCTATACCGACCGCGTGACGGGCAAGCGCATGGAGCCGGTGACCACGGGCCAGATCTACTGGGGCGCCATTCCCTTCGTGATCATTCAGTTGATCATGGTGGCCATCGTCGTGATCTTCCCGAACATCGTGATGCACTACAAGGCCGCTGGTCCTGCGGTCGATCCGGCTGCGGTGCAGAAGAAGCTCGACGATCTCCTCGTCCCCGGCCTCGGAGGCCCCGGCGACGGCGGCCTGCCGGACCTGAACTTCGGCGACCCGCCAAAGATCCAGTAAGGCCGGTTGCGGTTCAAACGACAAAGGCGGGCTGCAGAGCCCGCCTTTTGTTTTGCCGCCCCGTCCTGAGCCTACTGCCGCCTGTAGACGCCGGTGAACGTCACGTTCGCACCGCCGCACATGTTGTTGTCCTTGACGAGCAGATACGCACCCAGGCGCTTCATCTGAACCTTGCAATCGACATCGTCAGCTTCATGGAAGGGGAGCGCTCCGTCCTCACCGATGCCGAAGGAGAGAGTGTTTCCTTCAGGCGATGCCTCGCCCTCGATCTCTCCGATATTCACTGCCCCACGCGCGACACGCCCCGGGTCGGACGCGCCCCAGGTCGCGTCTCCCTTGATCTTCATCGAGGTTTTGCTGCCCCAAGCGATGCGAATTTCCTGCTCAGGACCGCTCTTCCATGTGCCGAGCCACTCCTCAGGCGGAAAGGAGGGCTTCTCCTGCACCACGGTGAGCGCGGCGCGTGGGAGCCAGCCATCGGTCACATGCCCCTTCCTGTCGGCATAGACGGCGCAGACGAACTCATCCTGTCCGCCGATGATGACGACTTCATCCTCGGGGACGAGATAGGCTTTGTCCCGGCATGCGGCAGTGCTGGCCGGACACCCCTTTTGCAGCACATCCCGCTTCACGAAATTCACGCGTGGGGAGAGTGCGTTGACGCGGCCGAGGATGAAGCCGCCCGCTTCGAGATCGTCGATCCCGTAGCCGAAGGAAAAACATCCGGTGTCTTGAGCGAATGCGGAACCTGCCCAGAAGACGCCGAGAAGTCCGAGAGCCGCGGCTCTGCTCTTGCGTCCTCCAGCCATATCGTCTCTCCCGTCAGATCGCCCAATCCTATCTGCGATCCGTCGAGGTGCCTAGCGGACCGCCTGCTCGTAAAGCTCCGGCTTGAAGCCGACCACGAGGCGGCCGCCGAGATCGAGCACCGGACGCTTGATCATGGAGGGCTGCTCGAGCATGAGCGCGATGGCCCTGCTCTCGTTCAGATCGATCCTGTCCGTTTCCGGCAGCTTGCGGAAGGTCGTACCGGCGCGGTTGAGAAGCGTCTCCCAGCCCACATCACGCACCCAGCCCTCAAGCCGCCCGCGCTCGATGCCGCTCACCTTGTAATCGTGGAACGCGTAAGGGACGCCCCTGGCATCGAGCCAGGCGCGCGCCTTCTTCATCGTGTCGCAGTTCTTGATGCCGTAGAGCGTCGCCGACATCGCCTCTTACTCCCACTCGATCGTTCCTGGCGGCTTCGAGGTGATGTCGTAGGTCACGCGGTTGATGCCCTTCACCTCGTTGATGATGCGGGTGGCGACGCGCCCGAGGAAGGCCATGTCAAAGGGGTAGAAATCCGCCGTCATGCCGTCGACCGAAGTTACCGCGCGCAACGCGCAGACGTGGTCGTAGGTGCGTCCGTCGCCCATCACGCCCACGGTCTTCACCGGGAGCAGCACGGCGAAGGCCTGCCAGATCTCGTCGTAGAGTCCCGCGTTGCGGATTTCTTCGAGATAGATCGCGTCGGCCTTGCGCAGGATGTCGAGCTTCTCGCGGGTGATCTCGCCCGGAACGCGGATGGCAAGACCCGGTCCCGGGAAGGGATGACGTCCCACGAAGGCCTCAGGCAGGCCGAGCTCGCGGCCGAGCACGCGCACCTCGTCCTTGAAGAGTTCACGCAAGGGCTCCACGAGCTTCATCTTCATGCGCTCAGGCAACCCGCCCACGTTGTGGTGGCTCTTGATGGTGACGGAGGGTCCGCCGGTGAAGGAGACGCTCTCGATCACGTCGGGATAAAGCGTGCCCTGCGCCAGGAAGTCCGCGCCGCCGATCTTCTTCGCCTCCTCGTCGAACACGTCGATGAAGAGCTTGCCGATGGTCTTGCGCTTCACCTCGGGATCCGACACGCCTTCGAGGGCGCCGATGAAGAGATCCTGCGCCTGCACGTGCACGAGCGGGATGTTGTAGTGGTCGCGGAAGAGCGTGACCACCTGCTCGGCTTCGGATGCCCGCAGCAGGCCATGATCGACGAACACGCAGGTGAGCTGGTCGCCGATGGCCTCGTGGATCAGCACCGCCGCCACAGCGGAATCGACGCCGCCGGACAGGCCGCAGATCACCCGGCCCGAGCCGACCTGGGCGCGGATGCGTTCGATGGCCTCCTCGCGGAAGGCCTTCATGGTCCAGTCGCCCTTGCAGCCCGCGATGTCGCGTACGAAGTTGCGGATGAGCTGGGCGCCCTGGGGCGTGTGCACCACCTCCGGGTGGAACTGGACGCCATAGAACTTGTGCTTCTCGTCAGCGACGACGGCAAAGGGCGCGTTCTCGGAAGCCGCCAGCACCTCGAAGCCCTCCGGCAGCTTGGTGACTCGATCGCCATGGCTCATCCACACAGGATATTTCTTTCCCACCTGCCAGACGCCCTGGAAGAGCGGGCTTTCCGTGAGGACCTCGACCTCCGCCCGGCCGAATTCCGAGTGATGCCCGCCCTCGACCTGACCGCCGAGCTGCGCCGCCATGGTCTGCTGGCCGTAGCAGATGCCGAAGACCGGAAGACCCAGATCGAACAGCTCCTCGGGAGCCCGGGGCGAGGTGTCGGTCGTCACCGATTCCGGTCCGCCGGAAAGAATGACTCCCTTGGGCTTCATGGTCCGGATGGCCTCGGCTGCCTTTTGAAACGGGATTACCTCCGAATAGACACCCTCTTCGCGCACCCGACGGGCTATGAGCTGGGTTACCTGAGAGCCGAAGTCCACAATGAGTATCTTGTCGTGCATCTGGGCCATTTCATATCTCTACAGGTAGGAGGGCACATCTCGGGCTGGGGTCTTCACCAGGTGCTTTACCTTCAACCCTGCCGAGGTGTCATGCCCTTTGATGGGGCTGTCATGCTGCGTTACGGGTTTATCATGCTTTTCTCAACCCTCGCGCTCTGGTTTCCAGGCAACGCCATGGCACAGGGGCTGTCTCTGGAAAAGGTCGAAGCTCTCAGCCAAGGGGCTCTGCCTCAGGTGCGCGAATTCATCACCCGAAAACTCGGATGTTCACATTGGGAAGTGGCCGACACCCGCGACCGGCTCAAGGCCGCGGAGGCAAAGCGTGCGACGAGACATCTGCGCTGCAATGACCTGGGTGACGACGAGGTTTTCCTGCGCAAGATCTATGCCCAGCACGCCGCCTCCATCAGGGCGCTCGACTCGGCGAGCGAAAAGCAGATCTCCCTGTCCGAGAAGACGGATCAGCCGCCGCCCGTGCAGGGAGCCGGATTCTAGTCCCGGCTCAGCGGCGCCTGAGGCATGAGACGAAGAAGCCGTCTGTGCCGGTAGTCTTTGGCGTCATCTGGATTCCGTGCTTCGTCAGGCGCACGAGTTTCTTGAGATTCGCAAGCCCCGCCGCAGCGAGCAGGTCATCCGCCTTCATCGCCTCCAAACCGGAATCGCGCTGGAACAGGACTTCCAGCGCCTCATCGTTTTCTTCTGGCAGGATCGAGCAGGTGATGTAGACGATCCGCCCGCCCGGCTTCACCAGTGCGGCGGCGCGATCGAGAACAACGGCCTGCTCCTTGCGCCGCACCTCCAGGCTGCCGGGACGCAGGCGCCATTTCGCATCCGGATTGCGGCGCCAGGTTCCCACGCCCGTGCACGGCGCGTCCACGAGCACGCAGTCTATCCTTCCGTTCAGGTCGGTGACGGCATCTGCCCCACCCCGCGGGGTGCGGACCTGGACATTGCGCACGCCGGCGCGGGTCAGACGGTCATGAATGGGAGCAAGCCGCCGCGCATCACCATCGGTGGCGTAGATCTGTCCATGGTTTTCCATCTGGGCTGCCAGCGCCAGGGTCTTGCCGCCGCCTCCCGCGCAGAGATCGACCACCTGTTCGCCGGGCTTCACGGCGGAGAGAAGCGCGGCCAGCTGCGACCCCTCGTCTTGGATCTCGATCCAGCCCTTGATGAACTCGGGTTCCGACTGTACCGCCGGACCCCGCCCGTCCTCGCCCGGGGCGATGCGCAGCCCTAAGGGCGAGAGAGGCGTCTCCACGGCCCCGAGATGCGGAAGAGCATCGTGCGCCTCCTCCCGGGACGAGACCTTCAGGGTATTCACCCGCAGGTCCAACGGCGCGCGGGTGGTGAGCGCTTGCATTTCGGGGATTAGATCATCCCCGAAGAGGCGCTGGAGCGAGGGCTCGATCCATTCGGGGAAATCGCCCGCCACATGAGGGGGCGCGCCTTCAAGGCTTGCGGTCTCCAGCTTCCCGCGTTCGACCGGAGACAGCGGCTCCGGCGCAAAGCGCTCCCCGGAGCAGAGGCTTGCGATGTCATCGGGCGCCATGTGCCGCTGGAGCCGCAGCATACCCAGAACCGCGGCCCGTGGCGTCGCCTCGCCCATGACCCAGGCAGCGGAGGATTTGCGGCGAAGCGCATCGTAGACCAGGCTCGCGATTGCCGCCCGGTCCTTTGAGCCCGCGAAACGGTGCGATAGGCCCCAATCCTTGAGGGCCTCCGCAGCCGGACGGCGGCGGGCCTCAACATCGTGGAGAACCTCGATGGCGGCGGAGATGCGGGCTGCAGGTGTCATCGAAAAAGCACACTTAAGCTTGGCCGCAGAAGCGACACATTGTTTCCTATTTTCCGACGCGTTCGGAAGTGGATTCAAGAGGGCGTGCATTCCGCACGATTCTCTCTTCGGAGCTTCCAAACCATGTCGATTCTCTCTCGCCTCGTGGCCCTGGGCCTAACCCTCGCCGTCGCTGCCTGCGCCACGGCCCCGGCGGCCGACCTGACCCCGCCCCCGCGCAAGATGACGGACGCCAAGACCCAGCTCGAAAGCGGCAAGAGGTACTGATCCGGTCTCGGCCTCATCCTGAGGAGCCGCATAGCGGCGTCTCGAGGGATGATCCAGTTCAACCCTGGAGACGCCCTCGTCCTTCGAGATGGACCTAACGGTCCTCCTCAGGATGAGGGCTTCCCGAAGAGCCTTTTAGCGCTTCCCGACCTAAACACCAGCTTCTGCGAAAAGGACACGTAAGCCGAAGATGATCCACATGACGAGAAGGATCAACACGCCGACGAGAAAGGCCTGGAAGCGCCAGAGCACTTTGTTGGACGTGGTGTGGATCGCCGCATGAACCAGACGGCTCGCCACGAACATCCATGACATGACCACGAAGAGCGTGTCGGCCTTGCGGGTGATGAGCGCCAGAACCGCCAGCACATAGAACAGCACCGGCACTTCGAACTGGTTGTGATACGCGTTCTGGAACTGCAGCGCGCGCTTGGGCCAGTTCCGCTCCCCCAGGGCGATATCCCTCGTTTTCACCTCACCCGACTTAAGCGCGGTGAAGCGCGCGCCCCCGGTCAGAAAGAGCAGGACGAAGGTAAGCCCGACCTGGACGAAGACGGGCAGCAGGACTGCGGTGATGCTCATGGGCGAGAACTCAAGTGAAGCTTAGCTACGCGTCGGATAGTTAGGGCTCTCACGGGTGATCGTCACGTCGTGGACGTGGCTCTCGCGCAGGCCCGCGCTGGTGATCCGGATGAACTGGGCCTTCTCGCGGAATTCCTGAAGGTTGGCCGCGCCCACATAGCCCATGGAGGCGCGAAGGCCGCCGGTGAGCTGGTGAAGCACGCCCGAGACCGGGCCCTTATAGGCCACCTGGCCCTCGATACCCTCCGGCACGAGCTTGAGGGTGTCGCGTACCTCGGCCTGGAAATAGCGGTCGGCAGAGCCGCGGGCCATGGCTCCCACGGAGCCCATGCCGCGATAGGCCTTGTAGGAGCGGCCCTGGTAGAGGAACACCTCGCCCGGGGTCTCGTCCGTGCCGGCGAGCAGAGAGCCCACCATGGCGCAGGACGCACCGGCCGCGAGGGCCTTTGCGAGGTCCCCGGAGAACTTGATGCCGCCGTCGGCGATCACGGGAATATCGGCCTGGGAGGCGGCCTCGACGGCCTCCATGATGGCGGTGAGCTGAGGCACGCCGACGCCCGCCACGATACGGGTGGTGCAGATCGAGCCGGGCCCGATGCCGACCTTGATGGCGTCCGCGCCCGCATCGATGAGCGCCTGAGCGCCTTCCCGGGTGGCCACGTTGCCTGCCACCACCTGGACGGCGTTCGAGAGCTTCTTCACGCGGGCGACGCTCTCCAGAACCTTCACGGAATGGCCGTGGGCGGTGTCGACCACCACCACGTCGCAGCCCGCGTCGATGAGGCGCTCGGCGCGCTCGAAGCCCTGCTCGCCCGTGGTGGTGGCGGCGGCGACCAGGAGCCGACCCTGAGCATCCTTGGCCGCATTGGGATAGGCCACCTGCTTCTCGATATCCTTTACGGTGATGAGGCCGATGCAGCGGAAGTGATCATCGACCACCAAGAGCTTCTCGATGCGGAACTGGTGCAGGAGGCGGCGGGCTTCGTCCTGGGTCACGCCCTCGCGGACGGTGATGAGCCGGTCCTTGGTCATCAGCTCGGAGACGGGCTGGTTCGGATTGCTGGCAAAGCGCACGTCGCGATTGGTGAGGATGCCGACCAGCTTGCCCTTGGTTCCGTTCGGGCCGCGCTCCACCACCGGAATGCCGGAAATGCCGTGATGCTTCATCATCGCCAGAGCATCGGCCAGCGTCTCCTCGGGATGGATGGTGATGGGGTTCATCACCATGCCGGATTCATAGCGCTTCACGAGGCGGACCTGCTCGGCCTGGGCTTCCGGCTCGAGGTTGCGGTGGATCACGCCCAAGCCGCCGTTCTGGGCCATGGCGATGGCCATGCGGGCCTCGGTCACGGTGTCCATGGCGGAGGCGATGATCGGCATGTTGAGGTGGATGGTGCGGGTCAGCCGGGTTGCGACATTCACGTCGCCGGGCAGAACCTCGGAGCGGCCGGGGCGGAGCAACACGTCATCGAAGGTCAGTCCCTCGATGATCTTATCCGTAACGAATGAGGCCATGGCCAACTCCTTGAAATGTGTGCGGCGGATGAAGCGGTGACGCTTTGTCGAGTTGGCACGGGTCCGTAGCACGGGGTTCGTGTTTCGGAAAGGCCAAAGGAGCTGATTCCCAGAAGACCAGTCCTGCACAAATAAGCCTTTGCAACCCTCTCCCAGAGGACTAAGTGCCAAAGGTCATGCGCCAGGTTCGCCTTCTCCCCCTGATCATCGCCACGGCCCTGTTCATGGAAAACATGGATTCGACGGTGATTTCCACGTCGCTTCCCATGATCGCGCAGGATCTCGGGGCAGATCCCATCGCGCTCAAGCTGGCGCTGACCTCCTATCTCATCAGCCTCGCCATCTTCATCCCGATCTCCGGCTGGGTGGCGGACAAGTATGGCTCCCGCACCATCTTCACCGCCGCCATCGGCGTGTTCATGGCGGGATCTCTGGCGTGCGCAGGCGCTAATTCTCTCGAAGGGTTCGTGGTCGCCCGCTTCGTCCAGGGCATGGGCGGAGCGATGATGGTGCCTGTCGGTCGTCTCGTGCTGCTGCGCAGCGTACCCCGCAACGAGGTGGTGCAGGCGCTCGCGACGCTGACGATCCCTGCCCTCATCGGCCCCGTGGTAGGCCCGCCGCTCGGCGGCTTCATCACCACCTACTTCCACTGGCGCTGGATCTTCTTCATCAACATCCCGATCGGCATTCTCGGAATCGTGCTGGCCACGATCTTCATCCCGAACGTCCGGGAGGAGGACACCCCGCCCCTCGACGTTGCCGGTTTCCTGCTCTCCGGCATCGGTCTGGCGCTTCTCATGCTGGGCCTCGCTTCCGGTGGGCGCCATCTCATCCCGGAACAGGTTTCGCTCGCCTGCGTCGCCATCGGCACGCTTTGCGTGGCGGCCTATGTCTGGCACGCCCTGCGGACGCCCTATCCGGTTCTGCAACTGAACCTTCTGAAGGTGCCGACCTTCCGCGTCAGCGTCCTCGGCGGCTCCCTCTTCCGGATCGGCATCGGCGCGATTCCCTTCCTGCTTCCCCTGATGCTTCAGATCGGCTTCGGCCTGAGCCCGTTGGCCTCGGGCTCGCTCACCTTCATCGCCGCCGTCGGGGCGCTGTTCATGAAGACAATGGCCAAGCGCATCCTGGAGCATTTCGGCTTCCGCCGGGTGCTCGTGATCAACGCCTTCGTCGGAGCCGCCTTCGTTGCCTTCAACGGGCTCTTCACGCCCTCGACGCCGCACTGGCTGATCATGCTGATCCTGTTGATCGGCGGTTGCTTCCGCTCGCTGCAGTTCACGAGCCTCAACGCCATCGGCTATGCCGAAATCTCGAAGCGCGACATGAGCTATGCGACGAGCCTGTCGAGCGCGGCGCAGCAGGTGGCGCTCAGCATCGGCGTGGCCTTCGGGGCATATGTGGTGGAGGCGGCGGCCCATTGGCACGGCAGAACCGCCATCGCGGCGGAGGATTTCGGCCCCGCTTTCTGGGCCGTGGCCGTAGTCTCGGCCCTCTCGGGCTTCGTGTTCGTGCAGCTCCATCCTTCGGCAGGCGCCGAAATGTCGGGCCATCGGGCGGTTGAGAGAAAACCGCCCGCCACGGGCCTGGGCGACGGCACTACAAATCTAGGTGAGGACGTAGATCGTCGGTAGGATTCCGTTACCATGTGCCTCGACGATCAGGAGGCCTCATGGATCAGAAAATCATCGACCTTTACGACGACTTCACCCATGGAGGCATGAGCCGCCGCTCCTTCCTCGACAAGCTGGCGGCTCTCGCCGGCAGCTCGGCCGCCGCGACCGCCCTGCTGCCGATCCTGCAGAACAACTACGCCAAAGCGCAGATCGTGCAGGAGAACGACCCGCGCATCGCGGCGGAAATGGTCCATATTCCCGGCGCACAGGGCCTCAAGGGCTATCTCGTGAAGCCCAAGGATGCTTCCGGAAAGCTCCCGACCGTGATCGTCATTCACGAGAACCGGGGTCTCAACCCGCATATCAAGGACGTGACCCGCCGCATGGCGACGGAGGGCTTCATCGCGCTTGGCGTCGATTATCTCTCCCCCATGGGCGGCACACCTGCTGACGAGGACAAGGGCCGCGAGATGATCGGCCAGTTGAAGCAGCCCGACGTGATCGCCTACGGCAAGGCGGCGGTGGCCTTTCTGAAGGGCCGTCCGGACAGCAACGGCAAGGTCGGCGCTATCGGCTTCTGCTGGGGCGGCGGCGCGGTCAACAATCTTGCGGTCAACGAGCCGAACCTCAGCGCGGGCGTCGCCTATTACGGCGGACAGCCGAAGGCGGAGGACGTGCCCAAGATCCAAGCTGCTCTGATGCTGCATTACGGGGGGCTCGACGAGCGCATCAATGCGGGTATCCCTGCCTATGAAACGGCGCTCAAGCAGGCGGGCAAGACCTACGAGATCCATGTCTACGAAGGCGCGAACCACGCGTTCAACAACGACACCAATGCCGCGCGCTACGACAAGGAGGCCGCCGATCTCGCCTGGAGCCGGACGGTGGGATTCCTGAAGAAGCATTTGGCGTAGCAAAGAGCGTAGGAAGAGGTGTCATCCGGGACGGCGTAGCAGAACCCGGGATCGCATGACGGGAGAACGCCTGCATCTCCACCGTCATTCCCGCGAAGGCGGGAATCCATAAACACCGCGCGTACCTAATAAAGTGAGCGGGATCAGTTGCACTTTTCCTCAGACTGTCGCGGATCTGGATCCCCGCCTGCGCGGGGATGACAGCGTTGCGGTTCCCGGGCCATATCCTGCGCACGATCCCGGGTTCTGCTCCGCCGTCCGGGATGACGCGTGTCCATAGCTCAATCCTCGAACGCCTCGACCTGCACGCGCTTGCCGACCATGAAGGCGTCGGCCACGAGGCGGAAGGGCGCATCGTCGACCTCCGACGCGCCGATGGTGAGGAGCGCGTCGAAACGGCGATAGATGCCCTGGTACTCGGCAGGCTCTTCCTTCACCACGAGGCGGCCGTCGATTTCGAGGCAGCTTCCCCCGTGGCTGAGCTTCAGGGCGAAACCGGCTTCCGTCTCCACCTCGATGTCCCAGCTCTGCGGGCCGGTCTGACGCCAGTCGAAGACCGCGTTGAGATTGCCGTCCCTATGCCCGGTCTGGAACTGCAGGTTGGCAGCAATCGGCGCATCCCTGTTGGAGGGAAATTCCAGGGAGGCCGTCTTGATGAAGACCGGCTCCGGCATGATGCGGGTGACGATGGACAGCGCATTGATGCCGGGGTCGAACACGCCGAAGCCACCCGCCTCCCAGATCCATTGCTGTCCGGGATGCCAATGGCGAACGTCCTCTTTCCAGGTGACCTGAAGCCGCTTGATGGACCAGCCGGCGAGGGCCTTCTTCGCCTCCTCGACCGCCTTGTTGTACTGGGAATGCCAAGTGGTGAAGAGCGTCTTGCCGGCCTTGGCGGCGAGCTGGCGCAGGTCCTCCAGCTCGCTCAGCGTCGCTGCGGGCGGCTTCTCCAGAAGCACGCTTTTCCCGGCGAGCAAGGTCTCGCGGGCAATCTGGTGACGCACCTGCGGTGGCGTGCAGATCGCCACAGCCTCCACGTCCTTGAGCGCCAGGAGATCATGGTAGTCCCGGAAGGTGTAGCGGGCATCCTCATGCGTCAGCCCACGCTGGCTCGACACCGCCAAGAGCTCGAAATTGGGATTGGCCCTTATGACGGGCAGGTGCTGGTCCTGCGCGATTTTGCCGAGGCCGATGATGCCGATTTTATGCGTCGTCATGTGCGGGGTCTTTCGATGGTGAGCGGCCACGCCATGCGCGTGGCCTCAATCTGTCTGATTTGTTCCACCCCGAAAACCGGTCGCCAGCACGTAGAGTTCCGCCGAATCGGCCCGGCTTGCCGCGGGCTTCACGTGGCGCACCACCGCGAAGTCGCGCTTCAGGTCGGCGAGAAGCTGGTTCTCCGTGCCTCCCTGGAACACCTTGGCCAGGAAGACGCCGCCCGGCGCCAGAACCTCGCGGGCGAAGTAGATCGCGGCTTCCGCAAGGCCGATGATACGAAGGTGATCGGTCTTCTTGTGACCTGTTGTATTGGCCGCCATGTCCGACATGACGATATCCGCCTGCCCGCCCAGCATCTCGATGAGCTTGCCCGGTGCGCTCTCGTCCAGGAAGTCGAGCTGGATGAACTCCACTCCCGGCATGGGATCGATGGGCAGAAGATCGATGCCTACGACCTTGCCCTTGGGCCCGATCTTCTTCGCCGCGATCTGCGACCAGCCGCCGGGGGCTGCGCCCAGATCAACGATGCGCTGGCCGGGCTTGAGGATGTGATATTTCTCGTCGATCTCGATGAGCTTGAAGGCCGCGCGCGAGCGATAGCCTTCGCGCTTCGCGCGGGCGACGTAAGGGTCGTTGAGCTGGCGCTCCAGCCATTTCTGGGAAGAGAGGGACCGCTTGTGCGCGGTCTTCACGCGCTGCTTGAGATTGCGGGTCCCCGAGCCGGACTTGGTGCTCACCGTTGGCTTCCCCCTCGCCACACGCTGTCCTCTCTCATCATGTTCATCAGAATCCCTTCGCGCAGGCCGCGATCCGCGATGCGCAGGCGATCCGAGGGAAAGGCCCTGCGGATCGCCTCGAGAATCGCGCAGCCGGCGAGAACCAGATCGGCTCTGTCCTTGCCGATGCAGGGATTCTCGGCCCGCTGTTGAAAATTGGAATGCAGCAGACGGTTGATCACTGTCGAGATCTCGCCGTTGCGCATCCACATCCCATCGACCTTGCGACGGTCATAGCGGGCAAGACCCAGATG
The DNA here is from genome assembly GCA_035645515.1 of Microvirga sp. Taxonomy (GTDB): domain Bacteria; phylum Pseudomonadota; class Alphaproteobacteria; order Rhizobiales; family Beijerinckiaceae; genus Microvirga. Next base: position 30,577 of record DASQML010000053.1, read on the forward strand.
AATGCCGCCGACCGTGGTGACGGTTCCGGACGTGCCGAGGAGATGGAAGTTGTGCGCCCTGCCCGCCTCGGAAGCTACAAGCGCGAAGTCCATGAGGAGTTCGGACACTTCCTCGACCATCAGTTCGAAGCTCTGCGGCGTGACATCGATGCCGCCATGGCGCTCAGCCAGGGTCACGACTCCGACAGGCAGGGAATCCCATGCCCGGATACGCTTGCACGGGTCCGCGAAGGCATGCGGAGCCTGGCCGTCGAGCCAGGCGATTTCCGTCGAGCCACCGCCGATGTCGAACACGATCACGGACTGGGCCTTCGGGTCCGCGAGCGCCGCGCACCCCGTTACCGCGAGATAGGCCTCCGTCTTGCGGTCCACGATCTCGAGGTCGAGGTCGAGATCGCTGCGCACGCGTTCGATGAACGACGGACCGTTCTGGGCAAGGCGGCAGGCCTCGGTCGCAACGAGACGCGCGCGGATCACGTCCTTGGCCAGCATCTTGTCCCGGCAGACGCGCAGAGCGTCGATGGTGCGCTCGATGGCATCCTCGCTTAAGGAATTGCCGAGGCCGAGGCCCTCCCCGAGCCGTACGATCCTTGAGAACGCATCGGTGACGCGGAACCCGAAATGCGCAGGCTCAGCGATCAGAAGCCGGCAGTTGTTCGTGCCGAGATCGAGCGCCGCATAGCTGCGCGAAGGGCGGCGTTTCGCATCCCTGCGCAGCACTGTTTCAGCGCTGGACGAAAGCCACGCCGAGCCGCCTTCGGACCCTGAGGCTGGGTCCGCCCGTCGATCTCCTGCTTCGGTCGTCGCATCGGCTTTGGCGGTCAAAAGTGCGTTCCCTGGGCATTCTCGAAAAAATGCCGGTGTTGGGTTAAGAGTAACAACCGCTCCCTGCCTCTGCCAAGGGTTGCGACGCAGATTGTGGGGCAAGCTCTACCGAAGACTTAGAGCCTCAGCCCCTTCAGCCGGTCGGTCAGCGTGGCCAGAACATCGGCGCCGACATTGGCGACCGCCACACGCAAATGCCCTTCCTGATCAGGTCCGAAGTAGCTGCCAGGCAAGCACAAAACCCCGCGCTCGGTCGCGAGCTTTTCGGCTACGGCCTGCGCCTTTGTCCCTGTGAAGGGATGCCGCAGGTAGGCGAAATACGCCCCGACCGATTCGACGCGCCATTCAGGCAGGGGCGCGAGCGCTTCCTGAAAAACCTGTGCACGCCGATTGATCTCGGCGCGGTTCTCCTCACGCCAATCGCGCAGGCCGCCGATGGCCCATGGCAGCACGGCCTGAGCAGCACGTGGGGCGCAGATCTGGATGCAGTCGAGAATTTTGGCGATCTGCTCGATGAGCCGCGCATCCGCCGTGACGGCTCCCGTGCGATGGCCCGGAATCGCATAGGATTTCGAGAACGAGTAGAGCTGGATCACGTTTTGCCGCCACGCATCGCCCGTGAAGAGCCCGTGCGCACGGTTCATGCCCTGTGGCAGGAAATCCCGGTAAGTCTCGTCGATTACGAGATAAATGCCGCGACTGGCGCAAAGCTCAGCGAAGCCTTCGATGATATGCGCAGGGTAAACCGCGCCAGTGGGGTTGTTCGGAGTCACGAGAACGATGGCACGCACCTTTTCGTCGATCAGCGCCTGCGCATCCTCGATGCGCGGCACGAAGCCGTGCTCCGGCCTGCACGGCAGCGGGCGCGGCTCGATGCCGAGCATGTCGAGGGTCATCTGGTGATTGAAGTACCAGGGGGTCGGCAGCAGCACCGCCTCGCCGCGATGGGCGAGCAGCATCATGGCGGCGAAGAAGGCCATGTTGCACCCGGCAGTGATCGCCGTGTCCTCCGCTTCGATCCGGCCCTCGTAGAGGCGCGACATCTCCTCCGCATAGGCCTGACGCAAAGAAGCATCGCCGTTGATAGGCCCGTATTGCGAGGTCGCGGCCTCGCCCGCTACGGAAGCGAGGCGTTCCAGAAAGCTCGCATGCGGGGGATTGCCCGGCACCGCCTGGGAGAGATTGATGAGCGGCCCATAAGCTCCGTCATAGCGCCGTGTCCAGCTCTGGGCCTCCGGGATCGGAGGGGAGCCGACATCAGCAACGAGGGGATTGATGGGGTTGAAGGAGCCGCTTTTCATAAGACGAATCTGCTTTGATACGGAAAAGGCAGGGAGCCGGTGAGCCTTCACCGAAATTCCCTGCCCTTCAAGGTGTGTCTGTATTCCCACCAGCGCTGTCGAAACTCGACCTCAGCCTGAGGAGGTCGCGAAGCAACCGTCTCGGAGGAGAATCCGAAAGCGCCGGAGACGCCCTCGTCCTTCGAGACGGACCTGCGGTCCTCCTCAGGATGAGGGCTATGGGTGCGCTATTTGCAGGACCTCAGTCCTTCGCACGCTCCACGTAGGAGCCGTCTTCCGTCATGATCACGACGCGGGTGCCGGCCGTGATGTGCGGGGGCACCATGGTGCGCACGCCGTTGGAGAGCATGGCGGGCTTGTAGGAGGATGATGCCGTCTGGCCCTTCACCACCGGCTCTGTCTCCACGATCTCGAGAGTGACGCGGGCGGGCAGCTCGATGGCGATCGGCACGCCGTTATGGGTCGAGAGCATCACGGCCATGCCTTCCTGGAGGTAGGGCTTCTGGTCGCCGATGATGTCCGCGGGAACCGCGACCTGCTCGTAGGTCTCGGGGTTCATGAAGTGGAAGCCTTCGCCGTCCTCGTAGAGATAGGTGTGCTCGCGATCCTCCACGAAGGCGCGCTCGACCTGCTCCGTGGTGCGGTAGCGCTCGGACACCTTCACGCCGTCGGAGATGCGGCGCATGTCCAGCTGCGTGACCGGCGTGCCCTTGCCGGGGTGGATGTTCTGGGCGGTGAGCACGACATAGAGCCTGCCGTCGATGTCGACGACATTGCCTTTGCGGAGCGAGGAGGCGATGACCTTCACGGGAAGCGTTCCTTGTGACAGATAGGGGCGCGCCGCAGGGCCAGGCAGCCCGGCCCCGGCGACGCCGAAATTCGTTTTCGCTGCCGCAACTAGCCTATCTTGGCGAAAATCACCAGCCTGACGTGTTAGGAAGTCCTCCGCGATGGAAAACGCCACGCCTGCCCCCTCACCCTGGTGGACGCCGCATGTGCATGCGGACCGGCGCCCGCTCCTGCTGGGGCGGAACCGGATCCAGGCGGCCTTCCGGGGCTTCTTTGCAGCCCGCGACTTCGTGGAGGTGGACACCGCCACGCTCCAGACCTCTCCCGGCAACGAGGCGCATCTGCACGCCTTCGCGACGGAAGCCGTCGGCCCGAGCGGATCGCGGACGCCGCTCTACCTCCACACCTCGCCGGAATTCGCCTGCAAGAAGCTTCTGGCGGCGGGCGAAACCCGGATCGCCTGCTTCGCCCATGTGTACCGCAACCGGGAGCGCGGTCCCCTGCACCACCCGGAATTCACCATGCTCGAGTGGTATCGGGCGGGCGAAGACTACGAGGCGCTGATGAAGGATTGCGCCGCCCTGCTCGCCCTGGCGGCCGAGACGGCGGGCACCCGCACCCTCGCCTACAGGGGCAGGCAGGCGGATCCCTTTCGGGAGCCCGAGCGCCTGAGCGTGGCGGAAGCCTTCAGGCGTTTCGCGGGGATC
>DASQML010000054.1:0-24819 GCA_035645515.1 Microvirga sp.
GGGAGGGCGCGAGGAGGCGTCCGGCTCGTGTGTGTCGATGTGAAGAACCCGACGGCTCCTCGCGCACGGTTCTTTTAGGCGGACACCGCGTCTTGCAGCGGGCGGCCTCCCACAGACAGGCGTGCGAGACCTGCCGCAGGATCGTTCCCCGCCCCGTCACTGCGACGCCTCGCGAGCGCGCCCCTCGTCGGACCGGGATGAATGCAACATAGTTCAGATGGGAGCACCTGTCAAGAACAAAGTAAGAACATAACACCAGGCGTCATCCCCGGCCTTGGGCCGGGGATCCACGTCTTGGATACGCAGCGGCTCCTAAGACGTGGATGGCCGGGACAAGCCCGGCCATGACGAGGTGGGACGACATCGGCTGGATAAAGCGCACCCTCTGCCGTCATCCCCGCGCAGGCGGGGATCCATAACCACAAGGGGAGCAGAATGGAGCTCCGCCCCTGGTCATGGATGTCCGCCGAGGGCGCAGAGGGAAGCGGGCGGCAGCCGCGGTGTCTTGTCTCCGATCGTTCTAGAGCTGGATCCCCGCCTGCGCGGGGATGACAGCGCCGAGGTTCGACACTTCACTCTTTACCCCCGTCTTATGGCGCGCCGTCACTACCCACTTTCGTCTGTGTCGGCCAAGATTTTGCGCCCTACCTCTTCCCAAAAGGAATAGATAGTTTATATGTGAACTATCTATTGAGCTGGGCCTGCCTGTGATGGCGAGTGCCCGCCCGCTGATTGGAGAGGATGCGCGAATGCCGGTCTACAAGGCCCCTGTCGAAGATGTCATGTTTCTCCTGAACGATGTCTTCCCCATCGAGCGTCACAACAACCTGCCCGGTTTCGCCGATGCGACCCCCGATGTGGTGGAGGCGATCCTCGCCGAGGGCGCGAAGCTCTGCGAGGAAGTGTTCGCGCCGCTCAACCGCACGGGTGACTTGGAAGGCTGCACGCGGCATCCGGACGGATCCGTGACCACGCCGAAGGGGTTCAAGGAGGCTTATGAGGCCTATGCCTCCGGCGGCTGGATGGGCCTGTCGGTGCCGGAGGAGTTCGGCGGGCAGGGGCTTCCGTCCGTTCTCAACACCATCATGCAGGAATTCGTCTCCTCGGCGAACCTGGCGCTCGGCATGTATCCGGGCCTCACGCAGGGCGCGATTGCGGCCTTGCTCGTGCACGGCACCGAGGAGCAGAAGCGCACCTATCTGCCGAAGATGGTCGAGGGCGCCTGGACCGGCACCATGAACCTCACCGAGCCCCATTGCGGCACGGATCTGGGCCTGCTCAAGACCAAGGCGGTTCCGAACGGGGACGGCTCCTATGCCATCTCCGGCACCAAGATCTTCATCTCCGCCGGCGATCACGACCTGGCGGAGAACATCGTCCACCTCGTTCTCGCACGCATCGAGGGCGCGCCCGCCGGCACCAAGGGCATCTCGCTCTTCGTCGTGCCGAAGGTCCTCGTGAATGAGGATGGCTCGCTGGGCGAGAAGAACGGCGTGTCCTGCGGCTCGCTCGAGCACAAGATGGGCATTCACGGCAACGCCACCTGCGTCATGAACTACGACGGCGCGAAGGGTTGGCTCGTGGGCGAGGAGAACCGCGGCCTCAACGCCATGTTCGTGATGATGAACGAGGCGCGCCTCGCGGTCGGCGTGCAAGGCCTCTCGCAATCCGAGGTCGCCTATCAGAACGCCGTGGCTTACGCGAAGGACCGCCTGCAGGGCCGCTCGCTCACCGGTGCGAAATTCCCGGACAGGCCCGCCGATCCGATCATCGTGCATCCGGACGTGCGGCGCACGCTTCTGTCCATCAAGTCGTTCAACGAGGCAGCGCGCGCGCTCATCGTCTGGACGGGGCTCAACAGCGACATCGCGCATCGCTCCTCCGACGACAAGGAACGTCAGACCGCCGAGGATTATATGGGCCTCCTGACGCCGGTGGTGAAAGGCGTGCTTACCGATCTCGGCTTCGAGAATGCGGTGAAGGCGCAGCAGATGTTCGGCGGCCACGGCTATATCGAGGAATGGGGCATGTCGCAGTTCGTGCGCGATGCCCGCATCGCCATGATCTACGAGGGCGCCAACGGCATCCAGGCCATGGATCTCGTCGGCCGCAAGCTCGGCAAGGACGGCGGGCGCGCCATCATGGCCTTCTTCAACGAGGTCGGCGCCTTCTGCCAGGAGAATGCGAACGACGAGAGCTTGAAAGGCTTTGTCGCGCCGCTCCAGCAGGGTCTCGGCCACCTGCAGCAGGCCACCATGTGGTTCATGCAGAACGCCATGGCGAAGCCCGACAATGCCGGCGCCGGTGCGACCGACTACATGCATCTCTTCGGCACGGTCGCCCTCGGCTACATGTGGGCGAAGATGGCGAAGGCCGCGCATGCCAGGAAGGCTGAAGGAAACGGCGCCGCCGAGAAGATGGACGCCAAGCTGCTCACGGGCCGCTTCTTCATGGAGCGCATGATGCCCGAAACCGGCGTGCGCCTCGCGCGGATCTCGTCCGGTGCGGATGTCACCATGGCGATGCCGGCGGAAGCCTTCTAACCGACACGTGTCATCCCGGCCGAAGCGCAGCGAAGAGCCGGGATCGCATGACGAGTATAGTGCCTGATTCTGACAACGGTCCCGGGTCGCGCTTCGCTTGCCTGGGATGACGCCAAGTAAATCTGGGAGGCCCTCATGGCCGATGCATTTATCTATGACGCCGTCCGCACGCCGCGCGGCCGCGGCAAGCCGGATGGTTCTCTCCATGAAGTGCCGGCGGTCGATCTCGCCGTCACGACACTCGACGCGATCCGCAGGCGCAACGATCTCGACCCGATGATGGTGGAGGACGTGGTGCTCGGCTGCGTCGATCCCGTCGGCGAGGCGGGCGGCGACATCGCCCGCGCCGCGGCCCTGAAGGCGGGGTTCGGGAAGGAAGTGCCGGGTGTGCAGATCAACCGGTTCTGCGCCTCCGGCCTCGATGCCGTGAACCTCGCGGCCGCCCAGGTCATGTCGGGCATGAAGGACATCACCATCGGCGGCGGCGTCGAATCCATGAGCCGCATCGGCATGGGCGCGTCCGGGGGCGCATGGCCGGTCGATCCCGGCATCGCCATTCCCAACTACTTCCTGCCGCAGGGCATCTCGGCGGATCTGATCGCCACCAAATACGGCTTCACCCGCGACGACGTGGACGCCTACGCCGTCGAGTCGCAGAAGCGCGCGGCGAAAGCCTGGGAGGAGGGACGCTTCGCCAAATCCGTCATCCCGGTGAAGGACGTCAACGGCCTGACCATCCTGGCGAAGGACGAACACATGCGCCCGGGCACCGACATGCAGTCGCTGGGCCAGCTCAAGGCTGCCTTCGTGCAGATGGGCGAAATGGGCGGCTTCGATGCGGTGGCGATCGCGGCGCATCCGGATGTGGAGTTCATCGACCATGTGCACCATGCGGGCAACTCCTCCGGCATCGTGGACGGCGCGGCCGCCGTGCTCGTGGGCTCGAAGGAGGGCGGCGCGAAGATGGGCCTCAAGCCTCGTGCGCGCCTGAGAGGCTTCGCCTCCATCGGCTCCGATCTCGCGCTCATGCTCACCGGTCCCATCGACGTGTCCGAACTCGCGCTGAAGAAAGCCGGCATGACGAAGGACGACATCGATCTCTTCGAAATCAACGAGGCGTTCTCCGCCGTGGTGCTGCGCTACATTCAGGCGCTCGATCTGGATCCGGAGAAGGTCAACGTGAATGGCGGAGCCATCGCCATGGGCCATCCGCTCGGCGCCACCGGCGCCATGATCCTCGGCACGGTGCTCGACGAGCTGGAACGCACCGACAAGCAGACGGCGCTGATCACGCTCTGCGTCGCGGCGGGCATGGGCACGGCGGCGATCATCGAGCGGGTTTAAGGGAACGCAAGGCAAGCATCCTCATCCTGAGGAGGCGCAAAGCGCCGTCTCGAAGGACGAGGATGCGGATCCAGAGCACACTGGACCATCCTTCGAGACGCCTGCCTAAGGCGGGCTCCTCAGGATGAGGTCCGAGGGAGGATGAAATGAACTTCACCAATTTCCGCTTCGAGACCGATGCCGACGGCATCGCGCTCGCCACCTGGGACATGCAGGACCGCTCCATGAACGTCATCACCCCCGAGGTGATGAACGAGCTGTCGCAGATCGTCGAAAAGGTCGCCGCAGACGAAGCCATCAAGGGCTGCGTGATTACGTCAGGCAAGGAATCCTTCTCCGGCGGCGCGGACCTTACCATGCTGCAATCCTCAAATGCGGAATACATGCGCGTTGCGAAGGAGAAGGGCGAGGAGGCCGCCACCGCCTTCCTGTTCGAGGAATCGCGCAAGCTCTCGCTGCTCTACCGCCGCCTCGAGACCTGCGGCAAGCCCTTCGCCGTTGCCATTCACGGCGTGTGCCTCGGCGGCGCGTTCGAGCTGGCGCTCGCCTGCCATTTCCGCGTTCTGTCGGATGCGGATTCGACCCGCGTCGGACTGCCCGAAGTGAAGGTCGGCCTTTTCCCCGGCGCCGGCGGAACGCAGCGCGTGGCGCGCCTCATGCAGACGGGGGATGCCCTGCAGATGCTCTTCAAGGGCGAGCAGATCCGTCCGCTGATGGCGCGCAACATGGGCCTCGTCCACGCGGTCGCTCCGCGCGATCAGATCGTGCAGGCGGCGAAGGACTGGATCAGGAACGGCGGCTCGGCCGTCGCGCCCTGGGACCAGAAGGGCTACAAGCTGCCGTCGAACAAGGTCTATTCCGCCGCCGGCATGCAGATCTGGCCGCCCGCGAACGCCATCTATCGCCGTGAGACCCAGGACAACTATCCCGCGATCCGCGCGATCATGGAATCGGTCTATCAGGGCCTGCAGCTCCCGATGGACCTGGCCTTGAAGGTGGAATCGCGCTGGTTCGCCAAGATCCTGCGCTCGAAGGAAGCGGCGGCGATGATCCGCACCTTCTTCATCTCCATGCAGGACCTGAACAAGGGCGCCCGCCGTCCGAAGGACGTGCCGCCGACCACCATCAGACGAGTCGGCGTCGTCGGTGCAGGCTTCATGGGGGCGAGCGTCGCTTATGTCACGGCCAATGCCGGTCTTCAGGTGGTGCTGATCGACCGCGACATGGAGGCTGCGGAGAAGGGCAAGGCTCATTCGCACAAACTCATGTCCGACCAGATCATGAAGGGCCGCGCCAAGACGGCGGATCGTGACGCCCTGCTCGAACGCATCAAAGCATCGGCCGATTACGGCGATCTCGCCGATTGCGATCTCGTCATCGAGGCGGTGTTCGAGGACCCCGCGGTGAAGGCCGAGGTCATCCAGAAGGTGGAAGCCGCAATCCGTCCCGATTGCATCTTCGCCTCCAACACCTCGACGCTGCCGATCTCCGGCCTTGCCAGGAACTCGAAGAATGCAGGCCAGTTCATCGGCATCCACTTCTTCTCGCCGGTCGAGAAGATGATGCTGGTGGAAATCATCCGAGGAAAGGAGACGGGCGACAAGGCGCTCGCCACCGCGCTCGACTACGTGCGCCTGATCAAGAAGACGCCCATCGTCGTCAACGATTCGCGCGGCTTCTTCGCCAACCGCTGCGTGCTGGCCTATATCCTCGAAGGCCATCTAATGTTCACGGAAGGTCTCCCCGCCGCCATGATCGAGCAGGCGGGCAAGCAGGCCGGCATGCCGGTCGGCCCGCTCTCGCTCAACGACGAGGTGGGCGTGGATCTGGGCTTGAAGATCCTCAAGGCCACGAAGGCGCAGCTGGGCGACGCCGCCATCGTTCCGGAGCAGGAGGAACTCCTCACCCGCCTCGTCGAAAAGGAGGGCCGCTTCGGCCGCAAGAACCGCAAGGGTTTTTACGATTATCCGGAGAGCGGGCAGAAGCGCCTGTGGCCGGAGCTGAAGAACCTGCAATCCAAACATGTGGAGCCCGAGTTCGTCGACATGCAGGAGCTCAAAGCACGTCTTCTCGTGACGCAGGCGTTGGAGGCCGCGCGTACCTTCGAGGAAGGCGTGGTCACGGATCCGCGTGAGGCGGATGTGGGCTCCATCCTCGGCTTCGGCTTCGCGCCCTACACGGGCGGTGCGCTCTCCTATATCGACTTCATGGGCGCTAAAGCCTTCGTCGAACTGTGCCGGACGCTGCAGGCCAAGCACGGCGACCGCTTCTCGCCGCCCAAGCTCCTTCTCGACATGGCGGCAAGCGGCGAGACCTTCTATGGCCGCGCCGCTGCGAAGAGGGCGGCGTAAGTCTCCATCGTCATCCTGGGCCTGCGCTCACGGTTCGTCCGGGATGACGGTATGGTGTTGCTCCCGAGAATCAAAAGCAGCCCGAAGGAGCCTTCCGATGAAAGCCCATTTCACCATGATGGCGGCCTATAACGCCTGGTGCAACGAGCGGATCTATGACGTCGCCGCGCAACTGTCCGAGGCCGATTACAAAGCGGACCGGGGGGCCTTCTTCAAATCGGTGCACGGTACCTTGAACCATATCCTCGTTGCCGACCGCATCTGGATGAAGCGATTCACGGGGCAGGGTGAGATCGCGAGAAGCCTCGACGCCATCCTGTTCGATCATCTGCCTGATCTTCGCCAGGCGCGTCAGGCGGAGGACGAGAGGATCGTTGCCACTATCGAGAGCCTGTCCGAAAGCGATCTGGCTGGCCCTCTCCGCTACCGGATGATGACCAGTCCGACGGAGATCGAGCAGCCGCTCGCCTCCGCGCTCGCCCATTTCTTCAATCATCAAACGCATCACCGCGGTCAGGTTCATTGCCTGCTCACGGGCTTCGGTCTTGATGCGCCTGTCCTCGATCTCATGGCGTTTCAGCGCCAGACCGGGATTGGCATGTCATGAACCTCTGGCTGCGTGTCCTTCACCTCATTCTTGCATCGTTCTTCAGAGAAAAACTCGATCCGGTGAAGAACGTCTCGCGCCTGAGTTTCCGCGTGTGGCCGCACGATCTCGATACGTCGCTGCACATGAACAACGGGCGCTACTGGACGCTTATGGATCTCGGGCGCACCGACATCATGATCCGCTCGCGCCTGTGGCGGCCCGTTCTCAAGCACGGCTGGGTGCCGGTCGTGAATGCGGGACAGATCCGGTTCCGCCGCGAGATGCGGCTGTTCCAGCCGTTCACCCTCGAAACGCGCATTCTTACCTGGTCCGAGGGGCATGTGGTGATGGAGCACCGCCTGGTGTCCCGGGCGAGGGACGGAAGCCCCATCCTCAATGCCATCGCACTGGTCCGGGCGGGGCTTTATGACCGCAGCACCAAAGGCTTCGTGCCTATGGAGCGCCTGCTGAAGGAAATCGGCCTTCACGCGCAGCCGCCTGAGGCGGCGCCCGAGGTCCAGGCTTTCCTCCATGCGGAAGAGACGTTGAAGAGAGCGGCATGATGGTCCAAGTTAGGCCTCTCTTCCTTGGTCTAACCGTGAAGCGCGAACCCCATGCCCCGTGTCATTGATTATTATTTCTCGCTCGTGAGCCCCTGGGCCTATATCGGCCATGCTCCCTTCATGGAAATCGTGCAGCGGCACGGCGCTGAGGTGAATTTCAAGCCCGTGTTCCTCGGGCGAGTCTTTTCCGAAACCGGGGGGCTTCCGCTCCCGCAGCGCCATCCCGCCCGGCAGCGGTACCGTCTGGTCGAACTGCAGCGCTGGCGCGAGAAGCGCGGCCTCTCCTTCAACATCGCTCCGAAGCACTGGCCCTTCGATGTGAACTTGGCGGACCGGTATGTGATTGCCGTAACCACCACGGGCAAGAGCCCCGATGCCTTCCTGCGCCGTGCCTTTGCGGCGGTGTGGGAGGAGGAGCGCAACCTCGCCGACCCCCTCGTGCTCACGGAACTCGCCGAGCAGGTGGGCCTCGATTCGTCCAGCCTCATGGATATCGCCACAGGCAACACCACCGAGGCGATTTACGCGCTCAATCTTGAGAATGCCGTGGCGGCCGATGTCTTCGGCTCGCCTGCCTATGTGCTTGATGGCGAGGTGTTCTGGGGGCAGGACCGTCTCGACCTGCTCGACGATGCGCTCCGGAGCGGGCGTCCCGCTTACAAGCCTGCGATCTGAGGCTCACATGCAGCAGAAAACCATCGGCCTCATCGGCGGAATGAGTTGGGAAAGCTCCGCCGAGTACTACCGCATCATCAACCAGGAAACCCTGCGGCGCCTGGGCGGGGTGCATTCGGCGCGCAGCCTGATGTTCTCCGTCGATTTCGACGAGATCAAGAAACTGCAGCATGCAGGCGAGTGGGACCATCTCGCCGAACTGATGAAGGATGCGGCTCGTCATCTGGAGCGGGGAGGGGCCAGCTTCATCGTCCTGTGCACCAATACGATGCATCGCCTGGCGGATTCGATCGAATCCGCCGTGAGCATCCCGTTGCTCCACATCGCCGATCCCACGGCGGAGAGGATCAAGGCCGCGGGCATCGCGCGCGTGGGCCTCATCGGCACGGCCTTCACGATGGAGCAGGACTTCTACAAGGGCCGCCTGCAGTCCCGGCATGGCCTCGATGTGATCGTTCCGGATGCGGACGACCGGCAGGTGGTGCACGACGTGATCTACAAGGAACTCGTGCTCGGCCAAGTCAATCCGGTCTCGCGGGAGGCCTACCGCGCCATCATCGGGCGCCTGGTCGACAGGGGCGCCGAGGCCGTCATTCTCGGCTGCACGGAGATCATGCTGCTGGTGTCTCAGGACGACAGCACAGTGCCGCTGTTCGACACCACCACGATCCACGCGATTGCCGCGGTCGATCACGCTTTGAGGCGTGATTGATATTTTCGCATGGCCGCAACAGGTGTGGCCATCCGCACCTTAGCCGCTCACGATCACCCTCTCACCTCATCCTGAGGAGCAGACGAAGTCTACGTCTCGAAGGAGGCTTCCGGAGTGTACTGAACCATCCTTCGAGACGGTCGCTTCGCGACCTCCTCAGGATGAGGTTGGAGCCGTGGGAAAAGAGGCGCACCGGCATAGGGCCGGGGATGCCGAGGCTCCGGCATTCACTCCGCCGCCACGCGGGTGGCGCGCCACTGCGTGAGCAGCGCGCGGAGGGCCGCAGGTTTCAAGGGCTTGTTGAGCACGTGCACGTGCATGGCCGAGGCGGCGTCTCGGACAGCCGGCGTGCGGTCGGCGGTGACGAGAACGGCGGGCGTGTCCACCTGCGTGCGCCAGCGCAGGGCTTTGATCAGTTCGAGGCCGTCCGTGTCGTCGAGGTGGTAGTCGGCGATGATCACTTCGGGCAGGGCCTTCTGGGCTCTGAGAACCTGATGCGCGGTTTCGAGATCGGATGCGGTCCACACGTCGCAGCCCCAGCCGGAGAGCAGCAGGCGCATGCCTTCCAGAATGGCGGGCTCGTTGTCGATCACGAGCACCCGCAGGCCTGAGAGAACAGTCGTCGGAGCCTTCGGCGGCTCTGGCGCTGCGACGGTTTCAGGGAGCGCTGCGACCACCGGTACCTCGACGCGGAATACCGAGCCGCGCCCCACCTCGGATTTGAGGGTGACGGGGTGCTTGAGCACGCGCCCGATGCGTTCCACGATGGAAAGGCCAAGACCGAGGCCGCGCGCCGCCTTTGCACCCTGGTCGAGGCGCTGGAACTCGCGGAAGACGATACGCTGCTTCGAGGGCGGGATGCCGAGGCCCGTATCCCACACCTCCAGGATGAGGTGCGATCCACGCCGCCGCGTGCCCACGAGAACGCGGCCCTTCGGGGTATATTTGATGGCGTTCGAGACCAGATTCTGCAGAAGGCGCCGCAAGAGGCGGCGGTCGGAGCGCACGGTCAGAGAGGACGGGACGAAGGTGAGCTGGAGGCCTTTTTCCTTTGCGATCGGATCGAACTCGCGCTGCAGCTGGCGCATCAGCTCGTCCATGCGGAAGCTCGCCCATTGCGGCTTCATCGCGCCCGTGTCGAGACGCGAGATGTCGAGGATCGCGGTGAGGATTTCCTCGACTGCGTCGAGCGAGGCATCGATGTTCTCGGCAAGGGTCGCATCGCCTGCTTCGCGGTCGCGCTCGACCAGAGACGTCGCATAGAGGCGCGCCGCGTTGAGCGGCTGCAGAATGTCGTGGGACGCTGCCGCGAGAAAGCGCGTCTTGGAAATGTTCGCCTCGTCCGCTTCGGCTTTCGCGTTGCGCAAAGCCTCGTTGAGGCGCGTCAGCTCTTCCGTACGCTCCCGCACCCGCTGCTCGAGGGTCTCGTTCGCGCGGCGGCTTTCCTCCTCCGCGAGCACCGTGTCGGTCACGTCCGTGTAGGTGGTCACGTGGCCGCCGTCGGGCAGGGGGTTCGAGCGGATCTCGATCACCTTGCCGGACGGGTAGAGCTTCAGGCGCACCGGCTCCACATCGTGCTGGAACGAGTACAGGCGCGCAGCGACCTGTTCCTCGATGCGGCCGGGGCCGTAGGAGCCCCGCGCGGCGTTGTAGCGGACGATGCGTTCCATGCCGATGCCCACCTGCACGAAGTTCGGCGGCATGTCGTAGAGATCGATGAAGGCCTGGTTCCAGGCGAGCAGGCGCAGGTCGCGGTCGATCACCGTGATGCCCTGCTTGGCGTAGTTCAGCGCATGCTGGAGAAGATCGCGGCTGTGCTGGATCGCAGCGGAGGCATCGTCGAGAAGCTTGAGGGCCGCTTCCGTCGAGACGGTGCGCCGGCGCAGAAGCAGCGACAGAGCCAGGCGCGAGGATGCGGTGCCGATGGCGGAGGCGAGCAGGTGCTCCGCATAGCGCAGCAGATGAATATCGGCCTCCGCGCGCGGCTCCAGGCTCTGGCCGCGGCTATGGCTGAAGCCCTCGAAGGAGCGGGTGGTGCGCTCCTCGCCGAGATAACGCGAGACGGTGGCGCGAAGCTCGTCGACGGTGACGCTGGCGCGGAACAGGCGGAAGCTCGGCGCGACGGAGGTGTTGGGCTCGCCGACGAAGACATTCGCCTGGATCTGCTCCATCGCCGTCACCGGACGCCAGAGGGAGAAGCCGACGTAGCAGAGAATGTTGAGGGTCAGGCTCCACACCACGCCATGGGTGAGCTGAGGCAGATCCACGCCGAAGAGAGCGGTGGGCTTGAGCGCTTCGATTCCGAAGGGGCCCGACACCACAACGTCGGACCAGAACACGCCGTCCCATACGAGGCTCGGCAGCAGCAGCGTATAGAGCCAGGTGAGAAAGCCGACGACGAGGCCCACGCTCGCGCCGAGCGCCGTGCCCCGCGACCAGATGAGGCCGCCCAGAAAAGCGGGGGCCACCTGTGCAATCGCGGCGAAGGAGAGAAGGCCGATCGCCGCCAGCGCCGCCTCGCCGGAGGCGCGGTAATAGGCATAGCCCAGCAGGATCACCAGCACGATGGAAAGGCGGCGCACCGCAATCACGAAGGTGCCGGGATCGACGCCCGCAAAGGCGCGGCGGCGCAGCACGATGGGCATGACGAGATGGTTGGAGATCATCACCGCCACCGCCACGGAATCGACGATCACCATCGCCGTCGCGGCCGAGAAGCCGCCGAGGAAGGTGAAGACCGCGATCGTGCCAGCCTGACCCGCGAGCGGCAGCGCCAGCACGGTCATGTCCCTGTCGATCCCGTCGCCGGGGAACATGGCCATGCCGGCCAGAGCGATGGGAATGACGAACAGGTTGATGAGCACGAGATAGAGCGGGAACATCCAGGCGGCGCGCTTCAGGTCGCCGATGGAATGGTTCTCCACCACCGTCACGTGAAACTGGCGCGGCAGCAGCAGGGTGGCACAGCTCGAGAGCAGGATGAGCGTGATGAAGCTGCCGAAGCCGGAGGTCCGTTCGATCAGGCTGTCGGTGGTGCCCTGCGCGACGAGGCGCTGCACGATGTCGCCGTAGCCTCCGAACATCACGAAGGTGACGTAGCCGCCAACGACGAGAAACGCGACGAGCTTCACGACGGATTCGATGGAAATGGCCATGATGAGCCCGTCCTGATGCTCCGTGGCATCGGGATGGCGCGTTCCGAAGGCTACCGCGAAGCCCGCGAGCACCAGAGCGACGACGAGCGCGAGGTCGCCGATGAAGGGCAGATCCGGCGGCGGCATGCCGTTGGACTTGGTGATGAACACGTCGAGGGAGGACGACACCGCCTTCAGCTGAAGCGCGATGTAGGGCACGGAGCCGATGAGCGCGATCAGGCTCACGATGGCGGCCACGGGCTCGCTCTTGCCGTAGCGGGCAGCCACGAAGTCGGCGATGGAGGAGATGTTCTGCGTCTTGGCGACCCGGATCACCCGCGCGACGAGGGCGTGGCCCAGGGTGATCACCAGGATGGGGCCGATATAGATGGCGAGGAAGTCGAAGCCCGAGCGGCTGGCGAGCCCCACGGAGCCGTAAAAGGTCCAGGAGGTGCAGTAGACCGCGAGCGCCAGGGCGGAGATGGTGGAGCGCCAGGGTCCCTGGACGAAGCGCCGCCCGGCATTGTCGCCCCAATGGGCAACGGTGAACAGGAAGCAGAGATAGACCAGCGCCGATAAGACAACCGCCCAGGTGGCGACCATATGCTCAAGACCCTTACACGTCAGCTGAACCAGCTTTACTCTCTGACAGGCCCGAACGCCACCGCCAGGAGAGCGCAGCCGACCGGCGGCCGTTCCAAGGCTTGACCATATTCCTTGCCCGGACACCTTTATCGGCAGGCCAAGCACGAGGAGGTCCGGACATGTGGAACGAGTTCAAGCAATTCGCCCTGCGCGGCAATGTGGTCGACCTGGCCATCGGCATCATCATCGGTGCCGCCTTCGGCAAGATCGTGGATTCCCTTGTGGGGGATGTGTTCATGCCGATCATCGGAGCCGCCACCGGCGGGCTCGATTTCTCGAACCACTTCACGGCGCTTTCGGACACCGTGACGGCGCAATCCCTGGAAGAGGCCAGGAAGCAGGGTGCCGTGCTCGCCTGGGGCAACTTCATTACGGTGGCCATCAATTTCGTCATCATTGCCTGGATTCTGTTCCTGCTGGTCAAGGGCATGAACCGCCTGCGCCGGACGGAAGACGCCAAGACCGGCACCGCCGAGAAACCGGCCGAGCTTCCCGCCGACGTGAAGCTGCTGACCGAAATCCGCGACCTTCTGAAGACGGGGCGCACGGTCTGATCCATCACAACAATCGATCGCATTCTTCGCTTCTTGTCATGGATGCCGTTTGCAGGCTTGCCTTCGGCGGGTGGAGGGGCCATCCCTGTTCACCTGCACCCGAAGGATAGGCCTCCCATGAATGCATCCGTCTCGATCCCCTCGACCTTCAACCTGCGCGAGGAAGCTCTGCAGGCGCCCACGAGCGGCATCGTGGATGTGTTCTCCTATGGCAGAAGCAAGCCCGGCATCATTCCGCTCTGGGTCGGCGAGGGCGATCTGTCCACGCCCTCCTTCATCTGCGATGCGGCGGCCCGTTCCCTTCAGGATGGCGAGACCTTCTACACCTACCAGCGCGGCATTCCCGACCTGCGCCAAGCTATCGCGCGATATCATGAGGCCGTTTACCGGAAAGCTTTCGATCCGGAGCGTTTCTTCGTCACCTCCGGCGGCATGCCGGCGATGCAGATCGCGTTCCGCATGGTCTGCGGCACCGGCGACGAGGTGCTGATCCCGACGCCTGCCTGGCCGAACTTCGTGGGAGCCATCACCATCGCCGGCGCACGCCCTGTCGCCGTTCCCATGAACATCGATGAGAAGGGCTGGCATCTCGATGTCGAGCGCCTCGAAAAGGCGATCACGCCGCGCACCCGCGTCGTGGTTCTGAACTCGCCATCGAACCCGACCGGGTGGACCGCGAGCCACGACGATCTTCGCGCCGTCCTCGCCATGGCCCGCAAGCACGGCCTGTGGATCGTGGCGGACGAGATCTATGGCCGCTTCATCCACGATCCGGCCCTTACTACCGATGGCCGCGCCCCGTCCTTCCGCGATGTGATGGCGCCCGAAGATCGCATTCTCTTCGTCCAGACCTTCTCGAAGAACTGGGCGATGACCGGCTGGCGCCTCGGCTGGCTCGAAGCGCCGCCGGAATTGGGTCAGGTGATCGAGAACCTCGTGCAGTATCAGACCTCCGGCACCCCCACCTTCATCCAGCGCGCCGGCGTTGCCGCCATCGAGCAGGGCGAGGAGTTTCTCGCCTCTCAGATCGCCAAGGCGAAGCTCGGCCGCGAGATCGTGAAGCGGCTCGCGGAAACGGGCCTCGTGGAGTTGCCGCCGCCGAGCGGCGCGTTCTACGCCTTCCTCAAGATCAAGGGAGCAAAGAGCTCCAAGGACGTCGCCTTCCGCCTCATCGACGAAGCGAATGTGGGTCTTGCCCCCGGCAATGCCTTCGGCGAGGCGGGGGAGGGGTACCTGCGTCTTTGCTACCTGCGCAAGGCGGAGGATCTGGAGGAGGCCGTGAAGCGCATCGCCGCTGCATTGCCGCGGCTGGTGGCGTAAGACAAGGCTCCCGTCCAGCGCATGCCCTGTCAGCCTGTGCCGCGGTTGACCCGGCTGCACATGATGCCCCATGAGGAGGAGGGCCTGTGGCAGGCCCTGCTTCATTCCTCACGATGCGCCTCATCCTCGCTCATCTCGCCCAGATCCTGATCGCCGGCCTCGGCGGCTTGCTGTTCTATTGGCTCGGTGTCCCGGCCGCATGGCTGTCGGGTGCCGCCATCGCGGCCACCCTATGGGGCCTTTCCGGCTTCGCCGTGCCGATGCCCCGTGCGCTCGCCGATGCTGCGATGCTCGTGTCGGGCGCCGCCATGGGCGCGGCGGTGACGCCTGCCGCCATCGCGGCGATGGGACGCTATCCCGGCAGCCTCCTGCTGCTGGTCGTCGGCGTTCTGGCGATATCCCTTGCCTCGACCCTTTGGCTCACCCGCATCTCCGGGTGGCGCAAGGCCGACGCCGTGCTGGCCTCCGTGCCTGGCGCGCTCTCCACCGTGCTCGCCGTCGCCGCCGAGCGCAAAGCCGATGTGCCGTCCGTCGCCATCGTGCAGAACCTGCGCCTCTTCGTCCTGATCGCGCTCCTCCCGAGCGCGGTGGTCGCAACCGGCGGAGGCGCCCATACCGGCGCGCTGATCGGACAGGGCCTGCCCGTCGAGAGCCCGGGCGACATGGCTTTGGTCCTGCTCGGCGGACTGGCCCTCGGCTTCGTCTTCAAGCAGCTGAACGTTGCGGCGCCGATCCTTCTCGGTGCGACCGTCGTCAGCTCCGTCAGTCACGGCACAGAAATGGCGACGGGGGTCATTCCCCCCGTGATCGCGACCGGAGGCCTCGTGCTGATCGGTCTCTTCATCGCCGAGCGCTTCCGCAACATCCAGCGCTCGACCCTGCGGCACGCGCTCGTGGCCGCTCTCGGTTCATTCGCTGTCGGCATGGGCGTTGCGGTTGTTTTCGCGGCTCTTGCCGCATGGCTTGCGGGCGTGAGCTTCGCCAACAGCCTCGTCGCCTTCGCACCCGGCGGCCTCGAGGCGATGACCGTGCTTGCTCTCATTCTCGGGCTCGACCCGCTCTATGTCGGCATCCACCACCTCGTGCGCTTCCTGGGGATCGGCCTGGTGCTGCCGTTCCTGATCGGATGGCTGCAGCGGGGAAAGCCGGCGGACGCGGAATAGATGCTCATGGCTTCTGGTTGCGCAGGCGCTCCACCGCTTCCATGCGCGGTTTGGCCGTCTCCCACAGGCGCTTCGTCACGGCGGCAACCAAGGCTTCGGTGATGACCAGCAGGCCCGCAGACGAGTCCCAGTTCGATGGCGCCACGATATGCGCCGGCAGCACATGGCGGGCGACACGGGCGATGGGCGAGAGCCAGGGATCGGTGAGCAGGACGATGGTTGCTCCCTGCTTGGCCGCCGTTTCGCAGAGGGCCGTCACATCCTCCTGATACCGGCGGATGTCGAAGGCGACGATCACGTCCTTCCTGCCGATCTCGATCATCCGGTCGCGCCAGAGGGCCGGCTGGCCCTCGATGAAATCCACACTGCTTCGCACGATGCGGAAATGGCTTTCCGCATAGCGTGCGAGCGCGCCCGTGAAGCGTCCGCCGGTGAAGTGGATGTGGCGGCGTGGGTCGCTCAGGAGTTCCACCACCGCATCGAATTCGGCAGGGGCGATGTTCTCCACCGTCGCCCGAAGGTTCCCGACGACCGCTTCCGCGAATGAGGCCAGGGCAGGCGCGCCCTGCCCCTTGTCCGTGGGGCTTGCCTTCGCGAGCGGGGAGAGGAGCTGCGCCTCCAGTTCCCCGCGCAGATGCTTCTGGAAATCCGGAAATCCGCTGAAGCCCAGCCGTGTCACGAAGCGCAGGGCCGACGGTGCGGAGATGCCGGCGCGGGTCGCGAATTCTGCGACCGTATCGAGACCCGCGAAGGGATAATGGCTCAACAGCAGGTGAGCGGCCCGTTTCTCGCTGGGCGTGAAGGAATCCATCTCCAGGCGGATGCGCTCGGCCAGGCTCGGGGGATCGACAGGAGGAGCGGCGTTGCCTTGTTTCATGTTGGAATGTTTCCTTCCCCTCCTTGACGGCTCACAAAAGGTGTACCAAAAATTTCATCCAAGAAAAATCTGTAAGAAACGTACCAAGCGTTCAACCGAGGGCTAGGGCCTGCTCCCGCAGGCGAACGGAGGACCGCATGGCGCATGCGAGTCGGATGGCAACCGGTCAGGACCCCGCTCCCCAAGGGGCGGAGCCGGTCGCCCTCGTGGAGAACCCCGAAGGGCGCTCGCCCGTCCTTCTCATCTGCGAACACGCCTCCCGGCACCTTCCGGCCCGCTACGGCACCCTCGGCCTCAACCCTGAGCAGCTTGAGAGCCATATCGCCTGGGATCCCGGGGCGCTCGGGGTGGCGAAGGAGCTGTCCCGGCTTCTGGATGCGCCCCTGATCCACGCCACGATCTCGCGGCTGGTGTACGACCTGAACCGGGATCCATCCGCTCCCGATTCCATCTGGACCCTGAGCGAACGCACGGTCATTCCGGCCAACCAGGACCTTGATCCCACCGAGCGCGCCTATCGGATCCGAGAGGTGTACGAGGCGTTCCACGGCAGCGTTGACCGCTTCATCGAGCCTCGCGTGCAGGCTGGGCAGACACGCAGCATCGTCACCATTCATTCGTTCACGCCGGTTTACCGGGACGTGCCGCGTCCTTGGCACATCGGCCTCATCCATGACCGCGACGCGCGCTTCGCGAAGAGCGTGGAAGCCGGATTGCGCAAGGATCCGGCGCTCGTCGTGGGCATGAACGAACCCTATTCGCCAGCGGACCGGGTGTTCCACACCCTGGAGCGCCACGCCGAACGGCGCGGGCTCGCACCGCTGATGATCGAAATCCGCAATGACCTGATCCGCACGGAAGACGGACAGGCATCGTGGGCTCATCGTCTCGCGCCGCTTTTGAGGGAGGCGGCGCAGACACTTTAATGACGGCTATGGCGCATGAGGCGCCATAGTTCGAGGGACAGACTATTCGTGGAGGAAGAGTCGATGTCAGTCGGACAAGGAAGTCCAGGGGTTCATGCCCCGCCAGCCGGGGTGCAAGGCCATGCCGGCGTTACCTATACGACCGTGGATGAGAGCTATTTCGAGGCCAGGCGATTGAAGCGGCATGCCCGCGTGTGGTCTCTCTGGGCGCTGGGTGTCGGTGCGGTGATCTCAGGCCATTACTCGGGCTGGAACTTGGGCTTGGCCAATGGCTTTGGCTCGATGTTCTACGCAACGATCATCATCGCCATCATGTATCTGGGCCTGACCTTCTCGCTTGCTGAGATGTCTCCGGCCCTGCCACATACGGGTGGCGCTTATTCCTTCGCGCGTACCTCGATGGGCCCCTGGGCGGGTTACATCACGGGCATCGCGGAGAATATTGAATTCGTGCTCACCCCGGCGGTGATCGTGTTCTTCATCAGCGCGTATCTCGGCACGATCTTCGAAACCTCTCCGGCCTTCCAGCCCGTCTACTGGGTTCTGTTCTATGCCCTCTTCGTCGGCTTGAACATCATCGGTGTCGAGCTCTCGTTCAAGGTCACTGTCACCGTCACGCTGATGGCGCTTGCGGTCCTGGCGGCGTTCTACGTGTCCGTCCTGTTCTCCGGGCAGTTCGACTTCTCCCGGTGGGCTCTGAACGTAGGCGCCGACGGTGCGGAAATGCCGAACGGCAACGGTCCCTGGCTGCCTAAGGGCATCGGCGGCATTCTGGCCTCTCTGCCCTTCGCGGTCTGGCTGTTTCTCGCCATCGAGCAGCTGCCGTTGGCAGCGGAGGAGTCGCATGATCCGCAACGCGATATGCCCAAGGGCATCATTGCCGGCATCCTGACGCTGATCGCCTCCGCGTTCCTCGTGCTCTTCCTGAACACGGGCATTGCACCCGGCGCCGCCGTTCTCGGCAAATCGGGCGAGCCTCTTCTCGACGGTTTCCGCACTCTGTTCGGGACCGACATCGCGAAGATCCTGGCAGCGATCGCGGTGATCGGTCTCATCGCGTCGTTCCACACGATCATCTTCGCCTTCGGGCGGCAGATCTACTCGCTCTCGCGGGCAGGCTACTTCCCATCCTTCCTGTCGATCACGCACGGCGAGCGTAAGACCCCGCACGTGGCGCTGATCGCAGGTGCGGTGCTGGGCCTTCTCGTGATGATGATCATCTGGTTCTCGGTCGGTGCCGAGGCTGGCGCTGGCGTCATCGGCGGCACATTGCTCAACATGGCAGTGGCCGGTGCGATGCTGGCCTACTTCATGCAGGGCATGTCCTACATCGTGCTCAAGAGGAAGTTCCCGCATCTGCATCGTCCCTATAAGAGTCCCTTCGGCATCGCGGGCGCGGTGATCTGCATGGTCATTGCGGCGGTGACGCTCTACTTCCAGCTCACCGATTCCGTCTTCCAGACGGCGGTGATCGGCGTGGCGATCTACTATGCCGTCATGATGGCTTACTTCCTGCTCATCGGCCGTCACAAGCTGATCCTCTCGCCGGAGGAGGAGTTCGCCGTGTCCAAGGGTGAGACCGAGTACAAGTCCTACTAGGACGAGCGGGAGCGCGCATCATGCGCGCTCCCATTTTCTTTTTCCGTTGGGGTTTACGAGCATGACCGCTCCCAAAATCAAGAACGCTGCCGACGCAATCGAATACGTGCGCAGCCGCGACCTGCCTTTCGTGAAGATCGGCCTTACTGATATCGACGGCATCATGCGCGGCAAGTACATGGCCCGGGACAAGTTCGAATCCGCGCTCGAAAAGGGCTTCGGCTTCTGTGACGTGGTGCTGGGCTGGGACTCCAACGATCAGCTTTACGACAACACCACGCTCACCGGCTGGCACACGGCCTATCCCGACGCCACGGCGCGCGTGCTGCCCGAGACCATGCGTCTCATTCCCTTCGAGAACGACCTGCCGTTCTTCCTCGCCGAGTTCGAGGGCTATGCGGAACCCGCCTGTCCGCGGGGCGTGCTGCGCCGCGTGCTCAAGAAGGCGGAGGACATGGGCTTTGCGGTATCCGCAGCCGCCGAGTTCGAGTTCTTCCTCTTTGAGGAAACCCCGCATTCCGTGCGGGAGAAGGACTATCGTAATCTGAAGAACATCACGCCGGGCTTCTTCGGCTATTCGGTGCTGCGCTCGGGCGTGCACGCGGATTTCTATCACGAGCTGCTCGATCTCGCGAACAAGATGGATTTCGAGATCGAGGGCCTGCATACGGAAACGGGGCCGGGCGTGCTGGAGGCGGCGATCCGCGTGGACGACGCCTTGAGGGCAGCCGACAAGGCGGTGCTGTTCAAGACTTATACCAAGATTCTCGCGCAGCGCCGCGGCTGGATGGCGACCTTCATGGCCAAGTGGTCCCGCGACTGGCCTGGCCAGTCCGGCCATTTGCATTCGTCGCTGCGCTACCGCGACACCGGCAAAGGAGCATTCTACGACTCGAACGGCAAGCACGGCATGTCCGACACCATGCGGTGGTATGTGGGCGGCCAGCAGCAGCTGATGCCCGAGATCCTCGCCATGGTGGCCTGCACCGTAAACAGCTACACGCGGCTTATCCCGGGCTTCTGGGCGCCCACTGATTCCGCCTGGGGCGTGGAGAACCGCACCACGGCCTTGCGGGTCATTCCGGGTTCCGAGAAATCGCAGCGCGTGGAGTATCGTGTCGCGGCCGCCGACATCAATCCGTATATTGCGCTCGCCGCCGCCATCGGCTCCGGCCTCTGGGGTATCGAGAACCGCGTCGATCCGGGGGAGCCGATCCAGGGCAATGCCTATGCGGTGGAGCACCCGAAGGAGCGGGCCCTGCCGCGCTCCCTGGGCGAGGCCGCCGAGCGCCTCAAGAACTCGGCTGCCGCCCGCCAGCTCTTCGGCGATACCTTCGTCGACCATTATGCTGCAACCCGCGAATGGGAGGAGCGCGAGGCGCGCAAGGCCATCACGGATTGGCAGCTCGCCCGCTACTTCGAAATCATCTAAAAGACATCCAGAGAGTCGAAAGAGGAGAGGACTATGGTCCGGCAAGGACCATAGTCTTTCAAGCGTAAGATCATGGCCGATACCGATATCGTCTGCATTTCCCCCGTCGACGGACGCGAGCTCGTCCGCCGTCCCATCATGTCCGAGGCTGCCATCGAGGCGGCGATCGCGGCTGCCCGCGAGGCGCAAAAGGCATGGCGCCATGTGCCTTTGGCTGAGCGCGCCGCGAAGGTCTCGGCCTTCCTCGACGCGCTGCTTGCCATGAACCAGGAGGTGGTTCCGGAGATCGCCCAGATGATGGGCCGTCCCGTGCGTTATGGCGGCGAGTTTCGCGGCGTCGAGGAGCGCGCGCGGTACATGATTTCCATCGCGGAAAAGAGCCTGCAGAACATTCCGGCCGACGACGAGAAGCCGGGCTTCCGCCGCATGATCAAGCGCGAGCCCGTGGGCCTCGTGCTGGTCGTCGCGCCGTGGAACTATCCGTATCTCACCGCCATCAACACCATCGTTCCTGCGCTGATGGCCGGCAATGCGGTGCTGCTGAAGCATGCCTCGCAGACAGTGCTCGCTGGCGAGCGCTTCCAGATGGCAATGGACCGTGCGGGCATCCCGAAGGGCCTGTTCCGGAACATGCATCTCTCCCATGACCAGACGAGCCGCATCCTGAGCAATGGTCTCGTCGATCACTGCAACTTCACCGGCTCCGTCGGTGGCGGCCGGGCCATCGAGCGGGCGGCGGCGGGCACCTTCACCTCCCTCGGCCTCGAGCTCGGCGGCAAGGACCCCGCCTATGTGCGCGAGGATGCCAATATCGATCATGCCATCGAGAACCTGGTGGACGGCGCGTTCTTCAACTCGGGCCAGTGCTGCTGCGGCATCGAGCGCATCTATGTGCACGAGAAGCATTACGACCGCTTCGTGGAAGGTGCGGTCGATCTCGTGAACAAGTACGTGCTCGGCAATCCTCTGGAGGAGGCGACGACGCTCGGTCCCATGGCGCACAAGCGCTTCGCCGATCTCGTGCGCGAGCAGAACGCAGAAGCGGTGGCGAAGGGGGCGAGGGCGCATATCGACGCGAAGAAATTCGCGGCGGACGTGGGCAACACCGCCTATCTCGCGCCGCAGGTGCTGACGAATGTCGACCATTCCATGAGCGTGATGCGCGAGGAGAGCTTCGGCCCCACCGTCGGCATCATGAAGGTGAAGAGCGATGAAGAAGCCATTCGCCTGATGAACGACTCAGCTTACGGCCTGTCCGCCGCGATCTGGACCTCGGACGTGGATGCCGCGGAGGCCATCGGCGAGAAGCTCGAAACCGGCACCGTGTTCATGAACCGCTGCGACTATCTCGATCCCGCGCTCGCCTGGACCGGCGTGAAGGATACCGGCCGCGGCGCCAGCCTGTCGCGCTTGGCCTACGAGTCGCTCACCCGTCCGAAATCCTACCACCTCCGTCAGATCTGATTGAGAGCATCATGACCACCTCTCCCCGCTCCAACTGGAATTATCCCACCGCCGTCCGCTTCGGCGCAGGCCGCATCGCGGAACTCGCCGAAGCCTGCAAGTCGGTCGGCATGCAGGCTCCGCTCATCGTGACGGATCCTTTCCTGGCCACGCAGCCCATGACCAAGGCGGCGCTGGACCAGCTGATCACCGCTGGCCTGAAGGCCGCGATCTTCTCGGACATCAAGCCGAACCCGGTCGAGACGAACGTCTACAAGGGCCTCGAGGCGCTGAAGGCGGGCAAGCACGACGGCGTGGTTGCCTTCGGCGGCGGCTCGGCCCTCGATGCGGGCAAGGTCATCGCCTTCATGGCAGGCCAGACCCGGCCCATGTGGGATTTCGAGGATATCGGCGATTGGTGGACCCGTGCGGACCCCAAGGGCATTCAGCCGATCATCGCCGTTCCCACCACGGCGGGCACGGGCTCGGAAGTGGGCCGCGCCGGCGTGATCACGCAGGAGGCGACGCACACCAAGAAGGTGATCTTCCATCCGCTCATGATGCCGAAGAGCGTGATCTGCGATCCGGAGCTGACCGTCGGCATGCCGCCGCACATCACCGCGGGTACGGGCCTCGATGCGCTCGCCCATTGCATCGAAGCCTATTGCGCACCGGGCTATCACCCGATGGCCGAGGGCATTGCGGTCGAAGGCATCCGCCTCGTGAAGGAATACCTGCCGCGTGCGTACAAAGACGGCACGGATATCGAGGCGCGTGCGCAGATGATGTCGGCGGCCGCCATGGGCGCCACCGCGTTCCAGAAGGGCCTAGGAGCGATCCACGCGCTCTCGCATCCGACTGGCGCGCTCTACGATACCCATCACGGCCTGACCAACGCGGTCTTCATGCCTTATGTGCTGGTCTACAACCGCCAAGCCATCGAGACGAAGATCGAGCGGCTCGCCGCCTATATCGGGCTCGAGCCTTCGTTCCAGGCTTTCCTCGACTGGGTGCTGCAACTGCGTAAGGATCTCGGCGTGCCCCACACGCTCGAAGGATTGAAGGTCGACAGCGCACGTTTCGACGAGATGGCCGAGATGGCTCCCAACGATCCCACTGCCGGCGGAAACCCGGTTCCGATCACCAGGGAAAGCGCGCGGAAGCTCTTCGAGGATGCGCTGTCCGGGCGGCTTTGATCGTCGCTCCCAGGCATCTTCGCCGTTTCGGGAGCTGCGCGTCTGGTTGCGGACAGCCCGCTCAGGACGGTTTTCAATAGGGGTGAGGAGATCGGCGTCGAGCTCTATGCGTCGGTCGGAACTGACAATCCGCACCGGCTTGAAACCTTCGCGGATGATTTCAAGATTTGGGTGATCTTCTACGGTCCGAAGCGGATGCGACCTGAAGGCTGATTCGAAAAGGCATCGCTGGTGACAGCGATGCCTTTTCCGGTTCTTGCGGGCTGGCCGCTGTTCAGGCCGCTTGGGCCTTCATCTGCAGGGAGGCCTTGTGGGAGGCGCGGAGGGTTTTCAGGCTTTCGGACCACCTGTGCAACTCGTCCAGCATCGTGGCTGCCGAGGTCTTGTAGATATCGGCGGGCTTCAGTCTCCCGTCCTCCAGGTTCTGGAACACCATCGGCATCGGCACGCCTTCCGGAATCGGCATCACCTTGAACGTGGAGAGAATCTGCTTGGTGACCTGTACGGCCCGCATGCCGCCCGAAATGCCGCCATAGCTCACGAAGCCGGCAGGGGTGTAGTTCCACTCGAGCGCAAGATAATTCAGGGCGTTCAGGAGTGAGGGCGGTGGGCCGTAATTGTATTCGGGCGTAACGAACACGAAGGCATCGGCCTCAGCCACGCTCTTGCTCCATGCCTTGGTATGGGCGTGGTGGTACTTTCTCAAGCGCGGATGCTCAGGCTCGTCGTAGACGGGCAGGTCGAACTCGGCCAGATCGACGAGAACCGGATCGAACTTGCCATGCTCGGCGGCAAAGTCGTTGAACCACTGCGCGATGCTGGGACCGATACGGCCGGGGCGCGTGCTGGCCACGATGGTGTGAAGCTTGAGCGTCATCTGACATCCTGAGTTTGCAACGGGCGGGAACAGGGTCTAAGTTCCCTTAGGTAACCGAGGCTCATTAGGTAACTCCTCGGGTCCCTTGCAAGGAGGCACTTTCATGACACCCAGGCACATCCATGTGCCTACCGACTGTCGCACGGTCACGGAAATTCTCTCCCGGGTCGGCGACAAGTGGAGCGTCCAGGTTGTGGTGCAGCTTGGCGGCGGTACCAAGAGATTCAACGAGTTACGCCGTGATGTCGGCGGAATCTCGCAGCGGATGCTGACCCTGACCTTGCGTGGATTGGAGCGTGACGGGCTCGTTACGCGCACCGTCTATCCCACGATTCCGCCACGGGTGGAGTACCGGCTCACAGAGCTGGGTTGCAGTCTGCTCAAGACTGTGAGAGCGCTGGGCTCATGGGCGATCGAGAACAGAGACCGGATCATGGAGGCGAGGCGGCGCTTCGATGAGGCCGCCGACCCCGCGTCGCGATCCGATGCCGCCTGAACCTGGCCTCAGGCGGCAGCCTTGCGGTTGAGCACGTCCCAGAGCAAGGGGGCGTGGAAATCCTCGATGGCCGCATCCGCTCCCACTTCCCGCATCTCCTGCGCGGTCAGGCCGGTCAGCACGCCGAAGGAAAAAAGGCCTGCGGCCTTGGCGGCCTTCATGCCCGAGGGGGAATCCTCGAAGGCGATGGCCTCGCCCGCATGCACGCCGAGCCGCTCAAGGGCCGTGAGATAGGGAAGGGGGTCAGGCTTCCCGCGCTCCACCTGATCGATCGTGATCTGAACGGGAAACCGCTCGGTGATCCCCAGAACGTCGAGCATGTGCTCCGCATTCAGCCGGAGGGCATTGGTAACGAGCGCGATCCTGATCCCGCGCTCATC
>DASQML010000055.1:0-8073 GCA_035645515.1 Microvirga sp.
GGGAGGGCGCGAGGAGGCGTCCGGCTCGTGTGTGTCGATGTGAAGAACCCGACGGCTCCTCGCGCACGGTTCTTTTAGGCGGACACCGCGTCTTGCAGCGGGCGGCCTCCCACAGACAGGCGTGCGAGACCTGCCGCAGGACCGTTCCCCGCCCCGCATCTGCGACGCCTCGCGAGCGCGCCCCTCGTCGGACCGGGATGAATGCAACATAGTTCAGACGGGAGCACCTGTCAAGAACAAAGACAGAACATCACCCCGCCAGCCTCAGCCGCTCCTTGCACCCTCCGCCGTCATCCCCGCGCAGGCGGGGATCCATCACCACTGAGGGCGCAGAGTGAAGCGAGCGGCTGCCGCAGCGCCTTCTCTCCGATTGTTCTCGATCTGGATCCCCGCCTGCGCGGGGATGACGGCGGGAACGGGGATGGCCGGGACAAGCCCGCCATGACGAGGCGAGGACGACGCGGGCTGACAAAGCGCAGGACCCCCTCTCCCACCCGGGAGAGGGGGGGACAGGCGTATCCGAATGCGAGAGCCTGGGAGTTGGGGAGATGGCAGGCAGATGGGGCCGACGTGCTTCGCATCCGTAAGGAAGGTGATGAGGGCTGTCGGCCCCGTTTCCATAAGATTAACCAAATTGCCTGCAAGGTCGCGGGTATGAAACGCATCATTGTTCCCGCGATCCTTGGTCTCCTCTCCTTGGCTGCCGCCCCGTCGGCCTCCGCTCAGGCAGATTTCCGCTCGTGCCTGTCTTCCTTGCGCGCCCAAGCGGCGGCCAAGGGCATTTCCGGCCAGGCTTTCGATGCCGCGATCCGCGGCGTCGAGCCGGATTTGACAATCCTCGACCTCATGAACAACCAGCCGGAATTCAAGACGCCGATCTGGGATTACCTCGCGGCGCTGGTGGACGACGAGCGCGTGCAGGACGGCAAGGTCGCCATGCGCCAATGGGGCCAAGCGCTCGCGGCGGCGGAGGCACGATTCGGGGTCGACCGGTATGCGATTGCAGGCGTGTGGGGCGTGGAATCCAATTTCGGCAAGGATATCGGCGGTCGGCCTCTGGTGCAGTCGCTCGCGACGCTGGTCTGCTACGCCCCGCGCCGCAACGACTATTTCAAGGGCGAGCTGATGGCGACGCTCAAGATCGTCGAGGACGGGGACATCAACCCCGCCAATCTGCGCGGGTCCTGGGCCGGCGCCTTCGGGCATACCCAGTTCATGCCGTCCACCTTCCAGCGCCTTGCCGTCGACGGCGACGGCGATGGCCGGCGCGACATCATGGCCTCCGTGCCGGATGCGGTGCATTCGACAGCGAACTTCCTCAAGAAGGCAGGCTGGGTGAGCGGTCTGCCCTGGGGCTACGAGGTGCGCCTGCCCGCGAACTTCAATCCGGGCCTGGCCGGCCGCAAGAACAAGAAGCCGCTCTCCACCTGGGCTGCCATGGGCGTAACCCGCATCGATGGCCGTCCGCTCGAGGGCAACTACGCCGCCGGCATCATCATTCCGGCCGGCGTGAACGGTCCGGCCTTCATCGTCACCAAAAATTTCGATGCGGTCTATTCCTACAATGCCGCCGAATCCTACGGCCTCGCCATCGCGCTGCTCGGGGATCGCCTGAAGGGCCTGCCCGGGATCCGCACCGCCTGGCCGACGGACGATCCGCCGCTCTCGCGGGCCCAGCGCCGCGAACTGCAGCAGCTGCTCCTGGCCCGGGGCTACGATGTGGGTGAGCCGGACGGCAAGATCGGCGCCAAGACCCGTGAGGCCATCAAGGACGTGGAGCGCCGCATCGGCCTCGAACCGCGCGGCCGTCCCGGCGGCAAGGTGCTGGAAGCGCTGAGGGGGTGACTGCCATGACGTGGGGCGCATTGCTTCTCTTCATTCCGGCCTGTTTCGCGCTCAACATGGCGTTCGGCCCCAACAACCTGCTCTCCCTTACTTACGGATTGCAGGATGGGGTGCGGATTGCCGTGATGGCCTCGACGGGCCGTCTTGTCGCCTTCGCCATCATGATCGCGCTCACGGCTCTGGGCGTCGGCGCGGTGCTGGCTGCTTCCGAGATCGCCTTCACGATCCTCAAAGGGCTGGGCGCGGCTTATCTGGTGTGGCTCGGCATCAGGATCCTGCGCGGAAGCGCCTCCGTCAAAACGCCTTCGGCATCATCGGGTCAGCGGCCCCTGAAGGCGCTGGCGATGCAGGAATTCTGGACCGCCATCGGCAATCCGAAGGCGATCCTGATCTTCACCGCCTTCCTTCCGCAATTCATCGAACCCGGCGCCTATTGGCTGAGCTTCTCGATCCTGGGCGCCGCCTTCCTCGTGCTCGAGGTGGTGGCCGTGCTTCTGTACGCCGTGCTGGGCAGCCACCTGAACCGCCTGGGCCGCAACAGGAACCTGTTCGCGGGGCTGAACAAGCTTTCCGGCATGACCATGATCGGATTCGGCGTCGCACTGCTGCTGACAAGGCGTCCTGCCTGAGCGACCGCTCTCCGCGGTCGCCCATTGGAGAGGTTGCAGCAGGGCGGCGTTGGGAGTTTAGTGCGCGCATGCTCATCGCGCTTCTCACCGATATTCACGGCAACCGCGAGGCTTTCGCGGCGGTTCTCGCCCATGCGCGCGCCCTTAATGTCGACCGGTTCATCCTGCTCGGCGATTACGTCGGCTACGGCGCGGATCCGGCCTGGGTGGTCGATACGGTCCGCAGCCTCGTCGGGGAGGGGGCCGTCGCGCTCCTCGGCAACCACGACGCCGCCATCGACGGGACCGACGAGGACATGAACCCTCTCGCGCGGGAAGCGATCCGCTGGACCCGCGGGCAGCTCGGCATGGAGCAGCGGGCGTTCCTGGCGGACCTTCCCCTGCTTCACGAGGAAGGCAACATTCTCTACGTGCACGCCAACGGCTTTGCGCCGCGCAGCTGGCACTACATCACCGATGCGCTGGAGGCCGCGCGCCATTTCAGCCGGGTCGAGGCGCACGTCACCTTCTGCGGGCATGTGCATGTGCCGATGCTCTACCACATGAGCACCACCGCGAAGGTGGGCTCCTTCTCGCCCGTCGCGGACAACGAGATTCCGCTGCTCGCCACCCGCACCTGGCTTGCGGTCATCGGCGCGGTAGGGCAGCCGCGCGACGGCGTACCGGCGGCGAACTACGCCGTGTTCGACACGGCCCGCCAGAGCCTGCGCTATTTCCGTGTCCCGTATGACACCATGACGGCGGCGCGGAAGATCCGCGAGGCAGGCCTGCCTGAAAGGCTCGCCCAGCGCCTCGAAGAGGGCCGCTGAGCATGCGCCTTCGCCTCGAGCCCGGCATGGTGATCGACGGGTTCACACTCATAGAGCATCTGAGCACCGGCGGCATGGCCCAGATCTGGTCGGTGACGCGCGAGGACGATGCGACCCCGCTCGTCATGAAATTTCCCATGCTCATCGACAGCGACGATCCGATCCCGATCGTCTGCTTCGAGACCGAGCAGATGATCATGCCGCGCCTCTCCGGTCCTCATGTGCCGCGCTTCGTTGCGGCGGGCCCGCTCGATCCGCAGGCCTATCTCGTCATGGAGCGCGTCCCGGGCGAATCCCTGAAGGCGCGGCTTAAGGATGTGCCGTTGCCCTGGCAGGAGGTGGTGGAGATCGGCGCGAAGGTCGCGCGCGCGCTGCACGATCTTCACCTGCAGAAGGTCATCCATCTCGACGTGAAGCCGAGCAACGTCATGTTTCGCGAAACGGGCGAGGCGGTGCTGATCGATTTCGGCTTCGCGCGGCATGAGCAATTGCCCGATCTCCTGGCGGAGGAGTTCCGCGAGCCCTTCGGCACCACCCCTTACATGGCGCCCGAGCAGGTGCTGGAGGATCGCGCCGATCCGCGCAGCGATCTCTTCGCGCTCGGTGTGATGCTCTACTTCTTCGTCACCGGCGAGCGTCCCTTCGGCACGCCGAAAGGGGGCCAGATCCGCCGCCGCCTGTGGCGAGACCCGGTGCCGCCGCGGGCGCGAAATCCGGAATGCCCGCCCTGGCTGCAGGAGGTCATCCTGCGCTGCCTGGAGGTCGATCCGAACGACCGCTACGCCACGGCCGCCCAACTCGCGCTCGATCTCGAAAACCCGATCCAGGTGACGCTCACAGAGCGGGCCGAGCGGCTCGAGCGCGACAGCGGCCTGAAGACCTTTCGCCGCTGGCTGAAAGCGCGTAAGGCGAAACCGCTGGAGGCGCCCAACATCGCCGGCCAGCTCTCCCGCGCACCGATCATTCTCGCCGCCATCGATCTCTCTCCCGGCAACGAGGAACTGATGGAGGCGCAGCGCGTGCTGATCGGGCGCATCCTGTCCATGGACAGGCAAGCGCGCCTGTCCTGCGTGAACGTTCTCAAGCTCTCGCGCATCGCCGTCGATGTGCTGGAGGACGAGGAGGGGCGAAGCCTGCACCTGCAGCGCCTCGTCCAGCTCAGGCATTGGGGTGCTTCGCTGGACATTCCGAAAGAGCGGATCACCTTCAGCGTGCTGGAGGCGACCGATCCTGCGGCTGCTCTCATCGACTATGCGCGCCACAACAACGTGGATCACATCGTGCTGGGCGCCCGGGCGTCCTCTGCGTTGCGCCGCTATCTCGGCAGCGTTTCGTCCCAGGTGGTGGCCGAGGCCCCCTGCTCGGTCACCGTGGTGCGCCCGCCCCGGGACCGGGGGCAGGGGGAAGGTTGAAGGAGGCCTATAGCCTTCCGCCTAACGGTGAAGGCGGGAAGCGCTTGCCAAGCGGCCTGTTCGGGATTTTAAGAGCCAGGCATCTTTCTCGTACAACAAGGGACCCATCCCATGGCAACGCACAAGCTTCTCCTTCTCCCCGGCGACGGCATCGGCCCGGAGGTCATGCGCGAGGTCGAGAAGATCGTGGGCTGGTTCCGCAAGCGCGGCGTCGGCTTCGAGACCGAGACGGATCTCGTCGGCGGCTCGGCCTATGACGCCCATGGCAAGGCCATCTCCGAAGAGGCCATGAGCCGGGCTCAAGAAGCCGATGCGGTGCTCTTCGGCGCGGTCGGCGGTCCCAAATGGGAGAACGTGCCATACGCAGTGCGCCCGGAAGCCGGTCTGCTGCGCCTGCGCAAGGATCTGGGCCTCTTCGCGAACCTTCGCCCGGCCATCTGCTATCCGGCGCTCGCCGATGCCTCCTCGCTCAAGCGCGAGGTGGTGGAGGGCCTCGACATCATGATCGTGCGCGAGCTCACGGGCGGCGTCTATTTCGGCGAGCCGAAGGAGATCGTGACCCTTGAGGACGGTTCGCAGCGCGCCGTCGACACGCAGCTCTACACCACGCACGAGGTGGAGCGTATCACGCGCGTTGCCTTCGATCTCGCCAAGAAGCGCCGCAACAAGGTCTCCTCGGCCGAGAAGTTCAACGTGATGAAGACCGGCGTGTTCTGGCGCCAGACCGTCACGCGCATCCACAAGGCGGAATTCCCCGAGGTGGAGCTGGAGCACGTGCTTGCCGACAACTGCGCCATGCAGCTCGTGCGCTGGCCGAAGCAGTTCGACGTGATCGTCACCGACAACCTGTTCGGCGACATCCTCTCCGACATCGCCGCCATGCTCACCGGCTCGCTCGGCATGCTGCCGTCTGCGTCTCTGGGGGCCGAGGATCCGAAGACCGGCAAGCGCAAGGCGCTCTACGAGCCCGTGCATGGCTCGGCGCCCGACATCGCGGGAAAGGGCCTTGCCAACCCGATCGCGATGATCGGCTCCTTCGGCATGGCGCTCCGCTATTCCTTCGGCCTCATCGAGGAGGCGGACCGTCTGGAGAAGGCGATCGCCAATGTGCTCGCCTCCGGCATCCGCACAAAGGACATCGCGGCTCCGGGCATGAACGCGGTCGGCACGCAGGATGTGGGCGATGCCATCGTGAAGGAGCTGGAGGCCCTGTCGTAAGCCCTGGAAGCCTCAAGACAGAAAAAGCCCCGGATGTCCGGGGCTTTTTTATTTGGGCTTAGCGGATCGATCCGGTCGCTTCGACATCCGGCACGCCAAAGGCGGGGAATGGATTGCGCGCGCCTACGAAAGGCCCGCCGATGGGATCGGGCAGCACGCCTTCGCCGAAGCGGTCGCGCTGATGCCCCCAGGGCGGATTGGTCATGTAGGACAGCTGCCCCTGAGTGGCATAGCGGTTGAGCGAGCCTACGGGCGCGACACGTCCGGCATCGAGGAAGCTGCGGGGCTGAACGCGGAAGGTGAGGGGGCGATCCTGAACCTGCGCTTCGGCCGTCACCGAAAAGGTGCCGAGAGCTGCAAGCGAGGCCAGGCCGATGACGGTAAGGCGGCGCATCTGACATTCTCCCATGAGGGCGCGTTGGCCGAGAGAATTCCCCCAGCCTCCATGCCTTTGATCAAGCGAAGGATCTGTGAAAACAAACCGAGCCCCCCGGAAAGGTTCCAAGCCCATCGAGGGGCGCAATCGTCACGATTGCGGGACGGTGCTCACGGCTTTTGCGGAAGCTTCGCTTCGACCGAGGCGGTGCGGGCATCGGGTCCGCAGGCCTCCGCCCGGTTCCGCTCGACACGTGCGAACAGGGCTTTCAGCGAAGGGCTGCCTGCCGTGCCGAGGGTGATGCCGTCGATGAAGCAGGCGAGCTGTGCATCGTCCATCGGTGCGTCCGGGCCGCAGGTCCAGCCCTGGAACCCGAAGCCGGATGCCCGATCCGCAAAGCGGAAGGTCTGGCAATCCTGCTCGGTCTTGCCGACAAGCGTCATGGCGGCAGCTTCCACCGGCCCGAACTTGGTGAGGACCATCCGGCTCTGAGCATTGCGCGAAACGGCGAGCCCTGCCTCCGCCGCGCGGCGCACGATGTCGACGAAGAAGCTGCGGGCGGGCTCCGGCGAGCCCTGGACGAGCGTGAGCCGCGCATGGCGCCCATCCCCGAATCGCCCGAAGGTCAGGGTGTCCTCGCGGGCGCCGCTTGCGTTCTGGCGGGCCTCGATGCTCGTGAGGCCAGAGGCTTTCTCGATGGCGTAAAGGGCGGGAGCGGCGGCAACGGGCGTCCAGAGGGGCGCGGGCGCAACCAGCACGGAGGTCGGCACGCTCCTCGGGGCAGCCGCCTTGACCTCATCGCCCTTCTGCCGGGCGAAATGGACCAGTCCCCAGATCGTCACCGTGGACATGAGGATGATGCGAAACCAGCGCACCGGCTTCTTGCGTGTGCGACGGGCCAGGCGTTCGTCGAAGAACGCCTCGTCCTCGTCCCATGCAGGATAACCGGCCCGTGCCATCCGCTCCACCACGCCCCCTGATCGGGTTGTCTTCCCCATGTTCTAGCGTAGCGCTGGCCAAGCCTCGAAAGGTTTTGCTAAGCAAGGTGAACGGAAAGTTACCGTTCCTGCGCAGAGAGTTCTCCTCATGCCTCAGCCCGTCATCCGCCTTGCCACCCTCGAGGATGCGGCGGATGTTGCGGAGCTCGTCCGTGCCATCGACCTTCACTATGCCGGCCCCGAGGTGGCGAAGCCGCTTTCGCCCACCCTTGCCATGGTCGAGCAGACCATGCGTGACGGGGAGGGCACGCGCTTTGCATTGGCCTTCATCGAAGGACGGGCAGTGGGGCTTGCCTGCTTCGCGCTGTTGAGACCCGGCTTTCGGCTTACGGGTCTTCTCTTCGTCAAGGAGCTTTTCGTGGTTCAGGACGCCCGCGGCAACGCGGTGGGTGCGGCGCTGTTGCACTGGCTGGCGGCCTATGCCCGCGACCGCGGCGCAACGCGCATCGACCTCACCACCGACGGCGGCAATACGGGGGCGCAGGCCTTCTACGAGCGCCTCGGAGCCGAGCGGATGAACAAGGTCTTCTACCGCTTCAACCTTTCGACCGATGTTCTGACGGGCGATTGATCCTTCGTTCAATCAAGAGAATGCTTGACGAACGCGGCCCTTTGGTGTGTTGGTGAAGGCATCCAGGCCCGGATCGGGCTTGCGAATGGACGAAGGCAATGGCGCTGCTCACCCTCACGACGAGCAAAACGAAAACCGCCACGACGGCCGTGAAAACGACGGCCGAATAAGCCTCGTCGTCCCCGGTCCTCTCTCCCGTCGGGGCGAGAGGCGAC
>DASQML010000056.1:0-70295 GCA_035645515.1 Microvirga sp.
ATTGTGGTGGAGAGCAACAGCCAGTTTCAGATCTATCCGGCCACCGCCATGAGGGCCGAGGACACCATGGTGCTGGCGGAGATCATCGATCAGGCCATCGATGCCGAGGTCGAGCACACCCTGCCCATCCGGGCGCACACAACCACGCTCAACCTCCCGCA
Organism: Microvirga sp.; assembly: GCA_035645515.1. Lineage (GTDB taxonomy): Bacteria > Pseudomonadota > Alphaproteobacteria > Rhizobiales > Beijerinckiaceae > Microvirga. Next base: position 162 of record DASQML010000056.1, read on the forward strand.
ATTGACCCAAGACACGGCCGTTTGCGTTCCTTACCATTGACGAGCGCCTGAAGCCGAGAAACTCCGGCCGCAGGAAATCGACCTGACCGTCACGAGCGGTTAGCAGCGACTTCAATCCACTGAGATGCAAGTCACCCTGAAGGAGATCCTCAATGTCAAAGTTCCCGAGCCGAACACGCACCATGGGCGATCCTTGGAAGACGGCTGAAGCCGCGTTCAAGAAGGCAACCGCCAAGCCGGAAGAACCAGCGCCGAAAAAGCTCTCTGTTCCGGGTGCGAAGGAGACAGTAACCCTGCGCATTGACCGTGACGTACTCGACTTTTTTCAGGAGGATGGGCCGGGCTGGCAGGACAGGATCAATGAGGCGCTCAGGAAGGCTGCCGGAAAATAGCTTTCGGCATGCCGTCACCCGAGCAGGGCATCTGATCCAGCGAAGGCCGTGCACGTCTGGCGCTTGGAGGCTGCGAACCTGCAAGCAATGATGTGTAGATGGCGAAAGACCTGTCCCTCAGTCCCATTGCCACGCCGCCCCCGTTTGACGCCAGGACAGAAGCCAGAAGAGCTGTCACTGAATCGCAGACAATCTGCGCCAGCACGGTACGCAAACCCTTCGTTGGACGAGGACGAGAGACGTGGTCGGAACTCCTGCAGCTCACTTCAGGATTACCTCCGAATTAAATTTCACGGCCGCCTCGAGAATTAGCCTGCTGCAGTCGCAGTTTGGACTTGGCAAGCTCCCGCGCTTGATCCCCGGAAAGTCTGGAACACATCGGGCCGTGCTGATCTGCTGCGCATTGTCCGATCAGCGGAACGCGAACAGGTCCGGGAATGATGCCTGCGGCGCTGGTCCGCCCGACATCTTCGATTTCCTGAGATGGCCCGCGGCTCACCTGAACACACTTGCGCGTGCGATCACCTTAAACGCACCCGGGAACTTCAATTTGCGCACCCTGTTGTCGGTAGGGCGGACCGGCCATCCGTCCCTATACCAGGATTCTGCCAAGTGGAGCTGACGTATGAGCGATATGGAGCATCCCGACAAGCCGCCGCTTCCCTCCTCGGAGAGCCCGTCCCCGACGGAGACGACAAGCTCAACGGCTCCGCTCCCAGCCACGCCGGATGCGCCGACGGAGGCCGCTCAGCCTGAAGGCGCCGTGGCCCAAACAGCGGCTCCGCTGAATGTTCAGGAGCATCCGAAGACGAAGGGTGTGGCCGACATCGTGTTCCTCGTCGACGTCAGCGGCAGCATGGCTCCTTGCATCGACGCGCTCCGCCGAAACATTGAGGCCTTCATCGACTCTCTTAGTCGGGGCGACGCCAACAATGCCGCTCCTGTCCGGGATTGGCGCGGCAAGGTTGTCGGATATCGGGACATCGAAGCAGCCGAAGCCGAAGGGCTGCCCTGGATCATCGATAATCCCTTCGTACGCGATGCGGGAGCCCTCAAAGCGCAGCTTGGCACCTTGCAGGCGAATGGCGGCGGCGATGAGCCGGAATCGCTTCTCGATGCTCTCTACAAGGTTGCCTCCATGGAGGCAGTTCCAAAAGGTTCGCAGACCGAAGATCCGGCAAAATGGCGCTACAGGAGCGATGCGGCACGGGTCGTCATCGTCTTCACCGATGCGTCGTTCAAGGAAACCATGAGCCTTCCCGAAGCGAAGGGTGGCTCGCTCCAGGACGTGGCTAATCTCGTGATGGCCAACCGCATCATCCTCAGCCTCTTCGCCCCCAACTTCGAGGGTTACGACCGCCTGAGCCAGATCGACAAGTCGGAATGGGAGGTCGTGGAATACGAAGGGTTGAACCCGCAGGAGGCATTGCAGAAATTCACGTCGGATCCGGTCAATTTCCGCAACACCCTGAAGCAGCTGGCCGCCAGCGTTTCGCGCTCGGCAGCGACCGCGGCGCTGTAGTCATACCGCCCTGTCACCCTGAGCGCGAGTTATGGCCAAGAAGCTGAAAGTCGGCGATCGGATTCGCCAATACCGTGTCACGAAGGTCTTCGGGCCGGGCATGATGGCGATCTCCTATGGAGCCGAGGGACCGGCAGGAGAGAAGGTTTTTCTGAAGCAGTACAAGTCCCCTGCTCCTACGGTCGTCTGGTACAAGGCATTCATTGCCTACCAGAACGAGCTCGGTGTCCGCGTCCGGAACGGGCGGGCAGCTCAATTCGCGGTGCGCCAGGTGGATGCATTCGAAGAGGTCTGGGGCGGGCCTTGCTACTTTCAGGCCTTCGAGTTCGTCGAGAACGGCGCCGACTTGCAACAGATGCTCGACGAAGAGCGGGAGCAGCATCGCCGCACTAAGGCGCCTGCCACCAACGACCCCGCGGTCTGGGCCCGTCACATCACCTGGGCAAAGGTCCTCATCACCGGAATAGCGGCGCTGCACGAAGCCAAGATCGTCCATGCCGATCTGAAACCGGCGAATGCGTATCTGATCCAGGACCCGACGATCATCTCCGGCTATCAGCTCAAGCTGATCGACATGGACTTCTCGCTCTTGGCCGACCGTCGCGCGCCTTGGCATGGACACCAGGGATATGTCGGCACCGACAACTACCGCTCTCCCGAGCATATGACGCGAGGGTCCGTGCCTGGCCTTGCCTCGGATGTCTTTACCTGTGGGCTGATGCTCTACGAGCTTCTCGCGGGCTATCATCCATACTGGAGCGAGGATCAAGCGGAGTATGCAAGGCTCGTACACAGCCATGCCGCCAAGCCCCCGGTTCTTGCCGGGGCAATGCCGTCACCGGCGAGCAATGCTGAGGTCAGCTCCGTGCTGCATCGCTGCCTGGCACCGGACCCCGCCGCGCGACCGACGGCTGCGGAACTGCGGGCCGTCTTGAGCGGGCGCGGCATCGGGTCCTCTGCCTCCAAGGAAGGTTCGGCAGCGGCAGCCGGCGGCAGCGCTCCGCGGGCTGCTGCCGAGCTGATCCTGTCCGACAGGATCGAGTTACTGGGCCCGGACGGACGCTCGCTGCAGATCGGGGTCAGGACGGAACTTGGAAAGACGCTGGTGCGGCAGTTCGGACCGGACAGCGAGTTCTGGGACAACCGGCAATGCGTCTTGGAGCGCCAGTCCGGACGGCAATGGGTGATATCGCCTGTGGCCGGCACGACCAACGAAACTCTCGTGAACGGTGCCACGCTGACGGCTCCTCGCCCCCTCAGGCAGGGCGATCGGATCGCGGTCGGACGCCAAGCCAAAGGCATCGCCAAAATGCCTCTCACAGCGCGGGCACTCGAATGAACCTGCCTGACGGACCTGAAGTGCCCGAGCCGGCCCCTCCCTGCGCGGATCCAAAGAGGCCGGAGACGGACTCGGCCCCTGCGGGTGTACCCATGGATGAACCCGCGATACAGGATTCTGTGCAACCGGCAGATGCCGCTGCCTCGAATGCCCCCGCCTTAGGTGCCGAATCGATCCCCGAAGCTGCTGCACCCGCGCCTGCGAAAGAAATGCCGCCCGACACGGCCCCGACCGAGGTCATGGCGCAGCCCTCGCTGGAGGTCGTGGACATGGAACACCTGGATTGGCAGGCCATCCGCGATTCGGCCAACCCGTCCTTCATTCGCTCCAACATGCGTTCGACGGTGGAACGCATGGAGACGTTGCTCGACAAGGCCGACGGACCCGGCATGTTGTTCGACGAAGACCGCAGCGATCCTGACGACAAGGCGATCCGGATCTCCGACATGGAACCTGAAAGCCCGTTATGGATCATCGGCGATTTGCACGGCGACATTCTGGCGCTTGAGGCCGCGCTGGCGGCGATGCACGATCCGGCGCTGCATTCGGGTCCGGGCCAGCCTCGGATCGTGTTTCTCGGCGATCTCTTTGACGATGAAGGTTTCGGTCTCGAAGTCCTTCTTCGCGTGTTCGAACTGATCGTGGATGCGCCGGACCGGGTGTGCCTGATTGCAGGCAACCATGACGAGGCGCTCTCCTATGACGGCGTGCGGTTTGCTTCGAGCGTGATCCCATCGGACTTCGCGGATTTCCTCAACGCCAATCTCGCACATGAATGGATCGAACGGGCCGGCAAAGTGGCCGTCCGTCTGTTCGCGCGTGCTCCACGCGCGCTCTTCTTGCCAGACGGCCTCTTGCTAGCTCATGCAGGCTTCCCGCTGGTTGATCTGCATGCGCGCCTCGCCGAAACAGGGAACTGGAACGATCCGATGTGCCTGTCGGATTTCGTGTGGACCAGGGCCCATCCGAAAGCCCGCAAGAAGCTCCCGAACCGCTTTTCGCGGGGAAGTCAGTTCGGGTATGAGGACTTCGCCGCCTTCTGCTCTCTGAGCAGCGGCTTGGGGCGTCCTGTCACACACATGGTGCGTGGCCACGATCATGTGGAGGAGAGATACGCCGCCTATCCCGCTTACCGGACTCATCCGGTACTCACGACCGTAGCCCTCTCCCGCCGATTGAGCCGTGAGAGCTTCGGCCCCTACGAGCGCGTTCCCACGATGGCGCAATTTGTCGAAGGAGCGCTTCCCCGGGTGTACCGGCTGCACATTCCCGCAGACATGATCCGCGAGGTTTATCCGGAGCCCGCTCCCGGCAGCAGCCTTGAGAATGAAGCGATCCAGGAACCTCATCCATGACCGGCGTAATCCTGCGTTGCCCGCACTGCGGCACTTCGACGACAACTCCTGGCGAGTGCGAAGCCTGTCACGAGGCGCAGGTCCGCTACTACTGCACGAACCACCAGCCCGGACGATGGCTCGATGCCTCCGCATGTCCGCAATGCGGCGCAAAATTCGGCGATCCGGTCCGCCCGGCGGCTAAGTCCGCTCCGCCTGCAGCCTCGCCTCGTCCGCGGACAACCATCACGTCCGCGACACCCCCGCGCGCCGATCCTCCGCCATTACCGCCCAGAACCAGCGCCAAACCCTGGAGCCGCAGAGTACGGGACAGATCTCCCGATCTGGACGCAGGCGATGAGAGCACCCTGACGCGCGACCCCCGTACGGCAAGAATGCTGGAGATCCTGAGGGCCGCCTCCCGCGCTGGCCGCATGTCCCGAGGAGCGGCTTACCCGACTCGGGAAACGCCGCCGGTCGGGGCGGCGCTGGGCGGCTGCCTGATGCGCTTTGTCTTCCTCGTCATGTTTCTATTCATCATCCTGACGCTGATGCTTTCACTCTTAGGCGGATCCTTCCTACAGATGCTCGGAGGCTACTACTTCTGAGCCAACGAACAACCAGGCCTCGGTTTGCGAGGTGTGCACATAGCCTGATGACGGACGCCCGCGATTGATCCTGCCCATCAAAATGGCTCACGTGGAGGACATCTTTTCAGGGAGTTCGATTCTTGAAAGGGTCGGAACCATGAGGATGATGCGATAGACGCAAAGTACAGACGCGCAGAGCCGCTCGGGCTGGCCTTATCGCCTGTCTCGGCCACCGAAGAACAGGCGTTCAAGCTCTGCTTGTCCTTTCTCCTGGGCTTTGTTCTCGGATGGGTACGGCCGGTCGGATCGCTGGATCAACCTGCCACGCTCTCGAATGCTCCACTGAAAGTGTCCCGCTGGCTTCTCGCAGGGAAAGACCACTAGTGAATAGGGATACATGGGTTCGGTGCTCATCGAGAGCTTATGTCATGCTCGGATTTCTCTGACCAGTCCCGGCCATAGCTCGAAGATCGATCGGTTGGTCTCGAAACGTTTTTCAGCTGGTGCGGGCACATTGCCGCTCTGCCGCCCCGTTCCACGAACCGAAGGGGCAGGAGCCTGACATCCAGCTTTGCAACCCCAGGAGAACCGGCGCGGAATGCCGTTTACTGATTGGCAGGCTTAAGTTTTAGCGGCGGCTGAATTCAAGGCAGAGCGCCGTTCCTTTCGATGACGTCCAGTCCAGCTTGGCGTCAAGCTGGCGTGCCAGCGCCTCGATCAGCTTCACCCCGGTGCCGGAGCCGGGGCGTGCGGGATGGGGCTCTGCGGGCAACCCCTTGCCGTTATCGGACATGCGAACGCGGATTCCATTCTCCTTCAGCACTTCGATGCCCACGCTGATGACGCCTCCCTGTCCATCGAAGGCGTATTTCAGGCTGTTTGTGACGAACTCGTTCAGGATCAGGCCAAGCGGCACCGCGTCCTCAGGCGTAAAGTCCACCTCGTCGATGGCGAAAGCGAGCCGCACCTTGCCGGACTGGCCTTCGTGCAGATAGCACAGGTTTTCAACGAGCTGCATCACATATGGACGCAGTTGCAGATGATCAGTTGTACCGCCGATATAAAGCAATTCATTGACGAGGCGGAGCGCTTCGATTCGCTCTCCAACCGCAATCAATTCTCCGCGCACCTCCTCTGAATTGACGTCCCTGGCGCGCATCGTCACCAAGCTGGTGATGATACCGATATGGTTCTTGACACGATGTTGCAGCTCCTTGAGCAGGTGCTGGTTGACTTCAAGGGCTATCGTGAGGCTGTGGCTCTTGTGCAACCGGTCGATGACAGGCCCGAGGACGGTGGCGTAGGTTTGCAGGAACGCGATGTCGTCTTCGCCGAAGTCGCGGGGCTCGCGGCTGTCCACCTGGAGCAGGCCGTAAGGCTTTCCGCCGGGCAGGAGGATCGGCACGTTGATGATGGCCACGGCCCCGTGCTCTTTCAGGAAGTCCGGAAACTCGAAGCGGTCCTCCTTACTGATGTCCTGGGTGACGACCGGCTTAGCCGCTTTGATCGAGTAGGTCTCGGAGGATCGCTCCTTCATGGGTAAGCGCAAGTTTCCGACAAATCCCGGCCTCCAGCCGATCCCTGCCCGCATGAACAGGCACTGTCCGTCCTGCTCGATTTCCAGAACCTTCGCGAGGTGCGTTCCAAGCGCCTCGCCAACGAGGCGACAGGCTTCCGCCAAAACCTCGTCAAGATCTTCATTACGCAGGGCAAAATCGCCGAAATCGGCGAGCACCTTCTGCCGCTTAATCATCTGTTCGCGATCTGGCATGATGCTCCTCTCGATCAGGGCCGCGATCTCACTTTATCATCGAGACATATGTTCCAAGTAACTCCGGCAACCTCTTTACGGAATTAAAGCCCGAAGACTGCCAGCTTATTCTGCTTTCATCGCCTCAAGCGCTTCAATCCGGTCTGAATACGACGCAGATAAAGCTACGATAGTGGTGTAGCCCTTCCGCGATTGAGGATATACAGTGTTTTCAGCCGCCGGATTCGCCTGGCAGGCTTTGGCTAGACGCCACCCAGCCCGAGCGCCCCAGCACTCTCGACTGAGTGCAGAAGGAAGATGGGCCCGTTCATGAACACTCCCGAGAGCAGGCCCCCCAATCATCCTCCTCGTCGAGGATGACCCGCTGATTCGAATGTTCGCATGGGACATCCTGACCGAAGACGTAGGATCCTGGGTCATCGAGGCCGGCAACGCGGACGAGGCTTTGATTCTGCTCGAAAGCCGGCACGACGTGCGGGTGGTCTCCAGGGATGTGGACATGCCGAGATCCATGGACAGCTTTGCTCTCGCCCGCCTCGTGGACCTGCGGTTTCCGGGGGTTAAGGTCATTGTCACATCAGGACACGCTCGGCTCGATGCTCGAGACCTACCGAAATGGACACCATTCCTGTGCAAGCCCTACGCGCCTTCGGCCCTGATCACCATGGTGCAGGAGATGCTTGGCGGGACGGCTAAGTCGATCAACGTGCCGCTCGATGTTTTGACGGTCGGGCAAGGTTCTCCGGTGCTCCCGGCCGCCGTTGAGGTCAGTCAGATGCACAGTGGCATCAGCGCTGTGGGTAGCCTTGCACAGCTCATCCTTGAGCCGCCGGACGAATAATCTCCATCGAAGGGCCTTTCGGCAGGCCCTGCACCTCCTCGGAAGGCTTGCTCTTGCCCAAGGCTCCCTTCGGCCACTCGGACCTGAGCCAGCGTTCGTTCCATCGGGCCGTGATCTCGAAAGCTACGGAGACAATCGAGAAGCGCCACATCCACAGTGCCCGTCCACAAGGGTTGATTCCGACTGAAGCGGCCATCACCCGTGAGATCGATCGAAGCGAGAACGAAAAGCACGCCGCCTCATGCGCAACCGGACGGGCCGCGCATGATGCACCAAACAGGGGCCTGGAATGCACGGTCGTTCTCAGGCTGCGTTGGCTCTCAGCGTGTTCCAGGGAGAGTCGCCCGACACATCGACGATCTCGATCCCCATGTCGCCAATGGAAGGGCCGAGGATCGGCAGAACTCTGGCTTCATCCGAGCCCGCATTGAACGCACCGTGTATGACCCCAGGCGGCACGAACACGCTATCCCCGGGGCCAAGGATTTGCTTCTCACGCTCCACCCAAACCTCGACCGTGCCGGAGAGCACATAGATCACCTCTTCCTGACTAGGATGATAGTGGAAGTCATGGCCTTTGCCGGGGAGCACGGCCACGGAAAGGATCGTCAGGTGCTCGGCGCCTGTTGTTGATGGATGGCTTACGAAGCCGAGACGGCCGAAGTCCATGTCATTGAGTTGGAGATCAGCCTGGAGGATGAACTTGTGGGGCATGGCGCCCTCCATCGAGATCTGCTGATCCGGAAACGATGCGCCTAGACTCGGGAAAATAAAAGCACCCAAAGGGATGAGCTTTGCGCGCGCAAGAAATCAGCCTGCGGAGTTCCGAAAGGAGTCCCGACTTCGGGCGCAAAGCGTGACAAATGGCCGTTGGGGCTGCGAGCTGAACCAGATCGGCTCCAAGATGCTACTTTTTGGATCCAGTGCTTGTGCTCACTGTTCCCTTTGTCGAAGGCGCAGCGGCAATTGTCTTTGTCTTTTCCTTCTTCGGCTTCTTCGCTTCCCGGTTGCCGCGCTGTTCACCCTTAGCCATGCCTGCCTCTCTTGGTACTGATCAAGAGTATAGCACGTGCAGAGTCCCGGCGATACCTGGAAACAGGCCACGAGCCGGGAAGCCGAGCCACAAGCTGTAATCATTCCCGCTAGATGTCTCCTAAGCGGATACAACGGCTCTGTTACAACAATGGCTCTTACTTGATTGTGCTCTCTCACCAGCATGGACTGGTCGTGTGACTGCAATGGAGTAGGCCTAATCGGTCCTGATGCACAATGGCCTCTCTAGGTGATGCCACGAAGCCGAGCTCAATCAACATTGCAAGGACCCATGCCTGGAGCTTGCCCCGAGACCGGACGACCAAACGAATTCGAGGGCTAGTCAATCGTCATGCTTATGCTTCGAGACTTTTTGCGTCGTCTTGTGCCTCCGGGATTGTCAGTGTTGCTGTTATCCTGCTAGGATCCTATCGGACCGTGAGCCTGCTTGCGCATATCCAAATTCCGAAGCTGCTCACCACGAGAACGTCCATGAATCGCACCCCAAGTGGAATTGCTGCTGTTGGCGACATCGCCTGGGGCACACACTTCTGCCAGTTTTACGAGGACCGCAAGGACTTGGCTGAAGCCCTCGTCCCCTTCTTCAAGGCGGGACTGGACAATAACGAGAAGTGCCTTTGGGTGACCTCCGAGCCGTTCGGCCGCGAAGATGCCCGGGACTCGTTGCGTGCAGCAGTGCCCGACCTTGAGCAGCGTGAGAAGCGCGGGCAAATCGAAATCATCGATTTCCAGAACTGGTATCTCCGCTCTGGCCATCTGGACACGGACGAAACCGTCGACCAATGGCTCAGCCGCGCTCGCGCGGCGGTCGATGAGGGGTATGGCGGCCTGCGCCTTACGGGCAATACCTTCTGGCTGGAATGTGACGGGTTTGACGAATTCGCTGATTATGAGAGCAAGGTCAACGCGCACTTCTCCTCCCAGCCTATCCTGGCTTTGTGCAGTTACTGCCTAGGGCGATGCAGGCCATCAGACGTGCTCGAAGTGGTCCGCAATCATCAGTTTGCGATATCGCGGCGTCGAGGGTCATGGGAGGTGATCGAAGATGCCTCCTTGAAGATCGCGCGCTCAGATCTTGAACGTCTGAACTCCGAACTGGAGCAACGGATCCACGAGCGGACAGCTGCGTTGGAACAGGCTCTTTCTGACAAGGGAGAGCTCTTTCGGGAGGTCCATCACCGCGTTCGCAACAATCTGCAGATCATTTCCAGCGTTGTCCGCATGAAGCAGCGACAGACCGGGTCTGACGACATCAAGCAAAACTATTCCGACATTCTGGGCAGGGTTGATGCCATCGCCCTTGTTCACGACACCTTATATGCCTCCGACGAACTCTCGCGCGTTCCGATCGCCGAGTATCTAACGAAGCTTTGTGAAAATCTCATTCAACTGCGTAGCCGGCAGGATGGCCTGACGCTTCGGCTGGATCTTCAGGATGTCAAAATCCATCTTGACAAGGCTGTCACCCTTGGATTGATCGCGACCGAGTTGGTCACAAACGCTCTGAAGCATGCTTTTCCCATGGACAGAACCGGTCAAGTGACTGTTCGGTTTGGCTGCAAGGACGGTGATTGCACTCTGATCGTATCTGACGACGGCACTGGAATCGATAAGAGGAATGATAGTCCACGGTTGCGTTCAGGGCTGAGGCTTGTGTCGAGTCTTGCTCTTCAGCTGGGTGCGACGATAACTGAGAGCATCAAGGAAGGCACAACGATCGAAGTGCGGTTCCCTCAAAGCTAAATACCCACAGCCGAAGTCGAGGCGACTGCCACTGGCAGGGCCGAAGCACTTGCATCAACGGAGCTTCGACTTAATGCCGCGCCAGCCATCGCAACGCCGCGCAACCGACGTCCAACAGCTTCGACGGGGTGTCCCATATGCGGGGAGATCTTGCGCCTCCGAGGCAGCGAAGAGGCAGCGAAGTTGCTTCATGTTCCGGCTAGACGGCCCCCTGCCGCCGAGCCCTGTTCAATCCGCTCGCGAGCTTGGCGTAGTCAATCAGCCATAATCTTCTTGAACCGCAGACTGCGCCTTAGCAGAGAAAGCCCGTAAATCTCGAATCGGGTCCGCACGATGCGCTAGAATGAACTGCTCTTCATCAGCAGCGCGAGGCCAGCGGCGAGTTCGTCCTTGCGGAACGGCTTCGTGAGGCGCGGCAGGTCGGGCACGATGCCCTCGGTTTCCGCATACCCGGAGATCACGAGGATCGGCACACCCGGCCGGAGCGCCTGGACAGCCTGCGCCAGGTCCGAGCCGGTCATGCCCGGCATGAGATGATCGGTGATAAGAAGGTCGAACTCCGCCCCGCTCTGCGCCAGCGAGAAGCCCGCTTCGGCCGTGGCCGCCTCCAAAACCTTGTAGCCGAGATCGCTGAGCATCTCGGCCGTGCTCAGTCGCACGAACTCCTCGTCATCGACGAGCAGCACCGTCCCGAGAGCATGGGCGTGGGGCACCTCGTCCGCTGGGCTTGGGGACTTGGGCGCATCGGCACTCTCTGGCAGCCACAGCTCGACGTTCGTCCCGAGTCCAAGCTTGCTCTTGATTGAAAGCGCCCCGCCAAGTTGGGAGGCGAGGCCATGTGCCATCGAAAGACCGAGGCCCGTGCCCTTGCCAATGCCCTTGGTCGAGAAGAACGGTTCCACTGCACGGGCAAGCGTTGCCTCGTCCATACCGACTCCGGTGTCTGCCACCGAAAGGCGGACATAGCGCCCAGGCTGAAGTGTGCCGCCCGCTCCTTCCTGAATCGTTTCGGCCAAAGCCGAGATGCGAAGTGTGCCGCCCCCGGGCATCGCGTCCCGGGCATTGACCGCAAGGTTCAGAAGCGCCATCTCGAGCTGGTTCAGGTCAGCCTTGGCCGGGGGCAGGTCGTCGGCAACCTCGACCACCACCTTGACTTGCGGCCCCGTCGTACTCGCCACGAGGTCAGCCATTCCACCCACCACCTTGCCCACATCGACGGCAGCCGTCTGTAGCGGTTGTCGTCGGGCAAAGGCGAGGAGCCGTTGGACCAACGTCTTTGCCCGTTCGGCGGATTGCGCAGCCGCCGCGATCAAGCGTTGCTCGCGCTCGCCGCCCACCCCTCTGCTCTGGAGCATGTCGAGCGCGCCCACGATCGGAGTCAGCAGGTTGTTGAAATCGTGCGCGACGCCGCCCGTGAGCTGTCCCATCGACTCCATCTTCTGAGACTGACGAAGCGCCTCTTCAGCCGTTACCTGACGAGTGACGTTGCGGCTTGAACCCATCATTCGAACGATTCGACCATCGGCATCCCTGACCGGCACCAGCGAGGTGTCCCAATGCTGAGGCTCGCTTCCGATGTCGAATTCCTCGCGGTACTGGTGGATCGCGCCTGTCTCAATGACGTGTCGATAGGTCTTGAGCACCTGTTGAGCAACACTGGGCGGCAGGATGTCCTCGATGCGCTTGCCGCGGATGTCTTCGATCTTGAAGCCGACGCCCGTCTCGTGCGCCGGGTTGACTTCCTCGACGACGAATCCGCCGTCGGACCCGACGCCGATCACGAACAGCGCCTCGGGCGCATTCTCGAAATAAGCGCGGTAGAGTGTATCCGCTTCACGGCGGGCGGCTTGTGCCTCGGCCAGGCGTCGCTGCTCGGCCACGCGCTCGGTCACGTCCCGGCCTGTCAGAAAGGCACCGATCTGCGAGCCGTCCTGCCCACGCAGCACCTCGAACCTCATCTCGTAGAACCGGCTGTCAAGCTCGCGGTCACCGAACTCGCTCACTTGCGTGAATGCCTCGCCCGCGAGTGCGCGAGACCACACGGCCTTCGCCGCAGCCTGCTGCTCGGGCTTGTCCGAGAGGAGTTCCAAGAGGCTGCCGCCGATCTCCGGACGCTTGCCGAAGATGCGCTGGTACTCGTCCGCGCAGGCTTTATTGATCGCAAGCCATCGATATCCATGATCGAGAACTTGGATTTGTGCGTCCGTGGTCTCGACGATGGTGGCAAGCAGATTGCGTTCGGAGAGCGTAGCCTCGATCCGGTGCTCGAGCGTGTCATTGAGCTGCTGCAGCAAAGCCTCTCGTTCGCGGAGCGCCATCTCGGAGCGGGCTCGCTCGACTGCCTCCCGAGTCCGCTCCGCTACCGCCTCGATCAGTTCCACCTCGGAATCGGTCCAGGTTCGCGGCCGATCTTGATGGACGTTGAGGCTCACGGCGAAGCGGTTGTCCTTGAACAGGGGTACGCTGACCAGCGCACGCGCCGCAATCATATCGAGTACGGCATAGCTTCCGCAGGTCACCGGATCGGTCGCAGTATTGTCGACGCGCAAGGTGCCTCCCGCCCGCAGGCGCTCAATCAAGATCTCGCCGTAGTCAGCGAGCCTGATCCGTTCCGGCAAGTGCTCCGCCGTCTCATCCACCCAGCCGCGGGGGACAGAGGCAAGCCCGGCGGCCTCGTCAATCTCGGCATAGGCAACGCGCGTCACGCCCAGTCGTTCGCCGAGCGCCCGCGCCGTCGCAGCCACCACGGCTTCCGGATCGCTCAGGCGCCGAATCTTGTCCCCGAGCCTCAGGAGGAATGCCTGACGCTCCTCGTTTTCGCGCAGTCGTGCTTCAGCCCGGGCGCGCTCGACCGCTGCCCAGGTACGCTCCGCCACCTCAGCAACCAGCTCGGCATCGTGCTCGCCCCAGGGGCGTGGCTCCTGCGCGTGGACGTAGAGCGCTGCCTGCATCCGTCCTTCCTTCACCAGCGAAGCCGTGATGACCGCGCGGGTATCGATGGCATCGAATGCCGCGAGGCTCTCGGGCGCGCAGGTGCGAGGATCGCGCGCTGCGTCGGATATGAGGAGCGGAATGCCGGCGCGGAGCGCTGCCAGCACATCGGGGCCGAACCCTGCGAGATCGTGGGTGCCTTCGCGCGAGGGAACGCTCCCGTCTGTCCAGTTGCATTGGGTCGTGAAGTAGCGGGCCGTCTCCTCCACCTCGCCGTATCCGACGCGATTAGCGCCGAGATGTCGTCCGAGCGCCTCCTGGGCCGTCTCGATGACTTCCCTCGGATCGGCCAGCGACCGCAACCTGTCGCTAAGGTCAAGCAGAAACCGGTTGCGTCGCTCCCCAAGGACCCGGTCGGTGGTCTCGTGGCCCTGGCTGAACACGCCGACAGTCGAACCGTCATCACTGCGGATCGCAGTGAAGCTGTAGTTCCAGTAGGTCTCCCGGCGCACGCCACTCAGCATCAGAGGCAGCATCTGGTCGTAGGTCGAGAAGCCCTCGCCACTCTCCAGCACCAGCGCAAGCTGCGGGCCGATCACGTCCCAGATGTCGGGCCACACCTCGGCAGCCGGTCGTCCCATCGCCCATGGGTGGCGCTCGACCGGAACGAGAGCCCAGGCGTCGTTGTACAGAAGGTGGAACTCCGGCCCCCAGTAGATCGCCGTCGGGAAGCTTGAGGTCAGACAGATGGAAAGCGCGGACCGCAGGAATTGCGGCCAGGTCTCGGGAGGACCGAGCGGTGTCCCAGACCAGTCATGCGCCAGGATCAGAGCTGCAGTCTCGCCACCCTTGGCCAAGAAGCCGAGCGGTTTCCGGGTGCTCGTCTCAACCTTAGCGTCCATTCCACACCCTCGTCATGAGGGAGGAGCCCGCCTCAAGGCAGCGCTGGGCCCGGATGTGAAGACGCAAGCTCGCATGGGCCGCTTCACTGACGGTCCGATACTGGCCGCGAGTCATCTGGCCGCAGATAAACGGGTTCAGCTCGGCCGTGACTGAAACGTTGCGGATCTCTTTGCTGAACATCCGTAAGGCGTTTCATGGGATGCAAGAGTTGTCAAAGGTAAACTTCGCGCCTCCGCCCATCGGGTTCTCTGAAATGCGTCTTTTACGAAGCCGCTTCAGAATTGCGCGTTGTATCGTTATTTTCTGAGCGACATAAAAGTCTACCGCTTCCCCATGCCATTCGGACCTATTCCAGCCTCGCGCAAAGCTGTTACCGGCCCGCAGGTGGAAATTCGCTTCGGCATCGTAAGTCTGCGATCCAGTCGCGCTTGCTTGGCCGCACGAGCCCCTCGGCAGCTGTCCTTGGAATGCATCGGAGCCCGTTATCGAGTGGCTGGAGCACCTCGATGACGCTCCAAGACTCGGCACATCCTCCCATGAGCCGCACCGAACCATCGGCGCGGCCGGTCACATGTGGAAGGAACACCCTCTCGGCAGCCTGCGTTGGCACAGCACGGCCTTTCACGTGATCGATCGCGGTCGGGGAGTTCCAAGTGCTGCGGCGTTCAGATCGTTTTGCAAGCGGGGAGAAATGCAGGACATTCCGGCGTCGGACGCTGTGAAATCCCGCAGCCTTGGCTCAATGGCGGACGGAGCCGCTGCCATGATCCATATCGGCACGGCCGCGTGGAACATCCCCAAAGACCATGCCACGGCCTTTCCAGTGACCGGATCCCACCTGGAGCGCTATAGCGCCGTCTTCAACGCGGTTGAAATCAACTCCTCGTTCTATCGTCCGCATCGAGCGACTACCTACGAACGATGGGCCGCGTCGGTGCCGGCGGATTTCCGCTTTGCCGTGAAGCTCCCGAAGGCGATCACCCACGAACACCGTCTCAAGGACGCTGCCGGCCTCCTGGACCGTTTCCTGTCAGAAGTGAGCGGTCTCGGACCGAAGCTCGGTCCGCTGCTGGTTCAACTGCCTCCGAGCTTGAGGTTCGAGGACGGCATAGCCGACAGCTTCTTGCGCGGATTGCGCGGTCGCGTCGAGAGCCCGGTTGTCTGTGAGCCCCGTCATGGCTCCTGGTTCACGCCCACGGTCGAGGCTCTGCTCGACGAGCTTCGGATTGCCCGGGTCGCAGCCGATCCGGCTCCGGTCTCAGGTGCTGGTGAGCCGGGCGGCTGGCGCGGCTTGTCATACTACCGCCTGCACGGCTCCCCGAAGATCTACTACTCTGCCTACAGCCCTGAACATCTCGAAGGCATAAGCGAGCGTCTTACGGGCGATGCCGCGGCAGCAATCGAAACCTGGTGCATCTTCGACAACACGGCGGCGTTTGCTGCGACAGGCGACGCGCTTACGACCAGAAGCCTAGTGCAGAGCGGCCGCTGAAGACCTTCAGCGCGCTAGAGGCCGAGCCCCTCCCGATCATCATCTTCGCTGCGCCTGCATCATCTCCGTGATGTGCCGCACGAGAGTGGCCCCGCGATACGGCTTGGGCATGAAGTGGCCGTGATCCGGAATATCATCGGGATCCGGCCGGGCGTAGCCTGAGGAAATCAGCAGCAACACATGAGGCCAGCGCCGGTAAACCTGCTCAGCCAAGGCCATGCCATCCATCGAACCCGGCATGTCCACGTCCGTGAACAGAACCTGCACTTGGCCGGAGTGCGCTTCAAGCAGTGCCAGCGCCTCGTCTGCATTCGCGGCTTCCAGCACCTGGAAGCCGGCCTCATCCAATTCATCGACGGCGGTCATGCGTACCAATGGCTCGTCCTCGACAACGAGAACCACAGGTGGATTAACGGATAGATCAAGATTCATTCACGTCACCATCAACGCGGTTCGCGCAAGGCTTTGGCATGAGAGCGCCCCGGTGCGGCCACGCATGCAGCCGCTCACTGGAAGCACCGGAGTGAGCACGATTTGGGGCTGTCGGGCAGAGGGCACAGGCTGCTCCGGCAAACGGTACTCCGTCCACATGCCCGGCGGGCTGACCTCGACGAAGGTCATCGCCGCTACCCGTGGTCCATGCTCCCCGAAACGGTGCCGGGCTGTTTTCGCGTTATCGACCTCCACGACATCGAGCACGGCTTTCTCCAGCACGACGGCAGCGGGGAACCGGACGTCGGGATTGTCATCGACGACCAAAGAGACGTGCGTCTCAGGCGGCATCGTGCTCATAGCCATTGTCCCGGCTGTCCATCCGCCGCAGGATGGCCACAAGGGGCTCAGGAACAGGTTCCAGAAGCACGTCCCGATATAACTCGGCAAAGGCACGGGCGATCATGAAGGAAGCAACGTCCGGGCAAACGTCGGCGACATGAGGCAGGCGCGCATCGCCTGAAGAGTCGTAGGGCATCGGCCATCTCCTGGGCTATTCCCGTCAGCCTGCCGCACCAACACGGGCGTTCAGACTAACATACGTTAGCCAGAGCAACTGCCGACTCACGGGCTGGTTTCAGCGTAGCGGGAGAAACAGCACTTTGAAGCCGGTGCCGAACCGGATCCGGCGGCGCCTGCGGTTGGTTCACGACGATCCCGTGCCTGGCTCGGACGTGGCTCATTACGACATCTTCAGGTCGACACCGAGTGGCACGGATCGAGCGATCCACACCCGGATTTGCCGGTAGGGAAGTCGGCCTACATGCGACTCCTCCCGCGGTTCTTGGGAACGCGCACAGGAAGCTCGCGTTGGTGCAAATTACAGGAAATGTTTGCATGAGCACATCCGCGCCCCGCCCGATCGCAGCCGCATCTCTGTCGTGCATTGT
This sequence comes from Microvirga sp., assembly GCA_035645515.1. Taxonomy (GTDB): domain Bacteria; phylum Pseudomonadota; class Alphaproteobacteria; order Rhizobiales; family Beijerinckiaceae; genus Microvirga. The sequence goes on from DASQML010000056.1 coordinate 17,455, forward strand.
TGCCGCGTTTACGTGCAATCCCCTTCTAGCCGCCGAGACCGGTTTTCTCGAGCGCTTCCGCGGCTCCTGGTCCGGCTCCGGCAAGGTCCAACGCGAAGGGACTTCTCAGCCGAGACAGGTGACCTGCTCGATTACAGGAAACCCCGCGGAAAACCGGATCAGCGCGCAAGGCACCTGCCGCGCAGCCCTCATCTTCAGCCGCGCAATCGGCGTTGACCTCGCCTATGATCCCCGCTCCGGCACCTATCGCGGCACTTACACAGGAGCCCGTATAGGTCCTGCTCGGCTGATCGGCAGCCGCAGCGGCGATGTCGTGAACCTCAGGATCGAATGGCCCCGCCCAGTGAACGGCGACACGCAGGCCGCCATGGTCATCAGGAACGACGGCCAGGGTACACTGCGCCTTACCGTTGCCGACAATCTCACCCCCGGCGGCCCGACCCAGCAGACGTCCGAGATCGTCCTGATGCGCCGATAGCCCGCGCTGCGCGGCGTGGGTGGAAGCCACGTTTGTCTTCAGCCGACTCGGCCGGTATGGGGAGCGAGCGAGATCTGCAGGCTTTGCCGAGGATCTCCCACGAATGGCAGTTCTGAACTGACCGTGGAAGAGCGCATGGAAACTAGATCAGAGAACCAGGGATCGAGAGGCCATACGCTTGCCCGCAGCCGCATCCGAGGAGGCGTCTCAGGGGCAGCAGAGTTCTGGCGCATCAGGACACGGCCTGTCCCCCTGCGCCTCCCTTGAACGACGGGGAGAAGCGCCCGATCAGGTGATGTCTTTCACCGGGATAGGTGATCCGCGCCTCGGTCACGAAGGCGCCAGCCTGCCAGGTCCGCCGTTCCAGCACGAGACACGCCGCTCCGGTTTGTACCTGAAGTCTCTTCGCTATCGCGCTGTCCGCGTTGACTGCGCGAACGATGTGCTCGGCATCCGTCCATGGCACGCGCCGCAGAAGCCAGGTGCCGGGAGGATCGTCCTTGAAGGATTGCTCACCGGCTTCGGGCACGGTGGCGAGATTGATGAGGCGCTGCTCGAGAGCCTGCGGCACGTCATTCATGACATGAAGCGTGGAGAGGCAGAGCATCTCGGTTCCGGTCGGCAGCCCCGTGCGCTGCGCGGCCGCGGCATCGATAGCCTCTATGGAGCGCTTCAGGATCTTGAAGCGATACTCCGTGCCTGCCCGGGCCGCTTCAAGAGCGAAATCCTGGATCTGGAGGACCGCCTGCTGATTGCTCGGCTTCGCCACGACGGAGCCCGCTCGACGCCGGCGGGTGATGAGACCATTGGCAGCCAGCGTCGACATCACCTTGTTCACGGTCATGCGTGAGCAGCCATACTCGGCCATCAGCTCATGCTCGAAGGGAATGCGATGACCAGGAGGCCACTCGCCGGACATGATCCGGGCCTCGATATCGTCTCTGATCCGCTGATGCAGATGCTTCATGCCAAACGTCTTTTCGTTCATGCCAGAACACGGCTGAGCGCGCGGGCATAGCGGGTGCGGATCGCGTCGCGCTTCACATGCCGGCCCTCCCTTACTACGGCTTGGCCTGCGACGAACACCATATCAACCGCAGCCTTGCCGGAGACGAAGATGTAGGAGTCGATCCAACGATCTCCGGAGACGGCGGCAAGATCGGGATGTTCGGCATCGAGAACGACGAAATCGGCGCGGCATCCTGCGGCAATGGCGCCGATGCGGCGGCCAAGGGCCTGGGCTCCCCCCGCCAGCGCTTTTTCGTAGAGATGGCGCCCGGTGGACTGCCCCTCCCTCTGAGCGAGAACATTGCGGGCGCGATTCTTGAGGCGCTGGCTGTACTCGAACTGCTTGAGCTCCGCCGGAGCCGAAATCTCGATGTTCGAATCGGATCCGACACCGAACCGTCCTTCGACGGCGAGGTACTCGATGCCTTCGAAGATTCCATCGCCCAGGTTGGCTTCGGTGATGGGGCAAAGACCGGCCACGGCACCGCTCATGGCAATGCCCTTGATCTCCTGCGGGTCGAGATGCGTGGCATGGATCAGGCACCAGCGCCGATCCACCGGGGCATGATCGAACAGCCATGCCACCGGTCGGTGGCCCGACCATCGGAGGCAATCCTCGACCTCCTTCACCTGCTCGGCGATGTGGATGTGAATCGGCCCTTCGCCGGCCCTCGCAACGACTTCGTTCAGGCTTTCGGGGGTAACGGCCCGCAGGCTGTGCGGCGCGACACCGACCACGGCATCGTCGAGATGGGCCACAGCCTTGCGAGCGCCTTCCAAAAGACGGGAATAGCGCTCGACGTCGTTGATGAACCGCCGCTGTCCTTCGGCCGGCGCGGCACCGCCGAAGCCGCCCTGTGCATAGAAGACCGGAAGAAGGGTCAGACCCATGCCTGTGTCCTGCGCTGCCGCTGCGATACGCCAGGACAGCTCCGCGATGTCGGCATAGGGACGGCCGTCCTGATCGTGGTGCAGGTAATGAAACTCGGCGAGCGCGGTGAAGCCGCCCTCGAGCATCTCCATCATGGCGAAGGCGGCGATCGCCTCGACATCGTCCGGCGTGAGCAGCCCGAGGAACCGGTACATCACCTGCCGCCAGGTCCAGAAGCTGTCCCCTTCCGGTCCCCGGGTTTCGGCAAGTCCTGCCATGCCACGCTGAAAGGTGTGGCTGTGCAGGTTCGGCAGCCCAGGAAGGGTGATCCCGGCTATGCGCTCGCGGTCCTCGGGAGGGGCATTCCTGTGCACGGCGGCAATTACTCCGCCTTCGATATCGAGACCGACATTCCGAGCCCAGCCGTCATGGAGGAGGGCATGATCGAGGACGAGCCTGCGCATCGCTAACACCTTTGCCGTGGAGACCAGCTCCGAGCGTCCGCAGCCGCCAAAAAGCCATGGCGCCACCTGACCATCAGAGCCGATCGAATACGTCTAGACAATATCGATCTTCTGCGATTATGTATAGACATTATCGCCAACACACCGGAGCAGAGACATGCGCTTCGACCGGGTCTGGTTCAACGCTCGCCTCGCCACGTTGGTCGGCGATGGCCTTGGTATCGTCGAGAACGGGGCCGTTGCTGCCAAGGATGGCCGCATCGCCTTTGCCGGGCCGGCTCAGGACCTCCCGAACGATAGGGATGCGGTCGAGCGAATCGACTGCGAGGGGCGCTGGATCACCCCCGGTCTCGTCGATTGCCACACCCACCTCGTCTTCGGCGGCGACCGGGCCCATGAGTTCGAATTGCGCCTGAAAGGGGCCAGCTACGAAGAGATCGCCCGTGCGGGTGGGGGCATCCTCTCCACTGTGAAGGCGACCCGCGCGGCGAGCGACGACGAGCTTGTTTCAGGCACCCTGCCCCGCCTCGATCATCTAATCGCTGAGGGCTGCACCACCATCGAGATCAAATCGGGCTATGGCCTAGACCTGGAGACGGAAGCCCGGTGCCTGCGCGCGGCGCGACGACTTGCAGAGGAGCGCCCCGTTTCCATCACGACCTCCTTCCTCGGCGCCCATGCTCTGCCGCCGGAAGCGAACGGCGACAAGGACGCGTTCATCGACAAGATCTGCACCGAGATGCTGCCTGCTCTGGCCCGCGAAGGATTGGCCGATGCGGTCGATGCCTTCTGCGAAGGGATCGCGTTCTCTCCCCAGCAGACTGCGCGGGTTTTCGACGTCGCAAAAGCACTGGGGCTGAAGATCAAGCTTCATGCCGACCAGCTCTCGAATCTGCAGGGCGCGAAGCTCGCCGCCGATTATGGAGCTCTGTCCGCCGATCATCTGGAATACACGGACGAGGATGGCGCCGCAGCCATGGCGAAGTCCGGTACCGTCGCAGTGCTGCTGCCGGGCGCGTTCTACATGCTGCGGGAGACGCAGGTTCCGCCTGTCGCTGCCTTCCGCAAGCACGGAACCCGCATGGCGCTGGCCACCGATTGCAATCCCGGCACCTCGCCTCTCACCTCGCTCCTGCTCACCATGAACATGGGCGCGACCCTGTTCCGCCTGACGGTGGAGGAATGCATTGCCGGCGTCACGCGCGAGGCGGCGCGGGCGCTCGGAAAGCTCGGCGAGATCGGCACCCTGGAACCTGGCAAGTTCTGCGATCTCGCGATCTGGACCATCGAACGTCCGGCAGAGCTCGTCTACCGCATCGGATTCAACCCGCTTCACACCCGTGTCTGGAGGGGACAGTGACACAGACAGTAATGCTTCATCCCGGCGCCGTCGCGCTGACCGACTGGCGCCGCATCTATTTCGGCGCAGAGATTGCGCTCGATCAGGATTGCCGCGCCTCCGTCGAAGCAGGAGCCAAGACCATCGAGGCGATCGTTGCCAAGGGCGATCCGGTCTATGGCATCAACACCGGCTTCGGCAAGCTCGCGAGCGTGCGCATCGGCACCGCGGATCTGACGACGCTCCAGCGCAACATCGTGCTCTCCCATGCGGCAGGCGTCGGCGAGCCGCTGCCGATCGCAGTCGTGCGGCTGGTGATGGCCCTCAAGCTCGCGAGCCTCGCTCAGGGAGCCTCAGGCGTGCGCTGGTCCACCATCGAGCATCTGGCGGCCTGCCTCGCGGCAAATCTCATTCCCGTCATTCCCGGCCAGGGATCCGTCGGGGCCTCGGGCGATCTTGCTCCCCTGGCTCACATGACGGCGGCGCTCATGGGAGTCGGCGAATTCTTCGTCGATGGCACCCGCATGCCGGCGCAGGCTGCGCTGGCGCGGGCAGGTCTGACGCCGCTGACGCTCGGCCCCAAGGAAGGCCTTGCACTGCTCAACGGCACGCAGGTGTCGACTGCACTTGCGCTCGCGGGTCTGTTCGAAGCCGAACGCACGTTCCGCGCAGCCCTCGTCACGGGCGCGCTCGCGACCGATGCGGCCAAGGGCTCCGACGGGCCGTTCGACGACCGCATCCAGAAGCTCCGGCGCCATCGCGGGCAGATCGAGGTTGCCGCGTCCCTGCGGGCTCTGATGCAGGGCAGCGCCATTCGCGCCTCGCATCTCACCAACGACGATCGCGTGCAGGATCCCTATTGCCTGCGCTGTCAGCCGCAGGTGATGGGCGCGGTGCTCGACCTGCTGCGCCAGGCCGGCGAGACGCTCGCCACGGAAGCCAACGGCGTGTCCGACAACCCGCTCGTCTTCTCCGAAACCGGCGAGGTCATCTCCGGCGGCAACTTCCATGCGGAGCCGGTTGCCTTCGCAGCCGACATGATCGCCATGGCGCTGTGCGAGATCGGCTCTCTCGCCGAGCGGCGCATCGCCATGCTGGTTGATCCTGCCCTTTCGGGCCTGCCCGCGTTCCTGACCCCGAAGCCCGGGCTTAATTCCGGCTTCATGATTCCGCAGGTCACGGCCGCCGCTCTCGTGTCGGAGAACAAGCAGCGCGCCTATCCGGCAAGCGTCGACTCGATCCCGACCTCCGCCAATCAGGAGGATCATGTGTCCATGGCCACCCATGGCGCGCGGCGTCTCATCCCGATGGCGGCGAACACTGCTAACGTCATCGGCATCGAGTTGTTGGCTGCGGCTCAGGGCTGCGACTTCCATGCTCCGATGAAATCAAGCGAGCGCCTGGAGCGTGCCCGAGCGCTGCTGCGCTCGAAAGTTCCGCATCTTGATGACGACCGCCACATGGCGCCCGACATGGAGCTGGCGACGGCGCTCGTCGCATCCGGTGCCCTCGCCGACGCCGTGGGCGGCGATGTGCTTCCGTTCGTAACGGATGAGGCAGCGTAATGAGCAGCGAGCGCCCCGACTGGATCACCATCGTTCGCGGCGAGGCGCCGCTCGTCGTCAGCCTGCCGCATACGGGAACCGAGATTCCACCCGAATATGAGCGTGGCCTCGTTTCGTCTTGGCTCGCGCGCAAGGATGCGGATTGGTGGATCGAGCGGCTGTACGATTTCGCTGCCTCGCTTGGAGCGACCGTGATCCGCACGGCGATCTCACGAACGGTGATCGACGTGAACCGCGATCCGTCCGGCGTGTCGCTCTATCCCGGACAGGCGACGACGGAGCTCTGCCCGACGACGACCTTCGACGGGGAGCCGCTCTACGAGCCGGGATTGGAGCCCACGGCGGAGAGCATCGCCGAGCGCCGCGTGCGCTTCTTCGATCCCTATCATGCGACCCTTCGCGCCGAGATCGAGCGGCTGCAGGCAAGGCATGGCAGCGTCGTTGTCTACGACTGCCACTCGATCCGCTCGGTCATTCCGCGTCTCTTCGAAGGCACCCTGCCCCATTTCAACATCGGCACCAATGGCGGAACCACCTGCGCACACGCTCTGAGCGACGCTATCGAAAACATCTGCGTCGGCAGCGGCTTCAGCCATGTGGTCAACGGCCGCTTCAAGGGCGGCTACATCACGCGCAGCCTCGGCAGTCCCGATGCCGGGGTTCATGCGGTTCAGATGGAGCTCGCCTGCCGCGGCTACTTGAGGGAGCCGCTCGGTCCCGTCACTGAGGGTGAGTGGCCCCCGGCTTACGATGATGGTTATGCCGCCCCCATGCGTGCGGCGCTCACTCTCATTCTTCAAACCTGTCTTACATTCGCCCAATCCAAAGCCTGATCCGAGGACCCGCCCATGACCCGCATCGACAATGCCCGCGTGATCCGCGCTCCCCACGGCACCGAGTTGTCCGCCAAAAGCTGGCTGACGGAAGCGCCCCTGCGCATGCTGATGAACAATCTCGATCCGAACGTGGCCGAGAAGCCCGGTGAGCTCGTCGTCTATGGCGGCATCGGTCGCGCCGCGCGCGATTGGGAGAGTTTCGATCGCATCGTGGCCGCCCTGAAGAACCTGGAGGCGGACGAAACGCTCCTCGTGCAATCGGGCAAGCCCGTGGGCGTGTTCCGCACGCATCCGGATGCGCCGCGCGTGCTCATCGCCAATTCCAACCTCGTGCCGCATTGGGCCACCTGGGACAAGTTCCACGAGCTCGACCGCAAGGGGCTCATGATGTACGGCCAGATGACGGCGGGCTCCTGGATCTATATTGGCACGCAGGGCATCGTGCAGGGCACCTACGAGACCTTCGTGGAGGTGGGCCGTCAGCATTACAACGGCGATCTCTCCGGACGCTGGATCCTCACCGGGGGCCTCGGCGGCATGGGCGGCGCGCAGCCGCTCGCCGCGACCATGGCCGGTGCCTCCTGCTTGGCCGTGGAATGCCAGCCGAGCCGCATCGAGATGCGCCTGCGCACGGGTTATCTCGACCGGCGCGCCGATACCCTCGACGAGGCGCTTGCGATCATCGAGCAGTCCTGCCGCGACAAGAAGCCAATCTCCGTCGGCCTCCTCGGCAACGCCGCAGAGATTTTCCCCGAGATCTACCGGCGCGGCATCCGCCCCGACGCAGTGACGGACCAGACCTCGGCCCACGATCCCATCAACGGCTACCTGCCGAAGGGCTGGACGCTGAGCGAGTGGGAGAGCAAGCGTGAAACCGATCCCAAGGCCGTGGAGCGTGCCGCCAAGCAATCCATGGCCGAGCACGTGCGTGCCATGCTCGATTTCTACAAGGCCGGCGTTCCGACCCTCGATTACGGCAACAACATCCGCCAGATGGCAAAGGAGGAGGGCGTCGAGAACGCCTTCGACTTCCCGGGCTTCGTGCCGGCCTATATCCGCCCGCTCTTCTGCCGCGGCATCGGGCCGTTCCGCTGGGCCGCGCTCTCGGGTGATCCGGAAGACATCTTCAAGACCGACGCCAAGGTGAAGGAGCTGCTGCCCGACAACAAGCACCTGCACAACTGGCTCGACATGGCGAAGGAGCGGATCAAGTTCCAAGGCCTGCCCGCGCGGATCTGCTGGGTCGGCCTCGGCGACCGCCACCGCCTCGGCCTCGCCTTCAACGAGATGGTGGCGAAGGGCGAGCTGAAGGCGCCGATCGTGATCGGCCGCGACCACCTCGACTCCGGCTCTGTCGCAAGCCCCAACCGGGAGACGGAAGCCATGAAGGATGGCTCCGATGCCGTCTCCGACTGGCCGCTCCTCAACGCGCTCCTCAACTGTGCCTCCGGCGCCACCTGGGTGTCGCTGCACCATGGCGGCGGCGTGGGAATGGGCTTCTCGCAGCATTCCGGCATGGTGATCGTCTGCGACGGCACTCCGGAAGCCGCCAAACGCATCGAGCGCGTGCTCTGGAACGATCCCGCGACCGGCGTCATGCGCCACGCGGATGCGGGCTACGACATTGCCATCGACTGCGCCCGCGAGCACGGCCTCAACCTGCCGAGCCTGCGCTGATGGCGGCGCGTGTCATCCGCAACGAGGATCTCGTCCGCGTCCCCTGGAAGAACGGCGGCGGCACCACGGCGGAGGTCGCCGCCTTTCCGGAGGGCTCCGGCTTCGAGACCTTCGGATGGCGCATCAGCATGGCGGATGTCGCCTCCGACGGGCCTTTCTCCGTGTTCCCGGGGATTGATCGCACGCTGATCGTCGTCGAGGGGGAGGGTATCGAGCTCGATGTGGAAGGCGTCGCCTATCCGCTCGACAAAAGCAGCCCCAAGCTCTCCTTTTCCGGCGACGACACCACGAGCGGGCGCCTTCTCTCGGGACCAATCCGCGACCTCAATGTCATGACGCGGCGCGGGCAGTTCCAGCACCGGACGCGGTTCGTGGAGGCCGGTGTCGCCCTTCTGTCCGAGGAGACGAGCGTCGCCTTCCTCATGGCCCTCGACGGCCCCTGCGACGTGACGCTCAATTCGACGATCCATTCGCTTCAGCCCCTCGACACGTTGATGATCGAGGCCACTCGGGATCTGATCCTGATCGCGGGAACCGGGCGGTCTATCCTCGTCGAGATCGCGCCCGATCCTTCACCATAGGAGCGCAATTTCTTCCGTGGATGCCCAATCCGGCGGCAGGTCGAAATGTCTATACATTTGACATTGCTGCTGGGGCATGGTGCCATTCGTCTGCTCGGAGAACAATGCTCGACTCGTGAGACCAACCCTTGCAGAGACGGCGGTCGGCAGAACGAGCCAGAGGACTTGAAGCAATGGAGGCTGTCATGAAGTCGGTATTGGGTGGTTTGGCCATGGTGGCGCTGGCGGTCGGACCCGTTTCGGCGCAGGAAACCAAGGTGGCCGTCGGTATTTCGGGCTGGACCGGCTTCGCGCCGCTGACGCTCGCGAAGGAAGCCGGCATCTTCAAGAAGAACGGTCTCGACGTCACGATCAAGAAAGTGCCGCAGGCCAGCCGTCATCTCGCGATCCAGTCCGGCGACATCCAATGCGCCGCGACCACCGTCGAAACCTGGATCGTGTGGAATGCCAACGGCGTCCCGACCAAGCAGATCTTTCAGCTCGACAAGAGCTATGGCGCCGACGGCATGGTGGTGCGAAACGACATCGCCTCGATCAAGGATCTTAAGGGCAAGACGGTGGCAGCCTCCGCACCCGGCACGTCGCCCTATTTCGCCCTCTCCTGGATCTTGAAGAAGAATGGCCTCTCCGTGAAGGACGTGACCGTCGTCAACATGGAGCCGGGGCCGGCTGCCCAGGCTTTCATCGCCGGACAGAACGATGCGGCCATGACCTACGAACCTTATCTTTCTTCCGTGCGTGCCGCTCCCCAGTCCGGCAAGATCATCGCCACCACGCTCGACTATCCCATGGTGATGGATACCTTCGGCTGCACGCCGAAATTTCTCGCTGAGAATCCGAAAGCCGCCAAGGCCTTCGCGGACAGCTATTTCGAGGCGCTCGAGATGATCGCGAAGGACCAGGCTAAATCCTACGAGATCATGGGCGCGGATGTGAAGCAGACCGGTGAGGCTTTCGGCAAGTCGGCGCAGTATCTGCGCTGGCAGGACCGAGAGGCCAACAAGAAGTTCTTCGCGAGCGAGTTCAAGACCTTCTCGGCGGAAGCCGCCGACCTGCTGCTTGAGACCGGCATCATCAAACAGAAGCCGGACATGGAAGCACTCGCGGATACAAGCTTCATCCAGTAAAGGCTTCACCCAAGCGGCCATGGCCCTCTCATTCATGCGGGCCGTGGCCAGATCCCTGTCCAATGAGGCTGTCCGGTCTGCTGTTCCGGATAGCAAAGCAGATCCTTCATGCCCCGTCCTCTCGAACCCGTCAGCCAGAGCACACGCATCACGCTCGGCATCTCCTTCTTCATTCTGTTCCTTGCGGCCTGGTCCTTCGCGACCCTCGGCGGTTTCGTTTCGCGTACATTCCTGGCCGATCCGATCACGATGGTGCAGGACGGCTGGCTGCTGCTGACGCGGTTCGGCTTTCTTGGCGATATCGGTGTCACGATCTGGCGTGTGGTGGGTGGCTTTCTTCTCGCTGCAATCGTTGCCGTGCCCATCGGCATCATGATGGGCGCCTACAAATCCTTCGAAGCGTTCCTCGAGCCTTTCGTGTCCTTCGCGCGCTATCTGCCCGCCTCCGCCTTCGTGCCGCTTCTCATTCTCTGGGCCGGCATCGGCGAAATGCAGAAGCTTCTCGTGATCTTCATCGGCTCGGTCTTCCAGATCATCCTGATGGTGGCGGTCGCCGTCGGAAATACGCGGAGGGATCTGGTCGAGGCAGCCTATACGCTGGGATCGGGCGACCAGAGCGTGGTGAAACGCGTTCTCATTCCGGCGAACGCTCCAGAGATCGCGGAAATCCTGCGGCTCGTGCTGGGCTGGGCCTGGACCTATGTGATCGTAGCCGAGCTCATCGGCTCCTCTTCCGGGATCGGGCACATGATCATCGACAGCCAAGCCCTTCTGGCCACGGGCCAGATGATCTTCGGCATCATCATCATCGGCATCATCGGCCTCATCTCCGACTTCCTGTTCAAGGCCCTGAACCGCTCCCTCTTCCCGTGGAGGCTCGCATGAGCAACACGGTCCTCCAGATCGACAAAGTCTCGCGCGTGTTTCCCGGCGTGCGCGGCGGCGCTCCGGTGCGGGCCCTGGAACCGACGAGCCTCCAGGTGGCGGAGAACGATTTCATCACGATCCTCGGCCCGTCCGGATGCGGCAAATCCACATTGCTGCGGATCGTGGCCGGGCTCGACCGGCCAAGCGGCGGACGTGTTCTGCTCAATGGGCGCGAGATCAAAGGGCCGGGTGCCGACCGGGGCATGGTGTTCCAGTCCTACACCCTGTTCCCCTGGCTGACGATCGCCGAAAACATCGCTTACGGCCTGCGTGAGAAGGGCATTCCAAAAGCGCAGCGCCGGGAGATCGTGGCCTCCTATACGGAAAAGGTAGGCTTGCGCGGTTTCGAGAACCATTACCCGAAGCAGCTCTCGGGCGGCATGCAGCAGCGCACCGCGATTGCCCGCGCACTCGCCAACGATCCGGCCATCCTGCTCCTCGACGAGCCCTTCGGAGCTCTCGACAACCAGACCCGCGGCCTCATGCAGGAATTGCTGCTCGGCATCTGGGAGCGCGAACGCAAGACCGTTCTCTTCGTCACCCACGACATCGAGGAAGCAATCTTCCTCGCATCCCGCGTCGTCGTCATGTCCGCACGTCCCGGCAGGATCAAAGCCGACATCCCGGTCGAGCTTCCCCATCCCAGGCACTACACCATGAAGACGGCACCGGAATTCTCGAACCTGAAGGCGCAGCTCACGGAGGAAATCCGGCACGAAGCCATTGTGGCAGACGTTGGCCATTAGCTTTGGCAAGAGCCCTGAAGATGGCCACAGCGAAGCTGTCTCTACCTTCGTTCTCCTGCGTCCTCAGACCTCATATTGAAGTCACCCGTCATACCCGCCGATGACCAGGGCGGAAGCAGGGCACAGATGCCGGGACCGTTCTCACGAGGCGTAACAACCCGCTCGTAAGCCGTGGCGCACTGAGCGTCGGGCACGGACAGATTGAAGAGGCCATAGGCCTCAGGGCGCGGAAGATTGTAAGCAGTCGGCGCGATCGCTACAGAGTTTCAACGGGGATGCTGATGGCCAAGCTCAGCATTCATATTCGATCGATTCCCCCGCCCCTTTGTTAAAAAAGTATCAGCGTCAGGGGCGAATCGTGCTGGCACTGGTTCGCAGCGATGGTACCGTTGTTCTCTCATGAGAGCCGGAAATTCGGCCCACTGGAGTAAGAGTCGTTGTGAACATCCGCATCCGACTCGGAGGAAACGGACATGGAGCCGGATCTAGAGGTCGTTCAGATTAGACCCGGAGAATCATTCGCCGCGTGGTCGCACGGATACCCCTTCCGAACTGTGCGTTGGCACTTTCATCCCGAATACGAACTGCACTTGGTGGTCGCCACTGCCGGCCGCTATTTCGTCGGCGACTTCATCGGCGAGTTCAAACCCGGCAATCTCGTTCTGACCGGCCCCAATCTTCCGCACAACTGGGTCAGCGATATCCCGAAGGATACGAGTGTTCCGCTGCGCTGTCGGATCATCCAGTTCAGCGAGGAATTCATCAGCGGAGCGATGGCGGCTTTTCCGGAGCTCTCCGCCCTGGCGCCTGTGCTTGAATCGTCGCGGCGCGGAGTGCTGTTCAGCGAAGAGACCAGCCGTCAGTTGGCCCCGCTCATGGAAGAGATGATGCAAGCCCAGGGTGTGCGCCGCATCGAGTTGTTCATGCTGATCGCCGGTTTGTTGAGCAGGGCGCAGGGATCACGGATGCTCGCCAGTGCCAGCTATCTGCCCGACCCGTCGGGGTACATGTCCGCAGGCATCAACAAGGCACTCGCCTATATCCGGAAGAACCTGACACGGCCCTTCAACGAAGCGGATCTCGCTGCCATCGCAGGTCAGTCCACGAGCGCCTTCTCGCGCGCTTTCCGCCAGCACACCGGCATGTCGCTGGTACAGTACGTCAAGCGCCTGCGCATCAATCTCGCCTGCCAGATCCTGATGAGCGACGAGCAGGCGTCGATCACCAGCATCTGTTACGAGGTCGGCTACAACAACCTGTCCAATTTCAATCGGCAGTTCCTGGCGGAGAAGGGTATGACGCCTTCCCGGTTCCGGCGGCTCCTGCTCGATAACATCAACACGGCCAAGGCCACAGATGGAGGATCCAGGAAAGAGCACCTCAATCATCGCCAGAATCTCCGGGAGCGTCCATGTGCCCCCGAGAGGGAAAGCATCCTGCTCTGAAATCGATCATGACCTGGGCGATGCGACAGACGGGCCTTCAGGCCTGACGTTTCGACCGGCAGCCGTTTCAGGGCTGATGCCATTCGACGGAATATACAAACATGTCAGAGGGAGAGAAACGAATGACGACGTCTTCATGGAAATTCACCGGCCTGGCGGCCCTGACCTTGTCCCTGCTCGCCAGCACGGGTGCCGTCATGGCTCAGAATGCGAAGGTTTCCAACGCCACCGTCGCATTCCTCATGCCGGATCAGGCATCAACACGCTACGAGGAGCACGATTATCCCGGCTTCAAGGCCGAAATGGAAAAGCTCTGCCCGACCTGCAAGGTGATTTATCAGAATGCCGATGCCAACGTGTCGCGCCAGCAGCAGCAGTTCAATTCGGCGATCTCGCAGGGCGCGAAGGTGATCGTGCTCGATCCTGTCGATTCCACTGCAGCTGCCTCCCTGGTGAAGCAAGCGCAGGGCCAAGGCATCAAAGTGATTGCGTATGACAGGCCGGTGCCGGACGCGAAGGCCGATTTCTATGTTTCCTTCGATAATCAGGCAATCGGCAAGGCAATCGCGGATTCGCTGGTGCAGCATCTGAAGAAATCCAACGTGACCGCCAGCGGCGGCACGGGCGTCCTGCAGATCAACGGCTCGCCGACAGATGCGGCTGCGGGTCTCATCAAGAAGGGCATCCACGAAGGGCTCGACAACAGCGGCTACCCCATTCTGGCCGAGTACGATACGCCGGATTGGGCTCCGCCGAAGGCACAGCAATGGGCCAGCGGTCAGATCACCCGCTTCGGCAAGAACATCCTGGGTGTGGTAGCGGCCAATGATGGCACTGCGGGTGGCGCGATTGCAGCCTTCAAGGCAGCAGGCGTCAATCCGGTTCCGCCGGTCACCGGCAACGACGCGACGATCGCGGCGCTGCAGCTCATCATTGCGGGCGACCAGTACAACACCATTTCCAAGCCGAGCGAGATCGTGGCCGCTGCCGCAGCCAACGTAGCCGTCCAGCTCCTGGCCGGTGAAACGCCGAAAGCCGAGACGACGCTCTTCAACACACCGTCGAAGCTGTTCGTCCCGGCGGTGATTACGGCCGCGAACCTCAAGGCCGAGATCATCGACAAGAAGATCAATACGGCTGAACAGCTCTGCTCAGGTCGCTACGCCGAAGGCTGCAAGAAGTTGGGAATTACAAACTGACCAGCAAGATCCGTCCGGCCGCCTGACGGCGGCCGGACATTCGCATGGCATCGGAGGATGCCATTGAGGCACGCCATATGACGAACACCAACGAAGTGCGAGGCGATGGGCGCGAGCGGGTGCTCAGCCTGCGCGGCATATCGAAGAACTTCGGCGCCGTATCCGCCCTGACCGATATCGATCTCGACGTTCACGCCGGCGAGGTTGTGGCTCTGGTCGGCGACAACGGCGCCGGCAAGTCCACGCTGGTCAAGATCCTGGCCGGCGTGCATCAGCCGAGTTCAGGGTCGATCACCTTCCGCGGCAAACCGGTGACGCTCGACGACCCGAGCGCCGCGCTCAAGCTCGGCATCGCGACAGTGTTCCAGGATCTGGCATTGTGCGAAAATCTCGACGTGGTCGCCAACATCTTTCTCGGCAGGGAACTCAATCCCCTCCGGCTCGACGAAGTGTCCATGGAAGTCAAGGCCTGGACCCTGCTCAACGAGCTGTCCGCGCGTATTCCGAGCGTCCGCGAGCCTGTTGCCTCGCTCTCCGGCGGCCAGCGCCAGACCGTGGCCATCGCACGCTCGCTGCTGCTCGAGCCGAAGCTCATCCTCCTCGACGAGCCCACTGCCGCCCTCGGCGTCGCCCAGACAGCCGAAGTGCTGGATCTGATCGAGCGCGTGCGCGACCGCGGTCTCGGCGTGATCATGATCAGCCACAACATGGAAGACGTGCGTGCGGTCGCCGACCGGATCGTCGTTCTGAGGCTGGGCCGGAACAACGGCGTCTTCCCTCCCGACGCATCCAATCAGGAGCTGGTCAGCGCCATTACGGGAGCTGCCAACAATTCGGTTTCCCGTCGCGCGAGCAGGCGCCAAGTCCAGAGCGAGAAAAATCAGGAACAGCAGACTCAAGCACCGGAGACGCGTCAATGACCAAGAGCGTGGATCAGAACACGCAGGCTGCCACGATGCTCGATCGCAGGGATGAGCGCGTCAAGCATGCCGACGGAATTGGCGACACGATCCGGGCTTTCCTGGATCGGGTCCGGGCGGGCGATCTCGGGTCGCTCCCCGTTGTGATCGGCCTCGCGATCATCTGGACGGTCTTCCAAAGTCTCAACCCGGTTTTCCTGGCGCCGAACAATCTCGTCAACCTTCTGTTCGACTGCTCCACCGTCGGCGTCATCGCTCTTGGCATCGTCTGCATTCTGATCGTGGGCGAGATCGATCTGTCAGTCGGATCGGTCAGCGGTTTCGCATCGGCTCTTGTGGGCGTGCTGTGGGTGAACCAGGGCTGGCCCGTCGCGGTCGCGATCTTGGCCGCGCTCGCTTTCGGGGCCCTGATCGGCGCCATCTATGCATTCCTGTTCAATCGCTTCGGCATGCCGAGCTTCGTATCGACGCTGGCCGGCCTTCTGTCCGTGCTCGGTTTGCAGCTTTACCTTCTCGGCTCGACGGGTTCGATCAACCTCCCCTACGAGTCGCCCCTGGTCAATTTCGGCCAGTTGCTCGTCATGCCCGATGCAGTCTCCTATGTCCTTGCGCTGCTTCCCGGCATCGTGCTGCTCGTGCTCGAATACCGGACCGCAGTTCGCCGCCGTGCGGCAGGATTGTCCTCCCATCCGCTGGGCCGGCTGCTCGTGCGCGCCGTCATTCTCACGATCATTCTGGAATCCATCGTCTATTACCTCAATCTTGACCGCGGCATCCCCTGGATGTTCGGACTCTTTGTCGGCCTCGTGGCGGCGATGAACTACGCACTGACGCGGACCAAATGGGGACGCTCGATGATTGCCGTGGGCGGCAACCGCGAAGCTGCACGCCGAGCCGGCATCAATGTGCGTTTCATCTATACGACGGCCTTCATGCTGTGTGCTGCACTGGCCGCCACTGGTGGCATTCTGTCCGCCGCGCGTCTGGCATCCGCCAGCCAGCAGGCGGGCACCGGCGATGTCAATCTCAACGCTATTGCAGCTGCCGTCATCGGTGGAACGAGCCTGTTCGGCGGACGCGGCAGCGCTTATTCCGCCCTGCTCGGCATCATCGTCATCCAATCGATCGCCAGCGGCTTGACGCTGCTCGATCTCTCGTCATCGCTTCGGTACATGATCACCGGCGCCGTGCTTGCCATCGCCGTCATCGTCGACTCGCTCGCACGCCGCTCGCGCGTTTCCCACGGCCGGGCCTGAAGCCAAGCGAACCAGGAGGAAAAGCCATGGGCGAAAAGCTATCTGGGAAGGTCGCCGCAATCACGGGTGCCGCCTCTGGCATCGGCCTTGAATGCGCCAGGATCCTGCTGTCGGAGGGCGCGCGCGTCGTGCTTGTCGACCGCGATGAGGAAGCGTTGAAAACCGTCTGTGCGGATCTCGGATCCCAGGCAATCCCCCTGCGGGTGGACGTGACCGATCCGGACAGCGTCGCCCGGATGATGCCGCAGATCTTGGATCGAGCCGGGCAGCTCGACATCTTCCACGCGAATGCCGGCTCCTATATCGGCGGTGATATTCTGGACGGCGATCCCGATGCCTGGGATCGCATGCTCAATCTCAACATCAACGCCGTCTTCCGGTCGGTTCACGCCGTGCTGCCGCACATGGTGGAGCGCAAAACCGGTGACATCATCGTCACCAGCTCCATCGCGGGCCTTGTGCCCGTTGTCTGGGAGCCGATCTACACCGCCTCCAAGCACGCCATACAGGCCTTCGTGCATACGGTGCGGCGGCAGGTTTCGAAACACGGACTGCGTGTCGGCGCCGTCGCTCCAGGCCCGGTGGTCACAGCCCTGATCAAGGACTGGCCCAAGGAGAAGCTCGAGGCGGAACTGGCGGCAGGGGGCTTGATGCAGCCGACGGAAGTCGCCGAAGCCGTTCTGTTCATGCTGACGAGGCCGCGAAACGTCACCATTCGCGATCTCGTCATTCTGCCGCAGAGCAACGATCTCTGAGACGTGTCGGATGAGCCCCGCGCCGCCGATATCTCTCTGAACTCATTTGGATATGTAACAGCCATGGCAAACCACTTCCTCGGCATTGACGTTGGCACCGGCAGCGCACGCGCCGGTGTCTTCGACGAGCGTGGAACCCTGCTGGGTTCGGCCAAGGCCGACATCGCGCTGTGGCACGAAGCCGGCGGCATTGTGGAGCAATCGAGCACCGATATCTGGCGCGCCGTCTGTGCATGCGTGCGCGAGGCTGTGCACCATGCCGGCGCTCCTCCTCAATCCATTGCAGGCATCGGCTTCGACGCCACCTGCTCCCTCGTCGTCCTTGGGCCGGGCGGCGAGCCCCTGCCCGTGGGCCCGTCCGGCGACCCTGAGCGCAACATCATCGTCTGGATGGATCACCGTGCGACACAGCAGGCACGCCGGATCAACAGCACAGGCGAAACGGTCCTGAACTACGTCGGCGGCGCCATCTCGCCCGAAATGGAGACGCCTAAGCTCCTGTGGCTTGCCGAGAACATGCCCGAGACTTTCGCGGCGGCATGGCAGTTCATGGATCTGGCCGATTTTCTGACCTGGAGAGCCACGGGCAATCTCGCGCGTTCCGTCTGCACGGTGACCTGCAAATGGACCTACCTTGCCCATGAGAATCGGTGGGATCCGGGCTACTTCAAGGCCGTGGGGCTTGGCGTTCTGGCCGATGAAGGCTTCCGCCGCATCGGAACCGAAATCGTTCCGGGCGGAACCCTGCTCGGCGGCCTCACCTCCCAGGCCGCAATCGATCTGGGCCTGGAGCCCGGAACACCGGTCGCGGCCGGACTGATCGATGCCCATGCAGGAGGCGTGGGAACGGTCGGCGCGCGCGGCGATGTCGGCAGCGTCCTCTCCCGCATGGCCTATGTGTTCGGCACCTCCGCCTGCACGATGTCGACGACGACGGAGCCTGCCTTCGTCCAGGGTGTCTGGGGACCCTATCATTCCGCCATGCTTCCCGGGCTGTGGCTCAACGAGGGCGGTCAGTCCGCGGCAGGCGCCGCCATCGATCATCTGGTGCGGATGCACCCGGCCTCGGAACAGGCGGAGAAAATGGCGCGCGACAGCGGTGTCAGCCTCAGTCAATGGCTGTCCCTGGAAGCCGAGAAGCGCGGCGGCGCACACGCAGCGCCCGATCTCATCGGCGAACTGCACGTCGTTCCTGAATTCCTCGGCAATCGTGCCCCGTTTGCCGACCCCGATGCACGAGGGGTGATCGCTGGACTCGACATGGAGACGAGCCTCGATAATCTGGTATCGCTTTATCTGGCCGGGATCTGTGGATTGGGCTACGGAGCTAGGCAGATCCTGCAGGCGCAACATGAGAAGAACGTGCTGATCGATACGATCGTGGTCAGCGGCGGCGCGGGCCAGAGCACGCTTGTGCGGCAGCTTCTTGCTGATACCACCGGAAAAGTCGTTGCGGCCCCGACCTCCCAGGAGCCCGTGCTTCTTGGGTCCGCCATCCTCGGAGCCGTCGCCTCGGGGCGCTATTCCGATATCGCAGAAGCGATGTCTGCCATGTCGGAGCTGGGCGAAACCTACCAGCCCAATCCTGCATCGGCCGGCTGGCATGAGAGACGGTTCAAGGCCTTCGAGATGCTCCAGCAGGCAGCAAGGGCTATCAGATCCCTCGGATAAGGGGCCTCTTCGCCCAAGGAGAGGAATGCGCCAGAACCGCTTCCTCGTTCTGAACAGAGCTACCACATGGCGCGCCGCTTCTTGTGCAGGGTCTGGCTGGGAGTGGCGCCGAACACGCGCCGGTAAGCTGAGCCGAACTCTCCGAGATGGGTGAAGCCGCAGGCCAGGGCCACCTGGGTCACGCTCGTCACGGCCGGATCGGCCTGAAGCAGCGCCTCGTGCGCCTGCCGCAGCCGCACCGAGCGGAGAAAAGCCATCGGCGTGATGTTGCGAAAGCTCTGGAACCCGTTCTGCAGGCTTCTGGCGCTCACCCCGGCTTGAGCGGCAATGTCGGCGAGCGACAGGGGCTCGGCGTAGTGCGCCTCGATATAGGCTTCTGCCCGCTTGACGTAGAACGGCACCGCCGCCGCTTGCGGCTGCAGCAGCGCATCCGTGTACGTGTGCCGGTGCGACAGGAGAAAGCCTGTGAGCAGGTGCTGCTCGAACTGACGCCACGCAATCGCAGACTGACGGGCAAGGGATTCCGGGTCAGAAAGGTCTGCTTCCATGTATTCCAACAGCCTGAGCCAGCTACGACCAAACGCAGTATCCAAGTCGACGCCGACCTCGAACTCAAGAAGTCCCGGAATGTCATGACCCAAGAGCTTGGAGCAGCATTCCATGATCTTGCGCCGGTTCGTGATCAGCACATGATGCTCCGCATCCTTCGGAATTGTGAGCACACGCTCCGGGCCGGAGGGGAAGATGACGGCATGCTGCTGCGAAATGGGAAAAGTTTTACCTTGGAGCTTCAGCTGGCTGGTGGCGCTCAGGCTGGTGACGAAGGCCATCCGGTCATTGGCGTCTTCAGGAGCCTGGTTGATTTCCACATCGCCTTCCACATGAACCCGGAAGATCCCGAGGTCGGGCTGCCCCCCGATATCCGAACAATCCCCCCGCAGCTCTTTCCCGGGACATTGGGATGAGGCGTTGAGGCGACACGAACGTGTTGAGCGCATTCTCAAGATCTTCGAGTTTGGTGGAGCGCCATGTCTGGTCGATGATGAGGCCGCTCACCGATGCTGAATCGGTTCTCTGCCCTTGAGGCTCTTGATCCGGAGGACCATTCGTCTTTACCGGTGGCGTACGACTGCTCATTGCTCGATGAACTGCGACACTGTTGGGATCAGTCTCTCGCCGAAGGTTCCTTTTCTCAGGAGCGCAAATTGGCAATTGTGGACCGCCTACGGTAACACGTTCTCAGCTCCTGATGTCTTGCGGCCGCGATAAAGGGCAAGCCCCGGCTGCGACAGCAGCCGGGGCTTTAATTAAAGTGGACTTCATTCTTTAGATGAAGAACAACTCCGTGTGCTTGAAGTTCTTCACCGCGTTCTTGTCGAAAGTTGCAATGGCAACTCCAGCCTTCGAGCCGCTGCCGTCGGCGTCATAGTAGAGCACGTATTTCCTCGAGTCGAAGACGAAGAAGTCATCCTTGTCCTTCGCTTTCGGTCCGATGGTGAAGAACTTGCTCGCCAGTGCCGCAGCCTTGGTTTCGGTGCCCTTCGAGATGGTCTTGTAGAGCACCTTGTTTGCCTTCAGCAGCGAATTCTCGATGAAGATCCGATCCTGCGCCGCGTTGTAGCCTACGATCTTGTCCGTATTTTTGGACGAGAAGGCCGTGGTGAACATGAAGGTATCGTTGCCGATACCGCCGTTCAGCATGTCCTTGCCGGCACCGCCGTTGAGCGTATCGTTGCCGCCATTGCCATAAATTCGATCGGCAGCAGTGCCACCCACGAAGCGATGGCTGTCATTCGAGTCGGAAATGACTTCCGTGCTCACATTCTCCACATTGATGGTGACGTCCTGCATGAACCATAGGTTGTTGCTCGGGTCGTTATCGCCATCGGCAATCGTAACCTTGAGCTTGAGGTTGTGGCTCCTCAACTGCTCGTAATCCAGCAGGAAGCCATCGGCGACCTCGATGGATTTGCCGTCGGCACCGATCTTGAAACGACCGTCGGTGTTGGCCACCGTGCCGTTTGCAAGAACGATCTGATACGAGAAGGCATTATTGTCCGCATCCTTGGCAGTGAGATCACCGACCTTGGTGCCGCTGACGGCGAACTCCCGAGGAGCAATGAAGGATGCAAACCCAGCCTTGCCGACCACGGACTTCACCTGAACATGCTCGTGAACAGGATCACGGCCCAACGCTCCGTCCGTAACAGTGATGTCGAAGTTCGTCGCTCGGACAGTCCCCGCCGCCGTTCCGGCGGGCATGGGGGCCGAGTCGAACTTAATGACGTCCATCATCACCTCAAGGGCAGCGGCCAAGCCCGTAAAGGTGTATTCCCAGTAATGGACGCCATCGTTGCCGCTGACATCCGACCTTGTCCATTGGATTCCGTCCGGGATCACGAGATTACCGTGGTCTTTGAGGAACTTCACTTTCATGGTCAGAACATCGTGCTCGTCGTCGAAGAGGGTAAGCCCCTTCAGCGGATGAACATCTGGTCCCGTATCGACGATCTTGGTTACCTCGGCACCGGGAGTGACATCGACAATCGGTGCGTGGTTACCAATGATTTGGGTGACGACATCAATAGCATTGTTGGTCACCTCATCATTGGCATCCGACAGGGTGATGTTGAAGTTCGTCGTCACCGGGGTATTGGAGGCCATGGCCCGGTTGAACGGGTTGAACTTCAAGTTATCGAGCAGGGTCTCCAGGGCGTCCTTCGTGCCCCTGAA
Organism: Microvirga sp.; assembly: GCA_035645515.1. Lineage (GTDB taxonomy): Bacteria > Pseudomonadota > Alphaproteobacteria > Rhizobiales > Beijerinckiaceae > Microvirga. Next base: position 39,053 of record DASQML010000056.1, read on the forward strand.
TTCGTAAATGAACTGCCCGCCGCTGCGCGTGGGGTTCACGCTACCGATGTTTTCGAGGACACCATGCTCTTCATTGAAGGCGATCCGGAGGGTAAGCTCACCACCACCCGTGATCGACAACCCACCGAAGGCCGAGACGCTCGGACCGGAATCCGTCGCCGTGAAATCATCCGGTCCCGTCAGGGTCAAGTTGATGCCGCCAGCTTGAGGCACGTCGTTGACGACCACGGCAACCCCTGTCGAGGTTGTGGAGTCGAGCGCACCGTCGGTCGAGACAACCTGATAGTTGAAGGTGTGGCTGGTCTCGTTCGTGACCTGGATCTTGGTGGCGTCCTTGACCTTGATCTGGTTGCCCACGATCTCGAAGGCGCCGTCGCTGCTGATCAGGCCGTTCGAGCCGGCCAGAGCGTTGACGAACTTGAAGCTCGAGGTGGTACCGTTCGGATCGGTGGCGGCAAGCGTGCCTACCACTGTGCCGTTGGTTACCGTCTCCGCGATCGCACCGTTCGAGGTATAGGTCGGCGGATTGGGGGCTTCGTTCACGTTGTTCTTGACCACCACCTGGATGTCGCGGAAGCCCGTGCCGCCCTCGTTGTCGGTCGCCGTCACCCTCAGGGTGTAGGTCGTGTCCTGCGTGATGGCGGGCAGCTTGGACGTGTCCACCGACACCGTGCCGGTGGTGCCGTTGATCGTGAACGCGCCGGCCGGAAGGCCCGTGCCCGAGAGCGCGTAGCTTACGATGGTGCCGTCCTGGTCCGTGGCGTTCACGTCGAAGAGCGCACCCGTGCCGGCATTCTCGTTGACCAGGACCTTGCCCTGATCCGTGCCCGTCGTCGGGATCGTGCCCACACCGCCCGTCACAGCCGTCGGAGCCTCAACCGACGGAGCCTGGTTGGGGACCGTTCCGTCATCGTCCTGAATTGTACCCTGAGCCATGCCGCCCGAGCCGCTGGCAATCCCGCCGTTCTGCGGGTTCAGGAGCACAACTGTAAAATTCTCGTTCGACTCGACAGCAACATCGCCCCTCACGCGGACAACCACCTCGGCAATCTGCTGGCCGGCGTTGAAATGAACGGTGCCCATAAGAGCTTCGAAATCGCTGGCGTCGACTTCGGTGCCGGTGCCGGTGAGGATCTTCCAGTCTACGTCGGAGGCTGAGGTCGTATCGCCTGTGCGCGTGACGGTGAACTTGAATTCCTTGAAGCCCGAGTTGCCTTCCGACTGGGAGGCGCTAGCCTGCGGCGCGATCGATAGGATCGGGACCCCCGGCTCATCATCCGGTCCATTGCCGAGGTCGTTCAGATTGATGTCAAAAGTGCCCTCAGCTTCCGTGTTCGTGGTCGAGGCAGGGCCAAAAACGTCAACCCAAACCTCCCCGTGAATGCCAGTCCCATCCTCGAAATCGAAAAAGGTTGGGCCTCCCTTGCCCGGGGCAACCGTCAGATAGTATTCGGTGGCGCCTGTCGCCGTGGTCACCCGCTCGATGACATAACGACCCTCACCATCATAGGTGGTGGTACCAATCCGGTGGAATGCAAAGGTCAGAGGACCTTGAAGGCTTTCCCAGCCGGTGATCTTAGCCACGCGGGTTCCGGCGCCAATATTCTCGTTGATGAAGACGCTGAAATCGTCATTCCGGGCTCCCCCATCGTGGTTAACCGGCTGAATGCGCAAAGTCGTTGCCATATTAGTCCCCTAGTTATGATATATTGTGGCATATTAATTCAGCGGCCCGGGCAGAGAGGGTCGCCGAATAATGTCTTAGATGACGAAGAAGTCGGCTGCGGAGAGGGTGGGTTTGGAGGTCATGTCCATCAAGGCGAACTGCACCTGGCCGCCACTCCCTGAACCGTTGGAGTCGTAGAACAGCTGGCCAGTGTTCTTGTTGTAGATGATCCTCGTGAGGGTCGTGATCGTATCCTGACCCATCACCGCAAAGGCATCCGTATCCAAAGCTCCGAGATGAGCCAGAGCCGCAAAGGCCGTTGTCGCTTTGGTCAGATGGATCTTGTCGCCGCTGTTCCAGTTGCTGATCTTGTCCATGTTCGTGGCAAGTGGCCGCAGGTTAAACACGAACACGTCATTGCCCTCGCCTCCATCCAGCGTGTCATTGCCGTTGCCGCCGATCAGCGTGTCGTTGCCGCCCATACCAGTGAATTTGTCGTTCCTGGTGCCGCCTACGAACTTGTTGTTCAGCGCCGTGCCCGTGATCGATTCTGTGGCTAGGTTGCGCACCACGATCCCGAAGGTTTTTGTCGTGACGCCCCCCTTGCCGTCGCTGACCTCAACCGTGATGTTCCAGTCGCGCACCTGCTCGAAGTCGATCAACTCGCCTTTGGCCACTCGGATTTCTCGACCGTTGGCGATCATAAACCGCCCGCCTGCATCGTCGAGAAGCCGGTACGTGAGCACATCACCGTCCACATCCGTGGCCCCCAACTCGCCCACCAGGACAGTGTTGGTTGCATGCTCGCGAACGGAGTTTCCGGCTAGGGTCACGCCTGTCGGGTTGTGGTTGAGGCTGCCCTCGTCCACCACGTCATTCACGTATACCTTCAGCGTCTCCACCTTTGAGCGCGAGGTCTGGTCGGTCACCCGGACTTGAACCTCGTAGTACTTCAGGTCGACCCCGTTCACCCGCTCCGTCTTGAGCAAGGTATCCGTGCTTTCGTAGTCCAACACCTGGTTCGTCACCAGCTTCGTAACGCCGTTCACCGTGCTCAGTGTGAAGCGATCTCCCGCGCCGCCTCCCTCGATGGAGTAGGACAGGATGTCGCCTCCGTCCTGATCCAGGCCGATGATCACTCCCACCTCTGCGCCCGCCTCCAGGTTCTCGGAGACGAAGTTGCGTGTCAGGAACGCTCCGGTCGGGTCGTGCTGAGCCTCTGGATCGGAAAGGTTGATCACGTTGATCCGGAACGCCTTGTCATAGGAGAGCCCGGTGCCGTTCAGGTCCGTCACCCGCACGATGATGTCGTGGAACGGCTTGTCCTCGAAGTTCAGCGTCGCCCCACGCTTGAGCCGAAGCTGATTATCTACGATCTCGAACTTACCGTCGTCGTCCTGCACAAGCGTGTAGACAAGGCTATCGGTTGTGTCCTCATCCACGCCCTGCAGCGTTCCGATCACCGTTCCCCAGATGCTATTCTCTTCAACAGCATCGTTGCTGAGCAGCACATCCGTCGGCCTATGGTTCACCTCCGGATCCTGATTGTCGACATTGATCGTGAACGTCTGTTGTGCCGTGCCGCCGCGGCCGTCCGAGACCTCGACCGTCACCGTGTGGACCTGACGTGTCTCGAAATCTAGGTTCTTGCCGGCCTTGACCCGAAGCCGGTAGCCGTCCTGCGCGTTCCCGACGATTACGAACATCCCATCCGGATCATCGATGATCCGGTAACTCAGCGGATCATTGTTTGGATCGGTTGCATTCAAATCTCCGACAACCGCCTGGTTCTCCATCACCAGAACGCTCGTCCCACCATTCAGAAGCGGAGCTGATGGAGGCAGGTTGCCGGTGCCTTCCCCAGCCTGCACCGTCACCGAGTGCTGCTGCGAGGCCACGATCTGGGTCGGATCGCCCGCCGTGTGCGCCACCACCGTGAAGGTGTGCGTACGGCCCACCTGCGTATCCGTCACGTCCGCCTTCAGCTTCACATTGCCGTCCGCATCGATCGTGAAGAAGTGATCCTCGCTCTCGTTGCTCAGCGTGCCGTCCGACAACAGGAACTTGAACACGTTGTTGCGGAATGCCTCGTTCAGCGTATCCGGGTCCACCGCGCTCACCGTGGTCACCACGGCGCCCGCCTGAGCCCCCGAGCGAACCGTGGCCAGCGTGCCCACGTTCACCGCCGTCGGCGCCTCGTTCACGTCCGTCACGTAGACCTTCACCACCTGCGGATCCGAGGTCTGGCTGCCGGACTGCGCCGTCACCCTCACCTCGTACCAGCGCTCACCGGTCGCATCGTCATGGAACGGAGCGCCTTCGTAGTTCAGGTCGCCCGTGGCCTTGAGTGCCCACGTGCCGTCCGTCTGCTGCTCGATCGTGAATGGGCTGCCCGTGCCCACCACCGTGAAGCCGGTAATCGTGCTGTCCGGATCCATTGCGTTCAGCGTGCCCACAACCCGCGCGCCACCGTTCTCCGCAACCGGGGTGCCCGTGAACGTGATGTTCCCGGGTGGCGTCCCCACGTATTCTGCATGCACGGTCACCGTGCCGGTCTGATCGATATCCGGCGTGGTGTTATTGATGTCCGTTACCACCACCGTAAAGTGCGTATCAACCGGATTTCCGCCCGCCGCGATCGGGTTCGGATCGAAGGTCAGGTCGTCCAGGATGGCGTTCAGCTGCGCCGCCGTGCCTGTGAAGGTGTAGGTGGCATCGGCGCCATCCATCTCCTTCGTCAGGACGATGCTGCTGCCCTCCACGACTCCCAGCACGCCATTGGCATCGGCGAACCGGATCACCATCGTCGTGAACTGGCCGTCCTCGTTCCTGATCGTCATGGTTTCGAACGGCTTCACGGTGCCGCTGTTCGCGTTGGCGTTCACCGGATCCGCCACGTCGGTGATCGTCGGCGCCGCATCAGGGCCTTGCGGGCCCGTGACCGTGGTCACGACCGTCACGTTGGTGTTGGTGACGGGAAGACCATGGTGGCCGTCGTTCACCGCGATTGTGAAGCGGGTGGTGACGTCGGGGCCGGGAGCATCCCGGTTCGTGGCATCGAAGGTCAGGTTCCGGAGCCACGCGTTCACTGCAGCCGCATCGCCAGTGTAGCTGTAGGTGATCGTGTTGCCATCCGGAACGCCATCCTGTCCCGCATTGCCGAGCGTTCCGTCCAGGCGATTGAAGGAGACCGTCACCGTCAGGGTGTCGGCTGTATTGGGATCGCTGACGTTCACGAACTCGAACGGCTTCACCGGGTTGAGAGCCCAATCGGTCGTCTGCGTCGAAGCGTGGTTCGGATCGACCTGGATAACCGGAAGAGCGTTGTTGGCGGGCTCTCCCGTCGCGGTCGCCGCGACCGTGACGGTCCGCGTCGAATAGGCGCCCCGCGAGTCGACGACGGTGATGTTGAAATGGCTGGTCCGGACTGTTCCCGCTTCGCTCGGACGATTCCACGGATCGAACTGGACCAGCTTCAAGAACGCCGTCACCTGATCTTGCGGGCCTTGGACCCACACCGAATACGGATGCAGCGGATCCCAGGTAACTTCCAGGTCAGGGAACTGCCCGGGGAATTCCGACAAGGGCGGTACGATGAGCGAGCCGCTGGTAATATCGCCCAGGTCGACTCCGGCAACAATGGGCGTGGCCGGATTCGTGGCGCCGTCCTCCGCATCGAAGAAGGAGATGTCCCGCAAGATCGCGACGGTATCGGTATCGCCGATCTCCCAATGTGTCGTTCCGTTCGGAGCAACCCGGATTTCGGGAGCCGTGTTGTCGGGATTGACGTCCTGGATGAAGATCTTCAACGGCTGCGGCTGCGACCACAGATTGTGATTGTCCTTGGCCGAGACCTTGATCTCGTACCACTTGACAGTCTGGCCCTGGTCGTTGACGCCCTCATGAAGCCGTGGGTCGTTCTCGTAGTCGATGACGCCATTGATCACAATGCCCCAGACGCCATTGACGTTTTGCAGCGTGAACAGGCCTCCACAGGTGTCGTCGAGGGAGAATTCGGTGACCGTGTCCCCGGCATCCGGATCGAAGCCGGACAGGGTTCCTGCCCATTGGCCGTAACCTGTGTCCTCATTGATGACGTTGCCGGTGATGTTGACCACAGGCGCAACGTTGCCGGTATCATTGATGTGAATCCGGATGGTGCTCGTCGATGTCGCTCCATGCTGATCGACGACGGTGATCGCGTAGTCACGATCCTCCCCGCCCGAAGCGAACTGAATCTGGGCGTTTGTCCGGACGATCTGGTTGCCTTCGATGCGGAAGGCACCATCAGGGCTGATCGACGAACCGTTCGCAAACTTGAACGAGATGCTGTCGCCCTCGTCGGGATCGACCGCAATCAGTTCCGCAACGTAGCCGCCCCCCGGAAGGGTTTCATCGATGACGCCACCCTGCACGACCTGGAGGACAGGAGCCTCGTTCACGTTGTCAATATAGACCTTGATCTCCTCCGCGGCCGAAGGCTGGCCTGCGCCGTCGGTGGCCACCACCTTCAGAAGGTAGAACTTTCTGCCGTCGGCCTCCTGGTTGAGCCCTCGGCCTCCCGTGATCGGGTCCTCGAAATTGAGGGCCGTTTTCACCTTGATCTGCCGGCCTACGATCTCGAAGTGACCGGCGCCGTTGAAGCCGTCGAGGAAGGTGTAGGTCACTCCGGCCGGATTCTCGTCCGTAGCAGACAGCTCGCCCACCACCTGATCAACCCCCAGGCTCTCGGCCACCGTATCCGTGATGTTCCCGTCAAGGCGGATATTCGTTGGAGCGTCGTTGCTGGTCGCATGAACCTTGACGGTGATCTCGTCACGCGCATTCCCGCTGTCGGTGATCCTGACGAGGAACTCGATGGTGACGGGAGCCTCCCCGTTCGGACGGTTCCAGGGCAGGAAGCGAAGGGCGGCAACCGCCTGGTTCACCTGCTGCAAGGTGCCTGTCACCCAATAGGACCCTGAGAACTCATCATAGCTGTAAGCAACACCGTCGATGAAGTTGCCCAGCGTGCCCGTTCCCTCAGGATAGATGATTTCGACGGTCACCTGGCCGGTGACAGGGTCCGTATCCTGATCCGTGAAGACGAGATCCCGGAAGGCTTGGACGGCCACATTGTCAGGGGTTGTCCATTCGATGGAACCGTTGGCTCTGACGCTGACGTCAGGCGGAGCATTGGTGGTGTGAACGGACTTCACGACGATATTCGGCACCAGGGTAGCGGATCCACCCTGGTCATCCTCAACGTCGATCCGGAAGAACGTCTCGTCAATGCCGTTCGGCGCACCCGGCCGGTCGGTCGGGTTGAACTTCAAGCCTCTGACACGCCCGGCCACCTCCTGCAGTCTGTCTGTGAAGGTGTAGGTGCCGCCGGTATGCTCGACGCCGAGCACATCCACGAACGTCCCGCCGTATTCCCCCAGCGCCGTGATGGTGACGGTGATCGTGTCGTTCAGGTCAAGATCGCCGATGGTGACGCCGGCGAAGGGGCTCACGAGATCCGCGTAGTCGTTCTCGTTGTCGGCAATCGTATAGGTCGCGTCCCCTGCGGTGATCGTCGGCGCACGATTGTTTGGATTGACGGGATTGATGGTGAAGCTCACCGGCTTCACGATGTGGTAGCCTGTCCCGGCCTTGTCCGTGACCTTCACGAAGAGCTGCATAGGCGTCGGCTGATTCACATCCGGCAGCGTACCGGAGACGGTGATCTCGCCAGTATTCGGATTAATGGAGAACGGCCCGGTATACGCGGTCAGATCAGTCAGAGAGCGGACGAGCGTGAAGACGAAGCTCTCGTTCGGTCCAGGGAGATCCGGGTCTTCAACGTTTGTAACCGTTGCGACACGCGTCCCAACTCGGGCGTTCTCGACGATCGTGGGCACGACCTGGAAAAAGGCATTCGTCACCGCCTCGTTCACGTCGCCGACATAGACCTTGATCTCGGCAGGTGCGGAAGCCGGCCCTCCCATATCGTCCTCGGCAACCACCTTGAGCAGGTAGTAGCGACCGTCGCCGTCCTCAAGGAGGTTTGCCGCTTCGTGGTTCAGCGCGGACACTGCATTGATGACGAACCCACCCTCTTCAGTCGGCTCAAGGCTGAAAAGAGCCTGGAGTTCCGCCGGGACATCGTCCGCCCACCTGTAAGTGACGCCAAACCCCTCCGGATCTTCGGAATCGCCGCCGCGCGTAACCTCCCCCGTCGTGTTCTCAAGGATGTAGCCCTCGTCGGCGTAAGGCCGAGACGGCGCCTCGTTAACGTCGCCGAGTCGGATCGTGAGCTTCTGAACCGGGCTTTCGTTGCCGTTTGAATCGATCGCTCTCACATAAATGTCGAGAGTGGGGGTTGTTTCGCGATCCAAGCGGGCATTGGGTGCCAGATGGATCTGACCGTCCGCATCGAGATCGAAGTAATGATTGTGGCTGCCCGTCGTGGGCACGAGGACATAATGGATCGGATCTCCTTCGTTATCCGTGGCTTTCAGACGGAATGGAAGGATTGTCGAGTTCTCATCAATTGAAATCGAGGTGAGGTCGTTGGTCCAGGTAGGGGCTGACGGTGCACCGGCGGCCGTGGAGTTGACGAAGATATCGCGGTTGGTAACAGCCTGGCTGTAGGCGTCCTTCACCGAGATCGTGAAGTTGGTCAAGTTAGACGTTCCATCCGACGGGTCGAAGCTCGCGGCCCTCAGGACCAAATCGATAGCGTCAGCCTTACCGGTGAGGGTGAAGCTATGGATCCCACCGCTTCCTACACCATTGTCAGTCACGGATACGCTCGCGCTAGACGGGATGGTCAAAGTACCTCGGGCATGGAGGAACGAAACCGTCACCGTCAGGGTGTTGTTCTCCTGATCGAAGAGATCGACACCTCGGAACGGCGCGACAGGCTGATCGTCGGTCGTATTCGTGACCTTTGTGTTTTCGGCCACCGTAATCCGCGGCGCTTCATTCGTGGTCGGCGTTGCCAGAGAGGTTACCACCTTGATCCGGCTGTTTGTCACCAGCGGGTTGGAGGTGTCCTGAAGCCCGATGGTGAAGGTGGTGGTGTTGACGACCCCATCCTCCGGATTGAATTGCAGGCCACGCAGGATGTTCTCGAGGACGTCAGCCCGGCCGGAGAAGGTATAGGTGATCGTTTCTCCGTTGATCGACATCCCCGTAGCGGCATCAGTATTGAGAAGGTCGCCGTCCGCTTCACGGAACGATACCGTCATGGTCAGGACATCGTTGTCGCCGTCATAAAGATCGACATATGCGAACGGCGACACGGGCGCTCCGGTGTCGAATGCCGTCGTGATCTCCCTGTTGGCCGGAACGGAAATTCCAGGCGCATAATTGGTGTCTTGGTCGCCATGAGTCGTGTCGACACGGATCTGGCTGTTGCCGACGGCTTGGCTATGGTCGTCCTTCAGCGTGATGGTGAATCCCGTGGAGACAGGACCGTTCAGCGCCGAGTCATTGGCAGGATTGAAGGTGAGATTGTGCAGAAGCGCCTCAAGATAAGCGGCGCGTCCTTCGAAGGTGTAAGTCCGAAGCCCGGTTGGGCCCAAGATACTGGTGCCGAGCTCGGCATTGCCGAGTGCGCCATGAGCGTCGAGGAAGGAGATCGTGAGCGTCAGAAAATCATTATCCTCATCCGCAAGATGGACGCCAGCGAACGGATAAACCACGGGGCCGTTATCCAGAGCCTGGGTGACTTCCGTGTCGGGCGTAACCGTGATCTCCGGCGGGGTATTCGTGCCGCCACCGCCAGCAACCGAGGTGATGACGTCGATCTCGTGATTCTCGACGGCCCGATTCTTCTCGTCCTTGATCGTGATCGAGAAATTCGTGGTGTTGGCAGAACCGGGCCTGGGCGTGAAGGTGAGCCCACGCAGGTAACTCTGAATCTCCTGGGCATTGCCGTAGAAATAATATTTCCGCAGATCACCATCCAGCTGCGTTCCAGCATAAAGGGCAGAGTAGATGTTGAGATTGCCCAGGCTTCCGTGCGAGTTCAGGAACGAGAGTGTGACGAGCACATCGTCTCCATCCGGGTCCGACATCTCGATACCCGTAAACGGCGTGACGGGAGAGCCGGCCGTTGCCGTCGTGTCTTCCGTGCCATTGACGACATCCAGCACCGGCGCTTGATTGCTCGTGCCGCCGGCGATCTCGGTGACGACTTTGATCTGGTTGTTGATGTCCGCCTGATGATCGTTGTCCTTCACCGAGATCGTGAAGATCGTTTCGTTGGCGAAGCCGTCGTGAGGATTGAACCGGAGACCATGCAGGATCTCCTGAATGTCGCCCGCCTTGCCCCTGAAAGTATAGACAAGCTTACTGCCATCGGACGTTGCTACCACAGGCGAGTTCAAGAGGATCCCATGGTCGTACTCGAACGAGACCGTCACTGTCAGGACATCATCCTCGGCATCCTGCACGATAACGCCTGCGAACGGCGACACCGGATCACCGGTATCGGTTGCTGGCGTGATCCCTGTCCCGGTGACGGTAATCGTGGGAGCCACGTTGGTGTTGCCGGCAGCGGTCGAGGTGACGACCCGGATCTGCTCGTTCAGAACCGCCTGATGCTTGCCGTCGTCGACTGAGATCGTGAATTGTGTTGTATTGGCGACGCCGTTATTCGGGTCGAATTTCAAGCCCCGCAGGGTTGCACCAATATCGGCCGCCGTACCCTGGAAGGTGTAGATTCGTGTTCCGTCAGCCGAGACCTGTGTCGCCGTGCCGGTCGGCACGTCTAAGAGACGGCCGTGATCATCCGTGAAGGAGATCGTCACAACGAGGGTATCGTTCTCACGGTCATTCAGTGCAACGCCGCTGAAAGGCCTCACTGCCGGGCCATTGTCTATGGCCGGCGTCGTCTCTGTCCCACGCGCGATACTGATGGTGGGAGCCGTATTGATCACCACCTGACGATGGTCGTTCGTGACGGCCGTGATCCCGTCGGAAAGGCTCAGGGTGAACCGCGTGTTGCTGAAGACCGCATCGTTCTGGTTCCACTTCAGCCGCGCGAGCAATTGCTCAAGATCGGTCGCCTTGCCGTGGAACTCGAAGGTGCGGATCAGGCCATCCGCGGACAAGCCCTTGTCCACGCCGCCCTCTGTGCCGCTCAGGACGCCGTTGGCCTCCAGGAAGGAGATCGTCAACACAAGATCGTTGTTGTCCTGGTCAGAGAGACGAATGTTGCCGAAAGCAGGTGCGGGAGCCTCGTCGTTCGAGAGGTAAACAAACTCCCGACCTTCATCGATGGTCAGGGTTGGTGCATGATTGCTGATTGCGTCGACATGGACTTGCGTATTGGTGACCTCCTCGCCGAAAATGTCCCTCAAGGACAGAGTGAAGGTCGTGGTGCCAGGATTATTGTTGGCAGGATCGAACCCGATGTTGTGCAGGATGGCCTGCAGCTGGCTCGCCGTGCCCTCAAACGTATAGATTTTGTTGCCGTTGCTAACCTCGACCCCAGTGGCCCCTCCGGCGCCGGTCAGCTCCCCACGGAGCGCTGCAAACGAGATCTTCAGCGTTTGCGTTTGCGGCAGGTTTGGTATGTCGAGATCGTCCGGATCAGCCAGCGTGACGCCCGTGAAAGGCTTCACGATCTGGCCGCTGGTCGACGCGACCGTGCCCTCTTTTCCTTCGGCAACAGTGATGGTCGGTCTCTCATTATCGCTGTTGATGAAGAGACTGAAATTCTTTGGCACCGTTACATTGGTCTCAGGATCCGTAACAGAAACCGTCAGGGAGAGGTGCTTCAGGGTGGCGTAGTCGATATCCATGTTGGCCTTGAGCTTGAGGCCGATACCGGATGAGGATCTGTCCAGCTCGAAATACTCTGCACCCTGACCTGAAAGTGTATACTGAAGAGTAGGTTTGTCTCCAATGTCGTCATCGACTTCAATATAACCAAAGACCTGACCAGGCTGGATGTTTTCCGAGACCACGCCTAGCTCACCCCCCAAATTATTCAGGAGGCGAATGTTGGAAGGAGCTTCCTCCTTATCGTTGAGGTCGATGGTAAATTCCTTATATCCCCACGATGCACCATTTTGGCTCCGCGCTCGTATCCCAACCGTTACAGTGTGAGACTGATTGCCTTCATAATTCAGAGCGGACGGATCAATGACCCGGAGATAGGCGTCTGGAGTTCCGTTGTTGACGACCTGGAACGCTGAGGAACCAGATACGATTTCCCAGACCAGCGGCCCTCCCTCGTTTGAAATGCCGGTCAGGTTGCCAACACGGGTTCCAATTTCCGCATTTTCATCGATTCTCGTCCCCGAAAGCGTAAGATTTGTTGGCACCTCGAGCTCATCGGTAAGCCTGATCCAGATCTCCTGGCTCGCAGAGTTGCCGTGCCGGTCCTTCGCTGTGATGAAGATGGAGATGTTGGGAAAGGTTTCGAAATTGAGCTGATTGGGATCGTTGACCACCAATTCATAAGTATCCGTCGTACCGATACGCCGAACAGCGAAAGCAGTACCGGATACCGTGTACGTGATGGGACCGCTCTCATCATCCGCAAGGATCTGGCCGAGAGAAGTCCCTCTCTGCGAATGCTCCGGAAGGACGAGGCTGCCGTTGACGCGGATATTTTGCGGCGGAAACTCCTCCACTTCCGGCGGCGGATCACCGTCGCCCGGCCCGGCCGATGCCGAGAACGTGAAGGAGGATGCAGTTGCGCTCTCGCCAGACGACGACGCGTTATCGGAACGCTCGACGCTCGTGGCGCTATCGTCAACGGCCGCAGCCTTCACGGGCTTGCCGCGCTCCTCAGCATCTTGGTTCGCGGTTGCTCCCTTACGCGCGGATCGACCGGCGCCGAAGGCATGCGACTCGAAGATCGCGCCCTCGTCTTCACCAGCACGCGTGTAGTCGATCACAAAACCTGCAGCACCCGACTTGATGGCGACGTCCGAAATGGCAGAAGCCTGCGCTACGGTGACGACAGGACCGATTTCACCGCCATTGATATCCAGCACGCGGGCCTTGAGGGTCTGCATGCCGCCATGAGCGCTCATCCAGGCAGCGGCCACGCGTCCGTCGTCCAGCTGCGTCACGCTCGCGAGAGCGGTTGAAGCGCCCTCGTCCTCGGCGATCAGGAACGGCTTGTGCCTCGGCGTGACCGAGCCGTCGGGACCTACCACGAGCCCGAAGATCTGATTGACCACCCGCCCGGCACCATCCTCACGGGGATGGATGAAGGTAGCCAGGAGCATGTCGTTGCTCAAAACCAGCAGATTTGAACTAGCTGCCGCCAGCTGAACGAGGGCTTCGAGTTCGCTGTGAGCAATCGGCTTCGTCATAGGTTATCTCCACAAGGCAGCAGCAAGCTGCATCCGTCGGCGCCAAAACAATATAACGTTGTGGAACTTCGCTCCGCAAGCGGGATTCTTTCTCTGAAAGCAAAAAGATATAATTTTTTGGAACTATATAACCTTGCTATCCAGCAACATTCTGCACGCACGCAATATAGTAACTTCCTGATGTATGCGACAGGATGAAAGAAACGATCCGCTCAAGCGTCTTGGATATAATTATTTGATTTTATTCAGAACTTTTGTCGTCACGCCTCTTCGCCGCCGGTTCATGTCGCGATAAATTCACTAGGATGCCCTGGCCAAAGGGGCGTCCTGGCTGCACGTCATCAGCCTCCTCATTCCCGCCCGAATTTGCGAATTTGCAATGTCATGCTTCTTGCAACGTCTCTTCCTTGGATACTGCCTTAATGTCGCAAGGACAATTTTCTTATGAAATATCCTGAAAAACCGCCCTCTCGGCATCGGGATAGCCACGCCTCCTCAATGAGCGGCACTGTCTTCGCTTCCCGATCCTGTCCTGCGGCCGGCTTGAGGCTCGGTGTTCCCAAGCCCGCCGATGACCCGGCCCCCCACGATGGCCTCGAATGAATCCAGCGATCCTGATCCCGGTACAGACCGTCACCGCCCGCGGAGGCCTGTTGAACGAAAGGGCTCTTTCATCCAGAGCCGGCAGTCAATGTGGCGGAAAGCGAATGTCCGCGCGTCCGCTCGTGACGTTGGTGATCATCTGCACGATCTGCGCCGCCGTCGCCTCCGGAAGAGCCGCCTTGATCACGGCGCCCGTTTCGGTGAAGCTCTCGTTTCGGATTTGGACGCCCGCAGCGTTGGCCAGCCGCGCCCTCACCAGCGCCAGGTCGGAAAACGGGGCGGTGATGACGGCTTCCCGCAGAGCGACGATATCCACCATGGACGAAGCGCGCAGGCACTCCGCCGCAGCGCCGCCGTAAGCCCGGACGAGACCGCCGCTGCCGAGAAGGATGCCGCCGAACCAACGGGCCACCACAACCGCCACGCGATCGAGCTTAAGGCGATCGATGGCCTGCAGGATCGGCTTGCCCGCCGTGCCGCTCGGCTCCCCGTCGTCGCTGAACCGATAGCTCTGCCCGACCCGCCAAGCCCAGCAATTGTGGTTGGCCGTCGGGTGGGAATGGTTTGCGATGAAGGCTTTCGCCCCCTGCTCGCTCGCAACCGGCCCGGCTACGGCAATAAACCGGCTCTTCTTGACGATGTGCTCAAGGGATGTGGTGCGTTCGAGGGTGAACATGGGCCCACATAGCGCGTTGCATGATCTGCAGCAATCCATGATCTCCAGGACGGCAAGGGGCTCCTCTCGGACCGCCCTGCGGTACCGGACAGGCCTTACCCGTGCTTGCAGGCTAATCCTCGAACCATTCCCGCGGCCCTTGCCTGCAGCGATAACCGATGAAGCATCGGGACGTCTCAATGCTCGGCACATAAGCCGTCTGGGCATATTCCGTGACGTCGCAGAACGAGCGGTCGCGCACGAACCGGTCATAGGTGTTACCGCCCGTGCCCAGGACTACCGCTCCCCGCGTAAAGACGAGCTGGCGGCCCGCCTGGCAGGTCATGCTCAGGGTCGAGGCGCGCGTCTGGGCATGCGCGCCGGTCGTCAGCAGGAAAAGACCCAGGAGGATGGCAGCTTTCATCATTGTCGCCTCCCGCGAAGACGCGGTCTTCCTCACCATGATACTCCCGACCTGCCGGCGGCGAAACGTCGGACCAGATTCAATTCTGCTTGAACCGCCACTCCGGTTGCTCGCCCCCAAGGCCTCTCCCTTTGGAATCATTGACCCACTCGGCCGTAAGGTATAGTTTTAAAGCAAGTTCGAGGATGAGCTTCATTTTCTCATCTTTATGAAACTCATCCCGCCAAACGCGCTGTTCATCGCGGCCTCGAGCCGTGCCGACTAAAGCCGATTTCAGCCACGCCAACATGCGGTCCGTGGCTGAGAAGAAGTTGTTGCCTTCTGTTTCATGCCAGCGGCCTTTGAGGCGAGGATGAACGGGGATGGCCGTAGCGCTCATATTGGTTCTGATCGCCCTTGGCTCGGTGGCCTTCCATCTGGTGAGCCCCTGGTGGTGGACGCCCATTGCCTCCAACTGGGACTATATCGACACCACCATCGTCATCACGTTCTGGATCACCGGCGCCGTTTTCGTTGCGGTCGTTCTCTTCATGGCCTATTGCGTCTATCGCTTTCGCCACCAACCGGGCCGACAGGCGCATTACGAGCCGGAAAGCAAGCGGCTGGAACTGTGGCTGACCGTCGTCACGGGTGTCGGCGTGGCGGCCATGCTCGCGCCAGGGCTGTTCGTCTGGCGGCAGTTCATCACAGTCCCGCAGGACGCCACCGACATCGAAATCCTCGGCCAGCAATGGCAATGGAGCTTCAGGCTCCCCGGCCCTGATGGCAAGCTCGGCATCACCGACACCCGCCTCATCAGTCCTGACAATCCCTTAGGCATCAGCCGCGAGGATCCGAAAGGTCAGGACGATGTGGTCGTCGAGGGTGGCGAGTTGCGCCTGCCCGTGGGCAGGCCCGTGAAAGCCCTGCTCCGCTCCGTCGACGTCATCCATAACTTCTACGTTCCGGAAATGCGCGCCAAGATGGATCTGGTGCCGGGCCAGGTCTCCTACATCTGGTTTACGCCGACGCGGACCGGCACCTTCGAGATCCTGTGCGCGGAACTCTGCGGCGTGGGGCACTCACAGATGCGGGGAACCGTGGTCGTGCAGGGCGAGAAAGACTATCAGGCCTGGCTTGAGGGACAGACGTCGCGGGCGTTCGCGCGTCTTGCGCCTGCGGCCCAATAATCAACCGTCGCAGAGCGACGGATCGGGGGCGGAGGAAACGGTCAGGGAGTGATCCCGATGGTTGATGTTCCCCTCGGTCATGTCGGATCGGCGACTGCCGCCGATGTGGAGGATATGGAGCTCTATCATCCGCACGGCTGGGTGACGAAATATGTCTTCAGCCAGGATGCGAAGGTCATCGCCATTCAATATTCCCTCACCGCCCTGACGGTCGGCCTCATCGCCCTCGTACTGTCCTGGCTGATGCGCCTCCAGCTCGGATTTCCCGGTGCCTTCGCCTTCATCGACGCCAACGCTTATTACCAGTTCATCACCATGCACGGCATGATGATGGTGGTCTATGTGCTGACCGCGCTCTTCCTCGGCGGCTTCGGCAACTACCTCATCCCCCTGATGATCGGCGCGCGCGACATGGTCTTTCCCTATGTCAACATGCTGAGCTTCTGGATCTATCTGCTCGCCGTGCTGATCCTGGTCGCCAGCTTCTTCGCGCCGGGCGGCCCCACCGGCGCCGGATGGACGCTCTATCCGCCGCAGGCCATCCTGTCCGGCACGCCGGGCGGACAGGATTGGGGCATCATCCTGATGCTCGTCTCGCTGATGGTCTTCATCGTCGGCTTCACCATGGGCGGCTTGAACTATGTGGTGACAGTTCTGCAGGCACGCGCCCGCGGCATGACGCTGATGCGCATGCCCTTGACCGTCTGGGGGATCTTCACCGCGAGCTTCATGGCGCTTCTCGCCTTCCCGGCCTTGTTCGTCGGCGCGGTGATGATGCTCTTCGACCGCGCGCTAGGTACCAGCTTCTTCATGCCGGCCATCGTCGAGATGGGACAGAGCCTGGATCGCAACGGCGGCAGCCCCCTGCTCTTCCAGCACCTGTTCTGGTTCTTCGGCCATCCGGAAGTCTACATCGTCGCCTTGCCCGCTTTCGGCATCGTGTCGGATCTCATCAGCACGCACGCGCGACGCAACATCTTCGGCTACCGCATGATGGTCTGGGCATTGCTGGCCATCGGCGCCCTCAGTTTCGTGGTCTGGGCGCACCATATGTATGTGAGCGGCATGAACCCGTATTTCGGGTTCTTCTTCGCCACGACGACGCTGATCATCGCGATCCCCACGGCGATCAAGGTCTACAACTGGGTCCTGACCCTCTGGCGCGGAGACATTCATCTCAATGTTCCCATGCTGTTTGCGCTGGCTTTCATCGTCACCTTCCTGAATGGCGGACTCACGGGGCTTTTCCTCGGCAATGTGGTGGTCGACGTTCCGCTCTCCGACACGATGTTCGTCGTTGCCCATTTCCACATGGTGATGGGCGTCGCGCCCATCCTCGTGATCTTCGGCGCGATCTACCACTGGTACCCGAAGATCACCGGACGCATGCTGAACGATGCTCTCGGCAAGCTCCACTTCTGGGTTACGTTCCTGGGCACCTACGCGATCTTCTTTCCCATGCATTACCTGGGCCTCATGGGCGTGCCACGCCGCTACTACGAGATCGGCGAGATGGCCTTCGTTCCGCCTTCGGCCCATACGCTCAACGCTTTCATCACCATCGCGGCGCTGATCGTGGGCGCCGCTCAACTGCTCTTCGTGTTCAACCTGTTCTGGAGCCTGCGCCACGGCAGGGCATCCGGAGGCAATCCCTGGCGGGCGACCACCCTCGAATGGCAGACGCCCGAGACGCCGCCCCCGCACGGCAACTGGGGCAAGGATCTGCCCGTCGTCTATCGCTGGGCTTATGATTACAGCGTACCGGGCGCTACCGAGGACTACCTGCCGCAAAACCACCCGGGCCCTCAATCAGTGCCGGGGACGGCTCATGGCTAGCATCCTCGTTGTCCTGACCGTCCTTGTCGTTATCGCGATGTGGTGGCTCGCGCGCCAGGGCGTGACGTCGAAACCCTGGCTGGAGCAGGGTGTCGCTGCCGGTTACACCGAGGCAGACGATCTCCCGTCCTCAGCCGCCAGAACGGGCCTTGCGGTTTTCCTGGCGGTGGTCGCCTCCCTCTTCGGACTTTTCTTGAGCGCCTATGCCCTGCGCATGCAGTTGCCGGATTGGCGCAATGTCCCGCTTCCGGGAATCCTGTGGCTGAACACGGGCATGCTGGCCTTGAGCAGCATCGCGCTTCAGGGCGCGCAAAAAGCTGCGCGCGAGGAAGACGAAGACGCGCTGAAGCTCGGCCTTTTGGCAGCTGGCGTGACGGCTCTGGCCTTCCTGTCCGGGCAGCTTCTCGCCTGGCGGCAGCTGAGCTTGGACGGGTATCTTCTCGCCTCCAATTCCGCCAACGCCTTCTTCTACGTGCTGACCGGGATCCACGGCCTGCACCTGCTGGGCGGCTTGATTGCCCTGGGCAGAGTCATCCAGAGGGCATGGCGCGGCACGTCGGCGGGGCGCCTGCAGCTCAGCGTGAGCCTCTGTGCCACCTATTGGCACTTCATGCTGTTCGTCTGGCTGGTTCTCCTGAGCGTGCTGGCCGGCTGGGCCGGCAACGTAATCGACCTCTGCCGGCAGATCCTGAGCTGAGAGGAGTTCGCGTATGACGGAGCAAACCTTCTCCCGCATCGAGGCAGCTCCCTCCGACACATCCGGTCTACGCAGCGTTGCCGCCGACTTCTCGTCCGACAGGAGCGCGTTCAAGAACGTCTCCTGGGGCAAGGCGATGATGTGGATCTTCCTGCTCAGCGACACCTTCGTATTCAGCAGCTTCCTCATCGCCTACATGACCGCGCGGATGTCGACCACGGTGCCCTGGCCCAATCCCAGCGAGGTCTTTGCGCTGACCATCGCTGGCACGACGCTGCCATTGATCCTGATCGCCATCATGACCTTCGTGCTCATCAGCAGCAGCGGGACCATGGCGATGGCGGTGAACTTCGCCTATCGCCAGGACCGCCGGAAGACCGCCGCCTTGATGCTCCTCACCGCCGTTCTCGGCGCGACCTTTGTCGGCATGCAGGCTTTCGAATGGACCAAGCTCATTCACGAAGGGGTGCGCCCCTGGAGCAATCCATGGGGCGCCGCTCAATTCGGCTCCACGTTCTTCATGATCACCGGCTTTCACGGCACCCACGTGACCTTCGGCGTGATCTTCCTTCTCATCGTCGCCAGAAAGGTCTGGCGCGGCGATTTCGATCATGAAAGGCGGGGTTTCTTCACCAGCCGGAAGGGCCGCTACGAAGCCGTGGAGATCATGGGACTCTACTGGCATTTCGTCGATCTGGTCTGGGTTTTCATCTTCGCCTTCTTCTATCTCTGGTAAGGGGCCGGCCATGGCGCAGGCAAATGCACATTCATCCGTTCACGGGCAGGGACAGCAGCATCCGATCAAGCTCTACCTCGTGGTCTGGGCGTGGCTCTTCATCCTGAGCGCCTGCTCCTATGCGGTCGACTACTTCCAGCTCGAAGGCGCACTTCGTTACGCGCTGATCCTTCTGTTCATGCTGCTGAAGGCGGGGTTGATCGTCACCGTCTTCATGCACATGGCCTGGGAGCGCCTGTCGCTCGTTTATGCGATTCTGGTCCCAATGGCGGCCGTTCTCGTCTTCGTGGCGATCATGGTCTTCGAGGCCGACAACACGCTCCTCTCGCGCATTGCTTACTTCGCCCCCGGCCTTTGATAGTCGTGCCTTCAAGGAGAACTCCATGGATACGAGCATTCTCCTCATCTGGATCGGCGCAGCGCTTATCATCTGCGGCGTGATCTACGGCGCTGCGCAGGCCCTTCGAGGTGGCCGATTAAGCAACGTGCACCCGGGCCGGTCACCTCGGGCGGAAGCAAGCCTGGAACCGCAGCAAAGCCCGAGGGCTTTCAGCCTGAAGACTCACTGGCCGGCCTTCGTCATGATCCTCTTCGGCGGAATCCTAATCCTGACGGAGACGGCGTTCTGAACCTGCCCTCGAACAAGCTGGGGACATGCCGCGCAAGCTCTGCCCCTCTATGTTGACGCTCGGCGCCTGGCGTGTACCATATCTTGTAGCCATGGGTCCTCGGATGCCAATCCGAGGCTAAGAGGGAATCCGGTGAGCCGTCAGGCAAATCCGGGGCTGCCCCCGCAACTGTAAGCGACGAGCCTGCTGCCATCATGCGTCACTGGTGAGCCATCACCGGGAAGGCCGGCAACAGGCGATGACCCGCGAGCCAGGAGACCTGCCCAGGGCTGACGATCATGTCCTCGGGCGGGGTGCCCCGATGGATCGCTCCGCTCGCCGCGCGCATTCAGGCGCGGTCTGCCTCGCGTTCCTCGGCCCATGCCCCCAACATTTTGGGGTTGCCGAATGTCCAGCTCTCTCTCCACCGCAAAAGCCGCCTCGGCGGTGCCTTTCATATCCTCCGCAGAAACTCCTGTTGCCCCCGATTCCGGATATGGCATCATCCGGCGCAACGGCAGCGTGACGCCGTTCGACTCGTCCAAGATCGCGGTCGCGCTGACAAAGGCCTTCCTCAGCATCGAAGGCTCGACCGCCGCTGCCTCGCGCCGCGTCCATGAGACGGTCTCGGGCCTCACTGAGGAGATCGTGAGCGCCCTCACCCGCCGAGCCGAGTCCGGGCGTGTCTTCCACATCGAGGAAGTGCAGGATCAGGTGGAACTCGCACTCATGCGCGGCGGTCACCACAAGGTGGCCCGCGCCTATGTGCTCTACCGCGAACAGCGCGCCGCCGAGCGGGCGAAGGCCTCGCCCGTCGCACCCTCGAACGAGCCTCAGCTTCACATGACGTTGGCGAATGGGACGCGTGCGCCCCTCGACGTGTCACGCCTGCAAGCCCTTGTAACCGAGGCTTGCGAAGGTCTGGCCGACGTCGCAGCAGACGAGATCCTGGCAGAGACCCGGCGCAACCTCTATGACGGCATTACGGAGGCCGAACTCGCGCTCGCGCCGGTCCTCGCCGCGCGCACGCTGGTCGAACGGGAGCCGAATTATTCCTACGCCAGCGCGCGCCTTCTGCTCGACAGCTTGCGCAGGGAGGCCTTGAGTGCCGTTCACGGCGAGCGCCGGCAGGCCACGCAGGCCGAGATGGCCCAGTATTATGCCGAGTACTTCCCGAGATACGTGAAAAAAGGTATCGACACGGAGCTGCTCGATCCGGAACTCGGCCGCTTCGACCTGGGCCGCCTGGCAGCGGCTCTCAAACCCGAGCGCGACCTGAACTTTCAGTATCTCGGCCTTCAGACCCTCTATGACCGCTACTTCCTGCATGTGGACGGAACCCGCTTCGAGCTGCCGCAAGCCTTCTTCATGCGCGTGGCGATGGGTCTGGCGCTGCGGGAGATCGACCGGGAAGAGAAGGCGATCGAGTTCTACGATCTTCTCTCATCCTTCGACCTCATGGCCTCGACGCCGACCCTGTTCAATTCCGGCACAACACGGCCGCAGCTCTCCTCCTGCTTTCTCACCACCGTGCCGGACGATCTCGACGGCATCTTCAAGGCGATCAAGGACAACGCCCTTCTCGCCAAATACTCGGGAGGCCTCGGCAACGATTGGACGCCGGTGCGCGGCCTTGGCGCGCATATCAAGGGCACCAACGGCGAGAGCCAGGGCGTCGTGCCGTTCCTGAAGGTCGCCAACGACACGGCGATCGCCGTGAACCAGGGCGGCAAGCGCAAGGGAGCCGTCTGCGCCTATCTCGAAACCTGGCACATCGACATCGAGGAATTTCTCGACCTGCGCAAGAACACCGGCGACGACCGCCGCCGGACGCACGACATGAACACGGCCAACTGGATTCCGGACCTGTTCATGCAGCGCGTCGCGGAAGACGGTGTGTGGACCCTGTTCTCGCCAGACGAGACGCCCGATCTGCACGATCTCTACGGCCCTGCCTTCAAGACGGCTTATGAAGCCTACGAGGCCAAGGCTGCCCAGGGGAAGATCAAGGTCTTCCGCCAGGTTCGCGCGGTCGATCTGTGGCGGCGCATGCTGACCATGCTGTTCGAGACCGGCCATCCCTGGATCACGTTCAAGGATCCTTGCAATATCCGCTCCCCGCAAAGCCATATGGGTGTCGTGCACTCATCCAATCTCTGCACGGAAATCACCCTCAACACGTCGCAGGACGAGGTGGCCGTCTGCAACCTCGGCTCCATCAACCTCGCCCGCCACGTGACGCCGCAGGGAGTCGACCGCGAACGTCTGGCGCGCACGGTGAGAACCGCCATGCGGATGCTCGACAACGTGATCGACATCAACTTCTACACGATTCCCGAAGCACGCCGTTCGAACCTGCGTCACCGCCCGGTCGGTCTCGGGCTGATGGGCTATCAGGACGCGCTGCATACCCTCCGGCTGCCGGTTGCCTCTGAGGGCGCGATTGCCTTCGCCGACGAGAGCATGGAGCTCATCAGCTATCACGCGATCTCCGCCTCCTGCGATCTCGCGGCCGAGCGCGGCCGCTATCCGAGCTTCGAGGGTTCGCTCTGGTCGAAGGGGATTCTCCCCATCGATTCGACCGAACTCCTGGCCAAGGCCCGTGGAAGGTTGGACCTGGACCGCTCATCGACCCTAGACTGGTCTTCCTTGCGCGAACGCGTCATGCAGGTCGGCATGCGAAATTCCAATGTGATGGCCATTGCTCCAACCGCGACCATCTCCAACATCTGCGGCGTTTCGCAATCCATCGAACCGGCCTTCCGCAATCTCTATGTGAAGGCGAACATGTCGGGCGACTTCACGGTGGTGAATCCCGCTCTCGTGCACGACCTCAAAGCACGCGGGCTGTGGGACGAGGTGATGATCGCCGACCTCAAATACTTTGACGGAACCCTGGCGCCGATCGACCGGGTACCGGAGGACCTGAAGGCGCTCTATGCCACGGCCTTCGAGATTGACGCATCCTGGCTGATCGAAGCGGCGGCGCGCCGGCAGAAGTGGATCGATCAGGCCCAGTCGCTCAATCTCTACATCGCCAATCCTAATGGCCGGAAGCTCGACGCCATGTATCGCCTGGCGTGGGAGCGTGGGTTGAAGACCACCTATTACCTGCGCGCCGTGGCCGCGACCCATGTGGAGAAATCGACCCTCAGGGGAACGGACGGCAAGCTGAACGCCGTGCAGGTGGCGCCCGCAATCCTCGCACCTGAGGTAAAGGCCTGCTCCATCGACGACCCCACCTGCGAAGCCTGCCAGTAAGCGGCGTTTATTCTCTTTTCGAAACCGGTCGCGCCGTCGTCACGGCGCGGCCCACCTCTCATGCAAGGAATTTTTCAATGCTCGATTGGGATACTCCCCGCAATACGGCTCAAACCCCATCCTTCTCTGCCACTCAGCCGGCCGACACGACAGGGCTGGGTTCCATCGACCGCAGCGGCGGCCGCGTCAGCGTGGACGAGAAGGCAATGATCAATTGCCGCGCCGACGTGAACCAATTGCTGCCGCTCAAGTACAAATGGGCCTGGGAGAAATATCTTGCCGCCTGCAACAACCACTGGATGCCGACAGAAGTCTCCATGCAGGCCGATATCGCGCTCTGGAAATCCCGCGACGGCCTCACGGAAGACGAGCGGCGCATGGTCAAGCGCAATCTCGGTTTCTTCGCGGCATCCGAGAGCCTGGTGGCCAACAACATCGTGCTCGCGATCTACCGCCACCTGACCAATCCGGAATGCCGCCAATATCTGCTGCGCCAAGCCTTCGAGGAGGCGGTGCACACGCACACCTTCCAATACATCGTCGAAAGCCTAGGCCTCGACGAGGGCGAGCTCTTCAACATGTATCGCGAGGTTCCCTCGATCACCGACAAGGCAGCCTGGGCGCTCGAGCACACGCAAGGCATCGAGGATCCGTCCTTCGTGACGGGAACGCCAGAGGCCGATCAAGCCTTCCTGCGCGATCTCATCGCTTTCTACGTGGTCTTCGAAGGCATGTGGTTCTACACGGGCTTCGCGCAGATCCTGGCGCTCGGCCGCCGCAACAAGATGGTGGGGATCGCGGAGCAGTATCAGTACATCCTGCGCGACGAGAGCATCCACCTGAATTTTGGAATCGACGTGATCAACCAGATCAAGATCGAAAACCCGCATCTCTGGACCCCCGCCTTCCAGGAAGAGGTAAGAGGGATGCTGCGCGAGGCGGCGGAGCTCGAAGCGGCCTATGGCCGGGATACGATGCCTCGCGGCTTCCTCGGGCTGAACGCGGCTCTCTGCGAGCAGTACATGCATTTCATCGCGAACCGACGCTGCGCGCAGCTGGGCTTGAGCCCCGTCTTCGCGGAGGTCGACAATCCATTCCCCTGGATGTCGGAAGCGATGGACCTGAAGAAGGAGAAGAACTTCTTCGAGACCCGGGTCATCGACTACCAGAGCGGCGGAGCGCTCGCCTGGGACTAGCAGAACGAAAAGGGGCGCTCCGGGCGCCCCTTTTCATCAGTGCCTCAGGCCCGGCGCTTCCTGTCCGGTGCGGGCGACGTACTCGGTGTAGCCGCCTCCGTATTGATGAACGCCGTCCGGCGTCAGCTCCAGAACCCGGTTGGACAGAGCCGCCAGGAAATGTCGGTCGTGGGAGACGAAGAGCATGGTGCCTTCGTATTTCGCCAGCGCCTCGATCAGCATTTCCTTCGTCGCCATGTCCAAGTGGTTCGTCGGCTCGTCGAGCACCAGCAGGTTCGGCGGATCGTAGAGCATCTTGGCCATTACGAGACGCGCCTTTTCGCCACCGGAGAGCACGCGGCACTTCTTCTCCGCATCGTCGCCCGAGAAGCCGAAACACCCGGCAAGGGTGCGGAGCGACCCCTGGCCCGCCTGCGGGAACGAATCCTCCAGGAACTCGAACACCGTACGGTCGCCGTCGAGCACTTCCATCGCGTGCTGGGCGAAATAACCCATCTTCACGCTGGCGCCGATGGTGACCGTGCCCCGGTCGGGTTCCGTCGTGCCGGCGACGAGCTTCAGGAGCGTGGACTTGCCGGCGCCGTTGACGCCCATCACGCACCAGCGCTCCTTGCGCCGCACCGAGAAATCGAGGCCCTCGTAGATGCTGCGGCTGCCATAGCTCTTGTGCACGTTCTTCAAGCTGATCACGTCGTCGCCGGAGCGCGGCGCGGGCAGGAACTCGAAGGCGACCGACTGACGGCGCTTGGGCGGCTCCACGCGCTCGATCTTATCAAGCTTCTTCACGCGGCTCTGCACCTGCGCGGCATGGGAGGCTCGGGCCTTGAAGCGCTCGATGAACTTGATCTCCTTCGCGAGCATCGCCTGCTGGCGCTCGAACTGCGCCTGCTGCTGCTTCTCGTTCAAGGCGCGCTGCTGTTCATAGAACTCGTAATCGCCGGAATAGGTGGTGAGCGAGCCGCCGTCGATCTCGATGATCTTGTTGACGATGCGGTTCATGAAGGCGCGGTCGTGCGAGGTCATGAGCAGGGCGCCGTCATAGCCTTTGAGGAACTCCTCCAGCCAGATCAGGCTTTCGAGATCGAGGTGGTTGCTCGGCTCGTCGAGGAGCATGGCGTCGGGGCGCATCAGCAGGATGCGGGCGAGCGCCACGCGCATCTTCCAGCCGCCGGAGAGAGCGCCCACATCGCCGTCCATCATCTCCTGACTGAAGCCAAGACCGGCCAGAACCTCGCGGGCGCGGCCCTCCAGGGAATAGCCGTCGAGTTCCTCGTAGCGCGCCTGCACCTCGCCATAGCGGGCGATGATGGCATCGAAGTTCGCCGTCTGGTCCGGATCGGCCATGGCGGCTTCGAGTTCCTTCAGCTCGGCCGCCACCTCGCTCACGGGACCGGCACCGTCCATGACCTCGGCCACGGCGCTGCGCCCTTCCATCTCGCCCACATCCTGGCTGAAATAGCCGATGGTCACACCGCGATCGACGGAGATCTGGCCCTCGTCCGGCAGCTCCTCCTTGGTGATCATGCGAAAGAGCGTCGTCTTGCCCGCGCCGTTCGGCCCCACCAGGCCGACCTTCTCGCCCCTCTGGAGGGTGGCGGAGGCCTCGATGAAGAGGATGCGGTGGCTGTTCTGTTTACTGACGTTCTCGACGCGAATCATCGTTCCAAGGCCCAAAGCAGTTTCGGCGGCCTTATGGCATGGGTCGCGTCCGGGGACGAGGGTTCGAGCCCGGGCAAATTGTCAGAGGCTGTGGGACATATCAGCCACAGGCCGGGAGGACGTTCTGCCCGTTCTCCTGATGCGGATCGCGTCGGCAAAAGCCGATCTCCAGGCAGCCGGAGCAGCCGAGACGCCCCTCCTCGGGCCGGCAGGGACCGGCTGCAAGTTCCAGCGCATCCGCCGGATCCCGAGATGTACCGTCCTGCTCCAGAGCGCCGCTCAAGAGCGCAAGGTGATCATTGCCCGTCAAAGCCGTTCCCCCGGTTGCCCGCCAACCTGTCAGACCGGCAGGAGAACGGCCTTGATCTACCGCAAGGACGCTCAGGCTTTCACCCGAGGCTTCGTGAGAACGCCCCAGTAGGTCAGCGCGAAGCCCAGGAAGGATCCTGACCAGGTCACGGCTGCAACATGCAGCAGAGTGGTCGTCCAGTCCGGCAGGAGCACGGCCAAGACGCGGGACAGAGCCGCAATGATGATGAGGAGGTAGAGGCCCTGTGTCATCCGCGTCGCCACCAGCGCGCGTCCTGTGTGGCCCAGGCTCGCGCGGGTCATCACGGCCAGCGTCATTCCACCCATGGCGCCACCTGTCCAGGCATGGATGCCAGCCCCTGCGGGAATGAGCCCCAAGGCAGCAAGGCCGGTCAGAAGAAAACCGAGCGGCACGAAGGCATAAGCCACATGCAGGATCAGGACCAAACGGTCGCGCCACGTGCGGTCACCGGCCCAGCGGGCCATGACAACCGCCTGGGCGATGCCTGCGGCGATGAGGGCGATCCCCGTGCCCTGCCATTCCGGCAGCAGGATCCAGGCGAAGAGTGCGAGCCCGGTGCCTGCCATCGCGACCATCTCGAAGGTACCGAAGGATGCGGGCATGCGGCCCGGATTGACCCTCGACAGCCAGTTCCGGGTGAAACTCGGAACGATGCGCGCGCCGATCACCATCAGGAGCATCATGACAGCCGCGACGCCAATGCGGATCCCGTATTCGGCCACGCCGTGAAAATGTGCCTCGAGATGAAAGACGGCGTTGCCGATGGTGAGGCTCCCCAAGGCGATCAGGACTTTGAGATTGCGCCAGTTCCTGCCCTTGGCGATCTCCCGTGCCATGGCAGCCGCCACCACGACCAGGAACGACACATCGATGATGGCTGCAGCCTGCCACCCGATCGAGGCCGAAGCTGTAACAGCGGCCCGTCCCGCCGCCCAGAGAAGCACCAGCACGATCAGCGGTTTGCCCTGAAGCGGCATGCGTCCCGTCCAGTTGGGAACGGCCGTCAGCAGGAAGCCGGTGATCACGGCCGAGAGATAGCCATAGAGCATCTCGTGAATGTGCCAGTCGCGCGGAACGAAGGCCGTGGAGACCTGGAGCTCACCATAGAACAGCGGGAGCCATGCCAGAATCGCGAGGCCTGCATAAAGCGAGCCGAACAGAAAGAACGGCCGAAACCCGTATGAAAAAAGCGCAGGCCCCTCATAGGGCCGCAGGCGGGGAATAGGAGCCATCATCGGCCTCCTTCATTGGAAATGAACATGTCTTCGGCAGAAATGCTCTTGCCGGTTGCCACATCGGTAGCGGTGAAGGTGAGACCGTGGCGGCCATCGGCATCGGCGGAGACCAGAATGCGAATCTCACGCGTGGCGTCGGGCGCCACCTGAACGACGGGCTCCTCCTCCACCACATCGAGCGTGGCTTCGGGCAAGCCGCTCACGCGGATTCTGAAAGCCCGCTCCTCGCCGCTCTTGTTGTAGATGCGGATCGTATAGCCGTTCCGTGTGCGCCCGTCCGAAAGCGTCACGGCCACGGGGTTGCGGTCATGGATCACCGTGAGCTTGGCATCGCTGCGCAGGCTTAGGCTCACGCCCATGATGCCGGCCAAGGCGATGATGGACAGGGATAGTCCGACCGTCTTGGGCCGAATGATGCGCCGCCGCGGTGCTTCCTTCCGATGTCCGCGCTCGATATTGGTCCAGGCTTCGTAATCGATGAGGCCGCGCGGGCGATCGAGCTTGGTCATCACGCTGTCGCAGGCATCCACGCACAATCCGCAGTTGATGCACGCGAAGTTCGGCCCCTCGCGAATGTCGATTCCGATGGGGCAGACCGCCACGCATTGCAGGCAGTCGACGCAGTCGCCGGAGGGCTCGCCCTTCGCCCGCAGCTCGGCCGCCTTCTTGACGGAGCCGCGGGGCTCGCCACGATAGTCGCGATAGTGGACGATGAGCGCCTCCGGGTCCCAGATCGCACCCTGCAGGCGCGGCCAGGGGCACATCCAGGTGCACACCTGCTCGCGCGCGAAGCCGGCGAGCGTATAGGTGGTGGATGTCAGGATGCCGACCCAGGCATAGGCGAGAACGGACGCCTCGCCCGTGACGAGTTCGTACAGGAGCGTCGGGGCATCGGAGAAGTAAAGGACGAAAGCGCCGCCCGTTCCCATGGCGATGACGGCCCAGATCACATGCTTGGCGCCGATCTCCAGCACACGCCGTCCGGTGAGCTGTGCATTCTGCTTCTTCAACCGCTCGCGCCGGTCACCCTCGACCCATCGCTCCACGAGCAGAAACAGATCGGTCCAGACCGTCTGCGGGCAGAAGTAACCGCACCAGACACGACCCGCGACGGCGTTGAGCCAGATGAGGATCAGCGTCGCCAGAACCAGAAGGCCGGTCAGGTAATAGACCTCCTGCGGCCAGATCTCGATGAAAAAGAAATAAAGCCTGCCGCGCTCGAAATCGAAGAGCACCGCCTGGTCGGGCTGGCCCGGACCGCGCGTCCAGCGCAGGAAGGGCAGGATGTAATAGATCGACAGGCAGGCAATCAGCGCGATCCATTTCAGCCTGCGATAGCGGCCCGAGACGGACTGTGGAACGACCTTATCCGCGATCACGCCGCGCTTCGGCCTGCGCAGATGAGCGCGCTCGGGCTTGAAGCTGATATCGAGCGTTGCCATGATTTCATGAAATGAGGATCGCCGCCGCGGCGAGGCGGCGGCGCGAAGAACAAAAGCGGCGCGGTCTACTTGGCGGCCGTCTGCGTGGCGAGCTTGTCGAAGAGATTGCCAAAGACCTGCTTGGCCTTGCCCGGATGCGTAGCAGCCTTCGCCTGGTCCACATTGGCGGCATCGCCCACCACCACCAAACCGACCATGCCCATGCCATAATGCGGTTTGCACTTGTAGCCGTACACGCCTGGCTTGTCGAAGGTGACCGTGAGATCCTCGTTCATCTTGCCCACGAACCCCTTTGCGCCGTCCGGCACCATGGTCTCGATGATCTCCGCATTGTGGCCCTTGTCGGTGGCCACGAACTTCACCGTGTCACCCGGATTGATCTTCACCAGAGCCGGCTCGAAGACCATGACGCCTTCGGCGCCCTTGTTGAGCATCTTCACCTCTATTTCGGCAGCATTGGCTGCCCCTGCAGCGCCGAGGGCGGCGACGAGAGCGCCGAGCATGATTGTCTTGCGCATCTTTGTCTCCTGTTTGTCGATGCGGTGTCGCGAGCCTCATCCGGCTCTTGAGGAAATGTCATACGCTCATCGGCGATGAGGTGTTTGATGTGGCGCAAACAACAAGACTTTTCACCCTGCCGGCAGCCTCACGCCTCGCCTAAGGGCTCCCTACTCCTGCCAGGCATATGCCTCCGGAGGGTCTTTGAGATACGTCAATTCTCGCTCGTGGATAGCACGCTAGAGTTCCGGCCTTAGGGTTGGCAAAAGGGCCGTTCCAAAGCGGGCAGGCAACGTCCTGACATAGCGGACGGGCGCTTTATCGCTCCGGTGAGGTGCCGACATCGACAACGAGAGCTGGAACGCGCATCATGCCGAACCTGGATAAATCCCTGGTGGCTCATCTTCCGATATTCTCGGGAGTTGCCCCGGACGATCTCACCGAAATCCTGAGAGACGCGCAATCCATCCGTTATGCAAAGGGAACGAGCGTGTTCCAGCAGGATGAAGAGGCGCATTCCTTTTTCGTGCTGCTGCACGGGCACCTGAGGGTCATGAAGGTCACGCCCGACGGCCAGCAGGTGGTGGTGCGCTTCGTCACGCCGGGAGACCTGTTCGGGATCGCCATGGCCATGGCGCGCACGACCTATCCCGCCTCCGCCGTGGCGGTCGTCGACAGTGTGGCGCTCGTCTGGCCCTCTGCCGCATGGCCGCGCCTCGTAGCCAAACACCCCGCCCTGGCAGTGAACACGCTTCAGACCATAGGGTCCCGGCTCAACGATGCCCATACCCGCGTGGTGGAGATCTCGACGCAGCAGGTGGAAAAGCGCGTCGCCCACGCGCTCCTGCGCCTGGCTCAGCAAGCCGGGCGAAAAGGCGAAGACGGCATTCAGATCGACTTTCCCATCTCCCGCCAGGATATCGCCGAGATGACCGGCACGACCCTTCACACCGTCAGCCGGATCCTGAGCGGATGGGAAGACCAAGGTCTCGTGGAAGGCGGGCGGCAGAAGATCACGATCCGCGACCCCCACAAGCTCTTCATTCTCGCCGAGCGCTCGGTCGACTAGATTCTCGCCTCATGAGACGGTGGGGCCGAGATCCGAGCCCACATGGCGCGGCCTTGTCGGACCGCCTCATTGATCTCGGCGCGCAGGATGAAAAGGCTTACGCCGTGTTCCCGGCAGGCGTCGTCGACCGTATGGACGCATGCGATCGGGCAACCGACACAGCGCATTCCATGATCGAGGAAGATGCGGATGGTCGCCGGCCAGCGACCCATGATGTCATCGACAAGATCGTTCGAGGCGACGGGCATAACGGCCCTCGTGACCGACTGGTCCTTCATCGGCCGACTTCAGCATGCGTTCCCACGAGGCTCTTTGTCGGAGAACTACCAGGATCCGGTTCCACTCTCGCGCTTGTTCCTCACAATTTACAGCGTTCGCCAAAGATGATCTCCGGAACATCCCTAGGGAATTATCCGCGTCCAAAGTCATCTTTGATTTGGGACAAATAAGTTCGTCCGAGCCCACAGTAAAACGTCTTCATCCGATGACGGACCACGACGATCCGACAGGCGGCCCACACAGGAGATGACGATGAAAACCATGATGATCTCGGGATGCCGGCCACTGCTTGCGACTGCTGCCGTTCTTGCATTGAGCACCGCAACCCTGCTCGCCCAGCCCGCTCTCGCTCATGAACAGAAGATGGCGGCCGCTACCCCTTCCGGGCATACTCACAATCATCCGGCCGCATCCGGCACGGCAGAAGCACCGCTCAACATCGTTCGCCTGCCGAGCGATCTGCCCGGCCCCATCGGCAAGCGAGGACCGCAGCGTGTGAAGGTCAACCTGGAGACCACGGAAGTGACCGGCCAGCTGGCCGACGGCACCACCTATCACTACTGGACCTTCAACAGC
>DASQML010000057.1:0-100381 GCA_035645515.1 Microvirga sp.
ACCTTGTCGAGGCCATAGCAACGGGCGATACCGTCACCGACGGACAGGACCTGACCGACTTCGGTGACTTCAGCTTCGGTACCGAAGTTCTTGATCTGCTCTTTGAGGATCGCGGAGATCTCAGCGGCTCGAATGTCCATCAGCGGACCTCTTTCATCGCAAGACGAATGGAATTGAGTTTGGTGCGCACCGAGGCATCCACCATGCGGGAGCCCATCTTCACGATGAGGCCGCCGATGAGGCTCGGGTCGATTTTGACGTCGACAGCGACGTCAGCCTTGGCGACGTCGCGCAGCGCCGCCTTGATTTCGGAAAGAACGGTGTCCGACGGCGTTTCTGCCAGGATCACCTGCGCCCGGACGATGCCTTTCGCGTCGGACACGAGGCCCTGATACGCACGGATCATGTCAGGCAAGGCGAAGAGGCGGCGCTTTGACGCCACAACGCGGATGAAGTTGCCCGCCAGGCTCGTAATGCCCGCCTTGGTAAGGAGGGCATCCATCGCGCGGGACTGCTCTTCCGCCGTGAAGATGGGGTTACGGATCAGGCGCTGCAAGTCTTCGCTGCCCTTGATCATTTGTTCGAAGCGGCCGAGATCGCCGGCAACGGCGTCCACGGCATTGGCCTCCCGAGCGAGCTCGAACAGCGCCGAAGCGTAGCGCAACGCTACGCCCGACAGGAGGGGTCCTTCATGCGAACCGCTTTGCGCCACGTAATCGTCTCTCTCAAGTTACGGGTCTCTCAACCGGCAAGCTCTTGGAAACTGAGCTTTCGGGAAACCCGTCAGGTCGATGGAAGTGAGCCTTCAGCGGGACCGTCTCCGCCCTCAGGCGGGGGTGCACTAGCATGGGTTTTCCTGGGGCGCAAGGCGAGCTAAGCCAGGAATGGTTCGAAAATGTCGGCGATTCCGTTTCGAGAGTTAAGGATCACAGCTCCAGGACGGCAACCTCGCAATTGCCGAGATATTGCCCGGTGAGCCGGCTGAAGAAGGTGCCGTGCCCCACGACCGCGATCAACCCCTCCGGTCGCTCCCGGAGCCAGCGCCTGAATTCCTCCACCCGGCCTTCAAAGATGTGGCCCGGCTCGTAGACGAATCCCCTTGGGTCCGGCTCGCCTTCGTTGTGCCACCAGACCTCGTCGAGATGGTCGAAGGAGAGGTGCGGAAACTCCTGCCTCAGCAGCGCCGGAGCCCGGCCCACGTCGCAGCTGCTCTCCAGGTGCTCCCGGTGCAGGCACTCGATGTGGATCGGTGGCTTCGCCGGATGCTCCCCGAAGAGGCCCAGGGTGGTCTGGATCGCCCGCGTCAGCGGCGAAGTCACCACCAGCTCATAAGGGTATTGCCGCAGCTCCTGCGCCCGCTCCGCCACCTGCCGATGGCCGAGCTCGGTGAGGGGGGCATCGAAATGCAGCGGGTCCTCTCCGGTTTCGGCAAAATGCGCGTTGAAGGTCGATTGGCCGTGGCGAATGCAGTGAACGATCTTGGACATCAGGCTCTTTGGGGCTCCTCTGGACCCGCTATCGATCACAGAATCGCTTTTGCGTCGACCCTCTTGAGGTAGTCCGTCGCACCTGTGTCTTTCCACACTTGAGAAGTCGGGGCCGGGCTCCACCCTTAACGGAAAGTTAACCCGGGGAAGCCCCATGCGCCTGTTCGCAGCCTTCACCATGCTCGCGCTCGGTTTGTTCTGGAGCTATCCGTTCTTCGCTCCGGAACTCGAAAAGCTCACGCGCTCCAAGGTCGGACCCGCTCCACAGGGCGGAGAGCCCGTCCTCGTGCTCGCCCCCCAGGATGTCCGGGTACCGGCAGTCGAAACGACCGCGTCCGTGGCCCTCACGGAAAGCTCTGAGGATCCACTTCGATAGAAACGCAAGCATATTCAGGGGATGTGCGGTCGCGCACTTGATAATGTTGTAACATATTCTACCCTATCCCTGGGTCAGGCTCCGCCGAGAGTTCCCCATGAAATTTCTTATCCCTTTCCCTCTCCTTACATTCCTGCTTTGGGCTTCGCTCCTGCACGCCGCAGATCTTGCTCAAGGGCACCATCTCTGGCGCGTGCAGGCGCCCAATGGGTCGCAAAGCTTCATCGCTGCCGTGAGCAACGACAGCAGCGCACCTGTCATGGACATTCTGAAGAAACAGCTTCAGGCAACGAGGGCAACGGAGCGCATCCTCCTATCTTCTCGTGGGTGGGTTGATAACGTAGCTGTTCCCGAATCTTGGAGGGCATTGGCAAAAGCGGCGCTTCCCCAAGATCTGCTGAAGGCTATCAAGGTCGAATTGGCCCCCCACCTGGAGGAGTTGGGATTCTCGATCGAGAGTGTCGATGAAGCTCCGCTTGAAACCCTTAGATTGGTCCTGATCGGCCGGCTCAAACCAGCGGGATCTCCTCGAACTGATCCGGCCGTGGAGGCCCTCCATCAAAAACTCATTATCCAGGAAGGGCAGAGCAAGAAGCACGAAATGCTGTCCATCCGTTCCTACTATTCCAAGAAATGGGGAGCCGGAGTCCCGGAATTCCGGCTGAAGGCACCAACCGATCCCGTCGCGGTTTTGCGGTATCTCCTTGCCGACCGCATTGAGCACGGACATCTCATGACGCGGGCTGAGGAGGCCTATTTGCGCGGAGATTGGGAGACGCTTGCACGCCTGCAGTCCATCAAGTCGATCGCACTGGCCGGCGTCAGCGATAATGCTTTTCCCTATCTCTTCAGGTCGGGCAGCGAGATCGTCGCCTTTGCAGCGCCTGCCCTTTCAGAGATGCCCACTCTCTTCATGCTCTATCAAACAAACTTTTTATCGGGCGACCAAGGCATCCTGTCTCAATTCCAACGCCTTGGCTTCACCATTCAGCCTGTATCCATCAAAGGCTTGGATCTGTGACTGGCAGTGACCATCCGGATTACAGAAAGCTCTGAGGATCCACGTCGATAGAGACGCGGGTGTTGCCCTTCACCTTTGGGCAACGGGCCAGCCAGGAGCGGAGATAGCCCTGGAGATCGACCTCCCGTTCCGTCTTCACCAGAAGCCGGTAGCGATAGCGGCCCCGGATCAGCGCCAGCGGGGCCTCCGCGGGGCCGAGCACCATCACCCCGGGCGGCGGCTCCGTGACCATGGCCATGGCCCGGGCATGAGCCTCCGCCGCCTCACGCTCCTCCGCCGAGATGATGAGAGAGGCAAGGCGCCCGAAGGGGGGCAGGCCCGCCATCTCCCGAACCCTGGTCTCCTCTTCGTAGAACCGCTCCGCATCGCCTGAGACCAAGGCTGCGATCACCGGGTGATCCGGCTGCCAGGTCTGGACCAGCGCCCGCCCCGGCTTCTCGCCGCGACCGGCACGGCCGGTCACCTGCTGCAGCATCTGAAACGTGCGCTCGGCAGCGCGGGGATCGCCGGAGGTGAGGCCGATATCGGCGTCGAGCACTCCGACCAGCGTCATCAGCGGAAAATTGTGACCTTTGGCCACGAGTTGCGTGCCGATGACGATATCGACCTCGCCTGCGGCAATCGCCGCAAGTTCCGTACGCAGCCGTTCGGTGCCGCCGGGAAAATCGCTGGAGAGCACGATGGCGCGCTTGTCGGGAAAGAGTTCCGTCACTTCCTCGGCGATTCGCTCCACGCCCGGGCCGCAGGGCACGAGCGAATCGACGCTGCCGCATTCCACGCAGGCCTGCGGCGTGCGCTCCACGTGCCCGCAATGGTGGCACACGAGCGAGCGGCGAAATCGATGCTCCACCAGCCACGCGGAACAGTTCGGGCATTCGTAGCGATGGGCGCAGCTGCGGCAGAGGGTGAGCGGCGCATAGCCCCGCCGGTTGAGGAAGAGCAGGGCCTGCTCGCCGCGACCGACCGTCTCCTCGACGGAAGCGACAAGGGTCGGCGACAGCCAGCGGCCTTTCGGGATCTGTTCGCGCCGCAGATCGATAGACCGGATCTGCGGCATGGAGCGGCCCCCGAAGCGCTCTGGGAGCTTCACGTGGCGATAGCGCCCGCGCTCCACGTTCACGCGGCTCTCGATGGAGGGCGTCGCAGAGGCGAGGACCACCGTGGCGCCCTCGATCTTGCCGCGCACCACCGCCATGTCGCGGGCATGGTAATGCACGCCGTCATCCTGCTTGTAGGCGGTCTCGTGCTCCTCATCGACCACGATGAGGGAGAGATCCTGGTACGGCAGGAACAGGGCCGAGCGCGCGCCTGCCACCACCTTCACCTCGCCGGACGCGATTGCCGCATAAAGCCGCTCGCGCTTTCGGCCCGTGATGCCTGAATGCCAAGTGGCAGGTTTGACGCCGAAGCGCGCTGCGAAGCGATCGAGAAACTGCGCGGTCAGCGCGATTTCAGGCATGAGGATCAGCGCCTGCCGGCCGTGACGCACGGCCTCGGCGACCGCCTCGAAATACACCTCCGTCTTGCCCGAGCCGGTGACGCCTTCGAGCAGGATCACCGGCGGATGCTCTTCGCCCATGGCCGCGACGAGATCTTTGGCTGCCTCGCCCTGACCGTCCGAGAGCATGGTGCCGCCGAAGTCGGGATCGGGCAGGCCAGCCACGGGCTCCTGCAGCAGGGCCAGGGTTTCGAGCACGCCCTCGTCGATCAGGCCGTCGATGACGCCGTTGCTGACGCCCGCCGCATGAGCCAGTTCGCTCTTGAGGCGCACGACACCGTCCTGCGCCACCTCGATCACCTTCTGCCGCGCGGGGGTCATGCGCCTGGGCAAATTCTCGGTGAGCTTCACCCCGACACGCACCACCTCAGTGCGGTCCGGGTCGGGAAATTTCAGGCTCATGGCCAGGGCCGAGCCCTTGGGCGAGAGGGTGTACCAGGACACCCAATCGATGAACTTGCGCATCTTAGGCGCCAAGTTCGGCCCGTCGAGGACGCCCGTCACCTTCTTGAGATTGCCGCCCTGACCTTCACGCAGACCCCAGACCACGCCCGCCACCTCGCGGGTCGCGAGCGGCACCTGCACCACGTCGCCCTCCTCCAGCGCGAGGCCCTCCGGCACGGCATAGGAATAGGCCGTGTCCAGCGCCAGCGGGATGAGGACATCGGCAATGCGGTTCGTCATTCGAAAGGGGTTAACCTGTAGCTGCTACTCTGTCTGCCCTTGCATATAGCGATCCGATGGCAAAGAGCGAAATGTCGAGCAGCAAAGCACGAAAGGCCCTCGATCTCGCCCTGCCCGGTGCGGAGGATACCCGCCGGGAAGTGATGGCGTGGCTCAACGGCCTGGCGAAGGAGCGCCGGCTCTCGCCCAAGACCGTGGAGGCCTATGCCCGCGACATCCGCCAGTTCCTCACGTTTCTTACCGAGCATCTGGGCGAGAAGCCCACCATAGCGGGCGTGCTGTCCTTGAAGCCTCTCGATATCCGCTCGTTCCTGGCGTCGCGGCGCATGAATGCGGTGGGAAGCCGCTCGCTCATGCGCCAGCTCGCGGCCCTGCGCTCGTTCGCGCGCTACCTCGAACGGGAGGGCCAGGGCACGGCCTCGGCCTTTGCGGCGATTCGCACCCCGAAGGTGGACAGGAACCTGCCGCGGCCCCTCTCCGCCTCTTCCGCCATGGCGGTGACCGACAAGGAGACGCGTGCGTCCGAGGATCGCAAGCCCTGGATTCTGGCACGGGATGCCGCCGTGCTCTCCCTCCTCTACGGCGCGGGGCTGCGCATTTCCGAGGCGCTCGGCCTCCAGCGCCGGGATGCGCCGGTGAACGGCATCGATTCGGTCACCGTCACCGGCAAGGGCGGCAAGGTGCGCAGCGTGCCTGTCATTCCGCCGATCCGGCGGGCAGTTGAGGAATATCTGCACCTGTGCCCCTATGCGCTTGCGCCCGAAGGTCCGCTCTTCGTCGGAGCCCGCGGCGGACGGCTCTCGCCGCGCATCATTCAGCTGGCGGTGGAGGAGTTGCGCGGAGCCTTGGGCCTGCCGGCGAGCGCGACGCCGCATGCGCTTCGCCATTCCTTCGCGACGCATCTTCTCGCCAAGGGCGGCGACCTGCGCGGCATCCAGGAATTGCTGGGCCACGCCTCGCTCTCGACCACGCAGCTCTACACCAAAGTGGATGCGACGCGGCTCCTCGATGCGTTCAATGCGGCGCATCCAAGGGCAAGGACGAAATAGTGCCAAACGTCATCCCGAGGCCGCGCAACGGAACCCGGGATCGTGTGCAGAATAGGACACCAGAACCACAACGCTGTCATCCCCGCGGAGACGGGGATGACAGCGGAGTTCCGTGCGGGATGACGCCCTTCACTCCGCAGCCACAACGGCCTCTGCCAACAGCTGCCGCGCCGCGGGCCCGATATCTCCCTTCGTCCAATGCGGACGGCAGACGGAGACGTAGCGGCTCTCGCCCCCGATCTCGATCACGGGCCCCGAGCGCACCGGCTCCCCGTTGGGATCGAACTTGAGGATCATCGTGGCCTTGCGGCCGCAATGGCACAGCTGCTTGATCTCCTGAAAATCCTCGGCCAGCGCCATGATCGTGCTGATCGCATCGCTGAACAACGTGCCATAGACGTTGTTCTTGAGGCCGTAGGCCATCACGGGAATTTTCAGCTCATCCACGATCCAGGCGAGCTGGCGCACCTGATCGGCGGTCATGAACTGAACCTCGTCGATCAGGACGACAGTCACCTTCTTCCTGGCATGCTCCGCCGCGACGAAGGCGCCGATGTCGTCGTCCTTCTTCAGCGGGATCGCATCGGCCTCCAGGCCGATGCGCGACTTCACCTTGCCGACGCCGAAGCGGTCGTCGATCAAGCTCGTGAACAGCAGAACGTTTCCGCCGTTCTCGATATAATTGTAACGAACCTGCAGGAGATGGGTCGTCTTGCCTGCATTCATCACCGAATAGATGAAGTGGAGCTTTGCCATGAATCCATATTACATATGGATGGCACGCTTCTCCACTGCGAGTGCGGCCTCTTTCACAGCTTCGGCGAGGGTGGGGTGCGCGTGGCAGGTGCGGGCCATGTCCTCGCTCGAGGCGCCGAACTCCATGGCGATAGCCGCCTCATGGATCAGGTTGCCGGCTTCCGGACCGATGATGTGCACGCCGAGCACCTTGTCGGTCGCAGCGTCCGCCAGGATCTTCACGAAGCCGTCCGTGGTGCGGTTCACCTTGGCGCGGCCATTCGCTGTGAAGGGGAATTTGCCGGCATTGTAGGCGATGCCCGCAGCCTTCAGCTCCTCTTCCGTCTTGCCGACGGACGCGACCTCGGGGAACGTGTAGACCACGCTCGGGATCACGTCGTAGTTCACATGACCCGCCTTGCCGGCAAGGATCTCGGCCACGGCCACGCCCTCGTCCTCGGCCTTGTGCGCGAGCATCGGGCCTGCGATCACGTCCCCGATGGCGTAGATGCCGGTCACGTTGGTGGCGAAATGCGCATCGGTGAGAACGCGGCCGCGATTGTCCTTCTGCACGCCGAGTTCGTCGAGGCCAAGCCCTTCCGTGTACGGCACGCGGCCGACGGCCACGAGCACCACATCGGCCTCGATGGTCTCAGCGGTACCACCGGCGGCGGGCTCGAAGGTGAGCGTCGCACCCTTGGCATTCTTCTGCACCCCGGTGACCTTCGCGCCGAGCTTGAACTGGAAGCCCTGCTTGGACAGGATGCGCTGGAAGTTCTTGGCGACCTCGCCGTCCATGCCCGGCAGGATGCGGTCGAGATATTCCACGACGATGACTTCCGCGCCGAGGCGGCGCCACACGGAGCCGAGCTCGAGGCCGATGACGCCCGCGCCGATCACCACGAGCCGCTTCGGCACGCTCTCGAGTTCGAGGGCGCCGGTGGAGGAGACCACCACCTTTTCGTCGATCTCGATGCCGGGAAGACGCGTCACGTCCGAACCGGTAGCGATGAGGATGTTCTTGGTCTGGAGGAGCTGGTTGGAGCCGTCTTCCGACTTCACCTCGACCTGGCCGACCCCGGCGATGCGCGCGGTGCCCTGATAAGCATCGATCTTGTTCTTCTTGAGCAGGAACTCGACGCCCTTGGTGTTGCCGTCGACGCCTTCCTGCTTGAAGGCCTGCATCTTCTTCAGGTCGAGCTGCGGCGCGGGAACGCCGATGCCGAGATCGGCGAAGTGATCGCGCGCATCCTCGAACATGTGCGAGGCATGCAGCAGCGCCTTGGACGGAATGCAGCCCACATTGAGGCACGTGCCGCCATGGGTCTTGCGCTTTTCGACGACGGCTGTCTTGAGGCCGAGCTGGGCCGCGCGGATGGCAGCCACATAGCCGCCAGGGCCGGTGCCGATGACGATGAGATCGTAGGACATGTGTTCGCCCCCTTGGACGTCATGGCCGGGCTTGTCCCGGCCATCCCCGCCTTGGGACGGCCGCCCGGCTCAAAAAGGTGGATGCCCGGCACGGGGCCGGGCATGATGGAGGATGGTTCTTACAGATCCAGGACGAGACGGGCCGGATCTTCCAGGGCTTCCTTGACGCGCACGAGGAAGGTCACGGCCTCCTTGCCGTCGACGATGCGGTGATCGTAGGAGAGCGCGAGATACATCATCGGACGCACGACCACCTGGCCGTTGCGGACCACCGGACGCTCCTCGATGCGGTGCATGCCCAGAATGCCCGATTGCGGCGCGTTGAGGATCGGCGTCGACATGAGCGAGCCGTAGATGCCGCCATTGGTGATGGTGAAGGTGCCGCCCTGCATCTCCTCGATGCCGAGCTTGCCGTCGCGGGCACGACGCCCGAAATCGGCGATGGTCTTCTCGATGCCCGCGACCGAGAGCAGGTCCGCATCGCGCACGACAGGCACCACGAGGCCCTTCTCCGTGCCCACCGCGATGCCGATGTGGTAGTAGTTCTTGTAGACGATATCGGTGCCGTCGATCTCGGCATTGACTGCCGGAATCTCCTTGAGCGCCTGGATCACGGCCTTGGTGAAGAAGCCCATGAAGCCGAGCTTCGTGCCGTGCTTCTTCTCGAACACGTCCTTGTACTGGCTGCGCAGGTTCATCACCGCGCTCATGTCCACGTCATTGAACGTGGTGAGCATGGCGGCGGTGTTCTGGGCGTCCTTCAGACGGCGCGCGATGGTCTGGCGCAGCTTCGTCATCTTCACGCGCTCTTCGCGCTCGGCATCCACCGGAGCTGAAGGCGCACGCACCGAGACAGGTGCGGCAGGTGCTGCCGCCGCAACGCCGCCCGTGGCGATGGCGGCGAGCATGTCGCCCTTCGTCACGCGGCCATCCTTGCCCGTGCCGCCGACATTCGCCGGATTTACGCCGCTCTCGGCAGCAAGCCGGGCCACGGCGGGACCGTGATCCTTCGCGGCGCCGGGAGCCGCCGGTGCGGGAGCAGCTGCAGCGGGAGCCGGAGCAGCCTTCGGAGCCTCGGCCTTGGGCGCAGCGGCCGGAGCGGCGGCAGCGCCGCCTTCGATCACGGAGCCGAGCACCGCGCCCGGAGCAACCGTCTCGCCGTCCTTGGCGACGATCTCGCCAAGGGTGCCGCTCGCGGGAGCGTTCACCTCGAGGGTTACCTTGTCGGTCTCGAGTTCGAGCACGGGCTCGTCGGCCTTCACGGGATCGCCGGGCTTCTTGAACCAGCGGCCGATGGTGGCCTCTGAAACGGATTCGCCGAGAGTGGGTACGCGGATTTCGGTTGCCATGGATTACGCCTTGGGACGCCCCTCTCGAAGAGGGTCTGGTTGGTGATTGGTCCGCAGGATCGCCTGCGGGATGGGATAAATCTCGTATCGGAAGCCCCTGCCGGAGAGGATCAGCGGATCCTGTTCCGTCAGGGCCGAGGCTGCTGCGGCATCGCTCACCTCGACGATCGCCATGCCCCAAGCCGCAACCGGATCGAGGACGGGGCCGACGAAAACGGCCTCGCCCCGATCGGCAACGGCTTGCCAGTAGGCGCCATGCTCCTGCATCAGGGCCATCTCCTCCGGCGTCATATCGCCGGGAAAGGAGGGCCGTGGCGGCAGGAGCTTGCAGAGGTGGAACGGCACGTCTTGGGTTCTCCGCTTCGGCTTTAAGCCGCAAAAGCCTCGTCGAGGAAGGCCTGCAGCTGGGCGAGATGCTTGGACATCAGGCCGGTGGCGGTGGCGGCGGAGGCGGGACGGCCCACATAGCGCGGACGGTCGACCTTGGAGCCTGCCGTCTTGAGCACCCATTCGAGATAGGGCTCGACGAAGGTCCAGGAGCCCATGTTCTTGGGTTCCTCCTGGCACCACACCACATCGGCCTTCTTGAAGCGGGAGAGCTCGGCCGCGAGCGACTTTGCCGGGAACGGATAGAGCTGCTCGACGCGCAGCAGGTAGACGTCATCGATGCCCCGCTTCTCACGCTCCTCGAGCAGGTCGTAATAGACCTTGCCCGTGCAGATCACGACGCGGCGGATCTTGTCGTCCTTCACCAGCTTGATGCCGTCGCGGCCTGCCTGCGCATCGTCCGGCAGCACGCGGTGGAAGTGCGTGCCTTCCGAGATCGAGGCCAGCGTGGACGTGCAGCGCTTGTGGCGAAGCAGGCTCTTCGGCGTCATCAGGATGAGCGGCTTGCGGAAGTCACGCTTCAGCTGGCGGCGCAGGATGTGGAAGTAGTTGGCCGGCGTCGAGCAGTAGCCCACCTGCATGTTGTCCTCGGCGCACATCTGGAGGAAACGCTCCAGGCGGGCCGACGAATGCTCGGGACCCTGGCCTTCGTAGCCGTGCGGCAGCAGGCAGACGAGACCGGACATGCGCAGCCACTTGCGCTCGCCCGACGAGATGAACTGGTCGAACACCACCTGAGCGCCATTGGCGAAGTCGCCGAACTGAGCTTCCCACATGGTGAGCGCATTGGGCTCGGAGAGGGTGTAGCCGTATTCGAAGCCGAGCACCGCCTCTTCCGACAGCATCGAATTGATGACTTCGTAGCGGGCCTGATCCTCGGAGATGTGGTTGAGGTTCGTGTAACGCTCCTCGTTCTCCTGGTCGATGAGAACCGAGTGGCGCTGCGAGAAGGTGCCGCGCTCGCAATCCTGGCCGGAGAGACGCACGCGGTGGCCTTCGAGCAGGAGCGAACCGAACGCCAGCGCCTCGGCCATGGCCCAGTCGATGCCTTCGCCTGTTTCCAACATCTTCTTGCGATTGTCGAGGAAGCGCTGGATCGTCTTGTGGACGTGGAATCCTTCCGGCACCTTCGTCAATGCGTCGCCGATGCGCTTGAGCGTCTCGACGGACACGCCCGTCTGACCGCGGCGCGGATCGTCCTGGTCCTCGCGCACGGCCTTCAGGCCCGACCAGCGGCCGTCGAGCCAATCGGCCTTGTTGGGCTTGTAGTTCGACGCGATGTCGAACTCGGCGTCGAGCTTCGAGCGCCAGGAGTTCTTCATCTCCTCGATGTCCGCCTCGGTGACGACGCCTTCGGCGATGAGCTTCTTGGAGTAGAGCTCCACGATTCCGGGATGCTGCCTGATCTTGCGGTACATCAGCGGCTGCGTGAAGGACGGCTCGTCGCCTTCGTTATGGCCGAAGCGGCGGTAGCAGAACATGTCGATCACGACGGGCTTCTGGAAGCGCTGACGGTATTCGGTGGCAACCTTCGCCGCGAACACCACAGCCTCCGGATCGTCGCCGTTCACGTGGAAGATCGGAGCCTCCACCATCTTCGCCACGTCCGACGGGTAAGGCGAGGACCGGGAGAAGCGCGGATCGGTGGTGAAGCCGATCTGGTTGTTGATGATGAAGTGGATGGAGCCGCCGGTGCGATGACCGCGCAGGCCCGAGAGGCCGAGGCACTCCGCCACCACGCCTTGGCCTGCGAAGGCCGCATCGCCGTGAATGAGGAGCGGCATCACCGCCGTGCGGTTGTCGGGCGAGCAGCCGTGCTGGTCCTGCTTCGCACGCACCTTGCCGAGCACCACCGGATCGACGATCTCGAGGTGCGAGGGGTTGGCCGTGAGCGACAGGTGGACGGTATTGCCGTCGAAGACCCGATCCGAGGACGCGCCGAGGTGGTACTTCACGTCGCCCGAGCCTTCCACGTCGTCGGGCGCGAAGGAGCCGCCCTTGAATTCGTGGAACAGGGCGCGGTGCGGCTTGCCCATCACCTGGGTGAGCACGTTGAGGCGGCCGCGATGGGCCATGCCGAGCACGATCTCCTTGCAGCCGAGATTGCCGCCGCGCTTGATGATCTGCTCGAGCGCCGGGATGAGCGACTCGCCGCCGTCAAGACCGAAGCGCTTGGTGCCGGTGTACTTGAGGTCGAGGAACTTCTCGAAGCCTTCGGCCTCGACCAGCTTGTTGAGGATGGCGCGCTTGCCTTCCTTCGTGAAGGTGATCTCCTTGTCGGGTCCTTCGATGCGCTCCTGAATCCAGGCCTTCTCGACCGGATCGGAGATGTGCATGAACTCGACGCCGAGCGTCTGGCAATAGGTGCGCTCGAGGATCGCGACGATCTCGCGGATCGTGCCGAATTCGAGACCAAGCACGTTGTCGAGGAAGATCTTGCGGTCCCAGTCGGCATCCGTGAAGCCGTAATGCGACGGGTGCAGCTCCTCGTCGCTCGGGCGCGGGTTGATGCCGAGCGGATCGAGCTTCGCATGCAGGTGGCCGCGCACGCGATAGGCGCGGATCAGCATGATGGCGCGCACGGAATCGCGCGTGGCCTGCTGGACGTCCGCCTGGCTGATCTCGGCGCCCTTCGATTGCGCCTTCGCCTTGATCTTGTCACCGACCGCCTTCTCGACCTGCGTCCAGTTGCCGTCGAGCGCGGAGATCAGCTCGCCGTTGGCGTGAA
The DNA here is from genome assembly GCA_035645515.1 of Microvirga sp. Lineage (GTDB taxonomy): Bacteria > Pseudomonadota > Alphaproteobacteria > Rhizobiales > Beijerinckiaceae > Microvirga. The sequence continues at coordinate 12,746 of DASQML010000057.1, forward strand.
CCGGCCAGTTCGGCTTTTCCCAGGATGGTCCCTTGGCCGCCTTCTCGACAGCCTGCTTGTCATCCTTCAACGCCCCGAAGAAGGCCTGCCACTCGGCATCGACCGAGGAAGGATCTTTCTCGTAGCGGGCGTGAAGCTCCTCGATATAGGACGCGTTCGCCCCATAGAGGAAAGCGGTGTTCAGGAAGTTTTCGTTGGCGTCTTGGCGGGCCATGGCAAATATCAATCCAAAAAGGTGATTGGCCGCCTCGACATCGAGGCGGCCTTTTTCGTTACTTACCCTTGAGAACCTCGACGAGGGTCTTGCCGAGGCGGGCCGGCGATGGCGACACGCGGATGCCTGCAGCCTCCATGGCGGCGATCTTGTCTTCCGCGCCGCCCTTGCCGCCGGAGATGATCGCGCCGGCATGGCCCATACGGCGTCCGGGAGGAGCCGTGCGGCCGGCGATGAAGCCGACCATCGGCTTCTTGCGGCCCTTCTTGGCCTCGCGGGCGATGAACTCGGCGGCCTCCTCCTCGGCCGAGCCGCCGATCTCGCCGATCATGATGATCGACTCGGTCTTCGGGTCGGAGAGGAACATGTCGAGCATGTCGATGAACTCGGTGCCCTTCACCGGATCGCCGCCGATGCCGACGGCAGTGGTCTGGCCGAGGCCTTCGTTGGTGGTCTGGAACACCGCCTCATAGGTGAGCGTACCGGAGCGCGACACGATGCCGACGGAGCCCGGACGGAAGATGTTGGCCGGCATGATGCCGATCTTCGATTCACCGGCGGTGACGATGCCGGGGCAGTTCGGGCCGATGAGGCGCGACTTGGAGCCCGAGAGAGCGCGCTTCACGCGCACCATGTCCTGCACCGGGATACCTTCCGTGATGCAGACGATGAGCGGGATCTCGGCGGCGATCGCCTCGCAGATGGCGTCGGCCGCGCCCGGCGGCGGAACATAGACGACGGACGCATCGGCGCCGGTCTTCTCGCGGGCTTCCATGACCGTATCGAACACGGGCAGGCCCAGATGCGTGGAGCCGCCTTTGCCGGGTGAGGTGCCGCCGACCATCTTGGTGCCGTAAGCGATGGCCTGCTCGGAGTGGAAGGTCCCGTTCTTGCCGGTGAAGCCCTGGCAGATGACCTTGGTGTTCTTGTCGATGAGGATGGACATTCCGTTATCCCGTTTTGAACTAGCGACGTCAGAGGCCCGCCATCCAGGCAGCTACCATGGCGAAGCTAAAAACCGCCAAGGCACCGCCGAACTGGATGTAAAAAGAGTTTTGCCAATAGACATTCGCTTTTTTCATCTTCTCCGCATCTGCGCCCTTTCTAATCCCTTTCAGGGTCAGGAGAACGCCGATAACGAAAGTTAAGGCCAGCAGTGCTCCGACGATGAGCATTTTAGTTTCCGCCGCGCACGGCGTTCACGATCTTCTGGGCGGCGTCGTCAAGATCGTCAGCCGGGATCACGTTGAGGCCGGATTCGCGGATGATCTGCTTGCCCTCTTCCACGTTCGTGCCTTCAAGGCGCACCACCAGCGGAACCTGCAGGCCGACAGTCTTCACGGCAGCGAGAACGCCGCGGGCGATGACGTCGCACTTCATGATGCCGCCGAAGATGTTGACGAGAATGCCTTTCACGTTCGGATCGGCGGTGATGATCTTGAACGCCGCCGTCACCTTCTCTTCCGAGGCGCCGCCGCCGACATCGAGGAAGTTCGCGGGCTCTTCGCCGTAGAGCTTGATGATGTCGAGGGTCGCCATGGCGAGGCCTGCGCCGTTGACCATGCAGCCGATGGTGCCGTCGAGGGCGATATAGGCGAGGTCGTACTTGGACGCCTCGATTTCCTTCTCGTCCTCTTCCGTGATGTCGCGCAGGGCGACCACATCGGGGTGACGGTAGAGAGCATTGCCGTCGAAGGAGATCTTCGCATCGAGGCACTTGAGGTGACCGTCCTTGGTGACGATCAGCGGGTTGATCTCGAGCATCTCCATGTCCTTCGCGGTGAAGGCCTTGTAGAGCTTCGCGACCAGATCCTCGGCCTCCTTGGCGAGCGGGCCGGTGAGGCCCAGGGCCTTGGCGACCGTGCGGCCGTGGTGGGGCATCACCCCGGTGGCCGGATCGACGGAGAAGGTGAGGATCTTCTCAGGGGTGTCGTGGGCGACCTGCTCGATGTCCATGCCGCCCTCCGTCGAGACGACGAAGGCAACCTGGCCCGTGGCGCGGTCGACGAGCATCGAGAGATAGAACTCCTTCTCGATGTCGGAGCCGTCCTCGATATAGAGACGGTTGACCTGCTTGCCGGCCTCGCCGGTCTGGATCGTGACCAGCGTCTTGCCGAGCATCTGCTGGGCGAAGAGCTTCACCTCGTCGACCGACTTGGCAAGGCGCACGCCGCCCTTCTCGCCGGCTTCGGGCTCCTTGAACTTGCCCTTGCCGCGACCGCCCGCATGGATCTGGGACTTCACGACCCAGAGCGGGCCGCCGAGCTGCTTGGCAGCGGCTTCCGCCTCGTCGGCGGAGAAGATGGCAACGCCATTGGAGACGGGAAGACCGAACTCCTTCAGAATGGCTTTGCCCTGATATTCATGGATATTCATGTGTTTTCCTCTCCGTCATGCCCAGGCTTGACCCGGGTATCCACGCCTTTGCGGCGTGGCGGTTGAAGACGTGGATGGCCGCAACACGTGCGGCCATGACGTGTGATGTTTTAAGCGAGAGCCGGGTTGATCTGCTTGCAGGCGTCGACGAGGCCCTGCACGGAAGCCACCGACTTCTCGAACATGGCCTTCTCGTCGGCCGAGAACTCGACCTCGACGATGCGCTCCACGCCGTTCTCGCCGATGACGATCGGCACGCCCACGAACATGTCCTTCACGCCGTACTGGCCGGTGAGATAAGCGGCGCAGGGCAGAACGCGCTTCTTGTCCTTCAGATAGCTCTCGGCCATGGCGATGGCGGAGGCGGCAGGCGCATAGAAGGCAGAGCCGGTCTTGAGCAGGTTGACGATCTCGCCGCCTCCCTTGCGAGTGCGCTCGACCATGGCGTCGAGCTTCTCCTGGGAGGTCCAGCCCATCTTCACGAGGTCGGGCAGCGGAATGCCGGCGACCGTGGAGTAGCGCACGAGCGGCACCATGTCGTCGCCATGGCCGCCGAGCACGAAGGCGGTCACGTCCTCGACGGACACGTTGAACTCTTCGGCCAGGAAGTGGCGGAAACGGGCCGAGTCCAGAACGCCGGCCATGCCGACGATCTTCTCAGGCTTCACGCCGGAAAACTTCTGCAGCGCCCACACCATCGCGTCGAGCGGGTTGGTGATGCAGATGACGAAGGCGTTCGGCGCATATTGCTTGATGCCGTTGCCGACGGCTTCCATGACTTTCAGGTTGATGCCGATGAGGTCGTCGCGGCTCATGCCGGGCTTGCGCGGCACGCCGGCGGTCACGATGATCACGTCGGCGCCTTCGATGGCGGCGTAATCGTTCGCGCCCTTGTACTTGGCGTCGAACCCGTCGACCGGTGCGGATTCCGCGATGTCGAGACCTTTGCCCTGGGGGATGCCTTCCGCGATGTCGAAGAGAACGACGTCGCCGAGTTCCTTCAAGCCAACGAGATGGGCGAGCGTACCGCCGATCTGGCCTGCACCGATGAGCGCGATCTTTTTCCGGGCCATGGTCTGTCCTTGGATGTTGTGAAAGGCTGGGCCTTGTGAAGAGTGGCGCTGTTTGACACCAGAAATGGGATCGCTTCAAGCCAGCAAAAGGTTAACCCGCAAGGCTTTGGGCCCCAGCAGTATCCGGCCCTGGCTTGGCATTTGGCGAATAGCCGCGTGACTTCAAAGATTTAGATGGTCATGGCCGCTCCAAAATTTCATGTTACATTTTTTAAAATTTGTAACTCGGCCTAGAGAGTCCCGATTTCCAGGGAGCGAAGGACAACCCGGATCATGGCTGCCAGCCGCTGGTCCAGGATGTCCTGGGGCACCTCCGCATCGAGGCGGACGGTCAGGGGATTGATGAAGCGATAGACCGCATCGCTGATGAAGGCGAGCGCCCTCTCCCGATCCCGCGGGTCGAACTTGCCGGTCACGATGCCCTCGTCGAGCACCCGTTCGACGAGCACTCTCATCCGGGATCGGTGCTTGCGAACCAGCGCCCGGGATGTCTCGGTGGCTGAGCAATAGACGTCGAAGAGATGCCGATCCTCCTTCAGGAGGTCCCGGTGGGTACGGGCCCAGGCCTGGATGAGGCGCTCGAGCTTGTCGTCGGCGGGATCGGGGGAATCCGCGATATCGGCGATGCTGGCCTCCAGCCGCCTGAGCCACTGGCCCGCTACCGCATCGATGAGCGCGGCCTTGGAGGCGAAGTAGCGGTAGACATTGGCATGGGTCATCCCGGCGGCATCGGCGATGCTGACCACGGTAACGTGCTTGGGCCCCAGACGCTTGAGCTGGTCGGCGGCGATGGCGAGCAGGCGGCTGTCGGCCGGGGCATCGGCCTCAGCGATCCGCTGGATGCCGCCCCGGGGCCGCCTCATGTCTCGACGAGTCCCGCGGAGCTGCCCGATTCCTCCCGTCCATGCGGCTGGGAGAGATATTCCTCCGAGCGCATCTCGATGAGGCGGGACACGGTGCGGTCGAACTCGAACGCTTCACGGCCAGTATCCGCCTGATAAAGCTCCGAAACCTCGGCCTCGGCGGAGGCGAGCAGCTTCACATGCGCATCGTAGAGCGCATCGATCAGCATGATGAAGCGCTTGGCCTCGTTGCGGCGCTCGAACCCCATTTTTGGAATGTTCTCGAGAATGACAGTCTCGAACTCGTCAGCGATGGCGAGGTAATCGGCGGCGCCGAGGGGCTTGGAGCAGAGATCCTCGAAGGAGAAGCGCGCCACGCGGGAGGCTGCCTGCGGCACCTCGACGGGATGGCCCTTCACGGTGAGGGTCACGGGCTTGCCCTGCTCGCGCCCAGTCAGGCTCTTGAAGGCCCGCGTCAGCGCCGCGTGAGAAGTCTCGTCGGCGGGTGTGTAGAAGACAGGGCTGCCCGCGAGCTTCTCCAGCCGGAAATCCGTGCGGGAGTCGAGCTTCACGATGTCCATCCGCTCCTGCAGCAGGCCGATGAAAGGCAGGAAGAGCGCGCGGTTGAGGCCGCCTTCATAGAGATTCTGCGGCTCCACGTTGGAGGTCGCGACCACCACGACCCCATGAGCAAAGAGGGCCGTGAACAGACGGCCGAGGATCATCGCATCGGCGATGTCGGTGACCGTGAACTCGTCGAAGCACAGGACCCAGGCCTCCTCCGCCAGGGCTTCGGCGACCGGAGCAATCGGATCGTCGCCCTTTACCGCGCCGGTCTTGAGCTTCTGCCGGAACTCGTGGATGCGCTCGTGCACATCGGCCATGAAGGCATGGAAATGGACCCGGCGCTTGCGCCTCACCGGCAGCGCCTCGAAGAACAGGTCCATGAGCATGGTCTTGCCGCGTCCGACCGAGCCCCAGACATAGAGACCCTTCGGCGGCGCAGGCGTCTTCTTGCTGAAGAGCCAGCCGAGCGCACTGGGCTTGCGGGCCAGGCTATAATTGCCAAGGTTACTGGAAAGCGCCTCGAGCTGGCGCAGCAGCCTCACCTGCGCGGGATCCCGCTCGATGACGCCTGAGGTCACAAGCGCATCGTAGCGGGCGGTGATGGAGTGCGGGGACTGGAAGGTATCGGTCACGGCTCAACCGATACCTCCCACCCGTTGGAAGAGCAATCCGCTTATCGCGACAGGGACAGCGGAGCGCCTGACTTGGCGAGCACTCCGGACAGAGCCGAAGGGGAGCCGCGCAGGCGCGCGGCAACCGCGCCGCCGGTCTGATAAAGATAGACCTCGCCGTCGCGGTAGTCCCAGGCATTCACCTTCGAAAGATCCTGGTTGGAGCAGCCCGAAGCCGAGGCGCGATAGAGATCGAGCGCAGGCGCACTCGACAGCTGGATGCGGCAGGAATTGCCGGAGGCATCGCGCACATTCCAGTTGCCGACCACGGCGGTGCGGCTGGCGGGAGCAGCCGGCGCCGCAGGAGGCGTGGCCGGCGGCAGGGCGGCAACATCCGTTCCGCCCCCAGAAGGCGTCGCCATGCCGGGAGCAGCCGGTGCGCCTGCGACCGGCGGGAGCGGCTGGCCCTGAATCGGCTCGAGCGGAGCGGCTTCGACCGGCCCGGAAGGAATTGCATCAATGGGATCGGGCGTGGGCGCCAGGGGTGCTGCGGCCGCGCTGCGCATCGTGGACCCGCCTAAGCGCGTGGACGAGCATGCGCTCAGCGCCAGAGCAGCGCACATGACGGCAGTCAGGGCATAGGCACGTGATTTCATGTCGATCATCGCAGCAGTGCTTTTCGTGGTTCGGGAGATGGTGTTGCGGCTACCGTCAAATGGCAGAGATCAGGTACGAGTCAAGCCAAGCCGTTTTCTCAGGGTCCTGAGAGACCCCTTCAACTTCGGTCGGCTCGCTGTCCGCATCGGCAATCTTACCTGTGCTACATGCCCCCATCGTGAAGGCGGTAGGGCCAGAAGCTGCGGTCCGATGGGGGAGAGAAGAATGGGCATGAGAAACTCCGGGTGCGAACCAGAAGGTCGCGCCCGGAGCGTTACAATACAACCTCGATGTTGCGCTAGGCTTTGCGTCTGGCTTAAACGGCGCGTGCCACCATCATCTTCTTGATTTCGGCGATGGCCTTTGCCGGGTTCAGACCCTTGGGGCAGGTGTTGGCGCAGTTCATGATCGTGTGGCAGCGATAGAGCCGGAACGGATCATGCAGGTTGTCGAGGCGCTCGCCGGTCGCTTCGTCGCGGCTGTCGATGAGCCAACGATAGGCCTGCAGCAGCGCCGCGGGGCCGAGGAACCGGTCGCCATTCCACCAATAGCTCGGGCAGGAGGTGGTGCAGCAGGCGCAGAGAATGCACTCGTAGAGGCCGTCGAGCTTGGAGCGCTCTTCGGGCGTCTGACGCCACTCGGTTTCCGGCTCTGCCGTCTCCGTCTGCAGCCAAGGCTGGATGGAGGCGTGCTGAGCAAAGAAGCTCGTGAGATCCGGCACCAGGTCCTTCAGCACCGGCATGTGCGGCAGCGGATAGATCTTGATGGAATCCGACTCGCAATCCTCGATGCCCAGCGTGCAGGCGAGCGTGTTCTTGCCCATGATGTTCATGGCGCAGGAGCCGCAGATGCCTTCGCGGCAGGAGCGGCGGAAGGTCAGTGTCGAGTCGACGTTGTTCTTGATCCACAACAGCGCGTCGAGAACCATCGGGCCGCAATCGTCGCGGTCGACGTAATAGGTGTCGATGCGCGGATTGGCGCCGTCGTCCGGATTCCAGCGGTAGATGCGGAATTCCTGGACGTTCGACCCGGCCGGCTTTGGCCAGGTCTTGCCTTCGGTGTACTTGGAGTTCTTGGGAAGCGTGAACTGAGCCATGGGCGACTTCTCACTGATCCTTTCGATCACTCACAGGCGGATCGCGTCGAGATCCGACAGGTGGGTGTCATAAACTTCGACAGACTGATCGCCTGTCAGGAAGCCTGTGGCGATGATTTTGGAAACCGTTTCGCGATAAGTGGGCGACGCATCGAGAGCCGCAATGGCGTCGTCATTCTCCCAGAGGGTGATGACGATCCGATCCGAACCATCGCCCGCCATCATCACGCCTCGATAACCGGCCTGAGACTGGAACATCGGCAGCGAGATGTCGCGAGCGAACCGCTCGTATTCCTCGAACCGGCCCGGAACGACTTGGGTACGCCAGATGCGGCACTTCATTCGCGTCTTCCTTAGTACACGCGAGCCTTCGGCTCGATGTACTGGATGTCGTTCGACATGGTGTAGGTGTGCACCGGGCGGTAATCGATGGTCACCTTGTGGGAGGTGTCGTCGATCCAAGCCAGCGTATGCTTCATCCAGTTCTTGTCGTCGCGCTCGGTGAAGTCTTCGCGGGCGTGCGCGCCGCGGGATTCCTGACGGTTGGCGGCGCCTTCCATCGTGACCACGGCCTGACCGATGAGGTTGTCGAACTCGAGCGTCTCGAGAAGATCGGTGTTCCAGATGAGCGAGCGGTCCGTGACCTTGATGTCGGAAGCCGCGTTCCAGACCTCGTGGATGAGCTTCTTGCCCTCTTCCAGAACTTCGCCGGTGCGGAACACGGCGCAGTTGTTCTGCATGGTGCGCTGCATGCGCATGCGCAGTTCGGCGGTCGACGTTGAACCATTGGCATAGCGGAACTTGTCGAGGCGCGAGAGCGCGAGTTCGTCGGCTCCCTTCGGCAGGTCCGCATGGCGGGCGTTGGGCTCCAGGATCTCGGCGCAGCGCAGGCCCGCCGCGCGGCCGAACACCACGAGGTCGATGAGCGAGTTGGAGCCGAGGCGGTTCGCGCCGTGCACGGACACGCAGGCCGCCTCGCCGAGCGCCATCAGGCCGGGCACTACGGTGTCAGGGTTGCCGTTCTTCAGGGTCAGCACTTCGCCGTGATAGTTCGTGGGGATGCCGCCCATGTTGTAGTGAACGGTCGGCAGGACCGGGATCGGCTCCTTCGTCACGTCCACGCCTGCGAAGATCTTCGCGCTCTCCGAGATGCCGGGCAGGCGCTCGTGCAGGATCTTCGGATCGAGATGGTCGAGGTGGAGATAGATGTGGTCCTTGTTCTTGCCCACGCCGCGGCCGGCGCGGATCTCCATGGTCATCGCGCGGGAGACCACGTCACGGGAGGCGAGGTCCTTGGCGGAGGGGGCGTAACGCTCCATGAAGCGCTCGCCTTCCGAGTTCGTGAGGTACCCGCCCTCGCCGCGCGCGCCCTCGGTGATGAGGCAGCCCGATCCGTAGATGCCGGTGGGATGGAACTGCACGAACTCCATGTCCTGCAGCGGGAGCCCTGCGCGCAGCACCATGGCGTTGCCGTCGCCCGTGCAGGTGTGAGCGGAGGTCGCCGAGAAATAGGCGCGTCCGTAGCCGCCGGTGGCGAGGATCGTCATGTGGGCACGGAAACGGTGGATCTCGCCGGTCGACTGGTTGAGGGCGACGACGCCGATGCAGCGGCCGTCTGAGTCCATCATGAGGTCGAGAGCGAAATACTCGATGAAGAAGTTCGTCTGGTTCTTCACCGCTTGGCCGTAGAGCGTGTGCAGAATTGCGTGGCCCGTGCGGTCGGCGGCGGCGCAGGTGCGCTGCGCGGTGCCCTTGCCGAACTCGGTGGTCATGCCGCCGAAGGGACGCTGATAGATCTTGCCTTCCGCCGTGCGGGAGAAGGGAACGCCCCAGTGCTCCAGCTCATAGACGGCGGCGGGAGCGTTGCGCACGAGATACTCGATGGCATCCTGGTCGCCGAGCCAGTCCGAACCCTTCACGGTGTCGTACATGTGCCAGCGCCAGTCGTCCGGCCCCATGTTGCCGAGGGAGGCGGAGATGCCGCCCTGAGCCGCCACCGTGTGCGAGCGGGTGGGGAACACCTTGGTGATGCAGGCGGTGCGGAGTCCTGCCTGCGAGCAGCCGACGGTGGCACGAAGCCCCGCACCGCCCGCGCCGACGACCACCACGTCGAAGGTGTGGTCGATGATGGAATAGGCCTTGCCGTTGATGGCCGGGCCGTTCGTTGCTTGAGCCATGAGAGAATTCCTTAAACCAGGATGCGGCCGAGGCTGACCTTGAGAATGGCGTAGAGGCACGCCACGCCGATGATCGCGGCATAGAAGTTGTTCGCGATGAGGGCGACGATCTTATAGCCTTTGTCGTGCACGTAATCCTCGATGACGATCTGCATGCCCAGGCGCATGTGGTTCGCCACCGAGATCACGGCGAGGATGAGGATGATCGCGATCAGCGGGTGCGAGATGACGGCGATCGCCTCCTGATAAGACGGCGAATGGGCGAGCGCCGCGACGATGATCACGAAGGCGATGATGAGCGGGATGTTCGAGACCGCGGTGACGCGGTGAATCCACCAATGCTCGACGCCATGCCCGGCAGCGCCGAGGCCCTTCACGCGGGCGAGCGGGGTGCGCATGGAAACGCGGGTGTCAGCCCTGTTGTCGGCCATGGCTCTCTCCTTAGAACGCGAGGAACGCAATGACCCAGATCGCCAGCGTGAGGACGACCGAGCCGATGAGGGTGAAGCGGGCCATGTTGATGCGCTGGGCGGCCTCCATGCCGTAGCCGAAATCCCACACCAGGTGGCGCACGCCGCCGAGCATGTGGTGCATCAGGATCCAGGTGTAACCGAACAGGATCAGGTAGCCGATGGGCGAGCCGAAGAACCACTGCACGGCGTCGAAGGCCTTCGGCCCGGAGGCCAGGGCCACGAGCCAGATCGCGAAGAGCGCAATGCCGCCATAGAGAGCGACGCCGGTGATGCGGTGGGCGACGGACATGGCCATCGTCCAGCTCCACCGGTAAATCTGAAGATGCGGGGACAGGGGCCGCGGGGCCACTTTCGCCTCAGCCATAGCTTTCACTCCTGATCGGCGACCTTGCGTCGCCCGTAGTTTGGAATGGTTCGTATCGGAAGCGCGGGAACACCGCAATGCGCCTTCCGCCCGAGGTGGTCACGAGAGGGCACACTTCGTCAGCGGCGAAGAATGCCCCGGGCTCGCTTATCGTGCAATTTTTAATTATTCTTATCTCCCTTCGCGAATGACGAAGGAAGGCTATGCAATTCGACCTGACCGATTTGAGCCTCTTCCGCCATGTGGTCGAGGCCGGGAGCATCACCCACGGAGCCGAGCGGGCCCATCTGGCGCTGGCGGCGGCAAGCACCCGCATCCGCAACATGGAAAAATCCCTGGGAGCTCCCCTTCTCCTGCGCACCCGCGCGGGGGTGACCCCGACGCCTGCCGGGCGCACCCTGCTCCAGCATGCCCGGACCCTCTTGTCCCAGGCCGAGAAGCTCAAGGAAGACCTGGGCACCTATACGGGGGGCCTGGCGGGGCAGATCCGGATCCTCTCCAACACCAATGCGCTCACCGAATTCCTGCCTGAGGCGCTCGGCGCCTTCCTTGCCCAGCATCCGCAGGTCACCATCGACCTGGAGGAGCGGCTCAGCGACGAGATCGTGGGCCTGATCGCCGAGGGCGTAGGCGATATCGGCATCGTCGCAGGTACGGTGGATACGGGTCAGCTCGAGACCTATCCTTTCCGCAGCGACCGCTTCGTCCTGGTGGTTCCGAACGGGCACGCCCTCGCCTCCCGCCCGAGCATCGCCTTCGCGGAGGTGCTGGAGCACGATTTCGTCGGTCTCGACCGGGCGAGCGCCCTCCAGCGCTTTCTGTCGGCCAAGGCGAGCCGCATCGGACGACCGCTCCGCCTGAGGGTCCAGCTCAGAAGCTTCGACGCCGTCTGCCGCATGGTGGAGGCAGGCGTCGGCCTCGGCATCGTGCCCGAGACCACCGCCCAGCGCGCCGCCCGCACCATGGCGATCCACGCCGTGCGCCTCGACGATTCCTGGGCCGCCCGTGACCTGACCCTGTGCATCCGCTCCTTGAAGGATCTAGCCCCCTCGGCCCGGCAGCTCGCCGAACATCTGCGGCAGGGCGCTTGAGGAGACAGGGAGTGTCCTTCTTCACAACGCCGTGAACAGGGAATGATCGGCGTCACGGAGTTGTCTTGAGCAAGGGGGCCTCAAGATCGATCCGTGGAGGAGACAATGCGTGAAACGAACGGCATATCGCTCGCGGCCTTTATCGGCCTCCTGGCTCTGGCGTCGCCGGAAGCGGCCCTAGCCCAGGCGGCCTCGGCCGACACGAGCTTCTTCGTGACCAGCGCCGGGGCGGGCAAGGGCGCCGATCTCGGTGGGCTGGAGGGTGCCGACCGGCATTGCCAGACCCTCGCCGAAGCGGCCGGCATTCGCGGGAAGATGTGGCGCGCCTATCTCTCGACTCAGGCCGTGGGAGGCGCAACCGCCGTCAATGCCAGGGACCGGATCGGCCGCGGCCCGTGGCAGAACGCCAAGGGCGTGGTGATCGCCAAGGACGTGGCGGACCTGCACGGCCCCGGCAACAACCTCAACAAGCAGACCGCGCTCACCGAGAAGGGCGAACCGGTGAAAGGCCGGGGCGACACGCCCAACGAGCACGACATCCTCACCGGATCGCAACCCGACGGGACGGCCTTCGCCGCCGGCCAGGACATGACCTGCGGCAACTGGACGAAGAGCGGCACGGAGGGCGCGGCCATGCTCGGCCACCACGACCGCACGGGGCTGGACGATTCGCCGCCGGCGAAATCCTGGAATTCCTCACACGCGTCGCGGGGCGGATGCAGCCAGGATGCCCTGAAGAGCACAGGCGGAGCAGGCCTGTTCTACTGCTTCGCGGCGAACTGATTGGAAAGGGCAACAGCCATCGATGCTCGCATCAACCGGATCGGCCGGAACGGCCGATCCGAAATGCGCGTCGGAAGAGCCGACGTCCAGCAGTGGACAGCTTAAACCGGCATCAGACCCGGTTGGCTGCTGAGCTGATAGGCAAGACGCTCCCTGATGCTCTGCTGCTTGCCTCGCACCATGCTGGGGATCAGGAAGGCATCCACAAGGATCCAGATGAACCCGACCAGGATGAAATACGAGAGGATCTGGAGGATCGCGGTTCCCGGACGGCCCAGGTAAAAGCGATGGGCAGAGAAAAGGCCGAGGAAGAACCAGAAGAGATAGGCCACGACAACGCTTGGTCCCTCGTTGGTCACCCGGGTTTCGATGAGAAGATGCTGTTGTGTCGTCAGTGCCATAGGTGCCCCCGCTCTCGTGCGTATCGTTGGCAGACTTTGCTCTCGCCGTCGAGAACCCCGTCTGCCGAAATGTGGACTCACGTGTTTATCCGAAGGCTGGGCGCTTGCCCGGCTAGACCCTTGCGAAATCCACCTGTGGCATGGGGATTCCACGGCGCAGGCAGGCGGCCTCCAGGGTGTTGCGCAGGAGGCAGGCGATGGTCATGGGGCCGACGCCGCCGGGAACCGGCGTGATGGCCGAGGCGACCTGCGCCGCCTCCGCATAGGAGACGTCGCCGACCACCCGGGTCTTGCCGTCACCGGCCGCGGGATATGGTATGCGGTTGATACCCACATCGATCACGATGGCGCCGGGCTTCACCCAGTCGCCGCGCACCATCTCGGGCCGCCCGACGGCGGCAACGAGGATATCGGCTGTGCGGCATACCTCGGGAAGGTCGCGCGTCTTGGAATGCGCCACGGTAACGGTGCAGCTTTGCGCGATCAGCAGCTGCGCCATGGGTTTGCCGACAATGTTGGAGCGGCCCACCACCACGGCGTTCAGCCCGGCGAGATCCCGGCGCACGGACTGGATCAGCAGCAGGCAGCCCAAGGGCGTGCAGGAGACGAGACCCGGCACGCCGGTCATGAGCTTGCCCGCGTTGACCGGGTGGAAGCCGTCCACGTCCTTGGCCGGATCGATCGCCTCGATCACCTTCTGCGCATCGATCTGCTTGGGCAGTGGCAGCTGAACGAGAATGCCGTCCACGGCCGGGTCGGCGTTGAGCTGGGCCACCAGTGCCAGGAGCTCCGCCTCGGAGGTGGAGGCCGGCAGCACGTGCTCGAAGGAGCGCATGCCCACTTCCAGGGTCTGGCGGGCCTTGTTCTTCACATAAAGCTGGCTTGCGGGATCCTCGCCCACGATCACCACGGCGAGCCCCGGGGTCACGCTGCGGCCCGAGAGGTCCTTCACCGCATCCGTGATGCGGGCGCGCAGGCCTTGCGCATAGGCTTTTCCGTCGATGATCGTAGGGGTCATGGGCTAATGTCCTGTCAAAGCGGCAATGTCCTTGGCGAGGGCGGCTCCCTCGCCGGCGATGAGAAAGGTCTTTGGGCTGACCGCAGGGGCCGGACGCCCCAGTGCCCTGGCAAACGGCCGGCTCAAGCCCTCGTCGGCAGCGCCGTTCTCAGGCGCTGTCTGCACCCGGACCTTCAGCACGGGCCTGCCTCCGAGCGCGCCTCCAGCCCCTCGATGGCATCGCGGCCGCCTTTGCGAGTCACGCGGACCTCGGGACCGTGGGGGCGGATGCGCCGAGGCCGGCTCACGTGCCTCCTTCGTCAGAAGACGTAAGGCAGGATGTAGTAGCGGATAGCGCGGTCGATCAGCATGATGAGCAGGATCAGAATGACCGGCGATATGTCGACGCCGCCGAGATTGGGCATGATGTTGCGGATCGGCCTCAATACCGGTTCGGTCACCGCATCCAGGAATTTCCAGATTGAGCGGACGAACTCGCTGCGGGTGTTGACCACGTTGAAGGCCACCAGCCAGCTCAGGATCGCCGAGGCGATGATCAGGTAGGTATAGAGCTGCAGGGCAACCAAGATGACTTCGAATACGGCGCGCATGGGAAACCTGTCAGGATCGGGCGCTGCTCATGTAACCTTCAAAGCGGGGCTGAACAACCCGTAGAAGCCTGAAAAGCCGTTCCTCCCGCAAAAGACAGCCCCAAGCCGCCCTGCCCCCGATTGACAGACCAAAGCGGGCAGGCCTAAAACTCACCCCCGCTTGGTCTTGAACCGGACCGGGGCTGTAGCTCAGATGGGAGAGCGCTGCAATCGCACTGCAGAGGTCAGGGGTTCGAATCCCCTCAGCTCCACCAAGCCTCCTCCAGGCTGTTGATTTCCCTAGAAAACGTTTGATTTCAGTGGGTTGAGTGTGCTGATTGGTACACATCCTTGGTACACATCAGGCTCACGAACCCTTCATGGCCCGTCGTCCCGAACATCTCCAGTTACGTGGTAGCGTCTATTGGCTACGAGTGCGTGTGCCGGATGAAGTCCGGCCCATAATCGGCAAACTTGAGATCAGGCGCTCACTCAAGACCTCCGATGCGACAGAAGCTAAGCGTCGAGTTCGCATCGAGCGACTTAAAGTCGAGGCCGAGTTCGACGAAGCCCGATCCAAACTTGGCCGTCCTAGAGTACCCTCAAACAATGGTCAGGCGGTTGAACTAACCGAAGAGCAAGTATGGATGCTGGCCACCCGCTGGTTTGTTACAGCGGAAAAGAAGAACGTTACCCGCCACCTCGACGCTGAAGAGGCTGAAGTCCATGAGGCGGACCTCCACTTCATCGAGGATTGGGATGTAGTGTCCCAGACGGTCAATACGGCAGTGAAAGAACTCCTCTCCGAAGCTGGCATTCCTGATCTGGCTGAACATGGCGTCGCTGCTCCATGGCGAGGTACGCTTAACCGTGTATTGCATCAGGCTATGGTCGAGAGCGAGAAGAGATTGATAAACCGCTTCTCACGGACGGCCCATTACCCCCTGGACCCTCGCTTCACTAACCTATCCGCTGGGACGAGTTTGAACCCGGTTTCAGTCTCGTCAGTGACCCTTTCAGAGCTGATACAGAGATACGACCGCGATCCTGCTCGGCCTCGCTCAACTCCCAAAACGAAGCTCAAACAAGAGGCCCAGTTCCGCTTGTTCAAGGAGGTAATCGGGGCCAAGACCCTCGTTGCTTCCATTGACCGCGAGAAAGCTCGAAAGCTTCTCGATGTGCTCTCGGCTCTGCCCTCTAACGCCAGCAAGCGCTTTCCTAAGCGGAGCACACAAGAAGTGGTGCGGTTGGCTAAGGAGCGCGGCCTTGAACCCATGTCGGCAACGACAGCAAACAGCTACATGTCCGCATTCACGTCAATTATGGACTTTGCTGTCGCCGAAACAATCATCAAAGAGAACCCGGCCAAGGGTTTGCGTCGTGCTGGAGATGGTATACGTCGAAAAGATAGGCGACATTCCTTCTCGACGGAAGACTTGGCCCGTATCTTCGCAGCGCCGCTTTATACCGGGTGCTTGAACGATGAGGGTGGGTATGCCCGCCCAGGGACAAACCGCCCCAGACGCGGGCGTTTCTGGGTTCCCTTGATAGCATTGTTCTCTGGTATGCGGCAAAATGAAATTTGCCAATTAACCGAAGACGACATCTCTACTCTTGATGGCACTGACATCATCCTGATCCGTTCAGACGAGGAAGGTCTTAAGCGAGTCAAGACCGAGGCAGGTAAAAGGTTCGTTCCTATACACCCAGAACTCAAGCAAATGGGATTTATGGAACATGTTTCGGCTATCAGAACCAATCACCAACCGGGAACCCGCCTTTTCCCCGAATTAAATATAGCCAGTACGGGTTACTACTCGGACAATTTTAGCAAGTGGTTTGGCCACTTCCTCGATAAAGTTGGTATTACAGAGCGGCGAAAAGGCTTTCATTCATTTCGCCACACGTTCACAGATGCGCTACTTGACGCCGAAATTCCGCAAAACCGCGTTCGAGAACTTGGTGGCTGGTCGGGTCGCAATACCGAGGACCATTATGGCTCAGGGACCCGGGCTAGTACGCTTGCAAGAGAAATTGCGAAAGTTCAGTACGATGGACTTGATCTGCAGCATCTCTATCCGTAACTGGACCCGCTCTTACAAAACCTTCCCTACTTCTGCGGGTCCGAGGGGCAATCTAGAGGCTCATTAAGTGTCAGCACATAGTTGTTGCGTGGTCACCCGGAGTTGGTTCGACGGATGCATCGTTGAAACTGGTTTCAAACTCGCATAGCTCAGCCGACCCGTTATTACTGTCTCATTCGTACCCACGATTGTCACTATGCCTCAACACTCTCCTGATGCCCCTACAGTTCGCCGTCGAACCCGCGTCGCGCTGCCCCCACCAATAGAGCCACGTCCATCGATACGGACGCAATACGGTTTGCACGACCGGTTCGTGGTCGACGGAATAGGATGGATCGCAAATGCCGACTTCCAAGGCATCTCCCAGCGTAGCGGGGGCCTAGCGGAGAAGTCCTACCTCGGCTTGCTCAGATTTGATCGCAACGCGCAGCCGCGCCCACGCGAGTATCTGCTGCGTGTTGCAGAGGGTTTTCTTCTCGAAGGTGAAATTTCCATCGGACGGGAACGCCCTTCAGACTGGCCGGGCCATCGGGTGGCTACACGTCTCGTATTCAATGCATCTCGCTTCTTTAGACACCACGGTAGAGACGTTGATAACAGGGCCCCACTCAGCCCATCGGATTGGCTCCGGCCAAGCACGAATGCATCTACAATCGAGCCCGCTACCTTGGACGGCAACGATAACATCGTCCCAGAGACAGACCTTCGCTACGCCGCCGTAGAGGCCACGTGGCGCGAGGCACTTGGCCGGTACACGCAATCAGCCTTCTCGGCGGTAACAGCAGAATTGTGCACCTTGATGCGAGCAGGAGACCAATTACCGGCAGTCAATCTTTTCGCTGAACGTCAATGGGTTTCGCAGGCAGAGGTCTATTGGGAGTTCTCTACTCCGGCAGCCTTGGATAGGGCCGATTATTGGGGCCGAGCCATCCAAGCCAGCAGTGGGCGTCAGACGCGAAAAACGGTTGAGTACGACCATAATAGCCTCGTCTTTTCCGTTAAAAGCAGCCGCACCGGACTAGGCTCGACTCATGCCCTGTCAACTTATGCCAAGACGCCGGACCGCGTTCGCTTCGAGGTTCAGTATGAGGGTGATGTCGGTCGGACCGTACGCTATAATGGCGAGACTGGTCTGATTGAACGGCTTTCCCGTATCAGAGTTCACGCGGCTGATCAGCTTCGAAAAGCCCTCCGTGTCTCCTTAGAGGACCAATCGCATCTAGCCCATCCCCGTAGTGCCCTATTAGAGCTGTTCTCGAAGGTTTATACCGCTTGTGACGGTGACGACAGAATGGCCGAACACGTTTTGCGTCTACTCATCACGTCTCGCCGCTTAATCATTCCAGCAGCGGAAATCCCAGACCGTGTTCGCGAGGGACTTGCTCAGACCCCGATATTAGTGCGCCATCGGGAACGCCAGTCCGACATGCAATCCTGGTATCGGATTGCTCCAAGATATTTGTGGGTCTTGGATCGTTTGGACCGAGCGTTCCCGGCACGCATAGGCGACAGATGGACAGGGCCTATCCCGGAACACACGGATGAGAGTTGAGAAGCCTCCAAGAAGCAAATCATCGAGGGTTATGAGAGTACTTTCAACTCTTTGAAGCCGGATACGTCGGATTTTGAACCCGGTTTCAAACTGCGCGTGTTATCCAATCCGGAATGGTCTCGCCATCATAGCCACCCGGAAGCAGCATGAGTTTGTAGAATTGCTGGGCAGCGTCAGCGGCACTCATTGCGTAGGGGATGCGCTCGCTTGCCGCGATGGCCGTAGTCAGCTCAGAGATAGCCTCCTGTCCATCAGTTGTCGTAGCCAGGATTGCGGTCTGCACCAGCAATATGAACTGTTCCTGTTTCGTCATGTGTCCTCCACTAAGCTGCTGGAAACCACTACATCGCGCCGTCACGAGGCGACATAAGTTTCTTTGGTCGAAGTCAAATACGGTAAATGCAGGCACCAGTCCTCGCAGGACCGTGTTAGAGGCAGGATATTAAGCAAGGACTTGGCATGATATTGGCCGCGAATTGAACCCCCTCGCTTCCGCCTGGATGGTGTCCAGCGCTTGAACGGTGTTCAGACGAGATTGCCTAGCTCTGCCAAGCCCGCCGGAACGGAACAGTCCTTATCCCGCCAAGCACTCGCGCAACTCACGACTGATGGAGCCATCGACGCGCGCCTTTGCACAAGCCTTGCTGCAGATACCTCGGCCCTCGCTGGCCAATGTCTTGGAGAGGGTGTCCTTGGTCGAGAGGCGCTCCAGTCGGCGTTACGTCTTGCTAGAGGCGTGTCCACCACATTCCGTTGTTTCAGCGATCACCTCATCATGGATGAGCAGGGTGAGCGACGTGATAGATTTTTGAAAAATTGAGCCTCTCTGGAGACGAGGAAAGTGAACCCGGTTTCAAACTGGCCGAGGCTATCTCGAACGTTAAAGGGACAGCGCTGGTCTCAACAAGGCAGCGGGACAACTATCCTGGACCTACTCCTAACAGTATCGGCGACTAGGCGACTGAAATCATTGCGTTCAGGTTAGTCTCCGTGAACAGTTGTATCGAGAGCTTTATCAATGGATTAGCCAAGACCGCTTGAGTAGCTTGGATTTTCGCAGTCTCACCGTGGGCTGCTCCTGATTAGAACAGGGCCAAGGGCGTGGGCACGGCTCCATCTTTTGAACATCGATAAGCTTCAATCGAAACCTCCCCGGAGTGCCATTTATCGGATCCTTTTCCAGCGTACGTCGGGACAAGAGCAAGGTAAGTTTCGCCCTCTATCCCCTCAAATGCGCGACCAATAAACTTGAGCCAGGGCGAGCGATCAGCTCGGCGTGGTTGAGCCGCAACGAGGAGCTTGAACCTCGCCGAACCCGCTTTGAGCTTGCTTAGATCTTTGGCGAGCTCGGTCGCATCAAGCGCAATCTCTGACTCAACCTGCCATACGACATCTGCCACTAGTGAGATTTTCTTATCTTTGGCGTAAGGCGCACTTAACTCCGCGGTCGTGACAACCGTAACATCATGCAAGAACTCCCAGCGGTTCCATGCACTAATGCCGGAGGGCACCCCACTTGTCTCTGCATCTAACCGTCCAGGGCGCCCGCCAAACACTGCATAGGTGGGCTTCGGATAATTTAGGGCGAACGCTTCGCGGAGCACGTTCACCCACAAGCTGCGGACAGAAGCTGTGGCTGTTTTGTCAAACTCGTTCGAATGCTCCTGTGCCTTGGTTATTTGGTCCTGCAGCATGTGCAGAGCTGTGACGAGTACCTTCCGCAGTGCTGATTGTGCGTTATCCACCACTTGGGCAGCTCCACTCTGATCTTTTACGCACCCCCCGCAAACCCCCTGACTTGGAACCTCGCATGACCTTCCAGAAATACCGGCTCATGTAATGGCATTCCGAAATTGGGCGTAGGCATTCAACTAGGCTCCCGATTGCTATCCTTACGACACTTCCGGCCGTGTCATATTGCCTGCCCAATTGAACATGGGATTTTTCGCAGCCTGAACTGAATTCACGCCTGAACCGGTTGAGCGATCCGCTCAAAAGCGGATGGATTGAAGAAACCTTTATGCCTCACGTTCAGCAACAACTTGTCTGGAATGTTGTTCAGTAGAGAATGTTTCTCAACATAGGTCTTGAACTCGCCCCCGTGGCTGGAGAGGCAATTATAGAATAGTATTATCAGCTCATAGTCTGAGAGCTGCGCACGGATAAGTCTCATGTAACGCAGTTTAGCTTCAACTGGATTGCTCTCAAACGAGAAATCGAAATCGTCAACAAATCGGACGAAGTTGAACAGGTATCGGAAGTAGTGTCCCAGGTCCTGACGCGACCTGTCCCAGAATACATTATAAATGTCGCGAATTGCGTCCTCTTCTGAGCTATATTGGGAACGATTCGAGTTATACAGGTCCCTCAAGCGGGTTCGAAAAGTCCTGAAGCAGTCTCTTCCATTCTTCAAACCTTGTGTTTTTTGGATGTCGATTGCATTCACGATGCCATTGTGGATCGTCAGCATCTGAAAAAACGTGGCTTCGAAGTTTTGTCGCGCTAGTGATCGGCCCTGACGCTCCGTTTCAGCTCGATTTTCCGCTAGCTCCATCCGTTGTAGATAGACTGTGTAGAGCACACCAGTGAATGTCAGGAGAGTAAGAAGGGGGTTAAGAAAGCCGCCGAAGTAGTCGCCTGCGGGCCCAAGTATAGCTATGCCTAGTGCCGGCAGAAGCAGCATACCGACGAGAACCACACCGGTGATAAGGGCGATAGCAGCAACAAAAAAACTATAAAGAGTATCGATGACATTGGGAGCTTGAATGATGCGCTCGAAGAAATCCCTCGCCGGCGGGGCGCCGTTCTGATCGACCTCAAAATTTCTCATTAACTCAGCCCTAACAAATCCGCTTACGGCTTTTTGCTTTGGAGTTCCTTACATCAAACCATTTGGCGGGATTGGCAGCAAGGCCAGAGATGAGCGTTTGTAAAGCTACGCCCGTTCCGTTGAACCTTGCCCAAACGGAACGGCAGGGTCTCCCCTTTCAGCCGTTCCGATAAAATACTGTTTGCCTTTTGGAACAGCCCGTTCCAAAGTTCTAAGAGTTCAACGGAACGGGGACTGTAATGCTCGTGGGTTATGCGAGGACAAGTACGCTGGAGCAAGAGGCTGGCCTGGAGGCGCAGCTACGAGAACTCAAGGAACTCGGTTGTGAGAAGGTGTTCCATGAGCAGATAAGCTCAATTGGCCCACGCAAGATGCTGGAACAAGCTCTGGAGTTCACTCGAGAAGGTGACACGCTCGTAGTGACGAAGCTCGACCGCCTGGCCCGTTCCGTCCCACATATGTGGGAGATCATTCGAAGGCTCCAGGCCAAGGGCGTCAGTATCCGTATCGTCAACATGGGGATCGACACCAACACCCCGACCGGCAAGCTCATGCTTAATGTTCTCGGCAGTATGGCCGAGTTTGAACGCGAAATGATGCTGGAGCGTCAGCGCGAGGGTATAGCAAAAGCAAAGGCAGAGGGGAGATACAAAGGCAGAAAGCCCACTGCACGGGCTAAAGCCGATCAGATCAAGGAGCTATATGCTGGAGGGATAAGTCTGTCCGAGATCGCCCGGCGGCTGCAGATCGGTAAGGCATCAGTTCATCGTGTGCTAAACCCCGAGCACGCCTGAGTTTCAGACGTTGAAACTGGTTGCACGAAGCCACCCTCAGCCGATCCATAGATAGGCTTACCTCGAGTTCACTCTGGAAACGCCAAGTGATGGCGGCCCACTTTCACGATCTGGGCAATCACGGCTTCCTGAGCGTCTCCCCAATCCACTCTGTGCGTGTGTTAATTTCCTTATCAGTCCATTGGGTCGCGTTCTTAATGATCTTGTCAAGCGGGACGCCGGCATCGGTCAACGCCTTCAGCTTATCTTTGAAAGGCTTGTTTTGGAGCTTCCCATTCAAAGCTTCCGAAACGAGTACAAGGTTGCCAATGATTGGCGCGAGTGACGCGGCAACACTCCCAGGTGGAGGGTTTTGCGGCGCGATGTGCTCTATTGTCATCTTTGAGTAATCGGCTGCGGCACCAGTACGCAATGAGGCGTCCAGCTTCTCTAATATGTATCGTATGAGGGGCTTGTTGCGGGTTTCACCAGGCCCGTACCGCAGCTCTCTAAGGCCTGCCTCAAATGCTGATTTTTCTGGGACACGGGCCTTCAGTTTCGCGCGAAAATCAGTCAGCACCTTAGCTCGCTTTTGATCGTCCTGCTCCTTCGTAAGTTCTCGAGCAGCGGCTGCATACATTTTTGACACGCCCCCTGACGAGGACTGTCCTGCTACTGCCGTGTACATGAAGTGAAACCGCTCGATATCAGCAATTGTGTCCCGCGCCTGTTTCAACGAGATCCGCTTCTCATCATATGCGCGGAGAAGTGCCAAGATCATCGGCGTGGGTTGTGTTACCTTAAAAATGCGAAGTGCTTGTAGTGAGGCTTTGACCGGATCCTCCTCCTTCTTCCATTTGAAAGACACTGGATCGGCTATACGCCTGTAGCGTTCCACGTCCGCTACCAGACTGTTGAGATAGGCCTTTGCACTCGGTTTCTTTATTCGATTTTTGACCGCCTTAAACAAGGCCCGCTCGGGCGTGTATTCGTATATAGAGAGCCACTGATGATGCAAGAACGTCGAGACGTCGATCTCGCTTGCCGCCAAGGCATCAAGCATCTTGTCCCACTTTTCTCGCGTAGAATCGACCTCCGTCTGCTTCGGCAGCAACTTCGCAAGATGATTTTTGATTAGATCCTTCGGCTCTAGGTCGCGTCCACGAGTATTCAGAGTCTCAAAAACGATATACGCTGCATCCTCGTCGTCCAATTCGATTGTTATCACGTCCAATGATAGAAGTGCATCACGAAAAGTTTCGAGCTTTCTCTTGATCTCTCGCTTTCTCCAGGTTTCAGTTTTCCCGGATGTCTCTCGGATCCGTGCAACGGCCTCGTCGAAACCACGCTTCGCATACTCGTAGGCGCTCTGGAGTCCTTTCTCCTCCTCCGAAGGCTTTATGTCGACGTCAGCGGCGCCAAACTTTAGGATGTTTTCTTGAAGGTACGGATAAGACGTTTCACTTCGAATTACATAGCGCTTCTCGGCCGCCAAGTCCTGGCGCTCGATGATGCCCTGAATGCCTCGTGCAAGCTGCTCTTCACCAGCAGCCACGAGGACATCCCGAAGTGCAGCGAGAAAGATGATAATGGTTGTTAGGCGCTGCTGACCATCAACAACGAACTTATCCTCTCCCGGACCAGAATAAAGCACCATTGAGCCGATGAAATGTCCGACTTCTCCTGACGAGACAACGTCACTCCAAAAGTCTTCGATGTTCCCACGGTCCCACGAGTAGGGTCGCTGGAAGCGCGGTATCTTGTAGAAAGAGGACTGGAACATCGCCCTTATGTTCCGGTCGTATGGTTTGATTTTCACGTGCGAGTTCCGTCAGCTTCAGCAAAGATGCTTGTCCATCGATCAACAGTCTCAGGGTGCGCTTCGACATCTACCAGACGCTGGCGAATTCTCAATGCTGCAATCTTTGCTGCATCTCGCTTCGGCATCGTGCTCCAATACAACGATTGAGCAACCAGTGTGCCCCAGTCATAAAAAAGTGTTAGGCTAAGACCGAAACCTTCTGCCCATTTGGCTAGGCGGGTGTCGTCAAGACGTTCCTGGCGGGCCGAAACCATCACGTAAGCTGCGTCTGTCGACCCCATGTCCACTGCCTTCTTGCCGAAGATCTGGACATCGTTGTATGTAACCGGCTTGTCTTTAACTTCGATAGCCTTCACAGTCTTTCCATTGATGACAACGCAGACATCGCCTGGATGATCACGAGACGGATCATTGATCCTGCCCGACTCGACATGCTCAACATCGAAGGACGCATCGAACAACCCGGCGACGCAGGCCTGGGCGCGTTTTCCCCCTTCGGAGTTCTCGCTAACGAACTGGTTGATCTCTGCGGCCAGAGCCTCAGGCGTAACGTGCAACTCGCCTGGGGCCTCCGAGTACCTCGGTTGATAGCGCTGGCGGACAGAGATGAAGGCTCGTAGGGCATCGCGAGATTGCGCCTCGCTCATTGACTCAAGTAGTCTGACCAACTTCACCATGAAATCGAAGGCTGGCCTTCCCGCAGCTGAGATCGGCGTATTGTCGCCGAGATATGTCATCCGAAAATATGGCTGGTTGTTTAACGGTTGCGGCGACGTGACCCCTATATGAATCCCGAGATCAGCGGCCACTGGCACGAGAACGCTCTCGGCGAGAGTGCGCGCTGAGAAGGCGAAAGGCGCATCCTTTGCATGGCTTGGTTTGATCCACTTTAGATCTGCTCTTGCATCAACGCACTTCGCCAGTATCGCCGTCCCAATAAACGCAATATGGGTTCGGATCCTCCCACGTTCGCAAAGTTCGGAAAGGGTCTCGATATGGTCGACCCAAGCCGGGTCCCCAAGGTTGTCATCTAAGCGCGCCGCCTCCTCTCGCAGGATACGTTCGGCTATGGCTCTATCAATCCGAAGCACTTTTCTCTTACTCTTCGCTGTGGATGAGTGCCGATAGTCCGGGCTTCGAGTTAACAATTCCTATCTCAGAGCTGCTAAACTCCTATCATGCTTACGACAATTAGCCTCTTCAGTGGTATCGGCGGTCTGGACTTTGGCTTCGAGGAGGCTGGGTTCGAGACGCGTGTTGCCGTCGAATTTGACCGATTTGCGTGCCGAACGATGCGGCTAAATCGGCCGGACTGGAATGTTATAGAAGATGACATCAATAGCGTTTCATCCACAGCAATCCTAGCGAAAGCTGACCTGGGGGCTGGTGAAGTCGACATGCTGATTGGCGGGCCGCCATGTCAGCCATTCTCAAAGTCGAGTTACTGGGTCAGGGGCGACACGCTCCGCCTGGACGATCCCCGGGCTAATACACTGGCCGCCTACCTTCGAGTGCTTCGCGATACGCGACCGCGAGCGTTCCTCTTAGAGAATGTCGGTGGCCTCGCTTACGAAGGGAAGGATGAAGGCCTGACATTGCTGCTCGACGGCATTCGTGAGATCAACAAAGCGGTCGGCACAAACTACCAACCTTCGTGGCGCGTCATCAAATGCGTAGAGTACGGCGTTCCGCAGATCCGCGAACGCGTTTTTATCGTTGGTGCGAGGGATGGCCGAATTTTCCGTTTTCCAGAGCCTACGCATGCGGGCCCTGACGATAAATCATTCGACATCTTTGCGGCGCCACGTGAACCATACATGACTGCATGGGACGCGATCGGCGACCTGCCAGAGCCGAATGATTTGGACGGCCTTCGCATTGGTGGGAAATGGGGCGATCTGTTGCCTACGATCCCGGAGGGGGAGAACTATCTATTTCACACTCCTAGAGGGGACGGATTGCCATTGTTTGGTTGGAGGACTCGCTACTGGTCCTTCCTCCTAAAGCTCTCGAAGCGTCTTCCATCTTGGACGATCCAGGCTCAGCCAGGATCCGCCATTGGCCCGTTCCACTGGAACTCGCGTAAGCTAACGTTCGAGGAACTATGCCGACTTCAGACGTTCCCAGACGGACTTAGGGTGGATGTAGGTCGGACGGAAATGCAGCGCATGCTCGGCAATGCTGTGCCGTCGCTTATTGCGGAGATCCTCGCGAGGGCGATCCGAGCACAACTCTTCGACGCACCGACGCATGATCGCCTGCACCTGCTGCCTCCGCGGCGGCTTCCTGTTCCACCACCAGTCGCGTTGCTGCCCGTGCCTGAGAAGTATCTCGACATGCAGGGTGATCATGCGCCGCACCCAGGTACTGGTAAAGGTCGTGGCGCTAGAGGCCTCCCGACGGCATTTAGGCCGTCACCGGTGCGCCCTGCTGAGGCCTAAGGCAGAACTCTACCTTCACAATCAGAATGAGAGATGAATTGGCGCCCGGATGTACAGGTGCGCCGATTCACCTCCGTCTACTCCGCTTTTTGCAACGGGGTTCAATCTCAGGACAGCTCTGTCTGGCAGGCACGAAAGGGCACCACGTTTCGCTATGAAGCTCCTTTTAGACTGTAGCGCGGGCCAATTCGTAACCTGCACGGCAACCTTGGGGCACCCTGGACGTCGGGGGAGCCCGCTTCGGTAGGCGAACTCTGCGGCTCGAAACAGTTCCAACTCTGGTAGCGGCACGGCCGGAGCCGCCTTGACTATTAACGGTTGGTTCGAGCGTTGCACCTATTTTCAACCATGCCTCTCACCTCCCTCATGTTTGCTTAGGCAAGGTCAGGGTGGCTGGTGGAGTCATACTCCTCATCAGAACTCTTCTGTCCGTGAGCCCGGCATTGACGTTTTGCAACGTTATCCTCTCTGGCCAGTGCGGCGCTATTGGGCGCTGGTTAGACAGTTGTTTCGGCCAGGTCCTTTACACAGTAGAACTCACGATTAATACTTAATGATTGGGTCGCTCTATCCCGGCCGGGATTGCCACCAGATCTCGCATAAGCAAGATTAAACTACGGGTCGCAACACAAGAACTGCACCGTCTGGGGGGAAGGGTGCTGGACAGAGCTACATCGAGCATTAGCCGCGAGATCGACACCTGGAACGGTGTGCTTGACGCAGAGCTGCTCGATGGCCGGTTTGAGGCACAACCTCTCTACCTGTTTGTCGAACCAGAGCGACTCAGCCAGCTAGGGACGATTGTTGGCACGCCCTTGGAGGCCGCCATTGCCCGCAGCTTAAGATGGCGGGATGGCGCTCGCCTTTTTGAAGGGCACTATGCGGCAGCGCGGGCCTGGGAGGCTGCAGGCAAAGTTGGACCGCCGCCGTTCCTGTCCCTGCTCGTAACCATGACGTCGGCTGCTGCCGCCATGGTAAGAGACCAGAGATACCACGCCCATAATTACCGGGATCGGCTCGCGACCGTGCTCGGAGTTGATGGTTCGCGCGCGGAGAAACTCAAGCGCGAATTGCCGGACACGCTCCCTCTCTGGCTCGCGTTTAACGATTGGCTAGAGGATTGGGATGGTGACCTTGGCCTGCCCACGGCCCGTGTCCAGGGGCGGCTTGTCTATGTAGGGTATCCCATTTCTCAAGCGTTAGTTCGAGAGCAGGATCGCATTGCCATGCGATCTGTCTTCGAGCGGTACGGGCTAGCTCCAGGTCGTAGGATCGGCATCGCCGAGATGTCAGAGTACATCGAGGACTGGATCGGCCGAGGCCAGGCACCGAGCGGATTAACCCGTCTCTGGCAAGACGAGACAGTGCACGAGCGCATCGCGCAGGTCGCTTGCGATGAGCTGGAGCACTGGATAGGGATCAGCCGCAGCGGGACACGGGAAAAGAGCCCTCCGCCAGCGCGGCTTGAGTGGCTCGCTGAGCTGGCACTCGAGCCAGTCCCAGAGATCGCCTTGTATCTTGTGAGCCGTGGTGACCCGGACGCCATCGCCGGCCAGTGGACGCTCGGCGCCCGCAGCGACGAGGCCGGTCGGGACGCAGTAGCGTCTTGCTCCACAGCTCTCGAGATGAGGCAACTACCGGGCCTTGGAGCCGTGAGCCTGGAGCCCTGGGAACGGATTGGCGCGACCAGCTTGCTCGCCGGTGTGCTAGAGCTGGTGCGCGACGACCTGCCCGGCGTTCATCTGCTTCGATCCCCTGCGCCGGTTCTGGTTCTCGCCTATAATGATCGGGACGGTCGCTACTATGAGACATCGCGAGCTCAACTTCTCGAGCGTTGCCTTGTGCTTGCACATGAACAGATTGCGAGTGTAGTGGAGCGGCACCTAGCTACCTACGCGCGCCCAGGCTTTACACGGCTTTCAGCGGACTCAACCAAGGGCTTGCCTCCGGGTTGGGTTGCGTTCGTCGATGTGGCACTTGTTCAAGCGGCCGATAGCGGGAAGCACAGTAAGCTAGCTGCACTCTGCGCCGCACCTGGGAACCTTGTGAGCCTTTCGGGCGGCCTTCGAATTGGACAAGGCACGTGGCACGAGGGTCGGCCTCCAGAGGTGCTTGCTGTCCTAGAATCCGACGTGCGCTTCGCGTTGGTTCTCCTCGACCGCCGCGCGCAAAAGTCACGCACCCTTGGCCAGTTCGTTGGACGCAGCGCCGTTTCCCTCGAAGGCTTAGAGGCTGGCGATTATGAAGCTCAGATCGTTCGCCGGAAAAGCGATGGCACCGCAGTAGTGGTGCGACGAGCGAATTTTCGTCTCCGCTCCGCTGACAATCCTCGTCCGGCCGGCGTTCGCCGAGACTGGGGCCTTGGTTTAGATCTCACAAATCCGCTGTCGGTCGTGAGCGCGTTCCGGAGACCTGGTGGCGTGCCGCCTGGATGGACACGGGGTGTCTTGATCGGCAATGAATCGTGGAGTGCCGAGGTGTCCGGTGCGCCGCCACCTTTGCCGTTGCCAGCTAGACGCCAGCAGCACGAAGAGCGATCTCCGCGACGGCGGACACGCTTGGATAACACGCATTTCGCCCAGTCGTGCGCAGTTCTTGGATATCACCGCTGGCTCTGCGAGCCTGGACAGCCGGACGACAACTACAAGACCCTGAAGTGGCAGGAATGCGTGCAGTGCCATCGCTTCGAGTGGACCCGCAACCGCGGAGTTATTCGTCATAAGGGAGCGGCCGCGAAGCGCGTCGCGATGCTTCCGCCGGCTCAACTGCCCCGCTACGCCAAGCCTCGCGCCTCAGAGATAGAGGCGCAGGATCTGCTCCTTGACGCACTCAGCTACATGGGCGGCGGTCGCGCCGAGACACTTCGTGCGCTTGGAGCCGAACTCAACGAGGATGACCTTTTTCCCTGGCGTGTTGCCCGGGACCTTTCCGCGTTAGCTCACCTCGATATAGAACTCGACCGCGATACGATGCGCCTAGCGAGCTGGCAGGTTACGGCACCGGCTCTCGCGGAGACTACCGATGGATCTTGGGTTCTCACTGGAGCGCGCTCGCCTCGTCTCGTCTCAGTGCTCCGTAAACGTCTGGCTGAAGCAGGCCTCGAGCTAGCGCGTGCAGCACCGGATCGAGGACCGAGTATTTATCGCGTTCACGCGACACTCGATCAGCTCCGTCGCATCACCCTCACGGACAT
This sequence comes from Microvirga sp., assembly GCA_035645515.1. Classification (GTDB taxonomy): domain Bacteria; phylum Pseudomonadota; class Alphaproteobacteria; order Rhizobiales; family Beijerinckiaceae; genus Microvirga. The sequence continues at coordinate 41,753 of DASQML010000057.1, forward strand.
CTCAACGCCGCTCGGCTCGGGCATCAGTCTAGCGTCGAAATTTACTGAGCGCCTCCTGCGCTCGGCCCCACCTCTCTCGTCGGTGTTGGAGAGCTTGTCTACAATGCAGGTGGGCGGGCCTCATGCTCAGCGCTTTGACCTTTCGTCGGCTCGCTGGGTCGATGCGGACCACGATCGGCCGGGCGCCTATCGGGTGGAGAACTGGGGCCGCACATACGGCTTCACGTCCCTCGAGGACCTTGCACTCCAGCAAATGCGGGTGACCGAGGCGAATGTGGCAAAGCATCTGGCTGCACGGGAAGCAGGCGTGTCCCTGTTAGCCTACGAGAAGGATCGCACTGCACTCACCACTCTCCTAGGAGCCGAGCTTCCCATGCTCCTAGAGCGAGCCGCGGTAGCATGCTCCGGAACCCTCCCGCGGCTGCGCGCTGACTTAGGGCAACTAGAGTATCCAGCCGTCACTCCAGCAATTGCTAGAGCCCTGCAGCTCCTCCTGCATGGCTGACAAATCACATAGGACGAGAATGCCTCAAGCCACTCCGACGACCCTCCAATCTGCGCTCCAAGAAGGCTATCTTCGGTATTTCGACACCGCGTTCTGGCTGCGTGACCCCCAAATGATGGCCGAACGCCGTCGACTTATAGAGCAGGATGGCGTTCTTTTCCGCGAGCCCCTCCTCGAGGCGCAGTTTCCTTATCTCGACGGGGATAGTGTCGCGGAGGCATGCGCACGAGTTGGAGTGTCTCGGCAGGTCGCTGACGAGCTGAGCCGCCTCATTTTTCGAGGGAATGGGGACCAGAGGCTCCGCACACACCAGGCACTTTCGCTGATCACCTCCCTGTCACCCGCCTCGGCCGAGAAGCGGCACGCAGTAATTACCTCAGGCACCGGTTCGGGCAAAACGGAATGCTTCCTACTGCCCATCTTCGCTCGCCTATTGGCAGAGAGCGAGCGCGAGCGATGGCCGGAGGCAGCACCGCTGAACCCCTGGTGGCGTCACCCTCCCGCCGATGCCCCGTGGACACCCTTACGGGAAGGCTCACGAAGAACCGCAGCGGTGCGTGCGATAGTGCTCTACCCCACGAACGCTCTCGTTGAGGATCAGGTATCGCGCATCCGCAGAGCCGCAATAGCTTCTACAGTGTTCGGCGCGCCTCGCCTCTTCTTTGGGCGATATACCGGCGTAACACTAGGCACCGGCGGTATCCCGGTATTGAGGAATGATCGTGCCGCGCTCGATGCTGGGCGGCAGCTGCAGGACATCGAAGCGGATCTTACTGCGCTGCGGCACGAGGACACCGAGCTGCGCCCACAATTCTCAGATCCAATGTGCGGCGAGATGCTTACACGGTGGGACATGATCCTGCACCCACCGGACATCCTAGTAACCAACACCACTATGCTGAACGTTATGCTCATGCGTAACGTGGAAGACCCGATATTCGATGCCACGCGCGATTGGCTTCGGGAGAACCCCAATCACGCATTAACTCTAGTTGTGGACGAGCTGCACAGTTATCGCGGAACACAGGGTACTGAAGTCTCTCTAGTTGTTCGGAATCTGCTGCGTCGCCTCGGGCTCGAGCCAGATTCGCCGCAGCTCCGCTGCATCGCGACTAGCGCCAGCTTGGACGGACAGGAGGGCCTTGAGTTCCTGGAGCAGTTCTTCGGCGTCCCGCATTCCGCCTTCGAAATTATTCCGGGCGATCCGCGGCCGCCCATGCCACCCGTGACACTACCAACAGCGCCGTTTGCGTGCGTGAGCGCCGATACCTCAACCGAGACCTTGCGAGAACTTGCAGAGCGCTATCAGGTCGGCGAGGCGCTCGCAAGCGCTTGCGTGGCCGATGGTGATAGCCGGCCCAAGCCACTCTCAGAGATCTCGGATCGTCTCTTCGGCACAGACACGTCCCGGGCCGCGCTTGAGGGTGCCCTCCGGGCGGCAGGCGCCCAGACCGGAGGGTTCGGGGCGCCTCGCTTTCGCGCTCACCATTTCGTGCGCATGATCCGCGGCCTTTGGGCCTGTGCGGATCCTGCGTGCTCGTCGGTAAGCGCCGCAGATCGGAGTCCGGACCGGCGGATCGGACGCATATACGCTGCTCCGCGCACTCGCTGCGATTGCGGCGGGAGGGTGTTGGAGCTGTTATACTGCTATCAGTGCGGCGAGCCTTTTCTCGGCGGCTACGTGAGCAATCCGGATGCCCCAACCGGAGCCGGCTGGTGGCTAAACGCCGGGCCTCGCTCAGTACCTGCACGCGAGGTGCAGCTCGTCTTCCGCCGGCCATATGGACAGTACATGTGGTATTGGCCGCGGTCAGGGCCGATGCGACCGCCGTGGACCCATGGTCTCAACAATCAGCGGATCCAGTTCTCCTTCGAGCCCGCTGTGCTAGACCCTTACCTGGGCCATCTGCGTCCGGCGATGCTGCGCGAGACCCCGACAGGTACTTTCATGCGTGTCGCCCCACTAGCTCTTCCAGGCAATGCCGTTGCCCCCGCCTTGCCTGAGTACTGCCCGCATTGCGATCAAACCGGCGTAAACCGAGACCTGAGCCTGTTCTTCCGCGGCGTTGTACGGACTCCGATCCGCGCCCACACCACAGGTACTGGTGCCATTTCGCAGGCAATGACCGACCGCCTGGTTGAGACACTGGATGATGAAGGGCGCGCGGCTCAGACCATCGTCTTCACCGACAGCCGCGACGACGCAGCAGAAATGGGTGCCGGTCTAGAGCACAATCACTTCCGTGACTTGGTGCGGCAGCTCATCAGACGTGAGATTGCGCCACGACAGATTAGACCGATACACCTTATCCTGCGCGACGCCGCCGCGGGCCGAGCGCCAACTAATCCGGAAGAGCAACTCCAATTGGACCAAGTTCGGTCGGAGCACCCTGACCTCTGGATAGCCTATCGCGCAGACGCGCGCGGCATCTCCAACCAGGACGAACAGGACCAGATCTCACGTTTTGAGACCGCGGGTTCAGCGGCCCAGGACCCAGAGTGGGGCGTTTTGGTCGCGCGGGTGGAGCAAGCCCTGGTACAGCTGGGTGTGAATCCGGCGGGGCCGCGTCCTTCCGTCGCCAAGCGGCACGGCAGCCCTTGGTGGCGTTTTTATCCCGCTCCCGCGGGCGAGTGGGAGCGAGTTGCACCAGAGCTTGCTCGGCTTGGCTCCGGCGAACTTCGGCTCTCCCTGGCACATCAGATGGCCGAGCTAATTTTCGATCAAGGCGGGCGAGACCTGGAGTCGATTGGGGCCGCTTACATTGCTCCTTCGCGCGACCTGGCAGATCGGCTCCAGCTCCCCCGCGAGGTGGCTGATCAAGTCTTATGTTCGTCTCTCCGTATCTTGGGTATGAAGGGCTCATTTGCCGACGACCCCACCGACCGCACACAACGGCGACTGAGCACAGATCCGCCGGCGGCGTTACGCGATTACCTGCACGCTGTAGCTGACAGTCAGGCAGTCAATCGCACTCAGCTCGTCACCGATATCCAGGATGCACTATCGGAGGGCCAGATCATCGACACGACCTGGCGGCTCCGGACTCATGAGACGGCTGTGCTACCGCTTACTCTGCGCGCAACCGGCAGCCCTTACATGTTCCGCTGCACCCGATGCGCCCGCGTCCATATGCACGGCTCCGCGGGCGTTTGCACGAACGCCCGCTGCCTGCACCGCACATTTGAGCAAGTTCCCAGGTCCCATGACGTCGATGATTACTATGGCTGGCTATCGCGCAAGCCAGCTCAACGCCTGCGCGTTGAGGAACTCACGGGTCAAACCAAGCCGCTAGCTGAGCAAAGACGCCGCCAGCGGCTGTTCAAGCGTGCCTTTTTGCGGCCACCTATCGAAAGTCCGCTAACATCACAGATTGACGTGCTCAGCGTCACGACCACTATGGAGGTCGGGGTCGACATTGGCAGTCTGCAAAGCGTGGTGATGGCAAACATGCCGCCCCGCCGGTTCAACTATCAGCAGCGCGTGGGTCGTGCGGGCCGGGCTGGGCAGACGTTTTCCTACGCGCTGACGCTCTGCCGGGACCGCACACACGATGACTATTACTTTAACAACGCTCAGCGGATGACGGGTGACCGACCGCCGCAGCCCTACCTCGATCTGGGCCAAATCCAGATTGTGCAGCGAGTGGCAGCAGCAGAAGCACTCAGGCGTGCCTTCCTCGCACTGCCGACTGCTCAGCGGCCGCGCCGTACGCGGGAGAGTACCCATGGTATCTTCGGCCTTACTGCCGATTGGGACCCGCTTTATCGCGATGACATAGCCCATTGGCTGGCAACCAGTGTCGAGGTCGACGAAGTTGTCCACGGGCTCACGCCATATTCAGGACTTGGTCAAGGGGAGATTGCGCGCATTGTGAGCTACCTCCGCCAGGATCTTGTTCCGGCTATCGACGTCGTCGTCAGAGACACCGACCGTTTCATCGAGACAGAACTCAGCGAACGTCTTGCGGTAGCTGGAATCCTGCCGATGTTCGGCTTTCCGACACGCGTGCGACCGCTTTACGAGCGGCAGCCCTCTAGCATGCGGGACGATGACGCATCTAAGGTGAGCGACCGCGCACTTGAGATGGCAATCTCGAGCTTCGCCCCCGGTGCCGAAGTGCTGAAGGACAAGCGGGTGCATACAGCGTTTGGATTCGCCGCTTGGGCATTTGCGGGTCGTACTGTCCGAGCGCAGGATCCTTTGGGGGCTCCATACAACGTCACACGCTGCCGCTCGATTGATTGCGAGACGACTTGGCTCGGAAATGCCGCCGCAGACGCTCAGTGTCCGGTCTGTAATGGGCCGTTACAAACGTTTCCGATGCATGAGCCGCGAGGCTTCCGGACCCTCTATCGTTCCGCGGATTACGAGGACCGGGCCGAGCGTGGTCCTCTGCTTTCTAGTCCGCAGCTCGGCAGGATGTACGACGATCATCCTGAGGCTGAGATCGGTGGCCTTCAGCTCCAGACCCTTCCTCGAAGCCGTGTCTTGGTTATTAACGACAACAGCGGCCAGCTCTACCCGCTCACTCGCGAACAAGATGGCACTGTCACCGTGCGTGATCCACAGCTCTACGCTGTTGGAACTAATGTACCCCCGCCACAGGGCACCCCCACCGAGCTGATAGCCATTGGAGCGGTGAAGACCACGGACGTTCTGTTGTTGAAGGTTCGCTCGTCCCAGCTTCCGGGATCAGATCAGGTCGTCGATACCGGTAGAACGGCGGCAGGGCTTGCGGCGATCTGGTCGTTCGCCGAGATCCTTCGGATAGCAGCGGGCGATGAGCTGGACGTGGACCCTGCCGAGCTGCAGGCGGGTGTTCAGCCGATTCGTGTTGGCCAGACCGAGACGCGAAGGATCTTCCTCTCGGACGCACTAGAAAACGGCGCTGGCTACAGTATGAGGCTTTCTGATCCGGAGATTATGCGATCAGTGCTCTCTAGGATGCTTGCGCTCAGGGAGCGATACGAGGGCCATGCATCTAGATGCGACTCCTCCTGCCCTGATTGTCTTCGTAGCTACGATAACCGGCTGCTCCATTCGTTGCTTGATTGGCGGCTTGCTCTGGATATGGCTGAGATCGCCGCGGACGAACCCTTGTCTCTCCAGAGGTGGCTGCGGCGCGCTGAGGCGGCCGCGATGGCCTTCCGCGATGCCTTCCGCTCGCGCGGCTTTGAATGCGAGGTGCTGCCAGCAGGCGAGTTGGTGGAGATCCGGGCGAGCGGTAGCGGCCGTGGCGTGATTCTAACCCACCCACTCTGGGCGAGCTTCGATCACCCTGCGGAATGGACAGGCACGCAATCGGCGGCTGTCGAGGCCGCTCGACGGAGCGGGGCAACGGATTTGATCTTTCGGGATTTGTGGTCTCTAGATCGCCGCCCCGACACGCTCATGCCGTGGTTCCGGCCCTAACCTCGAGTTTTTGTATGCCGCTCGTTCTCACACAAAACGAAGTTGTAGTTAGTGGACCGAAATATGCGGATGTCACTGGGGTAGTTTATCACTTCCCTCAGCTCTACCGATCTCTGATCAAGGGCGATATCGACTTCGTATACTATCGTGGTTCAAGGCGTGGTAACGGCAAGCGGCAAGCCCCAGAGTATTTTGGATATGGTCGTATTGGGGAGGTTTGGCAGGATCCTGTCACGTTGGTTAAACCGAAAAAGCAACACCGATGGTTCGCTGAAATAGTCGACTTCCATCCATTTGTGACTGCAGTGCCGGCTGCGTCTGGCGGCAGGTATCTCGAGCCTGTAACTGGGCGGCGCTACTGGAGTCGTTCCGTCCGTCAAATCTCTCCAGAGCTGTTCTCCTCATTGTTAACGATGGGATTCGACGCCTTCGAAACCGCTGTGCATGCACCCGACGTCGCCAGAGTATTGCATCCTAAGGAGCGGCAGATTGTTCCTGAGATTACTGCTGCTGGAGCGAGAGTTCTAACAAACTTGGGTACTGCCAATGGATCGAGGCGAAGCCAGGATGCAACTGCCGTAGGTAGACAGGGCGAAGAGATTGCTTGGAAAGTCCTTCAAACCATTCCGGGTTCTACAAACCATCGGTGGCATGCGCGTGAGGGTACGTTTCCGGGATATGACATGTCTTATTTGGATGCAGCAGGAGAACTCCGAGCGGTAGAAGTTAAGAGTTCTGCACGCGGTGATATCAACTACGTCGAGGTTACCGCAAATGAGTGGTCGAGCGCTGAGCTGCTCCGGGAAAGGTATCAGCTTTGGCTTGTGATCGGCTGCATGTCTACCAGCCCTTCAATCGAGACAATCACTGACCCGTTCGGCCGATGCGGCCAAACAGCCCGACCTACGGGGTGGTCTATCTCTACGGCTAGGAGCGCGTGAGAAAGTCCATGATCCTCCTTTCGAGTGCACGTTTGTCTCTGATCTCGCACTCCCAGATTACTAGGACACTCCACCCTAGCTGCCTGAGAGCGTCGCATGCGGTCTTATCCCGTTCTATATTGCGGCGAAATTTCTTGGCCCAGTAAGTCTGGTTTGTTTTGGGAACCCTGGGCTTGCAATCATGCTGATGCCAAAAACAGCCATGAACGAAGATCACCTTTCTATGCCGCGGGAATACAAGATCCGGTGATCCTGGGAGGTCTCGGCGGTGTAGCCGGAACCGATATCCTAATCGGTGCGCAACCTGGCGAACACACAGTTCAGCCTTAGTGTCCTTGGACGGGATCGTAGCCATCCGCGCACTGCGCTCGTCGGGTGTTAGATCTCGCAGACTGGCCACTCGTTCGCTACTTTCTAGATGATGCTTTTTGTTCAGCTCCTAAGTGGATGTATCATAAAAACATGGACATACTGTGGAGCGGCTAAGTTTGATCCTGTATTCAGCGCTGCTAGTAAGCAGATAGCAAGCAGGAGTGATAGGATGCAGCCTCGGTTTCTCTTTTCTTTCAGAATCCCGATCAATGAGACCCACGGCCCTGAGAGGGAACCGGTAATCGATTGGCTAATAAGAGCAATCGATATGACGGGTGTCTCTCGTCCAATTATGAAGTCCAGAGCCAATGGATTCGATTTCGTGGATGTCTCTTTTGACAAGAGAGAAGCCGTCATCTTCAAGGCGCTCGCGCCATCGAGCTATTGCTTCGCTGAAATTAAAGTCCCCTGATCGTCATTAGTATCGCCAGCGTGTACGAAAGTATTCCTTGCTCTAGGCCAGCCATAGCCGTGTCAGAGATGGGGGTGCCGGTCGATACATATCTAGCACGAGTATCATTCCCTCACAGTCCAATCTGTATATCTAAGAGCGTCTTCCACTTTTGCTTGTCCTCTACCGCATAGAATAGGGCTAAGCACAGTCATTCGCGTTAGGTCGAGCACAGCACCTCCCGGCTCTGTTCATGTATGAACTGGCTTTGTCATTGTTCCTGCTTCGCGGCATGAGCCGAACAGGGAAGATCTCTCAAATAATTCAATAGCGAACCGCCGGCCGTTCTCACAGCCCGCAACAGGCTTGACAATTTGGACACGATTTTGGACACTGTCCAAACAGTGACCATAGGGATGATCCATGTCTTCGACATTTGAACTTGATGCAACTACGCGCACCGCACTACGCAAGCAGCTTCGGACCCATCCAGAGATCCGGAAGCATGTTAAGACAGTCTCTGAGATCAATAGCTATAAAAAAGCCAAGCTCCTCGCACTTGCGACGAAGCTCGGCATCGATCTCGATGAGACGAAGCGAAATGCATTCCAAATGGTACGCCTTAATCATCCATTTGAAGGTACGCTCGAAATCGATATAGCTTTTGAACTACTCGGCCAGAAGATCACTCGAAAGCTCAGGATTACCCAGGAGTTCACACCCCAATGGGACTACTTTGATCTGAACGAACAGATGGTAGTTACAACTGCTGGAGGCGGGATGTCCGACAAGTGGGAGATCTATGCGATCCACGAGCACCTAGAGGTTGGTGAAAAGGGGCGTCGCGCTCGAGTTAGGAAACCGTCTTGGGTGCCGATGGAAGATCTATACAAGGACGGCATTCTTACGCAGGCGGTAGAAGATTTGATCGACGCGCTGTTCGAGGCGCGATTTCAACAAGTCAATGAAGCCCGCCTCGACGCAGCAGCTATCTACTCTCCTGAGGAACGCGAGAGATTCCGGAAAGCCTATCCGGATTGGGTTCGCGAAACTTTGGCGGGTGCCTCAGGTCTGAATACCAACGAGCTGATCTCCCGCATCGTTGTAAAAAGCGAATAACCAGCTTAGGGGACGCCGTTGGGTCCGGCATCCCCAGCCACACCGTATGTGGAGGCTGCTCTGTTGCGTGGCGTGCCAGTTGCGAGTTTGGCATGCTGGTACATAGGGTTGGCACACAGGGTCTCCTTGTAGTTAACTAAGTAATTCATTTTATTGAGTAAAATTATTTCGGGTTCTCCTCCCCTCAGCTCCACCAAGCAGTCTAGTCTCCTATAAGTAAGTATAATTGAATTCTGTAAACGCCACATCCCGCGGGTTTATAGCAGCAGATTCTTAATTAGAGACAATTCGCGGTGCCTTTTCTGACGATTTATATAATCTCTACACAATCCTTTCTCAGGGCTCTCGCATGAGATTTCCGGGACAGCACCTTGCTCAAGTTAGAGAGTTGTTTGCGCACAGCAGAGAATGTCTCTTTTATCATTCAAGATCTTGGATCTGCGAAGTGCAATTCGCCGGACGTTATTGCCACCTTCGCAATGTCAGTCGCACCGAACGAGAGCGCTGATGCCGTTGGCGAGGTCAGCGATGTCAGGCGGCGAGAGCCGCGTGGCGTTCGGGGTGGCCTGAAACTCGATCCGGGTGCTTTCCAAGAACGTTGTCAGCGCGCCGGCCTTGATTGCGAAGTTCACGTTCTGCGGCACGTCACCAATTGCCACGACGGTCGTGAGCGCATTGAGTTTCGAGGTCACGACGCCGACGATATTGCCGTTCTCATCCAGCAGCGGCCCGCCGCTGTTCCCCGGCTGAACCGGAGCCGAGATTTGGAGGAATCGGGTGTCGTCTCCGATGCCGGCCAATGCGGTCACGTTGCCAAGGGTGAAGTTCCCGGAGCTCGCCAAAACGCTGTTGAGCGGAAATCCGAAGGCGGCGACGGCCTCGCCGAGGCGAACGCCTGTTCTGACTGCGGCAACCTTGTCCGTCGTGTAATCGCTCTTCAGCAGAGCAAGGTCGTTGTTCGTATCGCGAGCCAGGATCCTGGCCGGGAGCGGCGAGCCGTTGGAAGGCTTGATCTGGACAGAAGCACAACCTTCGATCACGTGGTTGTTCGTGACGACATGTCCCTCCCGGGTGACGAAGAAGCCTGTTCCAGAGGACGCATGCTTCTCCTCTTTGGGAGCCGGGCTCGGCGCGACAGGGGTGGGTCGCGCGACCGCGACACTTTCCGGCCGAGGGGCCGGCGGAGTCTTCGGGATATATCCTTCCTCCTCGAGGTGCTTGCGCAGGGCGACAGGGAATTCGATGATCCGCTCCTTGCCGTCCGGGCATAATCCATTCACCTTGGCCACCGTGCATTCGGTCAGTGGCCAGTCGGTAGAACGGTCGTAGAGCGGCAGCATCCGGCTCCAGGCGTCATCGAACTCCCCGACGACGGCTTTCGTCGCGACCCAGGCTGCCAGGAACCCGTTGGAGCGCCACAGGCTCGGCTCCCGGCTTGCGAGGTACTCGATCCGGTAAAGTTCCTGCCGCATGTAGGTTCGGAAGTTCGGATGCGCCGTCACATCGATGAGGCGGTCGCCCGCGAGCTTTGCGATGGTTTTGGGCGCCCAAGATCCGGCATACGGTGCGAAGGCGTAGAGGAAGCTCTGGTCGACGCTCAACAGCTCGGCGGCACCATCACCGTCCATGTCGTCGAAAATGTAGCCTCCGTCCCCATCAATGGTCTTCCCCTGGACGACCCGCCACTCCGTTCCAACCTTCGTGACGATCTTGGTCACGGTGCAGCAATGCGCGCCGCCCCAGAAGGACGAAAAGACCACCTGGGGCTCGGCGCTGGCGGGATCGAGGCGTAGGACCGCGACCTCGGCATTCGGCACCTCGATCGAGCTTTCCTCGAGACGAGCCGTGAAGGCGAGACGACCGTTCGCGTATCCGGACAGGACCGGAAACCGCCCGCTCTCCTTCCCGCTTGCAAGGCTCGAGACATTGAGCACCAGTTCGCCGGATCGGAGGGTGACCTGCTTCGAGCCGTCGTACTTTGCCTCGATCAGAGGCTTGAAGGTCGAGGGCTTCCAAACCTCCGCGACATATCCTTGTCCTCTGGTGATGATCGTATCGTCCGGGATCTCGCCTGCTCGGACGAGGGCTTCCTTGTAAGCCCGCGGGTTCGAAATGCGCTCGGGACCGGCGACAATGGCGTACCATCCGTTCGCCGCCTGCATGACCCTCACGGTCGGAAAGCGCCAGCGATAGGCGTGCGCAACGCCGATGGCCTCATCGAGGCTCTGCCGACTTGCCAAGGCAATCCAGCGAGAGTCGCCGGACAGAGTGTATGATTCAGCTCGGGCTGATGAGCTGACGGCACAAACTGCGATTGTAAAAGCAATAGAGATAATACGCATAGACGCCCCCACACGGCATCACATCAGCTGCTGTCCCATTAGCATGTCAACTCAGAACAAGTTTGAATGAACAGAGTGCCGGCTATTCCGAATAGCTTACCAACAGTGCAGCAGGAGAGTGGTCGAGATTGAAAGAGTCACTTTCTGACAGGGCGGCTGGTAACTTGGTGGCGGAGCGTTCAGATCCATTTTCCCGTGATCCGGAGTTGCCACCTTTCTTGAACACGAAAAAGATGTTGTAGCCAGGGATCGACTGAGCTTTCTGCAATACTCTTCTCCCCAAAATTCACAGACACTTCTGCGTGTGGTTTGACACCTTCCGTAACGAGAACATAATGGGAACATCCTCAACGCAGATTTGAATGGGCACGGAGCCATGCATGCCGGGCAACAAGACAGGCTTGCCGCTTTGCGGCTCCAGATTGCCCGGTTGGACGGTCGGTCGCAGAAGACCAAGCCGCTGCCCTTCGGCCTCAAAGCTCTCGACAGCCACCTGCCGGGAGGCGGCCTCTCTCGGGGCGCCCTGCATGAGATGATCGAGGCGGGTCACGCCTCCGAGTTCGCCGGCTGTACGACGCTGTTCGCCGCAGGAATTGCCGCCCGCCTCAAGGGGCCCGTGCTCTGGTGCCTGACCCGTCGGGATCTGTTCGCGCCCGGGTTGATGCGCGCAGGATTGCATCCTGATCGCGTCATCTATGCCGAGGCCGAGCGCGAACGGGAGGTTCTGCCGCTCATCGAGGAGGGCCTGCGTGAGAAGGGACTGGCAGCGGTTGTCGGTGAGGTCTCGCGCTTGGGTCTCACCGCTTCGCGGCGCCTGCAACTGGCGGCTGAAGCCACAGGCGTGACGGCTCTCGTCATCAGGCGCTGGTGGACACTGGCCGAGAAAGACTTGGTCCACTTGCCGACCGCCGCCGTGACCCGCTGGCGCATCGCCCCTGCCCCATCCGAACTCATGCCGGCACCCGGACTCGGACGGGAACGCTGGCAGGTCGAACTCCTGCGCTGCCGTGGCGCCGAACCCCGTACCTGGATTGTGGAGGCTTGTGATGCGAAGGGTCGTCTCGCTCTACCTGCCGACCTGGCCAACCGACCGGATCAGGCGGCGGACCGGCGAGCCGCCGCGTCATGAGCCGCTCGTGACCGTGCACAATGTCGGGTCGCGCCGCGTGGTGCGCGCTGCCTGCGCGGCCGCGCAGGAGCTCAGTCTGCACGTCGGCATGGCGCTGGCTCAGGCCCAGGCTCAGATACCGAACCTGCATGTCGCCGAGGCGACGCCAGACGAAGACGAGGCTTCACTGCGAGAGCTCGCGCGCTGGGCCATCAACTACTCGCCCGTGGTGGCTTCTGATCCTCCCGATGGACTCTGGATCGATATCACCGGCGCGGCACATCTGTTCGGCGGCGAGGAAGAACTGCTTTCGGATCTCACGAGCCGCCTGACGCGCCAGGGCATCGCTGCGAAAGCGGCAGTCGCCGACGCGCCGGGTGCCGCCTGGGCCGTGGCGCGCTACGGCGCGGGCGGCGTCGTGCCGACGGGTCGGACCGTGGATGCGGTCGCGTCCCTGTCGATCCGCGGGCTGCGGATCCCCGTCGACAAGCTCGGCACCCTGCATCGTCTCGGCATCGAGCGGATCGGCCAGTTGGCCGCCATGCCGCGTGCGCCCCTGGTCCGTCGCTTCGGCCGGGATGTGGTCCTGCGGCTTGATCAGGTGATGGGCCATGCCTTCGAGCCCATCAATCCCCTCATTCCCAAGGACACTGTGAAGGCCGCTGTCGCGTTTGCGGAGCCGATCGGCCGGCTCGAGGATCTCAAATCCGTGGTGTTGCGGCTTGCCAAGGATCTGTGCCGGCAACTGGAGCGGCGTGGAGAAGGCGTGCGCCGGCTCGATCTCTTGTGCCAGCGCGTCGACCAGAAAAGCGTCTGCCTGCGCGTCGGAACTGCGAAAGCCAATCGGATTGCGGCGCATCTCGCCAAACTCTTCGATGAGCGCCTCCAAACCATCGATCCCGGTTTCGGCATCGAGGAGATCGTACTTATCGCGAGCAAGGTCGAACCGCTGACGGAGAAGCAAACCCAGGCACAGGGCCTGGGCGATGAGGCGAGCGAAGCCGACATGGGCCAGCTCGTCGATCGCCTCGGCGCCCGCATCGGTATGAGAAAGGTTTATCGTCTCGCGCCTGTTCAGAGTCTCGTGCCGGAACGCATGGCACGGAAGGTTCCGGCCCTCGCCCCGCAGACGGGCTCCGTCTGGCCCGAGAACCTGCCGCGCCCACCGCGCCTGCTCGATCCGCCGGAACCGGTGGTGGCGACCGCCCTCCTGCCCGATCACCCACCGGCTTTCTTCATCTGGCGCAAGGTTCGCCACAAGGTCGCCAAGGCCGATGGGCCGGAACGCATCACGCCGGAATGGTGGAACGGCGACAGGGGCTCTGCCGCCCGCGACTACTACCGCGTCGAGACCGAACAGGGTGGCCGCTTCTGGATCTTCCGCGATGCGCCCACCGTGGAAGGCGGGCGCTGGTGGATGCATGGGTTCTTCGCGTGACCGAAAGCCTTTCCGCATGAGCGAGAGCCCTGCAGGCCCTATCTACGCCGAGCTTCAGGTCACCACCCACTTCTCGTTCCTGCGCGGCGCCTCGAGCCCGCAGGAGCTGTTCGAGCAGGCAAAGCTCCTCGGTATATCAGCGCTCGGCATCACCGACCGCAATTCGCTTGCTGGAGTCGTCCGTGCCTACGAGGCCTCCCGGGACACGGGTGTGCGGCTCGTCATCGGGTGCCGTCTCGATCTCATCGACGGCACGTCGCTCCTCGTCTATCCCACGGACCGCCCAGCCTATTCGCGTCTGTGCCGGCTGCTCAGCCTCGGCAAGAGCCGCGGCGGCAAGGGGCAGTGCCATCTTGCCTGGGAGGATGTGGCCGCCTGGAGCGAGGGACTGCTCGCTGCCCTGCTGGGCGACCATGCCGACGAGAGGCTCAGGGCCAATCTCGCCCGTCTCAAACAGACCTTCGGCAACCGCGCCTACATGGCCCTGATCCGGCGCTTTGCGCCCAACGAGCACCTGCGGCTTTATGCGATTGAGCAAGCCGCACAGGCCGCGAGAGTGCCGACCATCGCCATGGGCGACGTGCTCTACCATCATCCGGACCGTCGCCGTTTGCAGGATGTCGTTTCCTGCATTCGCGAAGGCTGCACCATCGACGAGGCCGGATACCGGCTTGAGCGTCATGCCGACCGTTATCTCAAGGACTCGGCCGAGATGGAGCGTCTCTTCGACCGGCACCCCGAGGCATTCCGGCGCGTGCGCGAGATCCTTGATCGCTGCACCTTCTCGCTCGATGAGCTGCGCTATCAATATCCAAGCGAGACAGAGCCTGGAGAGACCGCGCAGGAGAAATTGGAGCGGCTGACTTGGGAAGGTGCAAGGCAGCGCTATCCGGACGGCATCCCCGATGCGGTCGCCGCGACCTGCCGCCATGAGCTGCGTCTGATCGAGGAATTGGGCTACGCCCCCTACTTCCTCACCGTGCACGCCATCGTGTCCTTCGCTCGGTCGCGCGGCATCCTGTGCCAGGGCCGCGGCTCGGCGGCAAACTCCGCCGTGTGCTTCGTGCTCGGCATCACCTCGATCAATCCGACCGAGCATGACCTGCTCTTCGAGCGCTTCGTCTCCCAGGAGCGGCGCGAGCCGCCGGACATCGATGTCGATTTCGAGCACGAACGCCGTGAAGAGGTGATCCAGTGGATCTACGACACCTATGGCCGCCATCGGGCGGCGCTCACCGCCGTCGTGTCCTGTTACCGCGCCAAGGGTGCCGTGCGCGAAGTCGGTAAGGCGCTCGGGGTTCCGGAGGATGTGACGGCGGGATTGGCCGGTCTCGTCTGGGGCTGGGGCAACGACGGCGTGTCGGACAAGGAGGCGAAGGAGCTCAACCTCAATCTCGACGATCCGCGCCTGCGCATGACGCTGGAGCTCGCCTCTGAGCTCATCGGCACGCCGCGTCATCTCTCGCAGCATCCGGGCGGTTTCGTGCTCAC
Source organism: Microvirga sp. (assembly GCA_035645515.1). Taxonomy (GTDB): domain Bacteria; phylum Pseudomonadota; class Alphaproteobacteria; order Rhizobiales; family Beijerinckiaceae; genus Microvirga. Next base: position 56,873 of record DASQML010000057.1, read on the forward strand.
GCAGGACCGTCTTGACGATCTCGTGCCGATCGAGCCGGCCGCCATGGAAAACCGGCAGGTGATCGAATGGGACAAGAACGACATCGACACCCTGAAGTTCATGAAGGTCGATGTGCTGGGCCTGGGCATGCTCGGCTGCATGCGTCGTGCCTTCGATCTTCTGCGCGAGCACAAGGGCTTAAGCTACGACATCGCCACGATCCCGGGCGAGGACGAGGCGACCTACGCCATGATCCGCAGGGCCGACACGGTGGGCACGTTCCAGATCGAGAGCCGCGCCCAGATGGCGATGCTGCCACGGCTGAAGCCGAAGACCTTCTACGACATCGTCATTCAGGTGGCGATCGTCCGCCCCGGCCCGATCCAGGGCGACATGGTGCACCCCTATCTGCGCCGGCGTGAGAAGCGTGAGGAGGTGGAATACCCACGTCCTGAGCTCCGGCGTGTGCTGGAGAAGACCCTTGGCGTGCCGCTGTTCCAGGAGCAGGCCATGCGGGTGGCCATCGAATGCGCGGGCTTCACGCCCTCGGAGGCCGATCAGCTCCGGCGCGCCATGGCGACCTTCAAGTTCACCGCCGGCGTGTCGAAGTTCCGCGACAAGCTGATCACCGGTATGGTTGCCCGCGGCTATGACGCCGCCTTTGCCGAGCGCACCTTCAAGCAGTTGGAGGGCTTCGGCTCCTACGGCTTTCCCGAGAGCCATGCGGCGAGCTTCGCCAAGATCGCCTATGCCTCGTCCTGGATAAAGTGCCACCACCCGGATGTGTTCTGCTGCGCCATCCTCAACGCGCAGCCGATGGGCTTCTATGCGCCGGCCCAACTGGTGCGGGATGCCAAGGCGCATGGTGTCGAGATCCGCCCGATCGACATCAACCACTCGCGCTGGGACTGCACCCTGGAGTCGACCGGAAGCCCGAAGCGTTTCGCCGTCCGGCTCGGGTTCCGGATGGTGCATGGTCTTTCCAATGCGAATGGCGCGATGATCCCGATTGTTCGTGCGGAGCAGCCGTTTTCGTCTATCGAGGATCTCTGGCGCCGCGCCGGGATCTCGGTCAAAGCGCTCAAGCACTTGGCCGAGGCCGATGCCTACGGCTCGCTTGGCGTTAGCCGACGCGATGCGCTCTGGACCATCGAAGGCCTGTCGGACGAGGTGCTGCCCCTGTTTGCCGCTGCCGATGAGCGGGAGCGCACCATCAGGCCCGAACTGGTCGAGCCTGAGGTCGATCTCGTTCCCATGACAGAAGGCCGGGAGGTTGTGGAGGATTATCGCTCCATCGGATTGACGCTGCGCCGGCATCCCCTCTCCTTCCTGCGGCAGGAACTGACCGAACGCCGGATCCGTTCGTGCGCAGATCTTCACCGTGCCCGGGACGGCGAGCGGGTCACGGTGGCGGGGCTCGTGCTGGTGCGCCAGAAGCCGGGCTCCGCCAAGGGCGTAACCTTCATGACCATCGAGGACGAGACGGACGTCGCCAATCTCGTGATTTGGTCCGCGGTGTTCGAGAAGCACCGGCGCCTGATCCTGTCCTCAGGCATGATCGGCTGTCGCGGCCGGGTTCAGCGCGAGGGTGGCGTCACCCATCTGATCGCCGAGCATTTTATCGATCTGTCGGACCTCCTGCGTTCAGTCGGGAACCGGAACGAGCCTCTGCTCACGAGATATTGTCATGTGGATGAGGCTAAGATCGGAGCGCTCGAGACGCCGCGCTTGGATTCACAAGATGCTTCCGACCGATTGATCCCTGATGTGAGGGAGGACCGCCAAACGCCTGTGATCAGAGTCGCAACGCGAGACTTCCGCTAAACAGGCGCCAGTGTCATCTGAAGGTTAGACTGGAAGCCTCGCAGCCTTTCTTAGACATCCGCTTGCTGCCCGCGAACTGACTGAAGCGCAACTTCCGAGAAGTCCACTAGGAGGCGTCCCTGCTTGATCTAAAGTTCGGTTGAGGAAGGGTATCCAACGGACGTAGTCCGCGAGCGCCCAGATGCACTACTGCCGATGGGAGCGAGATAAGGGTGAAGTCACCTATACGTGCGGATGTACCGCTGAGGTGTCAATACTATCCCTGGCAAGCACCTCCGCTTGATGCCTGTGTCCCAGTACTTCATAGCCGACAATCGTGACCACGGGCGCGAACATGAGAATGATAAGGCAGATCGCCATGTCGATGCCAGTAAAGGCCACAATGACCGCGAGCGCAACAACACCGGCCGTTCCGATGAGTAGCCACGTGTGGAACGGGTCAAAGCGGCCCACGAGGTAGGTATAGAGAGCGTAAATCGATCCAAGAAAGACGCTGACTGGAACGACGACGCTCAGCACAGTCGCGAGAGCATCAATCTGGGCCTTATGCTCTATGAAATACGCTGCGGTGTGAAGACCGGCCCCCGTTGCCACAATCGAAGCAACAATCACCATCTGCCCATAGCCCCAGACGAAAGCCCGCCTGCGGCTGCCGTGGAGGATCGGCGCCGACGGCAGGATGTAATAGACCCACCACATGCCGAAGGTAAGTCCGATGCCCGCGACGCAGACCAGCGCAGCATCAACGGTCCAGCCCTGCTCTTCAATCACTGCCGACAAGGTCGCAAGGGTTCCCACAACCCCCTCTCCAAGGGCAATGATCGCGAACAGGCCATGACGCTCGACAATATGATGGGCATGCCAAGGTGTGCCTCCGTCCATGTGCTCGGCGATAATGGGGCCCGCCAGCTCGATGAGCACGAGGGCGCAACTGAAGATCAAGGTCACGCTGAGCGAGAAATTCAGAGAGATCAGTGCCACCCAGCCAATCTGAGCGACTGAGATGGTGCTGGCATAGGTTATGCATGGGCGGCACCGAGGAGGATCCTGCTTGGCAGCGCGAAGCCACTGAAACACCATGCAAAGGCGCATGATCACGTAACCGAGCACCATCACGGAGTTGTCCAAGTGTCCGCCGTGCTCAATGGAGGCGAACATGCGTGGCAAGCCGAGGGCTAGAACCAGCACACCGATCATCTGCACCATCGTGATAAGGCGGAACAGCCAGTCGTCCGGATCATAAGCTGAGGCGAACCAGGAGAAGTTCACCCAGGCCCAGCAGATGGAAAAGCCTGCGAGGCCGAAGCTGATCAGGGCAGCGGCGTAGTGGCCCTCCGCCAGCGTATGGGCGAGCTGGGAGGCAGCTCGCCCAAAGCTAACCACGAACATCAGGTCGAATAGCAGTTCAAGCGGGGTGGCACCACGGTGGGGCTCGTGGGGGTCGCGACCGGCCATTCGCCTGGTGTGATGGTGAAGCGTTCTGGAAACGGTCGACGTGGCGCTCATGACAATCCCTCTGATAGCGATCACAGCGGCGAGCCTCACTATGACAGCGAGGCTCTCCACCCATCAAAAACCAAGGATTCCCAGACTCTACCTGATACGGATTCAACTGTTATGCGATGGCGAGGAACGACTCATTGAGAGACCGGTACCCGCCTCCACAACTCATTGAACGCGATGCTGTCGAAAAACGCCGACGCATTGATAATCTTGCCATCCTGCAACTGGAGGAACCAGGCATAGGTGTTGGCGTAAGGTACGCCATCCCTCGCCGTGCCGCTCGCGTCGAAGAAGACGATCACTGTATCACCGTCCGCGTACATCCGGCGGATGGCGGGCTTGAGACCGACGCTCATGCGCGCGTTGAACGGGCGGATGACTTCCCCGATGAAGGCGTCACGACTGCCGTAGGTTTTCGAAGCCAGCGAGTTGCCGGTGATGGTCCACTTCACATTCTCCGCGAGCAGATCGTAGGGACTGCCGGTGCCGGATGCCCATGCGTCGAAGGCGTGTTGTACAAGTCCCTTGTTCTCTGTTGCGGTTGTGCCGGTCTGAGTCTGTGCCGGTGTTACCACCGCAAACATGGCCAGTGCGCCGACGGAGATCACCGCAAGAAGATGGCCAAATGAAAGGGTTAGTAGTGCGTTCGTATGCATCGTTTGTCCTTTCAAAAAAAGCCCCGAGCCGGGTTGTGGCGCTGGAGGTGCTGCGCGCCGGCCCGGGGCAGTTGAGTGGTGGGGAGGAAACCACTCTGGGGAACATCAGATCTCGTTATCCCACGCCGCGAGCTGATGGTTGCGCAGCATGTCCTCTATCTTTCTCGGCACCACGTTGCGGAACTTGCCGGTGTCGGCCGGAACGATCTCGATCATGCGGTCGATCATCTCCTTTGGGTCCATGCGGCCCTCCGGGGTGGCGAAGAAGTCGTCGAAGCCCTTACGCAAGGCGGCTCGCTTGGTGAAGTGTTTGCTGTCATCGAGCCAGCGGAAGGGGTTGTCCGCCATCGTCTCGTTGTAGCCGGTGTAATAGGCCCCGGGATTGATGGTCTGGACCTTGATGCCATATGGGCCCAGTTCCTGTTGCAGCGCCTCGGCGATGGATTCCAGGGCATGCTTGGTGGAGACATAGGTGCCCCAGTTGGCGGGCGTGAATAGGCCGCCCATGGACGAGGTGAACACGACCTTGCCTTTCTTACGCTCCGACACCCAGCGGCGCACGACACCCTGCGTGAGCACCAGCGGCAAGAAGACGTTGACCTCGTAGTTCTTGCGCACAAGTTCGATCGGGATCTCCCAGACAGGGCCAGCCTCGCCCATACCGGCATTGTTCCAGAGCACGTCGAAGTCCCATGATTGCGCCTGCGCGATGTCATAGGGATCAGTCAAATCCAGGCGCTCGACCCGGATGTTGTCCAATCCTAGCTCCTTCGCCTCTTCACGCAGCGGAGTGACCTGCGAGGAGACGTGGGTGGTGGCGATGATGGTGTGGCCGTTCTTGGCCATGCCGATGGCGGCTCCCTTGCCGAAACCTGAGCCTGCGCCAGTGATCAGAATGGTCTTTGACATGGTCTTTTCCCTTTCGCGGTTGATGATTGGAGTTGGACGTGTTCTCTGCTCATCGAGTCAGTGCTTGGAACGCGGCAAAGCCGGCCTGAGCCACTTCAACATCCTGGGTGACAGCGCCGCCGGATACACCCAGTGCTCCGATAACCTGCCCGTCAGGTCCCTTAAGGGGGATGCCGCCGCCGAACGGGGCCAAGCCGCCATTCGACAGTTCTAGGCCAGGAGCGGGAGCGCCTGGCTTGCAGTACTCCCAGATCGCCTCGCTGCTGGACTGGAACAGGACCGCCGTCGACGCCTTGCGGATGGCAATGTCGATCGATGCGAGAACTGCTCCGTCCATCCGCCGGAACGCCTTGAGATGAGCTCCGGCGTCGAGCACTGCGATGACGACGGGAAGACCCATCTCGCGCGCCTTGCTCTCCGCTCCGTCAATGACAGTGTGCGCTTGATGTGAACTGAGTTGCATGCCGTTATCCTCCAGCAGCATTTGTCGTTTGCTGCACATGAAGGATCGGCCTGCCGGGGCGTTCCGGCCAGTTTAGAGTTGTGAAGAAGCGTGAATTCCTGTCATGGCGGCAACCTCCTCATGTCACCGCAGACACCAACCCGCATGGCCTCCGCGCGGGGGCGCGACAGAGCCAGCGGCATTGCATCCGTGCATGCTGATGCCGGCTGCTCGGGTCAGCTGACGCTCTCCTGGGTAATCAGATCCCGAGCCATCCAGTTAAAAGTGGCCGCAACTACCAACAAGCCAGTGCACGAGATCAACGCCCATCTTAGCCCCTCGGCAGTACCTAGCCCGCCAGCTGCGAGGATATCGCTCAGCAGGCCAACCAGCAAAGGCCCTATACCCAGGCCAACCAAGTTGATCCCGAGAGCATAGACGGCGGCTGCGGTGGCACGCACCTGAGGACGGACAAGTCCTTGAACCGCGGCAAAGCCCCCAATGCTTCCTGCACCCGACAGCAGCCATTGAAATGCCAGCAGCATGAAAGCCAGGATAGCATCGCCGACAAGCAGTCCAGCAATGAGGATAGGGATCCGGACAAGAGTTACATATGCCGGAATGGTGGCGTAGGCCCTGTAACCACGACCATCGATCCGATCAGTCACGTGACCACCGATCAAAGTGCCCGCTATCCCTGTCAGACCTCTGCTCAGGCCCAAGGCAAGTCCGAGTAGCGCGGCGGCACCGAACGTGGTTCCCAAACTGCCCGAGATGGACGATGCAATATTGTTAAGTTCCGGGCCATGCACCCGGAAGAAGAATGATGCCATGAATGCAGCATGGCTAAAGCTGACCAGCATCATCAATGCGCCTGCAGCCGTAACCAGGAGGAACGCCTTCTTGGATGCCATCTCACGGAATGCCTCCCGGGCGGGCATGGCCGCTTCCGGCTCGGCAGACTGAGATCTCGATCTCTTGGGGTCGCGGATTGTCATAGCCAAAAGCGGGGCGAGGATCAGTCCAGGAACCCCAGCGACGATGAATGCGGTTCGCCACCCATAGGCGTCCATGACCAAGCCTCCTATCGCCATCCCGAACAGGCCTCCGAGTGGGATGCCGATCGAATAGAAAGCAATCGCGCGCGCTCGCCTTACCTTCGGGGTGTAGTCGGCAATCAGAGCATGCGCCGGGGCAATTCCACCGGCCTCCCCTAAGCCAACAGTCATTCGGGCGGCAAGCAGTTGGCCGAAGGACGACACGAAACCGGAAGCAACGGTGGCGAGGCTCCAAACGGCCATTGAGCCGGCTATCAGATACGACCTGTTTGTACGATCTGCGAGGCGCGCGACAGGGATGCTAAGAGTGGCGTGAAACGCGGCGAACGCGAAGCCGGTCAGAAGACCAAGTTCGGTGTCAGAAAGTCCGAACTCCTTCTTGATGGGCTCTGCGAGGATGTTCACGACTTGCCGATCAAGAAAATTGAGGGCACAGGTGAGCATCAATACCCAGAGGACATAGCGCGACGTCGCGTCTGGGACGGCAGCCAAGTTTTTGACGTCTGCGGAAACCGATGACATCGAACACCCTCCGTTTCGATCGCAGGCCTCGAACAACCCGGCGCGGCATGATTGATTATTCAACCCGCCCCATCAAGACGACATCTGCCCGTCTTCGTAACTGTAGTCGAAATCAGGAGGAGTAACTCGCATATTGTGGCGTATCGAGAACACACTTTGCCATCTTGTCCCCTCGCGAATAGATTAACCACTATCAAGTGGAGACGAATTGATAATCGTATGGGTGCTGACTCCGAGACCTCCCGAAATATTATGACTTTCGGGCCATTCCGCTTGAACCTCTCCGAGAGACTTCTGGAGCGGGACGGGATGCCTGTTCAAATCGGGGGGCGCGCTTTCGACATCCTTGCTGCACTCCTTGAGAGGCCAGGGGAAGTCGTCTCCAAGCAGCAATTGATCGCTCGAGTCTGGCCTAACATTACCGTCGAAGAAAGCAGCCTGCGGGTACATATCGGCAATCTGAGACGCATCATTGATGACGGCACAGACGGCAACCGATATATCGCCAACGTGCCTGGTCGCGGTTACAGCTTTGTTGGAACCGTCACCCCACGAAGCCTGGAGCCACGGTCTGAAAACGTCCAGTTTAGCATCGCCCCCAAGCTCCCCCAGGCCCGCTCCCCAATCATCGGTCGTGAGGCGGAGATCGCGGACGTCTCCGCCTTGCTTGCAGCAAAGCGATTCCTGACCCTGCATGGCCCTGGCGGGATCGGCAAGACGACAGTTGCAATCGCTGTTGCTCATACTCAACGGAGTACTTTCGGCGGCGATATTCTCTTCCTGGATCTCGGGCCGTTGGTTCGCCCCGATCTGGTAGCGAGTACGCTCGCCACCGCACTCGGCTTGATGGTACAATCGGAAGATCCTACGCGAAACCTGATCCATTTTCTCAGACAGAGACGGCTGCTTCTTGTCCTCGACAGCTGCGAACATGTTATTGAGGCTGTGGCAAATTTGGCCGAATGTCTCTTTCAGGAGGCCCCCGGCGTTAGTTTGCTGACCACAAGCCGCGAGCCCTTGCGTGTTGAGGGCGAGCATGTGTATCGACTTCCACCCCTGGAAGCCCCTCCAGAGGGCGTTCATCTCAGCGCAGATGAAACCATCGCGTTTCCAGCCGCCCGCTGTTTTGTGGAGTATGTGTCGACGAGCGCGCCATCCTTTCGACTGACGGATGCAAATGCACCGTTCGTTGCCGAGATCTGTCGCAAGCTCGACGGACTTGCACTGGCGCTTGAACTCGCCGCCAGGCGCGCTGGCATGCATGGATTGCACGAGACCGCTCTTCTCCTCGACAGTCGACTTCGCCTTCAATGGCAGGGCCGGCGTACAGCCTTGCCGCGTCACCAGACCTTAAGTGCACTGCTGGACTGGAGCCATGATCTCATCAGCGAGCGCGAAAGGCGCGTCCTTCAGAGACTCTCTGTTTTGGCCGGTACCTTCACCCTTGATGCAGCTCGCGCCATTGCAGCACACGAAACCATGGATGAACTCGAGGTCGTTGAAGCGCTTGAGCAACTTGTCGCCAAATCTCTTGTTTCGTCCCATGTCGATGAACCGGCGATGCGGTACCGGCTCCTTGATACAACCCGTGCCTATGCCCGTGCCAAACTGGTCGACAGCGGGGAAGAGGCTGCCGCCCTTCGCCGCCACGCGACCTATTGCACAGAGTACCTTAATCATACGGCAGCGCGTTCCCGGTCAGCTATCTCAACCGAGGAGCGCTCTGCCCGGATCGCTCACCTGGGCGACGTGCGGGCCGCGCTGGAATGGTGCTTCTCTGCGACGGGTGACATAAAACAAGGGATTGCACTGGCAGCCGCCGCCTCGTCGCTATTCATCGAGCTCTCGCTTACCGCCGAATGCCGCCGCTGGACAGAGAGGGCCCTCGCAGCGCTCGGTGAGGATGGGCGCGGAACACCGCTGGAGCTGGAGCTTCAAGCGGCTCTTGGGCACGCTTTGATGTTTTCCCATGGCAACACAGACCAGGTCCGATCCGCCCTTGAAAGGGGCTTGAGGCTTGCCGAGGATCTTGCCGACCGTCCTGCTCAATTCAGGCTGCTTAGCCGGATGCATATGTACTATCGCCGAACCGGAGAGTTCAACCATCTCCTTCCTATTGCCCGCCGTGCTGAGGAGATCGCCGTAGATCTCGCTGACCCAGTCGGGGTTGCCGCAGCACACGTCCTCCTTGGCGTTTCACATCATCTTATTGGCAATCAAGCAGATGCCCAAACTCACCTTGAGGCTTCTTTCCGTCGGAGGCCTGCAGCGGGCAATGTCACGGCAAGCCATTTTGCCTTCCATCGCAATCCCCAGATCGCTCTTGCGCGAACGCTGTGGCTCCAGGGCTATCCTGACCGGGCAGTTGCATCGGCTGGGCAAGTCGCCACCGAGCCGGCCCTTCATCAGGATCTGATTACCTATTGTATTGCTCTGATTTGGGGCGTCTCTGTCTTTCACTGGGTCAGTGATTGGGCCGCGACCGAAGCAAAGATTGAAAGGCTGATCGACCTAGCCGAGAGGCATTCTCTGGCGCCTTACCATGCTGTCGGAATAGGGCTACGGGGAGAAGCACTGATTGCACGTGGAGAGCTGGACAGCGGCATGGATATGCTGAGAGACAGCATTCGAAGCCTTCGCGCGGAACGCTATGAACTGTATACGTCCGGCCTCACCTGTGCGTTGGCACAGGGCCTTGCCACTATGGGACGTCTTGATCAGGCGTTGGCGATGATCGATGAATCCATTGCACGAGTCGCAGCGCACGGTAGTTCCTTCGATATGCCCGAGCTTCTACGACTTCGAGGTGATTTTCTCACGCAAGCTGCCGACGAACGGGGCGCTGAGAAGTGTTTTGAGCAGTCGATCGCTCTGGCCGACCAGCAATCGGCGCTCTCCTGGCGCCTGCGCACCGCAACAAGTTTCGCTCGCCTGAGACTTCGTCAGGGGCGCTCTGACGAGGTGCATCCGTTACTTGCTGAAACCTATGCCCGTTTTCGGGAGGGTTTTGATACTGCAGATCTAAGGGCCGCTAAACAATTACTGATCCAAAAGCAGTAAACTCCAAATCGAGAGATGAGGTTTTGGGTGGATGTTCTCAAGGGTCACGCACGTCACCCCTGGCGATGGGCGACGCCTGTACTCGTAGTGCCGACGCCCGGGGCGTGTCGCGCCGAACGACACCCCCTACTCGGTGCATAAGGCATCGATCCCATGTAGGCGTGCCACCGAAGCGCTCGACCAGCGTGTCGATCAGAACCCGGACTTTGCCCGGAACGTGGGAGCCCGGCGGGCGCACGACGTGGATACCGTATTCGGGCCGCGGATAATCCAGCAGGAGGGGTTCAAGCTCGCCGTTCTCAATGGCGTCGGAGACCATGAACGATGGAGCGTCCGCGATCCCGAGCCCTGCGATCGCCCACTGGAGAATGGCCTCCCCGCTGTCCGATCTCAGGCGCCCCTTCGGCCGAATTGATGTCTGGCGTTTGCCGGATTGAAAGTGCCACTCCGGCACAAGGGTGCCTGTGTAGATCAGGCATTCGTGCGCGGCGAGGTCTTGCGGAGTGCTCGGCCGTCCATGCCGGGACAGGTAGTCGGGACTTGCAACCACCACCGCGTGAACTGGCGCGATCCGACGAGCCACGAGGCTTGAATCTCTCAGAGAACCGATGCGGATCGCTGCATCGAACCCCTCGCCGAGCAGGTCGACCACTCGGTCGGTATAGGACACGTCCAGTTCGAGCGCAGGATGGAGACGCGCCAGATCCGTCAGGACCGGCGCTAGGTGACGCACGCCGAGGGCCATCGGTGCGGACAGGCGAAGGCGTCCACGCACGGATTGCCCTTGCTGCGTGACGGCATCACGGGCCTCCTCGAGCTCGGCCAGGATTCGATCACAGCGTGTCTTGAACTCCATGCCGGCCTCGGTCGGGCTGATGCCGCGCGTGCTCCGCGTGAGGAGACGGGCGCCGAGGTCCGCCTCCAGCCGTGTGATCCGCCGACTCAGGATCGACTTGGAAACGCCCAGGCGGGTTGCCGCGCGATTGAGCCCGCCGCTCTCAACCACCTCTACGAAGCTTCTCAGGTCTTCCAGCTCAGGCACAGCAGTGTTCCTCCTAGGACAACAGCATGGTGCTGAGTATGCACCTTCTGCTGCGTTTGAGGAACCACTACCTCGGTCGGACCGATGTGACCAGAAGCCATGGAGGGCTTGTCCCATGTCCACCGTTCTCGTAATCGCCAGCAGCGTGCTCGGTGTATCGTCCGTCTCCAACCAGCTCATCGAGGAAACGGTCGTTCGTATGCGTTCGCAGGATCCTCAGCTTCGATTCGTCTTTCGCAATCTCGTTCGAAGCCCAATCCCTCATCTGGACGAAGATGCGGTCACCGTACTCCGCGGGGCCGAGCCGACCAACCATGCCCAGCTCACCGCTCTCACCCTTTCAAACGACCTCATCGCAGAGCTCCAAGCAGCCGACACGATCGTCATCGGAGCGCCGATGTACAACTTCGGCATGCCATCGTTCCTAAAAGCCTGGTTCGACTACGTGCTCCGCGCCGGCATCACATTCCGCTACAGCGAAAGCGGCCCAGAAGGACTGCTCAAGGGCAAGCGTGCGATCGTTATTTTGAGCCGCGGTGGATTGTACAGCGAGGGACCGGCGCAAGCGCTCGACTCGCAGGAGCCTCATCTTCGCAATCTTCTTGCCTTCATCGGCATCACTGATGTTACCTTCGTTCGAGCAGAGAAATTGGCCTTCGGACCGGAGGCCCGCGAGCAAGCGATCGATACGGCGCGCCGGCAGATTGAGGAGACAATCCGCGATACATGCCGCAAGGCGGCCTAGCAAAGCAAAGCACCAGAGGAAATCGTAGCCTACTGATTATGTGGACGCGCAGGGATGCTGTCTCCTTTCATCACCAGAAGGCATGATGTCGACACCTGCTAACAGAATGGAACAATCCCATCAGAACTTGTATGCCGCGTGAACTGGGGAAGTCCGGAACGGGTCAAATTGAGAAGTTTAGACAGGCGAGATGAGGGTCTGCTCACGACGCGCGACCAGACTTTCCTGGGCTCATTAACGGCCCACTCTGTGACAGCGCTTTCGGTGAACTGGGAGATTGCGGAGAGCGGGCCTTGAGCGGCTCAGTCCGTCGTTCCCGCTCTCCGGTTCGGCTTGGCTCGGACACAAGCGAGTTTCTGCTGTCCCAACGTTTGGCTATCTGGGCTAAAACAGGTCAAAGGGCAGATGCCGGTAACCCTCTGAAGCGAACCGTCCCACGAGACGGCAGACCAGGCACAGTTAGCGATGTTTAAGGGCCTCAATGTCCATCTTGCTATCCGGGCCGCGGCCCTTGCCGCGCCGGAAGCCTGGTCCCGTAAGAGAACCTGGTGCAAACTAGGACCCGAGGATGTGCAGGCAATGCGAACGGCTATCCTGCTCGCGCAGGCTATCGTGGATGAACGCCACCTCGGGCTCGACTACCGGACCTTCTCGCGCAAGGCCACCGGAAACAGCAAGACACTTGAGAGACTTGAAGCCGCCGTCTTGAGGCTTGTGGGAGCCGTCATCGATCTTCCCCCAGCAGCAGGACCGAGAGCAGCGCTCGCTACACTAGGACTGGAAAGGTTCGGCCCGCCGTTACTCCTCTCTGGAGCGATCGCTTTTGGTACGAGTCCTATTCCCGGATCTCTGCGTTATGTAGGTGTAACACCCAATGAAATCACGCACATCAAGTTTACTCGAACGCCCAACTATGTCCTTACAATTGAAAACTTCGCAAGCTTCAATCGGCACGTCATCGAGGCAGACCCGGGTCGTATTGGACTGACGCTCTACGTCGGCGGATATCCTTCACTCGCAACACAGCGTGCCTTGGCTTTCGTTGCCTCGGCACTTCCCTCAACAGTTCCCTTCTTCCGTTGGTCCGATATTGATTCCGATGGTACCTGGCTCTTTCGAACAATAGAGCGTGCGACGGGGCGTTCCTTAGTACCGCATCTGATGTCCCCTGATTTGGCAGAGGAATATGGCGGACGTCCATCTCGCTCTCCGCAATTGCGGCAGGGTGAAGCATCAGGTTCAATGATATCGGAACTTGTCGATTATCTTGCATCCGCAGATGCCAAGGTTATGGAGCAGGAAGAGATCGACCCAGTTATTCCAATAAGGTGCTTGTTCTGATCCGGTCCGGAATAGGACCGATCGTCAGAGTAGACTATGCACTGATAGTCAGAACTTATATTTTGTCCGCCGAGCATCAGCATCTTGTTTTTTGATTTGCATGACCGCTCTCCGCATCTCCGTGGCGCGATGCACCCAGTTCGGATCTGAGAAGGAGGCAAGCTCGTCAGCAGGCTGAGCACTAAAGGGGTGAAATCTGGGAGGTCGGATCTGCTATTCGGTCTCCTGACCGGAGCAGTCGCGCGGCAGAGATTTAAATGGAGCAGGTGGTGGAAATACCTGATGCTGACGCGCCGTTTCACTGTTGCTCACAAACTTTTCCCTGTTTGCAGATCCAGGGAAACCCCCGTCAAGTGCCTGCCTATCTTAGGGTTTTGGAACCAGACGCTGCCTCACTCCCCAGAAAACCAGCCGCATTCCCTGTATTTTCCGGCGGAACAGGCAATTGCACCAAGAGACAGGTTCGCGGGCGACTGCCTCCACCACCAAGCTCCTGCACTCATTCTTGCGGCGATTTTCCAAGCATCATAAGTGAATATGCCGCTTCCTGAACGGCTAGTTTCGAGGGATGAGGATTTTTGCGGATCCGGTATCACCTCAAGACTGATGCCGCTTCTGCATCATCTCCCCCAAATCCAGGCAGAGCATCAGTGCGCCCGAAGCATCCGTGACTTCGAGCCTCCAGCCGGCCCAGGACAGGCTGGTGTCTCCATCTTCGTACCTGAGTTCCTCGATTGCCGTCAGCGCCTGTTCTTCGGCCTGGAACAGGCTCGCGGCCTCCACGCCCTCGCTGTCGGGGATACGCTCCAGGGCGTTCACCAGATTGAAGTAGTATCGCATGCGGTACCCGATCCAACTTCTCATTGTCACCTAGGCCCGCCGTCGGGAATGGCGACTCTAAGTCTGTCGCCCGAGGTTCGGATCTTTGCCGCATCAACCCCCGCCTGGGTCGGGACAACCAGCATCGGCGACGGTCGAGGCCTGGGCCCGGCTTGGGACGCCAGTGTCACGGTCTTCTTGGAGATGCCAGGCAACGGCGGGGATGAGTGGAGTCATCTCCTCCACTCATCCTTCTGATCACCGTGACGAGACCCGGCTCACGAACCGGCACAAGGCCGTCAGATTTTCGTCATAGCTTGCGGGAGATGCCAGCACGCCGGTGCAGGATTTGCGGAGTTGCCGTCTTTCGGCTTCGTCCATGTTCCTCCATTCCCCAGCGACACGGCTCGGAGTGATGGGGCTTGTCCCCGGATTCTGCGGCGTTCCTATAACCCCACCCGTTCCAGGCCGGCCCGTGCCTGGCTGACCGGGCGTGCTCGGCCGGCCTGGGGTGTTGGGCTGCCCCACGTTGCCGCCACCTGAACCGCCTATGCCGATGCCGACGCCTGCATCAATGCCGCTCGATCCTCCGACGGAGGCGCCAACTCCTGCATTCACACCGCTCGAGCCCCCGATCGTGGCGCCGCCGCCTGCATTGATGCCCCCTGCGGAACCGCCGACGCTCGCTCCCACGCCCGCGTTCACACCGCTGGACCCGCCGACGCTCACACCCGCACCGGCATTCACGCCGTTGCTGCCGCCGATATTGGCCCCGGCGCCGGCATTGACCCCGTTGGAACCACCAACGGAAGCGCCGAGCCCTGCCCCGATCCCGTTAGAACCGCCAAGGCTTGCACCGACCCCCGCATTGATTCCGTCGGATCCGCCGAGACTTACGCCCGCCCCCAGCCCAGCGCCACCATCCGATTTTCCGGCCGATCCGGCATCGGATTGTTGCGGGAGTCCGAGAAGGGCGATCAGGATTGCAGCCCCGCACAGAACGTCGTAGCGCCTTTTCAGTAACAAAGACTTCCTCATCGCCCATTCTCCTTTAGACGGCGATCTACAAGCCCCACGACCTAAGAAAGGCATATAACCCTAGGTTGTTCCTTAAATATTTACTTCCGGATTAACTCTTTCGTATGATATATTTTATTATGTATCTGTTGTTCTTCTATCATTACCACTACGAATGCTAACGATATTGTGTTGATCCTGAGTTCGACCAGCCAGGCCCGACAGACTCCGTCTCCGCGCGCGAGCAATCGGCCTAATTGAACAAGCAAAGGGCGGGTTGCAGCCTCACGCCGCAACCCGCCCTCGGTGTTCTGACTATTCAGCGGCCAAGTGCTCCTGGCCCACCGAACCTCATGCCGCGAACTGGTTCATGGTGTTGTGTGCCCCGCCGGCCTTGAGCGCTGCCTCGCCGGAGAAGTATTCCTTGTGGTCGTCGCCGATGTCGGAGCCGGCCATGTTCTGATGCTTCACACAGGCGATACCCTGGCGGATTTCCTGGCGCTGCACGTTGCGGACATAACCCAGCATGCCTTGGTCGCCGAAATACTCCTTCGCGAGGTTGTCGGTGGACAGAGCCGCCGTGTGGTAGGTTGGCAGGGTGATGAGGTGATGGAAGATGCCGGCGCGCCTGGAGCCGTCCGCCTGGAAGGTGCGGATGCGCTCGTCGGCCTCCTTGGCAAGATCCGTGTCGTCGTAATCCACGCTCATGAGCTTGGCGCGATCATACTTCGACACGTCCTTGCCCGCCTTCTCCCACGCATCGTAGACCTGCTGGCGGAAGTTGAGAGTCCAGTTGAAGGACGGCGAGTTGTTATAGACGAGCTTCGCATTCGGGAAGACCTCGCGGATGCGGTCCACCATCCCGGCGATCTGCTCGATATGCGGCTTCTCGGTTTCGATCCAGAGAAGGTCGGCGCCGTTCTGCAAGGCAGTGACGCAGTCGAGCACGCAACGATCCTCGCCGGTACCCGGACGGAACTGGAAGAGATTGCTGGCGAGCCGCTTCGGGCGCAGGAGCTCGCCGTTGCGGTTGATCACCACATCGCCGTTCACGCAGTTCTCGGGCGTGATCTCCTCGCAGTCGAGGAAGCTGTTGTAGAGATCGCCGATGTCGCCCGGCTCCCGGCTGATGGCGATCTGCTTGGTGAGGCCTGCGCCGAGCGAGTCTGTGCGCGCCACGATGAGGCCGTCGTCGACGCCGAGCTCGAGGAAAGCGTAGCGCACGGCGCGGATCTTGGCGAGGAACTCTTCGTGCGGAACCGTGACCTTGCCGTCCTGGTGGCCGCACTGCTTCTCGTCCGAGACCTGGTTCTCGATCTGGATGCAGCAGGCGCCTGCTTCGATCATCTTCTTGGCGAGAAGGTAGGTGGCCTCCGCATTGCCGAAGCCTGCGTCGATGTCCGCGATGATCGGCACGATATGGGTCTGATAGTTGTCGATGACGTTGAGGATTTCCTTTTCCTTGACCTGGTTGCCGCTCTGGCGGGCGGAGTCGAGTTCCCGGAACAGGAGCCCCAGCTCGCGCGCGTCGGCCTGGCGCAGGAAGGTGTAGAGCTCCTCGATCAGCGCGGGGACGCTGGTCTTCTCATGCATGGACTGATCGGGAAGCGGGCCGAATTCCGAGCGCAGGGCTGCAACCATCCAGCCGGAGAGATAGAGATAGCGACGCTTGGTAGAGCCGAAATGCTTCTTGATCGAAATCAGCTTCTGCTGGCCGATGAAGCCGTGCCAACAGCCGAGCGACTGCGTGTATTGCGCAGGATCGGCATCATAGGCGGCCATGTCCTGGCGCATGATCTTCGCGGTATAACGCGCGATGTCGAGGCCAGTCTGGAAACGGTTCTGCAGGCGCATGCGCGCCACGGATTCCGGATTGATGCCGTCCCAGGTCTTGGCGGTTTCGATGATGCGCCGAGCCTGTGCGATCTGATCTTGGTATGCCACGTTCGTAATCCTCGCTTTGAGACACGTTGAACGAGGAAGTAGCGGGCGGGTTCGAGGCCTGGAAGCCAAGTAAAGGTCCAGGTGTCAAGCTTTACAATTCATCTGCTGTACTTATGTAAATGATTTACAAATTAGGTGATTGCTGACCCACTGATTCTGCACGAAAATCACCGTTCGGCGCGGGGCTCTGTGTTGCAGGCAGCAAAGACATGCACCTTAAGTCTATGGTATTGGCGCGAAATCGCGTCTACCCGTCACCTGAACCAATAGATTTTGAAACCTCTAGGCGGAACTCCGGGAGCTGTAAAGATCTCACAAGCTGATGCCAGTCTCATCACCTGGGACATGACGATGTAAAGGCGAGCCCTGGGAGAATTAGGACCAAGGGCCATAAACGAAAAAGGCTGCCGCACTTTCATGAGTTCACAGGGGAACGGCGACTTTCGAATGCTGTTGGTATGTCTCTGCTTCCTGATTGCGCGAGACAAGGATCAACGCCATGCCGACCGTCATCGCCATTGAAGCCAAGCCGTTGGGCGTCGGCAACATCAACAGTGAGTTTCATCACCTCTATCTGGTCAAGACCGTCACCGACAGCCGTGGCCACGTCCTGTCCGAGAAGGTGATCCGCGGCAGCATTGAACCCGACGGTAGCCTCGGAACCCTGGCCAATGTCGATCTTGCTGCCTCGCCTGACAGACGCAGCATCGGCATGACCGAGGCACGTCATCGTACCGTTCTCGACCTGGGAGGCAGAAACGCCGAAGACGTCTGGAAGGTCATGGTTCAGCATGCGGTCAACATTGATCGCTCCCATCTGCCTTACAGCTTCGACATCTATCGGGATTTTCCCGGCGCCGACCTCAACAGCAACTCCGTCGCCGCTTCCATTCTCCACAGCGTGGGCATCGATTGGTCACGGAATTTCCCGGTCGGCATCTCGCCAGGGGAAGCCCCGCTCTACGGGCAGATCGAGTTCATGAACGTGAGCGATACGATCATGGGCACGGAACGCCAGGACAAGATCTATGGCGGCGCTGGCCGCGACTTTCTCTCGGGCTTTGGACAGAACGACTATCTCGCCGGTGAAAGCGGGAACGACCGGTTGTCGGGCGGGAACGGCAACGACACGGTTGTCGGCGGAAGCGGTGACGACGTGCTCTTTGGCGGAGCCGGAAGGGACATCCTGCGAGGCGATGCCGGCAGAGATGCTTTCGTGTTTAATACTGTCAACAACGGCGCGACCAATGTCGATGTCGTCTCGAACTATTCCATCCGTGACGACACAATCTGGCTCGACAACGCCGTATTTGCCGCCCTTGGGCGCCCGGGAGGCGTGAGCGCGGGCGCGTTCTGGTCGGGGGCCGCGGCGCACGATGCGAGTGACCGGATCATCTATAATGCGGTGAGCGGCATCCTCTATTATGATCCAGACGGAAACGGTGCGGCAAACCAGGTCGCGATCGCGAAGATGCCGGCCGGGCTCAAGATGAGCTACGCCGAGTTCCTTGTCGTTTAGCCTGTGCGCTTGACTGCCGGAACCGCTCGTCACTCGGCGACGGACGTGTGACGATGTAGATCGCGACGCAGCCCATGACGGCCGCCAGGATGTAGGCAACGCTTGAACTCGGGCTCAGCCATACGCTGAGGGCGTACGACGCAGCCATGGCAAGGAGCGCATAAGCCTTGGCGCGCGGCGGGATCGCACCCTGATCACGCCATGTGGTGAGGAGAGGGCCGAATTGCGGATGGTCATAGAGCCGGGTGGCAAGCGCGGAGTTCGATCGGGCGAAGCAATAGGCCGCCAGGATGACGAAGGGAGTCGTCGGCAGCAGCGGCAGCATGATCCCGACAATTCCGAGCGCAAGGCTCGCATAGCCGAGGCCGAGGTAGAGCTTGCGCATTGCGAGCGTCCTGTTTCGCATCCATCAATGTTGAAACGCATGTCTCTCCCGATCGTGCCGCCATCCCTGGGCTCGATCAGGGCCTTACTGCCCGCTCGACCCCTGCTGCAATGCCGAGAAGCCGCCTGTCCTGGCCGTGCCGCGCCATCAGCATGAGGCCGACCGGGCGCTCGCAATCCGGCAGGGGCAGCGACACGGCCGTGAGATCGAACTGGTTGGCCACCTGCGTGTTACGCAGGATCAGCGCGTCGGTCTCGTTGTAGAGCTGCTCGTCGGCCTCCAACGGTGCGATCAGCGGCGCCGTGATCGCTGTTGTCGGCAGGGCGATCACGTCGAAGGAGGCAAGCCGCCGGTCCATCGCCTCCACCAAGGCGCGGCGGCGGCGCATCATGCGCAGGTAGACATGGGCCGGAACGGCGCTGCTGCGGGAAAGCCAGTAATGCACTCGCGGATCGATCTCCGCTGAGCGGTTCTCCAGCCAGTCCGCATGAACCTCCGCCGCCTCGATGGACGCGATGGAGGCTGCAGCCGTAGTCTCTCGCATGGTCAGGAGAAGATCGTCGATGCCATGATCGATGATCGTGGCTCCGCCTTGAGAAAGGCGGCTCAAGGCCCTTTCGAACGCTTCCTCAACGATCGGCTCCATGCGGGTGAAGAGGCGCCCGCGCGGAATGCCGATCCGCAATCCTTCCAGCGGGTAGGGTTCGAGCTCATAGGGCTCCTCGCCTGCCATGACCGCATCGGAGACAGCGCAATCCCGGACACAACGCGCAAGCGGGCCAATGGAGTCGAGGGTCGGCGACAGCGGAAAAGCTCCTTCCAGCGGCACGCGCCCGGCCGTTGGCTTGAAACCCACCACGCCGTTGAGCGCAGCCGGAATGCGCACCGATCCTCCGGTATCGCTTCCGATGGAGATCTCGGACGTGCCCTCCGCGACCGTGACGCCTGCCCCCGAAGACGAGCCGCCGGGGATCCGCAGCGGGTCGACCGCATTCCCTGGCGTGCCGTAATGGGGGTTGAGGCCCAGACCCGAAAAAGCGAATTCCACCATGTTGGTTTTGCCGATAATGACGGCGCCGGCCTGACGCAGACGGCGAACGACCGCGGCATCCCGTGCGGCAGGAGCGGCATCCCGAAGCACGATCGAGCCCGCGGTCGTCGTCTCGCCCGCCACATCGAACAGATCCTTGACGGAGATGAGCGCCCCATCGAGCGGGCCGAGCGACACGCCCGCACGCCGTCGTGCATCCGCCGCATCGGCAGCCGCCCTCGCTGCCGCGGAATAGAGCCTCGTGAAGACCCGCTCACCATTCTCCCGGGCGCTCAACCGCGCCAGGATCACCTCGAGCTTGTCCCTCACCGTCATCATGGAAGCACCGCGTTAAAAGTTGTGCCGCTACCGTCAAGGTCTGTCACGAAGAGTCAAGAGTCCCATCGCCGCGGCGTCCGCGCTCGAGCGGCGGGCTTGGCACCGATGCTCCCCGCCCCGGCATTCTCAGGAAGCATACCGTTCTATGCCCTCGGCGGTTCCGTCGCCGTCCACCATCACGTTCTTGATCGGGAAGGTGATGACGCAGCGAACGCCTTCAGGCTCAAAAGCAAGCTTGATCTCGCCACCGAGCTGCTGCGCGAGCCCGCGTTGGATGAGCTTCGTGCCGAAGCCTTGGCGTTTGGGGGGTGTCACGAGCGGCCCGCCGCTCTCGACCCATTCCACGATCAGCATGGGAGGGCTGAGCGTGGGTGTCGTCGCCCACATGACGTTCACCTTGCCTTCGGGCACCGCGAGACTGCCGTATTTCGAGGCATTGGTGGCCAGTTCATGAACGGCGAGCCCTAACGCCAAGACCGCGCTCGGCTGGAGACTGATGCGTGGGCCGCGAAGGCGGATCCGCTGACGCATGGTGTCCTGGTAGGGTTCGAGTTCGTTCCTCAAAACGTCTTCCAGAAGCGCGCCCTGCCATTGGGTGGCGGTGAGAAGATCATGCGTTTTCGAGAGACCCTGCAGGCGGCCCGAAAAGGCATCCCACGCGCCGAGATCGCCATCCTGGGCGGAGCGGCGCGTCATGGCCGCGACCGATTGCACGGTGGCCAGGGTGTTCTTCACGCGGTGATTGAGCTCATGAACCAGAATGGCCTGGCGTTCGTCCGCGAGCCGGCGCGCCGTGATGTTCTGAGAGACACCGACCAAGGACAGGGTGCCATCCGCGCTCGGCCGCACACGACCGCTGATACGGATCCAGTGCTCGCTGTGATCGGGCCAGAGCACGCGATAATCCACATGGAGGTCGGACCCGCTCTCGATGGCCTTCGCAACGGCTTCGATCTGCCTCTCGCGATCGTCCGGATGAATGGCCGCGATGAAATCATCATAGGAGAACGGCTCGTCGGGCCTGCGGCCGAAATGAGCGCGACAGGTGGCCGAGGTGATGAACTCGGCCGTCGCAGGCGTGTATTCCCAGGATCCGAGATCACCTGCATTCAGCGCCAGATGCAGCCGCGCCTCGCTTTCGGCCATGCGGGCAAGCGCCACTTCTCTCTCCTGCTCCTGCCGGCGGATATTCGCAGCTGCATCCGCGACGGCTTTCTGAATCGTATCGAATTCCAGCACACGCGTCGTCGTCCCTGCGATCATCTGACCCGTGCCGAGGGCATAAGCAGCGGCAACGAGCTGATCTACCGGTTTGGCGACGAGACGGGAGAGAATGGCAGCGAGTGCAACCCCTACCAGAATGCATCCCGCCATGATCACAAGCCAGAAGAGGGAGCGTTGGAGCGAGGCAATGACCTCTGTGTCCGGCACACTCATGACGAAGGTCCAGCCATAGATCGGCGACGTGCTGAAATAGGTGCGTACCGGGATGCCGTCGAGGGTCACGCTCTGCAACGTGCCTTCGCGCGAAGTGGCGATTGCATCACGCACGTTGGGGCTTGCTAGCTGCCCAACGTATTTCTCGGGTGCTCGGGAACGGGCGACGATATAGGCGGCACGGTCGAGCACTGCCGCATTCCAGTCCGCATCGATGCGCTGATCTGTGATGAGCCGCTGGAAGACGTCGGCTCCGATGGCAGCTGACAGGATATACGCAACTCTCTCGTCGATGATGACAGGCACGTCCAGAATGACCAGTGCCTGACCTGTGACCGGGCCGATGGAGAGATCGGACAATTGCGCCTTGCGCGTTTCCTGCACCTTTGCCAGAGCGGCGTGCCGTGTGCTGTTGGGCAAGGGCTTGCCGTAGGGCACGCGCGTGTTGACGCGGAGCGTGCCGTCCGGCTCGATCAGGGCCACCCATGAGGGGCCGACGAGGCCCGCCTCCCGGGCCTGCCGATGAAAGCCTTCGAAATCGCCGCTGGGGATGGAGGGAGAAAGCGCGAGCACACGCAGGGCCATTTCGCTTTTCTCGATCTCGCGATCAAGGGAGAAGCTCAAGGCCCGGGCCGTTTCCTGGAGACGCTGGTCCATAGCCTCCCGTTCGGCGCGGTAGCCCGAATAGAACCCGCTTGCTGCGATCAGGATGGTGGGCAGCGTCAACGCGAAGACCAGGCCCCACAGCACTTGGCGCAGGGATGTTCGAGATCCGATCCGGAGCGGCCGGATTGGCGTTGTGGGCGCGGTAGAATCCCGATCTGCCATGTCAGCCGACTTCTTGGACCGGCATGAGAACGCGCACAAGAACCTCGGAAACGTCACGCGGCCACTCCACGCTCGCGTCGAGCTGCCGAGCCAGGCCCTTCAGAATCCTGCCGGACGCCCCTTCTTGCGCGGCTCGCTTCTCTTCAACGGTGAAGGCATCGTCCGAGATCTGGAAAAGCAGCTGGCCGTCACGCAAGTGGATGGTGAGCTTCAGCTTGCCCTGCCGCTCCTTATAGGCGTGGGTCAAGGCATTGACGACGATTTCGTTGAACAAGAGCGCCATGGGCGCGGCCTTGGCCGCTTCCACCTCGATCGGCTCCACGTCGAATTCGGGCACGATCGCAACGCCGTCCAGAGCCGCAGTCAGCTCCTCGCACAGGCCGCGGGCGAAACTGCTCACGTCGAAACGGGATGAGCCATCCCCGTTATAGAGATCGCGATGCGCCGCGCCGAGAGCCTGGAGACGCTCCCGCATGCGCTCGAGCACGCGGCGGGACGCCTCGCCTTCCGCGTGGCGGATCTCGATGCCGATGAGAGAGAGAAGAAGCTGCAGATTGTTCTTCACCCGGTGGTCGAGTTCGTGCAGAAGCGCCGTCCGTTCGTCGAGGAGTTTTTGCAAGGCTTCCTGCGCTTCGCGCTTCTGATGGCGCTCACCGGCTTCGGCCAGCGCCCGCAGCACGGTCGCAGGCAACCGGTCCAGCCTGTCCTTGATCACATAATCCGTCGCACCGCGCTTGAGCGCTTCGACGGCCACCTCCTCACCGAGCGCACCGGACACGAACACGAAAGGCAGATCCGGATGTCGCTCCCGGACCAAGGCCAGGGCATCCAGGCCGTCGAAGCCGGGAAGAAGATAATCGGCCAGAACGAGGTCCCATGGACTGTCGCAGAGCGCCTGTGAGAAATCCTCCTCCAGGACGACCCGTTCGACGATCGCCTGCAGCCCGGCCGAGGCCAAAGCCTCCGTCACCAGCTCGGCATCGAGCGCGCTGTCCTCCAGGAGGAGGATGCGAAGCGTTCGGCTGGACTGCAGAGCGGCGGCCATGTCACGGTCTCAGCTAGAATTCAGCCTGCCGCGGCGGCGGCTCGTTGAGGATTGCCCAGAAGACGCCGAGGTCTTGGATCGCATCGAAAAATTCGCGGAAGCCCACCGGCTTGACCACGAAGGCATTCACGCCAAGCTCGTAGCTGCGAATGAGGTCGCTTTCCTCCCTCGAAGAGGTGAGCATCACCACAGGCGTCTGCTTCAGGCGCGGGTCGGCCTTCACCTGCTCCAGCACCTCAAGCCCGTCGATCTTCGGGAGCTTGAGGTCGAGCAGCACCACGGCAGGATCGCTTGTGTTCCGGCTTGCGTGCGCTCCGCATCGATAGAGAAAATCGAGCGCCTCCTCGCCGTCACGCACCACCACGACCTCATTGGCCAGCTGGCTCTGCTCCAGGGCTGCCAAGGTCAGCTCAAGATCCTTGGGATTGTCCTCAACCAGCAGGATCGGTTTCAAATCCGGCATTCATGCCGCTCCTTCACTCATCGGCAGGGCAATATAGAACGTTGCCCCCTTGTCAGGCTGGCTTTCGGCCCAGCTTCGCCCCCCGTGCCTCTCGACGATGCGGCGAAGATTGGCCAACCCGATCCCGGTTCCCTCGAAGTCTTCGATCCGGTGCAAGCGCTGGAACACGCCAAACAGCTTGTCGACGTATTTCATATCGAAGCCGACGCCATTGTCGCGCACGAAAAAGACGATGTCCCCGTTATCCCGATAAGAACCCACTTCGATATGTGATATATCCCTGTTTCGGGAATATTTGACCGCATTGTCCAAAAGATTCTCGAAGGCAAGCCGGATCAGCACCGGGTCAGCGACAATCGACGGCAGGTCTCCTATCTCCCAGTTGATCCGACGATCCCCCACATGGATGGTCAGGTTCCGACGAATGTCTTGCACGAGTTCCGCTGTATTGATCGGCTTAGGCTTGAGGGCCGTTCGTCCCATTTGGGAGAAGCGGAGCAGGTTGTCGACAAGAGTTCCGGCCATATAGGCCGATTCGATGATGGTCTCGATGTAACGCTTGCCGCGTTCGGACAGCACAGGCCACTCCTGCTTCTTCAGGAGTTCGGAATATCCCACGATGTGGCGGAATGGTGCCCGCAGGTCGTGAGAGACAGAATACGAAAAGGCTTCCAGTTCCTTGTTGGAGCGGCGCAGTTCGTCTGTGAGAGCCGCCATTTCCTCGGCCCGTCGCAGCACGATTGCGACGATGGCGTTGCGCAGTTCCTTGACCGCTTCGATCTCGCTTCTGCCCCATGAGAGCGAGCGGCCCCGCACCGTCTCCTTCCAGATCTCGAAGGAGCGCCTGGGATGGAGCCGCAAGGTTCCAGCCTCCTCCTGCACGGGCTTCTCAGGGTTGCCTCCCCATTTCACAGTCTGCACCATCTCGGGGCGAAACCAGAGAATGTAGCTCGACCGCATCTTCGAAATGGAAATGGAGAGAAGGCCGCTCGCCTTGTCCGCATAGGCTTCGGCTTCCGGAAGAAGCGCGGTGAGGCAATCGGTGGCGAACACATCTTCCCGATGATGCTCGAAGAGCCAGGCATGAAGTGCCTTGACCTGGGCCTCGTCGGGAGTCACGCCCAGACGCCAGCAATTCTCGTCCGTGACGATGGCGACGCCCTGCGCGTCGGCCAGCAGCATGAGATCGTCCGGATGACGGACGAGGCCATCGATAAAGAAGGTCTCGCCTGCCATATAGGAGAGAAGCCGCGCCTGAATGATCCCCAAACGCAGGCGGTTATCCGCCAACAATGCATTCTCCCGCGCCTCCAATTGGAGCGAGAAGATCTGGGTGAGGAAGTCGCAGGCGTTTCTCACCGGCAACGAGACCCGCTTGGGCTCGCTGTTGTGGCAGGAGATGAGACCCCACAATACTCCATCGCGCAGGATCGAGATCGACATGGACGCAGGCGTGCCCATGTTGCGCATGTATTCGAGATGCACCGGCGAGACGCTGCGCAATACCGAATCGCTCAAATCGAGCGGCGCGGGATCATGCGATTGGATCGGAACGGGCACGTAGTTCGCGTCGGGAATAATGCGCAGGCGATTGCGGCGGTAAAGCTCGCGGGCCTGAGCCGGAATGTCGGAAGCCGGAAAGCGCAGGTCGAGATAGGACGGCAGCGCATCGTTGCGATCCTCCGCGATCACGGTACCGTTCCACTGCTCGTCGAAGCGGTAGATGAGAACCCGGTCGAACCCGGTCATGCGGCGGATGTCCTCTGCCGCCAGCCGGCAGAGCCGGTCCAGGGTGGGGGCGCCGTGCAGTTCTTCCACGAAGCGGCGGAGAGTCGGATAGAGAGCATCGAAGCTCGAAATCGTGTCCTCGGGAACCGCCTCCAGTTCGAGCACCAGATGACCATCCGAACGGGAGATAACGGCATCGAAGGCGGTCTTACCCTTGACCGTCTCCAGAATGATCGTGCGGATGTAGTGGACAGTTCCCGGAGACGCCGGCTCGGTCAGATCGCCATCAAGAGCAGCGGCAATCTCCGGCAATGCGTCGCCTAGAGGCTTTCCAAGGATCGAAAACGTGTCGATCCCGAAAACGGCCGCCGTGTTCAGGCTTGCATGCGTCACAGTTCCATCTGATCGCGACAAAGCAAAGAGCACGCCGTGAGGCTGAATGCTGCCGGGAATGTGAATCGGCTCGCGGTCACAGGCAGAAAGACCGAGGTCTTGCGGCGTTCGGCTGCTCGTCGGGTTGCTCATGGGGCCTCACATAGCCAATCGTGCATGACAGCGAAGGTTTTCTGCGCAGTTGCGACGATCACATCATCGGTTTCGCGAGAGGAGGCCGACAGGAGCTTCTCCTTGAAATGCTTCCACATCATGGCCGTCTCACGCCCATGACTTCCGAAATAGGCGCAGCCTGTCTCGGCATCGAGGCCGAGCTTGCGCTCCACCTCGCGCGCGATGACGACACCCCCCAGCGTGGATCCCTCCACCACATACATGCCGCCGAGCACGGCGGCCGGCGACGGCAGAGGCATGAGAGGAGCGCATTGCGGCAACCGTATGATCTCCTCGTCCCGCAATCCCAATGCCGCGAGATCCTTGCTCAAGAGCTTCGTCCTGCACCGGCTCTCGAAGAAGGCCTTGTCGGACACGATGCCGCCGGCCGCTTTTTCCCAGGCGCTGTGAAAACCATAGAAGCGGATCAGCAGCTCCTTGTAGCCGTCCCGGGTGGCGATGTGGCGCTCGAGATCAAGGGCATTTTCGATGCGGTCATGTGCGGGCCGCGTTTCCGCCTTGAGGCGTTCAAGCAGCGTCATGCCATCTCGTCCGGAGAGCGGCCGAGCTTTCGGGCAGCACGCCGCTCGATCAGGCCCAGCCCGTCGTGGATCAGAACCGCAAGCAATGCAACCACCAATCCTCCCTGAAGAACGAAGGCGATGTTGTTCGACTGCAATCCTGCGATGATCACCTCGCCGAGCCCCTTCGCCGCTACCGTGGAGCCGATGGTGGCGGTGCCGAGGCTGATGATGACCGAGAGACGAATGCCGGCGATGATCACCGGGAAGGCCAGCGGCAGCTCCACCTGGAACAGGCGCTGACGCGCATTCATCCCCATGCCGCGCGCCGCTTCCAAGGCCTGCGGCGAAACCTGGGTCAGACCCGCCAGGGTGTTCTCGAAGATCGGCAGCAGTCCATAGAGAAACAGCGCGATGAAGGTGGGCTTCTCGCCGAAGCCAACGAGCGGCACGGCGATGGCGAGCACGGCGATGGGCGGAAAAGTCTGCCCGATATTGACGAGGCTCCGCGAGAGCGGAAGGAATTCGGCGCCCGCGGGTCGCGTGACGAAAACACCGAGCGCAACGGCGAGAGCGGTGCTGGCGAGTGTCGCCAGGACAACAATCCGCAGGTGCTGGAGGGTCAGCAGAAACAGGCTGCCCTGATTGTAGATGGCAGGGGCGCGATTGACCGTCAAAGGCTCGAAAAGAAACGCAAAAGCCTGCGGCATCGCGATGAATGCCACGAGCAGGACGAACGCGGTCAACCGGGTGAGCGAAGAGAGCGTCATGGGAGGGAGCGCCCATGTTCCAGGATGCTGTCCACGCTGATCCTGCCGATGATCGCACCCCTGGCATCCGCCACAGGCAGGGCCCTGCGTCCCGTCCAGAGGAGGCGCGAAAGGGCATCATGGAGGCTGTCGGATACGGCAATCGGCTCGCCGTCGGCGCCGCCTGCTTCGACGGCCTCCTGAACCTTCGTGAGGGAGAGAAGGCGGAAAGGACGCTCCCCCGTTCCGACCAGACGCTCCACGAAATCATCAACCGGATGCACCAGCAGTTCTGCAGGTGTCGCATATTGCAGAAGCCGCGCCCGGTCCATCACGGCAATCCGGTCGCCGAGATGGAAAGCCTCGTTCAGGTCATGGGTGACGAGCACGATGGTGGTGCCCAGGCGCCGCTGGATCGCGAGCAGGTCGTCCTGCGCCTTCGACCGGATCACCGCATCGAGCGAACCGAACGGTTCGTCCATCAGAAGAAGCCCGGGCCGCGCCGCCAGCGCCCGCGCCACGCCCACGCGCTGCTGCTGGCCGCCGGACAATTCATGCGGAAACTTGTGGGCGAACTCGGCCGGATCGAGTTGGAAGAGATCGAGCAACTCCTCGACACGCTGCGCGATCGTCCTGGCGTTCCAGCCGAGCAGGCGCGGCACCGTGGCGATGTTGTCGGCCACGTTGCGATGGGGGAACAGGCCATAGCCCTGGATGACGTAGCCGATGCGATGCCTGAGCGTATCTTCCGGAATCGAGCGCGTATCCTCCCCGTCGATCAGCACGCGGCCCGCGGTGGGCTCGACAAGACGATTGATCATGCGCAGAAGAGTCGACTTGCCCGCGCCCGACGTGCCGACGACGACGGTGAGCGTGCCCTCCTCCACCTGAAAGGACACGTCGTCGACCACGGTGGTGGCGCCGTAGCGCTTGGTGAGGTGTTCGATTTCGATCATGCGGCCGTTCCCTTGGAAATGTCGACCAGCGCATCGAGAACGATGGAGGCAGCGAATGAGAGGCCAACCGTGGGGATGGCGCCCAGCAGCACCAGGTCGATGGCGGTCTGGCCGATCCCTTGAAAGACGAAGGCTCCCAAGCCCCCGCCTCCGATGAGCGCCGCCACCGTGGCAAGGCCGAGATTCTGCACCAGCACGATCCGGATGCCCGCAAGGATCACCGGCAAGGCCAGCGGCATCTCCACCTTCAGCAGGCGCTGGCGTTCCGACATCCCCATGCCGCGCGCCGCATCCACGACGGCCTCAGGCACCTGGTTCAACCCGGCAATCGTATTGGCCACGATGGGAAGCAGAGCATAGAGAACGAGAGCGATGAAGGCGGGAGCGGCACCGATCCCCCTGATGCCCAGGGCCGCGGCGAGCGGAACGCTGGCGGCAAGGGCGCCGAGCGGCGCCATGAGCAGCCCGAACAGCGCAATGCTCGGAATCGTCTGCACGATCCCCAAACTCTGCAAGACCGCCGTTCGAAGCGTCCTGATCCGATGGCCGGCAATGCCCATGGGAATTCCCAGAAGACAGGCAACTGCCATGGAGCCGAAGGCCAGGACGAGATGCTGCCCCGCCTCGCGCCAGAATGTGTCGGACCGGGTGTCATATTCCTTGAGAATGGAGAGATTGTCCCAGACGCCTGAGAAAAGCAGCAGAGCCAGGGCGCTCACGCCGACGGCCAGAGCGACGAGCCTCCCGTAGGGCCCGAGCCTCATGCGTGCCAGCGCATCGATGGCGAGCAGCGAAAGCGCCAAGGTCAGAAGCCAGAAGCCGAGCGAGGGCGACACGCGTGCGAATGTGTTGTTTGCCGGCGTCAGATAACCCGCGGAGAGTCCGAGGGACGGAAGAAGGACGGCGAGTCCGATTACGGCCGAGCCCAGGCGGCCCAGCGGATCGCGCACCAGCACGGCTCCGAGCGCAACGCCCAGCATCACGATCCCAACGACCGCACTCATGGCGAAGGGCAGCGCCTCGATCAGGAGATGCCCCTGCCCCGAGGCGATGCGGGTTGCGCGATAGGTGGCGAAAGGAGCGGCGAAGACCGCGATGCCGATGAGAATGGCGATCACGCTCCCAAGCCGGTCGAAGGAGAGCACAGGACGTGGCGGAACCACGTCGAGTGCGCTCGTCCGGGATCTGACGGAACTCACGTTGAACCTTGGTTGTGTCTCGGATTGTGTCTTGGCCACCCTGCTGTCTGCTTCGCGAGAGAAGCCCTTAAGCCCTATTTGATGAATCCTTTGGATTTCAGATAATCGGCCGCAACCGCCTTCGCCGCTTCGCCCCCCACCTGCACCCGGGCATTAAGCTTCTGAAGCGTGGTGAGATCGAGAGAGGCAAAGATCGGCTTCAAGATCTCCGCGATCTTCGGATTCTCCTTCAGCGCGGCTTCACGAATGATCGGCGCGGGAGCGTAGACGGGCTGCACGCCCTTGTCATCCTCCAGCACCACGAGGCCCGAGGGCGCGATGCCGCCGTCGGTCCCGTAGACCATGGCCGCGTTGGCGCCGCTGGTCTGCTCGGCCGCCGCCTTGATGGTCGCCGCCGTATCGCCGCCGGACAGCACGATGAGCTGCTCGGGCTTCAGGGTGAACCCATAGACCTTCTGGAAGGACGGAAGAGCCGCTTCCGAATTCACGAACTCGGCGGATGCCGCGAGCTTCACCCGACCGCCGCCCGAAACCCATTTGCCGAACTCGGACAGGGTCTTCAGCTTGTTGGTCTCGGTGATGTCGCGACGCAGGGCGATGGCCCATGTGTTGTTGGCCGGCGCAGGATCGAGCCAGACGATCTTGTTGGCGTCGTAATCCAGCTTCTTGGCCGTCTCGAAGCCCCTGCCCGCATCCTTCCAGAGCGGATCGTCCGCCTTGTTGAAGAAGAAACCTGCATTGCCCGTATATTCAGGGTAGATGTCGATCTCGCCCGCCGTGATCGCCTTGCGCACCACCGGTGTTGCGCCGAGCTGGATGCGGTCCTGAGTCTTGATGCCGTTGGCCTCGAGAGAGAGCAGGATCATGTTTCCCAGAACCGATCCTTCGGTGTCGATTTTCGATGAGACGACCACATCGGCCTTGGCCGGGCTTAAGATCGCAAAGCCCAGGCCCAAGGCAGCAGCAGCAATTTTCAGAACGGGCTTCATGCTTGTCCCCTCACCGTGATCAAACGAGCGTTACGCTCATTCTAGGTCACATGGCGGATTTAAGCAGAGGGAGTTCCCTTGAGTCCCGCTCCTGCCGATAAAAACTTCGTGCTGAATCAAACATCATCCGCCGCCGCCCAGCGGCGGATGATCCATGGATTTCTCAGGATTTTCCAGATCTTAGGCCATGAGCCCCGACGGAGGCTCCTGCGCGATGGTGAAGCGCACCTGTGCCTGCGGCCGGTGATCTTCGGAGAGAAGACGCCAGGTGCGCTCGGCTTCCGTGCGGCTTTCGAACGGGCCGACGACCCGCTCAGTGCCCTGAACCAGGGTTTCGCATTCGCAGGAGGTGTACTCTCCGCCAACCACCCAGAAACGAGACTGCTGCATGACCATTCTCCGTTTGATCCGGGGCAATGCCCCTTTATGAATTTACATCCGTTGACAAAAGGCCCCTGAAACCCACAAACTCAGTTCATCGGCAGGGCGTCTGAAGGGTATAATTCCAGAAGAAGTCTTTGTTTCAATGGCTGATTTCGGAAGAAAAGTGGCCTTGTAAATTGCTGACACCACCTGATGAGTAAGGTTGTAAAAAGACTTACAAATGGATGAGAGCAGGAAACTCTTCGTCGGCCCCCGCCTCAAGCGCCTGCGCCGGGACCTCAACTTGAGCCAGGCCCGCATGGCCGAGGAGCTCGGGCTCTCGCCCAGCTATCTCAACCTGATGGAACGCAACCAGCGCCCTATTACCGCGCAGGTGCTGATCCGGCTCGCCCATGCCTATTCCCTCGATCCGCGGGAATTCGCCAACGACGATCACGAGCGCACGGTGTCGGAGCTGGAGGAGATTTTCGCCGATCCGCTGTTTCGCAGCGCGCCGGTCTCCCGTATCGAACTGCGCGAAACCATTGAGAATGCGCCCTCCCTCGTGGATGCGGTCAACCGCCTTTACCGGGCCTATCAGGCCATGCGCGGCGCACGTGAGGCGATGACGCCCAATCTCAACGATCGCGATCGCGCGGAGGATGCGCCGCAGGTCAACCCGGTGGACCGGGTGCGGGAGCTGATCCACGAGGCCAAGAACCACTTTCCGGAGCTGGACGAGGCCGCCGAGGCGCTCGCCTCCGACCTGGCCGTAACGGGGCACGAGCCCTTCTTCGCCATTGCGGAGCGCTTGCGCTCCAAGCACGGCATTCGCGTGCGCATCATGCCCGTCGACGTGATGTCGGACAATCTGCGGCGCTACGATCACCACCGCCGCCAGCTCCTGATTTCGGAACTGGTCGATCCGTCTGGCCGCACGTTCCAGGCGGCCTATCAGCTTGCTTTCGCCGAGATGCGCGCGACCATCGATGCGCTCGCGGCGAAGCTCGAGCCCACGGACGGGCCAGCACGGCGTCTGCTGCGGGTCTCCTTCGGCAATTACTTCGCCGGCGCGCTGATGATGCCCTACGGCAAGTTCCACACGGCTGCCGAAGCGCTCGGCTACGATGTGGAAGTGCTCGGCGCGCGCTTTGGTGCGAGCTTCGAGCAGGTGGCGCACCGCCTCACCACCTTGGCGCGGCCGGGCGCGCGAGGCATCCCGTTCTTCCTCGTGCGCGTCGACGCGGCAGGCAATGTATCGAAACGCTTTTCTTCGGGCCGTTTCCCGTTCTCGCAATTCGGCGGCACCTGCCCGCTCTGGAATCTGCACTCCACCTTCAAGTCGCCCGGGCAGGTGGTGACGCAAATCGTCGAGCTGCCCGACAGCTCGCGCTGGTTCTCCATGGCCCGTGCGGTCAAGCGCGCCTTCAATCCCTGGGGCATGCCCGATCCGCAATTTGCGGTAGGCCTCGGCTGCGAGCTGAAATACGCCCATCGCCTTGTCTATGCGCGCGGCCTCGATCTTTCGGCCGCCGACGCCACGCCCATCGGCATCAATTGCCGCCTGTGCGAGCGCGTCGCCTGTCCGCAACGCGCCGCTCCGCCCATGATGCACGCGCTGATCGTGGACGAGATGAAGCGCGGCATCTCGCCGTTCGAGTTCGATGCGACGTGATTGGCCGGATCAGGGCCGGTCATTCCGGTAGAAGGCATTCGGGATGCCGTTCAGATCTCTCACGTGCGTGAACATCATCCCGATCTTCTCCAGCACCCGCCGCGAGGCCCAGTGGTCGGCGACGGCAAAGCCGATCACATGATCCAGGGGCCTGACCTCATAGATCCAAGTGAGAAGTGCGCTTGCCGCCTCCGTGGCATAGCCCTGTCCCCAATAGGCTCGCTTGAAGCTGTAGCCGAGTTCGAGCTCGCCGGTCTCGTCGAAGAAACCGAACCCCGCCCGACCTACGAACCGGCCCTGTGCATCGAAGGTCTTGAACTTCGTCCATCCGTGCTTGGCGTAATCGGCGCGAAACCCGGCAAATTTGCTCCGGAGAACCGTCTCGTCCCAAACGCTTTCTCCCGCTTCCAGAAAGCGCTGGACTTCCGGGTCTGCGTGCAATTCCGCCAGGAGCGGGAAGTCCTCCGCATCCCACGGAAAAAGCCGAAGACGCTCCGTAGTGACGATGGGATCAGTCATGCGGCGCTCGTTTGCTCCCCGAGCCAATGATCGAGAAACCGGTCGATCCAGCGCGACACGTGCGGATCGTACTGGAAGCGACCGTCGAGTTGGCGGATGCGGTCCTGCGCTCCCGGCGTGGAAAGGCGCTCTTCCGCCACCACGGTCCAACGGCAGATCATGGCGTGGGTGACCTCGGGATGAAATTGCAGGCCGAAGGCCCTGTCGCCGACTTGAATCGCCTGCGTCGGGAAGTCGTCGCCGGTGGCCAGGGTCTCGGCCCCGGACGGACAATCGAATCCCTCGCGATGCCAGTGATAGACATGGCTCGGCCAGGGCATGCCCCAGGTTTCGCTCAGGCGCTCCCCGGCTTCCGTCGGGATCAAGGGATAATAGCCGATCTCGGCTCGGCCGTCCGGGTGCTGCCAGACGCTGGCTCCCATGTGTTTTGCGAGCATCTGAGCGCCCAGGCACAAGCCCAGAAAAGGCTTGTTCTCCTTCAGCGGAACGCCGATCCAGTCGATCTCCGTCTTGATGAATTCGTCCGGATCGTTGGCGCTCATGGGGCCGCCGAAGATCGCGGCGCCGGCATGTTCGCTCAAGGTCTCAGGGAGCGGATCGCCGAACCGGGGACGACGGATGTCGAGCCTGTGACCGCGCTCGGCAAGAAGGCGCCCGACGCGGCCGGGCGTCGAATGCTCCTGATGCAGGACGATGAGAATGGGCGCTTTCGTTCTCCGCCTAGGCATCATCGCACATCCGTGAAGCGGCATCCCGGGCCCGTGGCGAGGGAAGGCGTGTGAAGACGGAAAAACTGCCGACTGACCATGGGGGAGATTATTCAGGAGAAGACGCGTTTTCCGCAAGACCCTCCGCTAGAGCTGTTTCCACGTGCGTGGAATCATCTCTTTTGTTTGCTGTGCCGCATTTTTGACGGCGAACCGGAGCCACTTCGCCGAAAAAATGCTCTAGGGCGATGTTCTCGGCCCCGCCTTCGCATTCATGAGCGTGTCGAGATAGTGCTGGGCCACCTCTTGCGGCGCCTTTTCCTCGACGACGATCTCGGCATTGAGGGACTGGAGTTTGGCCGTCGTAAGAGAGCCGAAGACCGGGGCCAGCGCCTGAGCAATCCTGGGGTAGCGCTGCAGGATTTCCCCACGGACCACCGGCGCAGGCTCGTAGACGATCTGCGCCCCCTTGACGTCCTTCATCACCACGAGGTCGAAGACGGCGATGGCTCCATCGGTTCCGTAAACCATGGCGGCATTCACGCCCTCGGCGTTACGAACGGCGGCGCGCATGGTCTTCATCGTGTCACCCTCCGGCTGGCGGACGATGCGGTCGCGGGGGAAACGGAAGCCGTATGTTTTCTCGAATGAAGGGAGAGCCCCCTGGCTCTCCACGAATTCCTCGGACGCCGCCAGCTTGAGATCGGCGGAGCGCTTCACCGCCTCGGCGAAATCCATCATGGTGGTCAGGTCGTCCCGCCGCGCCACGTCACCCCGCACGGCGATCAGCCATGTGTTGTTGGCCGGAGCCCTGGGCAGCCAGATCAGGTTGTGGCGCTCGGCGTCCAAGCGCTTGACGGTCTGGAACGCAGCGTCAGGCGTCTTCCAGACCGGATCAGCGGCCATGTTGTGAAAGAAGGCCCCGTTGCCTGTATATTCGGGATAGATGTGGATCTCGCCTGACAGAAGGGCTTCACGAACCTTTTGTGTCGGCCCGAAGGACAGTCGCCGCTCGACCGGAATGCCCTCCCTTTCCAGCACCAGGGCAATCATGCTCCCGAGCAAAGCTCCCTCGATATCGGCTTTGGAAGCCACCACCACCGGAGATCGATTCTGGGCGGCTGAAGAAACGCAGCCCAGGATGCTCATGAGACATAAGGCGAAGAGTCGCATGAAAGCCGTGAAGAAAGGAGACTTCTCCATCGCTTTATCCAGTAAACTCAAGCTCTTCGGGACCTATGCAATTGGAGCCACCTGCTCTAATATCAACTGGGCTATAAGCGGAATGGAGTGGTTAAGTTTCCTTCGGCTTTTGCACCTTGGTGCAAGGATGATAGAACCTTGATTCCCAAGGGAGTCATCAACACCGCATCGATTAACATAAGTTATATCGAGAGCACTGAAGGCGGCTTGGTCCCTGCATAAAGAAAGAGCGACAGTGACTGACAGCGTAACGAGCGATGGAGAACTGAACGGCCTGCGCATTCTCGTAGTGGAGGATGAGGCGGCAATCTCCCTGCTGTTGGAGGATATGCTCCTCGATTTCGGCTGCGAGGTGATCGGCCCGGCTGCGCGTCTTTCAGCGGCCCTCGACGCCGTTTCCAAGGAGCAGGTGGATCTTGCGATCCTTGATGTGAACGTGGCGGGCGAGCCGATCTATCCCGTTGCGGAAGCCTTGGCCCAGCGTTCCATTCCCTTCGTTTTCTCGACAGGCTACGGCAGCGCCGGCATTCGCGATTCCTTCCGTGACCGTCCGGTCCTGCAGAAACCTTTCGCTCAGCACGACTTGAAGCAGAAGCTGATCATGGCCCGGAGCAAGAGCTCCTCCTGACATGGGCGATTCGCCTGCTTAACCCCTGACGACGCTTCCGTAACGGCAGGAATGTGTTCCAGAACACAGCCGGTTCCGTCTGAATCAGCTTTGATCCTGCATCATTCCTGCTAAGCTCAAGTTCTGCAGGGTAAGCAACGTTATCGCATCGATCCCCCATGACCACACATTCCCTTCAGCTTCTTGCAGCGGCAAGCACCCTCGTGCTGTGCCTCGCGGAAGCCCATGCCCAATCGCCTGTTCCCAGGCCTCTTCCGCCCGTGGGCTCGATCGTCGCCGCCAAAGGCGGCGAAGAGATGCGCTTCGTCCGGGAGGATGCGTGGCGCGAGGCGCAGATCAGGCAGGATGTCGTGGGTGGCGATACCCTGCGCACCAACGCCATCGGCAATCTCGCCATCCTGTTCGCGGACCAGACCCAGATCCGCGTCGGACGGAACTCCACCCTTGTCGTCAACGAGGTTGCTTCCACCCAGGGCAACACCCAGCTGAGCCTGCAATCCGGCCAGGTGTGGGCTCGCGCCGCTCGCGGCGGCACGGGAGTCGACGTGAAGACACCCGCAGCGGTTGCCGCGATCCGGGGCACGGATTGGTCCCTGTCGGTTGACGCTTCCGGCAAAACCTCCCTCATCGTGCTGGAAGGCGTGGTGGAGCTGAGGAATGCACAGGGCTCAGTCACCGTGCGCCAGGGCGAGGGTGCGGTGGCAGCGATCGGCCAGGCGCCAACGAAGTTTCTGCTGGCGCGACCCAACGACCGCGAGCAGATGCTTTTCTACCTGACCTTGCGCGATGCTCTCAACTGGCTTCCCGCCTCCCGTCTGCGCGGATCGGCACGGCAGGTGGAACGCGCCCGCATCGAAGCGATCAGCCCAGAGGCACGCAGCGCCGAGGATTGGCTGAGCCGCGCCGAGGTCGCACTGGACCTCGATGGCTATCAGGCGGCGGCGGCGGCTCTTGCCGAGGCGCGCCGCCGCCCGCTCAACGCGTCGCAACGCGCCCGCGCGGACCTCGTCGACGCCCTGGTCGCCGGCGCCGAGCGTCGATGGCGTGATGCGGCGGCCCTTTTCAAGCGCGCCGAGCGGGGGCTCGATTCCAAGCGCCGCGTCTCCGCCGTCTACGGCCACTACATCGCAGCTTCGCTTGCCGAGCCGAATCGGGTTTTGCCCGAGCCCACCATCGCTGCCGATAGCCCCGAGGCCGCCCTCGCTCGCGTGTTCATCGCCGGGTTCCGGCAGGACGTGACAACGGCTGCGGATCTTGCCGCTCAAGCGGAGAAGCGCTTTCCGAACGATCCGCGCCTGGGGGTGTTTTCCTCCCAGCTGTCGCTCACCTTGAACCGCCGAGATCAGATGCGCGCGTCAGTAGAACGTGTGCGCGCCGCTGATCCCAATGATTATCTGGTCCTGGCCATGAGCGGCCGGATCAAGGCGGATGTCGACAGCGACCGGATGGGTGCTCTCGCCGATCTTCTCCGGGCAGCTGAGGCTGCACCGGGCAGCGCCGTCATCTGGAACGAACTCGGCATGCTCTATTTCGATCTCGATGCTCCCCTCGAGTCCGAGGCGGCCTTCCGTCGTGCCATCGAGGTCGATCCGCAGGATCCGGTTGCCTATGGCAATCTGGCCATCCTCCTTCTCAGCCAGAACCGCGTTGAGGAAGCCGGGGGGCTCATCGACAAGGCTCTCGACATCGACTCGAACTTCCACGTCGCCTACATCGCTCGGGGACAATATCTGCTTCAGAAGGGTGACTCGGTTGGAGCCATCGAGTCCATCCTTGCAGGCTCGACGGCCAATCCCGCCTATGCCAACGGCCTCGTTGCCGCCGCCGCAGCCTATTATCAGAACGGCGAGTTCGAGCTGGCCGAGCAGGCCTTCGACAACGCGGACCGCCTCGATCCGAACGATCCTCTCACCCCTCTCCTGAGAACTGCTGTCGCTCTCGATCAGTACCGGGCGGACGACGCCGTCCGTTATGCGCGCGAGGCGGTGAAGCGCTCCCGCGCTCGTGGTGGCGATTTCGCAGGGCTGTCGGCCAATCGGCAGAGCGGCTCCTATCCAGCCGATACCTATCGTTTCGTGGGACTGCACGAATGGGGACGGTTCTACGGCGACCGCACCTTTGATCCCTTCGCAGCCTCGAGTTATTTCGACCAGGCAGCCAATGTCGCTCCCAATCTGTTCGTCGACAACCCGGGCCTGTCGAGCGTAGAAACCGGCAGCGAGGATGGGCTTGCCGCGTACAACCTCGTTATCCAGGGTCTTCTCTTCGACCCATTGGCCGTCGGCAGCCGCATCGGCCGCAACGACCTTCTGCGCCGTCCTTTCCTGGATGCGGAGGTCGGCGGAACGCTGATCTCGCAGGGTGGTGAAACCGGCTGGAAATCGGAGGTGACCGCCCGCGGCTTCTCGAACGAGCCGATGCCGACCTCTTTCTCCTTGACGGCCGGCCGTCTGCGCGACAACGGCCCGAACACCTTCGACAAGGAGAGGCTCGACAATGCCGCGCTGTTTATCGGCATGGCTCCTTCCGCAGCCAATCGATTCCTGTTCTTCGGCACCTTTGCCCAGAACGAACCCGGCGCCATCAGCTTCTCCTTCCCGTTCCGGTTTACGACCGACGCGAAGGAGACGACCGAGTATCAGCTCGGCGCCGGCTGGAGCCACACCTTCGGCTACCGGAACGTTCTGACCGGAGCGGTCGTCACCGCGCATACCGAAGACAACCACGACAACCGCATTCTGGGCCTCGACGAGAATTTCTCGGTGTTCGAGCTTCTCCAGCAGCGCCGGACCCGCTCAGACGCCACGGTTTTCGCGCTCAATCATGCTTTGGGGTTCGGAAACCTCACATTCCGATATGGCGCAGAGGCGATCACGGGGGAAACGCAGATCGACCTCGACCAGCAATATAACGGCATACCTCTTCCCAGAACCAGTGGCGAAGCCACGTTCCGTGGCAGCCGCCTTTACGCGGATGCCTTCTGGCGTCCGTCCGACTGGCTCGAGACGCAGGTTGGGATCGAGCGGACCGTGATCGATCTGGAGGGCCAGCCTTCGGACGAGCACTTCCTGCCCCGCGCCGGCATCGGCATCTCGCCCTTCGAGGGTCAGTGGTTGCGGGCCGCCTACCGCAGCGATGTGATGCTGCCTGCCGCATCCACTCTCTCGCCCCTGACAACGGTGGGTCTGCTCCCGAACGTCCTGCCGCTCGGGGTTGGTGGAAAAGCGGGCACCTTGGCCCTGCGATGGGACGCGGAATGGTCGCCCCACTTCTTCACCGCTGTCGAGTATCAGCGACAGGACATCGAATCCTTGAGCCTTTCGACCCCGGAAGCCTTTGACACGATTGCGATCGACAAGGCACGGATCGAGCGCGTGGCTGCGACCGCGAACCTGTGGCTTGGCAACGGCATCAGCGTCTTTGGAACCATTGGCGCCGCCTCCTCCGAGATCCAGTCGGGCAACGTCTACGGCAACTCCGTGCCGTTCGTGGCAGAGCGCTTTGCCCGTTTCGGCGCCACCTTCGTGCACCCGAGCCGTCTCAAGCTTACCGTGGCACAGACATTCCTCGGCGACATCAAGGGCAATATCGTCGGCACGGCGCTCGAGGATTACTGGACGACGGATGCATCGATCACGTGGGAGACCCCGGACCGGCGGCTTCTGCTGGGTGTGACCGTCCTCAATCTGCTGGACCGCGAATACGAACTCGCGCCGACCATTCGGGGGCACGGCCGCACCATCGCGGCGAGTCTCAAAGCGCGGTTCTGAGAGTGCACGAGGCAGCTCCTGCCCCGCAACCAATCGGAGAGCCGCTCTGGCGGCACTTCGCCATGGCGGCGCTCATCGCGGCGCTCCTGACGCCGCTCGTCTTCTTCGAACCCTTCAGGCTCATCGAGGCGAAGGTCTTCGACGTTCTCTCCACCCTTGCGCCGCCACAGCCTCACCCTTACGGCGTCGAGGTCGTGGCCATCGACGAGCCGTCCTTCTCCGAAGTCGGACAACGCTGGCCCTGGCCTCGCACCCTGCATGCCGAACTCGCCGAACGCCTGCGCGCGGCGGGCGCGAAAGTGATCGCCTTCGACGTGATCTTCTCCGAGCCTTCCACGGAGGAAGCCGACAGGCGCTTCGCGGCAGCGCTGGGCCCTGACGTGGTGCTGGCTGCCGACGACGTGCTGACGAAGCTCGATCACGGGGTTCAGGTCACGCGCGTCAATCCCATCGACCCGTTCCTCGACGCGGGCGCGGCTCCCGGCGTTGCCTCGGTCACGCCCGACGGCGATGTTTACCTGCGCCAGATGCCGACGCAGCCCGACAGCTTCGCGGCCGAGGTCCTTCGCCTTGCCGGACAGCCTGTGCAGCCGCCGCCGGAAGGCGCGCTCATCCAGCATTTCGGCCCGACCCGCACCTATCCCACCGTGTCCTACTATCAGGCGCTCGACCCGGAAGAGTTTCTCCAGCCCGGGCGCTTCAAGGACAAGATCGTCCTCGTAGGCCTGAGCCTGAAGGCCGCGACCTCCGCCGATGCGGGCGTGCCCGATACCTTCCCCACAGCGTATACCCTATGGACAAGCGAACTGACGGCCGGCGTGGAGGTGCAGGCCACGATCATCGACAACCTGCGCCTCAACCTCTTCGTCATCCCTGTGCCGCGCCTCGCCGTGCTGGCGCTGCTCGTCGGCGCAGCCTTCCTGGCCGCAGCCCTGTCGATCCGGGGTGTCACCTGGCGGACCGGCTTTGCCGCGCTCTTCGTCGTGATCCTTTTCATTGCGGGAGCATGGGTCGTCCTGCGGTTCCAGCGCGTGTGGATGCCGCCCCTGCTGCCGGCGGCGACGGCGCTCGCGGTTTTCGGCGCTCGCTTTGGTCTCGACTATGCCCGCGAGCGTCAGCTGCGCCATGCGGTGTCGGAAGCTTTCTCGCGCTACCTGTCGCCCGATCTCGTAGCGGAACTTGCGCGCGATCCGAGCGCTCTCAAACTCGGCGGCGAGCGGCGCAATCTCTCGATCCTCTTCTGCGACGTGCGCGGCTTCACCTCCTTGTCTGAGAAGCTGAAGGACCAGCCGGAGCGGCTGACCGCGCTCATCAACCGCCTGCTCGACCCGCTCTCGGAAGCCGTGCTTGCGGAAGGCGGCACGATCGACAAATACATGGGCGATTGCGTGATGGCGTTCTGGAACGCGCCGCTGCCGAGCCCCGACCATCCCCGGCGCGCGGTGCGTGCCGCCATGCGCATGATGGAAGCCGTGAGCGTGTTGAACGAAACCTTGCGCCGAGAGGAGGGCGAAAGCGCACCCGCCTTCGCCGTAGGTGTGGGGATCAACACCGGTGATTGCGTGGTGGGCAACGTGGGCTCGCGCTGGCGCTACGATTATTCCGTCCT
The DNA here is from genome assembly GCA_035645515.1 of Microvirga sp. Taxonomy (GTDB): domain Bacteria; phylum Pseudomonadota; class Alphaproteobacteria; order Rhizobiales; family Beijerinckiaceae; genus Microvirga. Next base: position 97,943 of record DASQML010000057.1, read on the forward strand.
CGGCGACACGGTGAATCTCGCCTCGCGCCTGGAAAGCCTGTCGAAGGAATACAAGGTCTCCCTCATTCTCGGACCGGCGACCGCCGAAGCCGTGAGCGACGAATACGTGCTGATCGAACTGGACCGCATCGCGGTGCGCGGACGTGCGACCGAATCCGCCATCTTCACCGTCGTGGCGCCAGCCTCGCAGCGGCACGATCCGGCCGTGGCGGCGCTTGCCGATACGCATGCCCGGGCGATCAGGGCCATTCGCGAAGGGAAGCGCGAGGCTGCGATCGAGCATGTGGTGCGCTGCCAGTCCCTTGTGCCAGCGCTCGCCGGTTATTACCGCACGCTCCTGCACAAAATCAGTGACATGCCGGAGTGATCCGGCCGCTCTTGCGAGCGAATTGCAAGTAAGCAGAAGAACTTGCGCTCGGGGTCCCAGTCTCTATAAGGGCGCTTCACGTCACCTGCCCCGTTTGCCCGATGCCAGCCATGAGCCGTGTTCAAAAGCTTGCCATGGGCAGCATATTCGTCGGAGCGCTCGTTTTCGCGCTCAAATATGCCGCCTATCACCTCACGGGGAGCATCGCGCTCTATTCGGATGCTCTGGAGAGCGTCATCAACGTGGTGACGGCGATTGCAGCCCTGATGGCCATTCGCGTCAGCGCCGCGCCTGCCGATGCCAATCACCCCTATGGCCATCACAAGGTGGAGTATTTCTCCGCCGTTCTCGAGGGCGTGCTCATCATCGTCGCCGCCATCATGATCCTGCGAGAGGCCTATTTCGGTTTCTTCTCGCCCAAGATGCTCGACGCGCCCGGCATGGGCCTAGCCGCCAATGCCGTGGCGAGCGCCATCAATGGGTTCTGGTCATGGATGCTGATCCGCCAGGGGCGCCGCCTCCGGTCGCCCGCACTTGCGGCTGACGGGCGCCATCTCCTGACCGATGTGGTCACCTCGGCCGGCGTTCTCGTGGGTCTGGTGCTCGTTCCGGTCACCGGCTGGACCTGGCTCGACTCCGTGCTCGCCGCCTTCGTGGCGGTCAACATCCTCTGGTCCGGCTGGGGCCTGATCAAGGAAAGCATCGGCGGCCTCATGGACGAGGCGCTGCCGGAATCCACTCTCTCCCGGGTCCGCGAGATCATCTCGAGCAATGCCCAAGGCGCCATCGAGGCGCACGATCTTCGCACGCGCCACGCCGGCAAGATGACGTTCATCGATTTTCACCTCGTGGTGCCCGGCGCCATGAGCGTGACCGACGCGCACGATATCTGCGACCGTCTGGAGCGCGCCCTAAAGGACGAGATCGAGGATGCGCTCATCACGATCCATGTGGAGCCCGACAACAAGGCGAAGCACGCAGGCATCGTGGTTCTGTAGAGCACCGGACGCAAACACGATCAAAGCATCGGATGCAAGTTTGCCGCAATACCCGGTGTTTTCAGCGCTCCACGACATCTTCGGGCAAGCCTCGTCTCATAACTTCCCATCCAATTGTGTACCGGCACGCCGCGACATGCGGCAGGGATGAGGATCGAGATGTCTCCAGACAGTGTTATCAAGCGTTCGAAATGGACGGCGGCCTTCACCGGAGTTTCAGGCCGGTTCTATGCCGGAATGGCCTTCGGCGTTCTCGCGCTGATCGCGCTCGCTATCTACGGCTCCCTCACCATCTCCAGCATTCTGCTCGATGGGAAGCGATCAGAGCTCAAGCACCTCACTGAAGCCGCCGTCAGCATCGTGGCTGATTTGGAAGCCCGCGCTCGGCGGGGAGAGATGACCGAGGAGCAAGCCAAGAAGGTCGCCTCGGATACGCTGCGCGTCCTTCGCTATGGCGGATCGGAGTACTTTTTCATCCAGGACTACAAGTATGTGATGGTGATGCATCCATTCAACAAGGCACTGGAAGGCAAAGACAACTCCGCAGTCAAAGACGCAAACGGTCTCGCACTCTTCAAGGAGATCGTCGATGTCGGCCGGTCCGGCGGCGGCTTCATCAACTATCTCTTCAACAAACCGAACCAGACGGTGCCTCAGCCGAAGCTGAGCTACGCAATGAACTTCGACAAATGGGGTTGGGTGATTGGCACCGGTGTCTATATCGATGACCTTGCCGCTGTTGCTGCATCCTATCGCAATCTGTACCTGATGCTCGTGGTTGGTGCTGGCATCGTTCTGATTGCGGTTGCATTTGCCCTTGGGAGGAGCATCTCCCGTCCGATCCAGAAGCTGGTTGTCAGCATGCGCAGCGTTGCCGAAGGCGATCTTTCCGTGGTGGTGGAGGGGACGGGCCGTCGTGACGAGATCGGGGTCATGGCTGGTGCGGTACAGGTGTTCAAGGAGCAGGGTCTGGAGGCGCGGCGGCTGGCGGCGGAGCAGGCGGCAGAAACCCAGGCCAAGATGCGCCGGGCGCAGATGCTGGACGAGCTCACCCGGGGCTTCGAGAGCAAGGTG
>DASQML010000058.1:0-152308 GCA_035645515.1 Microvirga sp.
GCGCGCCCCTCGTCGGACCGGGATGAATGCAACATAGTTCATGTCGCCGCTGCAGTCAAGAACAAAGGTAGAACATCACCTCGCCAGCCGCCGCTGCCATCGCCGCCGCTCTGCCGTCATCCCCGCGCAGGCGGGGATCCATAACCACAAGGGGAGCAGAACGGAGCACGCCCTTGGTCATGGATGTCCGCCGAGGGCGCAGAAGGAAGCGGGCGGCTGCCGCAGCGCCTTGTCTCCGACTGTTCTAGATCTGGATCCCCGCCTACGCGGGGATGACGGCGCTGAGGTTCGACACTTCACTCGTCATCCCCGATCCAAGACTGGGGATCCACGTCTTTAAGCCGCTGCGGTCCCGAAGACGGGCATGGCCGGGACAAGCCCGGCCATGACGACGCGGGCTGGAGAAAGCGCAGGACCCTCTCCCGTCATCCCCGCGCAGGCGGGGATCCAGAGCCGCTAAACGCGCAGAAGGAAGCAAGCGGATGCCGTCCCCGACTTCGCACTCCCATTCTCCTCGATCAAGGGAAAGCGGGCGCAATCCGCTTTCAGCCTTGATGTTCTGGATGAAGCGCGTCCCTTTTTCGAATGCGCAGGGTCAGGCCCGCCCGACGCAGGTCATGGCTCGGGTTGTCTTAGTAGGCGGAGTGGAGGGGGCCGCTCTGCTCGGGCACAAACCCGGCTGCCCCCAGCAAGGGGGGCCGAGAAGAGCGGCCCTCCATTATGGGCTTGGGCGTTTCCACGGTGACCTTCGGTCGGACGGATCTCCCTGATATGGCGCCGCTGGCCCCACAATCTCGGCCTATCGCGCATTCTTGAGCGCCTCCAGATCGGCGCCCCGAATGGCATCAAGGTTCCGGGTGATCTTCGTCACGTCCCAATCCCACCAGCGGATAGCGAGGAGTTCTGAGACAACCTCTTCGGAGAAGCGGATGCGGATCACTCTCGCAGGGTTGCCGCCAACAATTGCGTAAGGCGGAACATCGGAGGTTACGACAGCTTTGGTCGCCACGATGGCGCCGTCGCCGATCTTGACGCCAGGCAGGATCGTTGCCTCTTGGCCGATCCAGACATCGTTGCCGACGACAGTATCGCCCCTGAAGCCGGCCTCAATGGTCTTCCAATCAAATCCCTTCTCCCAGCCTTGCCCGAAGATGTTGAACGGATACGTCGAGAAGCCTGTCATGGCGTGATTGGCGCCATTCATGATGAAGGTGACACCCGTGGCGATGGCACAGAATTTTCCAATCAGGAGCCGATCGCCAATGAACTCGTAATGGTGCTGAACACAGCGCTCCACGAAGGCCTCGGGGCCTCTCGGGTCGTCATAGTATGTAAAGTCGCCGACCTCGATATTGGGCTGATTCACGAATGCCTTGAGGAAGCCGACGCGCGGATGGCCAGGCATCGGGTGAGGATTGTTCGGATCCGGTCCGTTCATCATCGTGCTCCAGGGCAATCGTCAAATGAAAATCCCCGGGACCGGCCCGGGGATGATTGCTTGAATGCGTCGTGCTCAGCCGCGCGCGGGACTGCTTCTGCCGAAGGTCTTGCGCAGGTTGTCCCACAGCTCGATCTTCACGCCGTTGCGCTTCATGATGAAGGCCTGCTGAGTGACCGAGAGCAGGTTGTTCCAGGCCCAGTAGATCACGAGACCGGCCGGGAACGAGCCGAGCATGAAGGTGAAGATCACCGGCATCCACGCGAAGACCTGCTTCTGCACCGGGTCCGGCGGCTCCGGATTCATCTTCATCTGCAGCCACATGGTGATGCCCATGAGGATCGGCCACACGCCGAGCATGAGGAACGGACCCAGCACCGGCACCGCACCGGGGTTGTAGGGCAGGAGGCCGAACAGGTTGAAGATGGAGGTCGGGTCGGGAGCCGCGAGGTCACGGATCCAGCCGAAGAACGGCGCGTGGCGCATTTCGATGGTGACGAAGAGCACCTTGTAGAGCGCGAAGAACACCGGGATCTGGATCAGCACCGGCCAGCAGCCCGCGACCGGGTTGATCTTCTCCTTGCGGTAAAGCTCCATCAGCGCCTGCTGCTGCTTCATCTTGTCGTCGGCATAGCGCTCGCGGATCGAGACCATCTCCGGCTGCACCGCCTTCATCTTCGCCATGGAGGCGTAGGACTTGTTGGCGAGCGGGAAGAACAGGATCTTCAACAGCACGGTCACGAGCAGGATCGCGATGCCGAAGTTGCCGAACAGGTGGAAGAAGAAATCGAGAACCTTAAACAGCGGCTTGGTGATGAAGTAGAACCAGCCCCAGTCGATCATGAGATCGAAGTTCTTGATGCCCAGCGAGTCCTGATAGGCGTCGACGGTCGCCGTTTCCTTCGCGCCGGCGAAGAAGCGCTGCGTGGCCTCGACCGTGCCGCCCGGCTGAATCGTCTGCGCTGCGCCCTGCATGAAGGCGTTGTACGTGCGGCCTGCCTGACTCTGCTGCGAGGTGAAGGCGCCCTGATAGGTCATCGCCTGGTCGGGAATGACGGTGGCGGCCCAATACTTGTCGGTGATGCCGAGGAAGCCGCCCTGCACGTTGCCCCATGTCTTCTGCGACACGGTGGAGCCGGCAACCGGAGTTTCCTTGTCGAGGGCGTCGTACGTGATCTCCTGCAGGCCGTTGTCGCCCAGAACGCCGATCAGGCCTTCGTGGAGAACGTAGTAGCCCAGGGTCACGGGCTTGCCGTGGCGGGACACAAGGCCGTAGGGCTGCAGGGCCACGGGGGCCGAGCCGCGGTTCTCGACGGTGCTCTTGACCGTGAACATGAACTTGTCGTCGACGGAGATCGTGCGGCGGAAGACAAGGCCCTGGCCGTTGTCCCAGGTCAGGGTCACAGGCGTGGAAGGTGTCAGCCGGTCGCGGTCGGCGGTCCATTCAGTGGCGGCGTTGGGCAGGGGGCCTGCCTGAGCGCCCAGCCAGCCGAACTCGGCGTAATAGGGGTTCTGCGTGCCCTCCGGAGACAGGAGCACGATGTTCGCGCTCTTCGGGTCGACGGTCTCGCGGTAGTTCTTCAACGCCACGTCGTCGATGCGGCCGCCGCGGAGATTGATCGAGCCCGCAATGGCCGGGGTGTCGATGACGATGCGTTTCGAGGCGGCAAGGGCCGCCTCACGGGGCAGGATCGCGGGAGCAACCGGCGTGCTCGGCACCGTTCCGGGCACCGTGGGGGAGGCTCCGCCGGCCTGGCTCGGGCTCGAAGGCGGGTTCGGTGCGGTGGGATTGACCTGCGTGGATTGCTGCTGCTGGGCCGCCTGGCGCTGCTTTTCGGCCTGGGGGGCGGCAAAGAAATATTGCCAGCCCAGCAGAACCGCCAGCGACAGGGCGATGGCGAGGATCAGATTTCTGTTGTCTTCACGCATGGGAATGTCCGCGACGCTCGCCCTTTTGGGGAGGTGAGGAGGGGAGGGGTCGATCCGAGAGGTGGGCGCTTTTCGGTTTGGTTGCAACCCGCAGAGCGCGCCGGAGATCGTCGATGAGCACCTTGTAGTCCGCCGTCAAGATATCGCGCCGTCCGATGATGACGACATCCGCATCGATGGTTGCGAAATCCGGCCCTGCCGCGGAAACGGCAGCCCGGAGCCGACGCTTGATCCGGTTGCGCTCGGTGGCATGGCCGACCCGTCTCGTAACGGTCAGGCCGACCCGGAGGCCGGTGCCCGCGGTGCCGGGATCGGAGATTTCGCGCAGGCGGGCCTGCACCGTCATCCGCTCCGTATGAAAGCGGCGGCCGGAGGCCGCCGCGACGAAGTCAGGTCTTTTCGTCAGACGCCCGATGGTCATATCTGCGCGAGTCCCGCGCATCGGGGGTCCTTGCAGGGCAGCTTACGCCGACAGGCGCTTGCGGCCATGGGCGCGGCGAGCAGCGATGACCTTACGGCCGCCCTTGGTCGCCATGCGCGCACGAAAGCCGTGGCGGCGCTTGCGAACCAGCTTGCTCGGTTGATACGTCCTCTTCACGGCACATCTCCGGTCGAAAGGGGCAGCGGTGCTCGAAGGCTCGCGCCCGTCTGGTTAGAAGGGGTTTCCCCCGAAACTGTCTCGAAAAAACGATCAGCGCCCACGAAGAGCGCTGTCAGCTTGCGGGCTTATGACGGAATGGAGGGGCAAAGTCAACGCCGCTCTGGCCTTTATCCGGCAATGACGCCGCTCGAGGCTGCTCACAGAAGGAGGCGGCTAGGCCTGAGAATGGAAGGCGCTATATGGACGCTCCTGGCAAGGAGGAAGCGTGGCAGACGAGAACGACAGGATCGGAGGCGGGTCCGCTCACCCGAAACTCTGGAAATACCTTCCCCTTGCAGTCATCCTGCTTGCCGTTGGGGCCGTGTTCGCCACAGGGCTCCATCGGTCGCTCACCTTCGAGACCTTCCTCCGATATCAAGCTCAGCTTCGGGACATGGTGGCCGAAAATCGCATAGCCATGCTTGGGCTTTACGTGCTGGTCTATGTGGCGGCCGTGACCCTGTCGCTGCCGGCCTCGGCCTTCCTTTCCGCCATCGGGGGATATCTTTTCGGGTGGCTCGTCGGCGGCACGGCAGCCTCCTTCTCCGCCACGCTGGGGGCTGCCAGCCTCTTCCTGATCGCCCGCACCTCGCTGGGACGGCCCCTCCTGAGAATAGCGGGAAGCCGGATCCAGAGCGTGGCAGCGGGCTTCCAGAAGCGGGCATTCTCCTATCTGCTGTTTCTGCGCCTGATGCCGGTGGTCCCCTTCTGGCTCACCAACCTGGCTGCCGCCTTCTTCGGCATGCGGCTGAAAAGCTATGTGCTGGCGACGTATCTGGGCATGCTTCCGGTCTGCTTTTCCTTTGCCTTCGCCGGTTCGGGTCTCGACGAGGTGGTCTCGCAGCACGAAAGGGCTCGCCAGCAATGCCTTGCGGGCGGGGGAGCGGACTGTGCCATCGCATTCTCTGCCAGGAGCCTGCTGACGCCCGAACTGCTGATTGCCCTCTCGGTGCTGGGCATACTGGCATTGGCTCCCATCGCCGCCCGATACTGGCGGGCGCGAAAGCCCGCGTGACCGAAGGATAAGGTTCCAGATCCTGCCGGCTTGGGCTATCCCTACCGCACCTTCTCCGAGGTGACGAGGAACACGGCGGTGGAGTTTCTGAACCCTTCGGCTCAGAATCCTGGAGTGCGGCGAGCGTCCGGTCGGTTTCGCCGTTTGGGATAAGGCGGGATGAGCGTCGAGCAGTCGCAGACATTGACGGGGCGGATTCTGAGCCAGTTCGGGCTTTCCGCGCGCCTGCTGCTGTTGACGATCCTCTTCGTCATGATCGCGGAGGTGCTGATCTATGTGCCCTCCATTGCCAATTTTCGGCAGACCTGGCTGAACGACCGAATCGCGGCGGCTCAGATCGCCGCCATGGTGCTCGATGCCGCGCCCGAGGAGAGCCTGCCGGAAGAACTCGAACTGCGCCTCCTCCAGGGGGTGGGAGCTCAGGCGATCGCCCTGCGGGGGGCTGGCCGCAGGAGCCTGCTCGCCGCCAGCGACGTTCCACCCGAGGTAGGCAAGAGCGTGGATCTGCGCGATGCGAGCTGGACGATCCTCGTCGCCGATGCCTTCGACACTCTGGTCAACCCGTCGGACAAGCCGATTCGGGTGATCGGCCACGGAATGGGGGTCGACTTCGTGGAGATCATCATCGACCAGCACCCCCTGCGGATGGCCATGCTCGATTTCTCGCGCAACATCCTGCTGCTCTCTCTCTTCATCTCGATCATCACGGCGAGCCTCGTCTATCTCACCCTGCAATGGGTGATCGTGCGCCCTGTAAGGCGGCTCACCGGCAACATCGCGGAATTCTCCGGCAATCCGGAAGACGCATCCCGCGTCATCCAGCCCACGGACCGGGTCGATGAGATCGGACTGGCCGAGCAGGCCCTCGCGCGCATGGAAACCACTCTTGCCGACGAGCTTCGGCAGAAGCGACGCCTTGCGCAGCTGGGGCTTGCGGTCAGCAAGATCAATCACGAGCTGCGCAACATGCTCACCACGGCCCAGCTTCTGACGGACCGCCTGGAGCGGGTGAATGACGAGACCGCGCAACGGGTGGCGCCGCGCCTCGTGGCGACCCTCGATCGGGCCATCGCATTCTGCGAGACGACCTTGGCCTATGGCCGCGCCACGGAGCCCCTGCCGCAGCGCCGACTGATTCCCCTTGCGCCTTTGATCGAGGATCTGTCGAATCTGACCGATCTCGCGCCGGAAGTGGGCATCGCCTTCAAGGCCCATGTTCCGGAGGGCCTGATGGTCGATGCAGACAAGGACCAGCTCTCGCGGGTGCTCGTCAATCTCGTGCGCAATGCGGTGCAGGCCCTGAGCCAGGCCGGCCCCAGCCAGGGCCAGCCCTGCATCGATGTCGAGGCCAGCCGGGAGGGGAATGCAGTTACGATTCTCGTCAGGGATAACGGCCCCGGCATTCCGGAGCGGGTGAAGGCGGACCTCTTCACGCCTTTCCAGAAGAGTTCCGCCAACAAGGGAGGCACGGGCTTAGGGCTCACGATTGCGGCGGAACTGATTCAGCTTCATGGCGGCACGATCAGCCTCGACGAGGGCGAGAGCCACACCTGTTTCCGGATCACGATCCCGGATCGCGCCTCCGTTCAGGAGGGAAGATGAACCTTGTGCAAAATCTCTTCAAAGGAGACTTGCCAAGCGCGTCAGAACCCTTTAAGTCACCCGCCTCGGCTGATGTTGCTTCCCGCAACGACCTGCCGACCAAGCGCCCGTAGCTCAGCTGGATAGAGCACCAGACTACGAATCTGGGGGTCAGAGGTTCGAATCCTTTCGGGCGCGCCATTTCTCTTCCTCAACGCACATGATGACTGCACCTGCGGCAGGGACCTTCCGCCTGATGGATGGCGATGGGTTGTCCAATCGCAACCATCGTTGCTGTGCACTCTGTCTGCCCGTGTTTTCTCAATAAGAACTGCACCAGCAGGGGCTGGTGCAGTCTTGGTCGTCTGCTGGGAAGGAAAGAGCTTGAGTCGTGCCGCTAGAGCACCAGGTCGCTGGCTGAAACAACGGCATTGCTGACCCTCACATGGAAGTCGACAACCTTGTCGCCGTTGACGTCGGCCGACAGGACCCCCGAGGAGAATCGAAGCTCGCCGGCATGGCCGCTGAACGCGTTCTTGCCGATGAATGTGAAAGCCTGGTTGCCCGACACTTTGGTGTTGGCGTCGATGTCGGCCAAGTCGATCCTGTCCACATGGTGCTGGAAATCCTTGATCCAGCTCGAAACCCCAGGCTTCTGGTCGAGGGCGTTGAAGTCGAACACGTCAGCGCCGTTGCCGCCGGTGAGGGTGTTCTGGTTCATGCCGGTGACAAGTCTGTCATTGCCGTCGTCGCCATAGAGACGGTCATTGCCCTCGAGGCCGTGAAGCACGTCGTCCCCGGAGCCTCCGGACAGGGTGTCGTTCCCGGCCTGGCCGTTCAGGAAGTCATTTCCCGCCTGTCCGTTCAGGAAGTCGTTTCCGGCCTTGCCGTAGAGGGTATCCCGGCCATTGCCGCCGAGGATCGAGTCCTGTTCAGCGGTGCCTTGGAGAATATCGTTTCCAGCTCCGCCAGTGATAGCCTCCACGAGCGAGAAGTCGCGGTAATTGGCGGCAAGCGTTTCCGCCGAGGCCTCGCGGTAGATGCCCTGCTTCCAATAGGGGCCGATCTGATCGTTGTAGCCGAGTGGGCCGTCGTAATTGACCAGCTGAACGCCATCCCTCCAGAAATCGAGCATTCCTCCGCCGAACGGATCGAGCTTTATGGTGATCTTGATGTCGTACCAATGGCCGCGTTTGATGTTGGCGGTATCGGTGTAGAGGGTGCGGCTGGTGACGTTGCTCCAGTTCGTCTCGGCCTGAGTGGACCAGCGCGCCCCGATCTTCATCCGGTCTCCGACAAGATTGATCTCGAAAGGCGGCGATACGCCAGCATCGTACGCATCCTCCGTGCTGTGCGTCTGCCCGATCACGAGCCAATCGGCCGTGTTGATCGGTCCGGGCTCGATCATGAACTTATAATTGATCGTGTAGGTGTGGCCGAATTGGAGCTTCTTGAAGCTCGCCACCTCGGAGCGTTCGACCTTCAGCCTGTTGTTCCAGTGGTCGCCCGCCCGGACCTCGAAGCGCATCTGATTGTCGTCGGCCGTATAGCTCCAGGATCGATTGGCATTATGGAGGTTATAGGTTCCGGGGTCGAAATACTGCATGTGATATACCCTTACGAGTTTCGTGAGGGACGATATCTGCTCTATTATAACCTATCATTCAAGAAATAATTTCTAAAATGCTTGTTTTCAGATGCTGTGATGAACTGACGCATCTGTACAGTTGAGCTATCCAACGCGAAGCTAAAGTATTTTTCGACCCAAAGTACTAGCTTGACTTTAGGCCATACCTTGGCAGTTTCCTTTGGGAGATGCCCATGACCTAAGTATCATTCGCCTCCTCCTCATGCCGATGCTTGGCGGAGACGATCCCTCAACGATGTGCAACCTTCAGACAGATGGCTTCTCGGCGGCATGGGGTGTGATGTCGAGGCTGCCTTTCCGGTCCTGTCGTTCCACAGGCCCGCTTTGAGGGCGCTGAGATGCGTCAAGATTCCGGCTGAAGCCGGCAGGCATTCCTCTTCGGCCGACGCCAGCCTCGCACAAGGCCGCACCCTTATTCAGGACGCGCTGTGAGCAATGACTGCTTGCATTTGTCGTGTCAGTAAGAGGGATGTGCAATGATTGCCCATGTTCCCGTGAGGTCTGAATCCGTCGTCAGCGACGAGGATTTCTACGAGCGTTTCGTCGAGCTCCGACTCAAACTCAAGACGCTCGGAGCCGAGATCATCTCCGTGCATCATTCCAACCACTGGGTCGATGTCGATTGGCTGCCCCAGGGAGCGTCCAGGAACGACGAACCCTCCCGTTCGACGCTCTTCCGTCTCGTTCCTGAGAGCGAACCTGGTGAGACGAATGATCTCATGTTCATCCCGGGTGGCGTCGACGCCGCCGTGGGCCTTGCGATCTAGTCTCAAGGGCGATCTGCCTGCAGACTCAGCGGTTGGCTTCCAGGTGGGCGACTTCCTGGATGTCCACGTGCCTGAGGGTGAAGTGGAATGTGGTTCCTTCCCCAGGAGTGGAATCGGCCCAGATCTTTCCGCCATGGGATTCCACGATCGTCCTGCAGATTGAAAGCCCGACGCCCATTCCGCTCTTTTTCGTTGTGGTGAAGGGCTTGAAGAGCTTGCTCAGAACCTCCGGCGCGATGCCCGAGCCGGTGTCCTTCACGCTCACCTGAACCATCGTTCCGTCCTGCACGGTATGGGCGCTGATGGTCAGCAAGCGGGGCTGGATTCCGTGCATGGCCTCCACGGCATTACGCAGAAGATTGATCAGAACCTGCTGGATCTGAACGCGATTCACGATGACCTGTGGGCTTTCCGAGGGAAAATCGAACTCGACCTGCACGCCCTTCTCCTTGGCGCCGACCAGGCCGAGCGCACTGGCCTCCTCGACGAGCCGCTGGAGATCCTCGATTCGATGTTCGCTTTCGCCGCGGGCGACGAACTCTCTCAGCTGGCGGATGACCTCGCCGGCGCGCAGGGCTTCCTCTGCCGCCTCGTTAACGGCGAGCCTCAGGGTCGCAACTTCGTCGCCCTGCATGCGGTCCAGGATCAGGCCGCAGCCCTTGAGGTAGCTGGCGATCGCCGTGAGCGGCTGGTTGATCTCATGCGCCAGGGTCGAGCCCATCTCGCCCATCGCCGTGAGGCGGGACATATAGGCGAGCTCGGACTGCAGTTCCTGCATGCGCATTTCCGTGTATTGCCGCTCGGTGAGGTCGCGGATGAAGGCGGTGAAATACCGCTCGCCCTCCCATTCCATCTCGCCCACTTGCACTTCCATGGGAAAGGTCGAGCCGTCCTTGCGCTGCGCCATGGCAACCCGGCCGCTGCCGATGATGCGGCGCTCACCCGAGCGCCGATACCGGCTGATATAGCCGTCGTGCTGCTCTCGGTAGGGCAATGGCATGAGGAACTTCACATTGGTGCCGATCACTTCTTCGGGGAGATAGCCGAAGATGTGCTCGGCAGTCGCACTGAACGATTTGATGATGCCCTTTTCGTCGGAGACGATCATGGCATCGGGAACGGTCTCGAGGATGGAGCGCAGGTGAGCTTCGCTCCGGCTCGACCGTTCCTCGCTCGCCCGAAGCGCGATCTCGGCGAGCTTGCGCGCGGTGACGTCCTGCGCGGTACCGATCTTGCGGATCGGGGTGCCGTCCTTGTCGAGAACGGTTCTGCCGATAGCCGTGATCCAGCGCTCCTCGCCGGTATCGGCGCGAAAGATACGGAACGTGTCGCTGTAAGTCAGCGGTCCTTCATGAGGCGGCGCATGGAATTTGCCTGCCATCCGGTCGCGGTCGTCAGGATGGACCAGCCGAAGAACGCTTTGTCTGTCCAGCGATGCGCCGGGTTTGAGGCCGAGCAGTTCGTACGCCTCCGGCGTCCATTGATGCTCGCCCGTGATGATGTTGTAATCCCAAATCCCGAGGCCCGTGGTCTCGATAGCAAGACGCAGGCGCTCCTCGCTGTCGCGCAGCCTGTCTTCGGCAGCGCGCCGGTCATGAATGTCCGAGATCGTGCCCGCCCATTCCTCGACCGTTCCTGCGTCGTTCAACAGCGGGACCGCCCTGCAGAACACCCACCGATACTCGCCCGTCAGGGTCCGTATCCTGTGAACGATCTTGGCCGGCTGTTTCGTGGCGACGGCCTCCTGCCACGCAGAGGCCGTATATTCCCGGTCATCCTGATGGATGATGTCGAGCCAACCCGGGACGGCGCCGACGACGGGATCCCTGCCGCAGAACTCACGCCAGCCCCATCCTTCGATATAGGCGCCGTCTGCGCTGGCCCGCCAGCCGATCGCCGTGCTGGTTTCGATCAGCGCGCGATACCTCTGCTCGCTCATCCGCAGATGCTCTGCGCCTGCCTTCTCCTGAATGTCGCCCAGGGCGGCGCCGGAAAGAGACAGCAGCTTGATTTCCCGCATGGCAGAACGGGCGAGGGCCTGGAGCGCATCCTTCGTCTTCTGCGGGAGGTCGTCGCATCGAGGAGCCTCGTCGAAGACACAGACGGAGCCGATCAAAATGCCATCGTCGGCAATGATGGGAGCGGCTGCATAGAACCGCAGGTGCGGCGCACCTGCCACGAGAGGATTGGCTCTGAACGCGGGATGGCGCGAGAGGTCTCCGATGCTGACGGCAGCTTGTCCGTGGATGCTGCGGGAGCAAATGGATTCCTGAAGGGGAACGGCTTGCGGAAGAGGGCCAATCCTCGCCTTGAACCATTCTTGTCCTTCCGTCAGGAAACTCACTCCCGCCATTGCGCTGCCGCAGAGGGTTGCGGCCAGCTGCGCAATATCCTGAAAGGCATCTTCAGGGCAGGTTTCGAGAACCTGCAGCCGATGCCGCCTCATGACACGCAAGGCCTCTTCAGGGGAGGGAGCGCTGTCGATTGCGTTGGAAGTCATGAGGGAGAGCCGGAGCAAGCAGTCAATCGTCGTCGCCAGAATGACCGGCTCGGCTACCAAAGTGAATAGTGGAATTCAATATAAATCACTCTGCGCAAGGATGAGTTGCCGCATGTGAGGGACTTGTCCTCTGCGTGTCGTGTGACAGAGTTTCAAATCTCGGTGCGGTCCTTTGAGACGCAAGGGACGGCTCAAGCCCTCGCTGCTCAGTAGGCGCGCAGCAACGTTCTCTTCCTGGCGGGCCGCTGACCGGTTCTGCGATTCCATCTCGCAAGAAATTCAGGGATGTCCGAGGCGGGAATCGGTCTTGCGTAGAAGAAGCCCTGAACATGGTCGCAGCCCAGGCGCTGCAGGCGTTGTGCTTGACCGAGAGTCTCCACGCCCTCTGCCGTCACCTGGAGCTTCAGGCTTTTTCCAAGGCCGATCACCGCCGCAATGATCGCTTCGTCGTCCGGGTCGCTCTCCAGGTTCTGAACGAAGCTGCGGTCGATCTTGATGTGATTGACCGGAAACTGCTTCAGATGGCTCAGCGATGCGTAGCCGGTTCCGAAATCGTCGAGGGCGATATGAATATCGTGCTGGCGAAACTGTTGGAGAAGTTTGGAAACGTTATCGGAGTTCCTGCCGAGAAGAACGGTTTCGGTGACCTCGACTTCCAGGAACTTGGTGGGAACCTTGATCCAGTCGAGCGTCCGCAGCATGTTGTCGACCATTCCTGGCTGAACGAACTCGGCTGGTGAAAGATTCAGTGCGACCCTGCCGATGGGCAGGTCTTCGTCAAGCCATTGCCGGAGGTCTGTAGCAACTCTCGACATCAGGAGCTTGCCGATCTCTGATGCGAGTTCATGATCCTCGAAAGCCGCGCCGAAAACCTCAGGCGTCAAAATACCCCTGCGAGGGTGGCGCCAGCGGGCAAGAGCCTCGAAGCCGACCACCTGACCGCTTTGGAGAGAAACCTTCGGCTGGTAGAAGGGGACGATCTCATGGTTGGAGATTGCCTCGCGCAGGCTCCGGCCCAGGGATACGCGCTGCTCGGTGATCCGGCGCATGGTGGGAGAGTATGTGACAACCTGATTTCGGCCCTGCGATTTCGCCTGATAGAGCGCGATATCGGCATCCTTCATCAACTCTGCCGGTTCGTCGTCATGATCCGGATAGGCGGCGACGCCCACGCTGACGCGCGAGATCAGCGTGCGCTTCTGATAGGTGAAAGGCTGGCGGAGAATCTCGAGGATCAGGGAGCCCAGACGGGTCGCGTTTTCGAGCTTCAACGGCTCGACGACCAGAAGTGCGAATTCATCGCCTCCGAGCCTTGCGACCGTATCGCAGTCCCTCACCATGGAAGAGAGGCGGGCTGCCGTTTCCTTCAGGAGGGCATCACCTGCGTCATGGCCGAGGGTATCGTTGATATCCTTGAATTCATCGAGGTCGAGCAGCAGCAGGCTCACGCTGGTACCGGTCTGCTTGGCACTCGCAAGCGCTGCCTCGAGCCGACGCTGAAACAGGCTTCGGTTGGGCAAGCCCGTCAAAGGATCGTGATTGGCTGAGCGCCAGATCTCCTCTTCCGCCTCCTTCTGATCCGTGATGTCGAAAGTCACTCCCACGATCCGGTCCGGACCCGCTTTCTCCGCGCGGGCTCTGAACCAGCGTAAACTCCCGTTGGGCAACATGAGGCGGCATTCGACGGAATCCGAGCCGTAGATCTCGATGCGCTCGAGGAAGTTCCTGGTCTTCGGTCGATCCGCCGGATATACGGTCCCGAACAGTTCCACATCGCTTCCGGATCTGATCCCCAACAGGGAGAGCGAGTTCTCGGAGCGCTTGGTGACCTTGGTCCTTGGATTGTACTCCCAGGCCACCATATGGGCTGCCCTGAGGGCCAGCTGGAGACGTTCCTCGCTGTCCCGAAGCGCCTCTTCGGACTGCTTGCGCTCATGGATATCCATAGCGATCCCGAACCACTGCTCGATTGCGCCGCTGTCATCCTTGAGCGGCTGCCCGCGAACAATGAACCAGCGAAAGGTGTCGTCGGAAGCACGACGGATCGGAACCTCGACTTCAAACGATTCTCCCCTGGCGAATGCATCGCCGAGAAGCGCCAGTGACTGGTCGCGCCGGCTCGGATGGACGATGGATGCCCAACCATCGCTGTTCCGCCTGTCGCGTTCCAAACCTGTGTAATCGTACCAATACTCGTTGCAGTAGGTGAACGCGCCGTTCCTGTCGCTGAACCACACCGCCTGCGGCGACAGGAAGGAGAGCGGCATCACATCCACAAGGGTGCGGAATCTGCTCTCGCTGTGGCGCAGATTCTCCTGAGTCTTATGAACTTCCGTGATGTCGCGCGACACGCAAAGCAGCGTCTGCGGATTACCGTCCTCGCCCATGATCGGGGTGATGACGATATCCCACCGCTTCGTTGCGCCGGAACGGGTGGGACAGGAGCCCGTGTAGCGGCCGATGCCGCCGGCTTTCGCGGATTCAATGGCTTGAAGAGCGCCGTCTCTGTCAGCCATTGCAAAGAGATCCGTCCAGGCGTGCCCATGAAGGGCGTCGACGTTCTCCAGCTCCATCGACTTGAGGCCATTCTCATTCATGTAGAGAAGCCGAAGATCAAGATCCAGGACAGCAATGCAGTCGCCGGAGCTCGACAGGAGACACTGCTTCAGCCTCTGGCTCTCGGCGAGCGTCTTCTCGCAAAGCCTGAGCTGCAGTTGGCTGAGGACGGCTTGTGCCAATCCGCGAAGTGCTTGTCCTTGCTGTTCGGGGAGTCCGCGGCTGCGCGCCTTGTGGTCCAGAACGCATAACGTGCCCAAGGACAGGCCATCCTTCGTCCGCAGCGGCACTCCGGCATAAAACGCAACGCGCGGCTCGGAGGTGACGAAGGACTCATCCTTGAAACACGGATCCTTCCTCAGATCGGGAATGACAAGAAGATCGGTTCCGCACATCGTATGGGCGCAGACCGACAAAGCGCGCGGGATTTCTCTCCATTGCACGCCGTAGGCTGCCTCGATCCGGTGCCTGTCGCCGTCCGCGAAGCTGATCAGCCCGATCGGTGCATTGCACAGATGAGCCGCAATGCGGGCCATCTCCTCGAAGAAGCCGCCAAGCTCCGTATCGAGAATGCGTAGATTGCGGAGCGTAGCCAGCCGATCGGCTTCACGCCAACTCGGATAGAGACCGTTCGTGGAACTCTCTGACATGCAAATAACGCCCGACTGCAAGAAACATATTGCTTGAAGGTGTCGGGGTTCATCCGACCCAACAGGATGGCGTCATGCCTCGAGCCGGGAGGCTCGCTCTGTGGTTAGGTTGGATCCGGGCTCAACCGGTAAAATGGCAGGGCGTCATGCCGAACCTTCCGATGAAGGTTTGCCATAGTGCTCTAATGACTAGGTGCCTCGAGGCAAAAACAGGTCGTCACGTCGCAAATGGTATGTATCGCCCCAGGAAGAGTCAAGAATGCGCCAGTTCGGGTTCGCCCTTCGCGGATTCATGATGTTTTCACGTCTTCGAGCACACTGAGCCTGCCCGGAGAGGGTGCCAAACGCGTCGCCCGGGTACGAGAGATCCAAGCAAGATTCCAGAGTTAGAAACGTCACAAGAAGATCTGCGGCCCGCCCGAATCGCAGCTCCCGACCCTGCTGCAGGAACTTTGCAGGAGGAGCTCGAAGCCTGAAAAGCCGAGGGGAATCCGGGGTGAGCAATACGTGTGATTACGTAGAGTTAAGTTTCGCAAAATACTGAGAAATTTAATATAGTTACATGTGATTTCGAGGGTATATGTAATTATGTTAAGTTTATGGCATCCGAAAAAAATCCGCACAGTTCAAGCGGATATCAAAAACTCAGCGTCACTCCCTGCTCGCTGCGGGATCGATACTGCGCTCACGCGGCAAAATACGAGGAAGTTAACACTTATTAACCATCTGCAGGTTCTTCCCTGCTGTCATTACGTATTGCCCGCCTGAATGAGGACGCATAGCTTCCAAAGGGCCGGACATAACAAGTATCCGCCTATTAAGGCGAAATAACGGCAAGGTGTAAATTGTATTGAGTAAGTAATAAAATAAAGGCTGGGGGCCTATCATGTATATCGTTGTCGATGATCGACAGATAGTAACGTCAGGGTATGTGGCGAGCTTCAAGCGAGAAGGTGTATCTTCTATCGGCTTGGTTGCGAACGAATTCAGCGAATGGTTGGAATCGGCCTCTGACACCGACATGGAAGCAATCCAAGGCTTTATTCTCGGCAGCTTCGAACAGCGTGCCAGCTATGCCGAAAGCATCCGACGCCATTCCAAAGCTCCCATCATCGCTTTGAGCGACGTCCGGTCTCTCGAAGAGACCCTGGAGCTCTTTACCGCGAAATTCGATGATGTCGTTCGCAAGCCGGTCCATGTGAGGGAAATCCTTGCCCGCTCGGAAGCTGTCTGGCGGCGTGTGAATGCGGGCATGGGAAAGTCGAGCCAGGACGATGGCGACCGGCTCAAAGTGTTCTTCGATGGACGCGATCCGGAGATCGACGGCATCCCTCTCGCACTGCCGCGGCGTGAGCGGCACATCCTGGAGTACCTGGTGCGCAAGAAGGGACATCGGCTGACGAAGAAGCAGATCTTCGATGCGGTCTATGGCCTGTACAGCGACGATGTGGAGGATAGCGTCGTGGAGGGGCATATCAGCAAGCTCCGCAAGAAGCTGCGGCAGCGCCTCGGTTATGATCCCATCGACGCCAAACGCTACATCGGCTACTCCTACACGGGAGCCGTCTCCTGAGGTAGCCAGGGTCCTTTCCGGGATACCCGCTCTCCTGCCGGGCTGGAACCGGGAGGAGGAAAACGAACCGCCGCATGATGGAATGGAGAGCCAGATCTGCAAAGATCTGGCTTTCTTCGTCTGACGGCCGATCAATGATTGCCTATCCGTATCCTCGAGGAGGCGATGCAGTCCGTTGGAAAACCTGTTCTGTGCCGCACTCGCGGCCAGATCCAGAGAGGGCGGCTCTTTCAACGTTTTGGCCAGCTTGACGCAAGGTAGAGCCGGTAGTGTCGGCGAACCTAATCGTCATGCCGCGTGCTATGTCCATGTCCTTCACGACCTTCAGCAAAATCGGGTTGCTTGTCATCACCGCCCTCGTCACGCAGTCGTTTATGACGAGCGATACCGTCGTTCGTGGCCCGTGGCGGCTCCGTCCCGGCGAGGGCGAAGAGGCGCTCTCTCGCGTCTCTTTCCCTGCTGGTCAGGCGCAGGCAGTGCAGGTCAACAAGGTTCAGGCCCAGAAGGACGCCCTGCATAGCGGGCAGGGATCCGGCACCGAGGCTGTGTTGCTCGTGCGGCCGGAAGCGAACAGGACAGGACCGGGCGCCTTTCGGAGGCTGAACGGCATGCATGAAAATTCCCATGAGGCGAGGCGTCTCGAACAGGAAGCGTCTGCCTCCACAGTCGAGATCAAGGCCGCCTAGTCGAGGCATCAATCAGGCACAAGCCCACCAGTTACTCTAACCAGAGACGAGATACGGCGATGGACGACCTTCTCCTTGAGTTTCTTACAGAGACCAATGAGCATCTTGAAACGGTCGATGTGGAGATGGTCCGCTTCGAGCAGGATCCGAACAACCAGGCGATCTTGAGCAACATCTTCCGCTTGGTTCATACCATCAAGGGAACATGTGGTTTCCTCGGACTTCCGCGGCTGGAGGCTTTGGCTCATGCTGCAGAAACGCTCATGGGCAAGTTTCGCGATGGAATGCCGGTGACGACCGCGGCCGTGTCCCTGATCCTGACGACGCTCGACCGCATCAAGGACATCCTCGGGGAGCTGGAACGCCACGGCACGGAGCCGCAGGGTGACGACAATGATCTGATTGAAGCCCTGGATGCCATGGCATCCGGGCAGAGCCATGCGCCCGAGCCGGTTGCTGCCCCGGTCAAGCCGCAGACACACGGAACGCTCGTTCATCAGGTGCTTGAGCGTGAGCTCAAGCCAGGAGAGGTGTCTCTTGACGAATTGGAGCGTGCCTTCCAGGAGGCGCCCGGCCCCGATAGCCAAAAAACGTCGGGAACGCTCGTCTATCAGGTGCTCGAAAGGGCGCTGAAACCCGGCGAGGTGTCGCTCGACGAACTGGAGCGCGCCTTCCGCGAGGCTCCGGGTCCGGAACCTGTCGTTGCCGCCAAGCCCGCCACGGTTGCCGAGGCGCCCAAGGCCAATGCACCGGCGAAGCCGCCCAAGAAGGACGCCGAAGCTGCAGAACAGAGTGAAGGCGGAGAGGGCGTCGCCGGCAAGGTTCAGACGATCCGCGTCAATGTCGATACGCTCGAGCACCTCATGACGATGGTTTCCGAGCTGGTTCTGACCCGCAACCAGCTCCTGGAAATCGCCCGGCGCAATTCCGAAGATCACGGCTACAAGGTGCCGCTGCAGCGTCTTTCTCAGGTGACCGCCGAATTGCAGGACGGCGTGATGAAGACGCGCATGCAGCCCATCGGCAATGCCTGGCAGAAACTGCCGCGTGTGGTGCGCGATCTGTCAAACGAACTGTCCAAGCAGATCGAGCTGGTGATGCAGGGCGCCGATACGGAGCTCGATCGTCAGGTGCTCGAAGTCATCAAGGATCCGCTCACGCACATGGTTCGCAACTCGGCGGATCATGGCATCGAGAGTCCAGCCGAGCGCCGCGCAGCGGGCAAGCCCGAGAAGGGAACCATCCGTCTCAATGCTTATCATGAGGGCGGATCGATCACGATCGAAATCTCCGACGACGGCAAGGGGCTGAACTATGCGGCCATTCGCAGGAAGGCCCTTGAAAGAGGCATCGTCAGCGATGCCGAACTGGAGCGGATGAGCGACGCCCAGGTCGCCAAGTTCATCTTCCATCCCGGCTTCTCGACGGCTGCTGCCATCACGTCCGTGTCCGGCCGCGGCGTCGGCATGGATGTGGTGAAGACCAATATCGAACTGATCGGTGGCACGGTCGACATCCGTTCGGAAACAGGGCGCGGTACGACCTTCACCATCAAGATTCCGCTGACGCTGGCGATCGTCGCTGCGCTGATCGTTTCGTCCAAAGACCAGCGCTTCGCCATTCCGCAGGTGGCGGTCTCCGAGCTCGTCAGGGTCTCTCCGTCCTCCGAGCATACCATAGAGCGGATCAATGGAACCCCGATCCTGCGGCTGCGCGACCGGCTGCTTCCGATCGTGCCCCTCTCGAAGGTCATGCGGCTGGCTGAGAACGAAGAAGTCGACACCGGCTTCGTGGTCGTGACCCAGGTGGCCCAGCAACGGTTCGGCATCCTGGTCGATGGCGTCTTCCACACGGAGGAAATCGTCGTCAAGCCAATGTCGTCCAAGTTGCGGCACATTCAGCTGTTCTCGGGCAACACGATCCTCGGCGACGGCGCGGTCGTTCTCATCGTCGATCCCAACGGTCTTGCCCGCATGGTGGGATCGGGCTCTCAGGACAACGAGTTCCAGGCCGACGTTTCGCTTGAGCAGGCGATTGCGGCGGCGGAGGAGCTGACGAGCTTGCTGGTCTTCCGGGGCGGCGGCGATAGCCTGAAGGCCGTTCCGCTCTCCCTCGTGACCCGCCTCGAGGAGATCGATGCCTCCACCATCGAGTGGGCCAGCGGCCGACCCGTAGTCCAGTATCGTGGGCGCTTGATGCCGATCGTGTCCTGCGATGACGAGCTGGAGGTCAGGCGTCAGGGCATGCAATCGCTTCTGGTTTTCTCCGACGGGCACATCGCCATGGGGCTCGCCGTGGCGGAAATCGTCGACATTGTCGAAGACAAGCTCGATGTGGAGCTTCTGGCCGAGCGCTCCGATCTCGTCGGAACGGCGGTCGTGCGCGGGCGAACCACGGAGATCGTCAACATCGCGCATTATCTTCCCTCGGTGCTCGAGAGCTGGTCGCGCTCCGATCAGAAGAGCAAGCAGGGGAATTCGCTGCTTCTCGTCGATGGATCCAACTTCTTCCGGGACATGCTGGTGCCCGTCCTCAAGGCGTCCGGGTATCGCGTGCAGACGGCGTCCACTGCACAGGATGCGGCGCGTCTGCTCTCGACAGGTCTCCAGCCCGACTTCATCGTCGCCGACCTTGAACTGCCTGGACATTCAAGCTTTGCCTTCGTTGCGACACTGCGGGCGGATTCCCAGTACCGCGCGACGCCGATTATCGGCCTGACGCTGAGGCCCGATCCCCAGATGCTCGCGCTGGCACGGAGGTTCAAAATCACGGAAGTCGTATCGAAGGTGGACCGCCGCGGCCTTCTCTCGGCCCTGGCGGAACTCGGCGGATCGCTCGAAGAGGCTGCATGACCATGAACGCCATGAACACGGTTGCCTTCGAAACACCGAAGGCATTTTCCAGAGAGATGGAATTCATCACGGTAACCGTCGCACGTCAGCTGCTCGGCTTGCCCATCAATCGTGTGCACGATGTTTTCGTCGTCAGCGAGATGACCAAGGTTCCCTTGTCCCAACCGGAGATCGCCGGACTGCTCAACCTGCGCGGCCGTGTCGTCACGGCCGTCTCCCTTCGCAGCCGTCTCGGCCTTGCGGAGGACGAGAAGACGGGGCGGCGAATGGCCGTGGGCTTGGAGAATCAAGGGGAGGCTTATGGTCTGCTCGTCGACGAGGTAGGCGAGGTGCTCAAGCTCAACCCTGATGAGATGCAGCCCAATCCGGTCCATATGGATCGGCGATGGGTGAGCTTGTCGCAAGGAGTGCATCAGCTTCAGGGGGAGTTGATGATCGTCCTGGACGTCGATGCCGTTCTCGCCTTCGGAGCTGACCGGGAAGCCGCATGAGCATTGTCTCCCGAACCATTTCAATCATCTAACCAGATAGGATGCGCTACTGTGAGCCTAGATCTTTCTACTCCTGTTCTTGTCGTTGACGACTACCAGACGATGGTGCGGATTCTCCGTAACCTTCTCAAACAGATCGGCTTCAACGACGTCGACGACGCTTCCGACGGGCAAGCCGCCCTGGAGAAGCTCAGGTCAAAGAAGTACGGCCTCGTGATTTCGGACTGGAACATGGCTCCCATGACCGGCTACGAGCTGCTTCAGCAGGTGCGGGCCGATGCGGAGCTGAGCTCCTTGCCGTTCATCATGGTCACGGCGGAAGCAAAAACGGAGAACGTCGTCGCCGCCAAGAAGGCAGGTGTCAACAACTACATCGTGAAACCCTTCAATGCAGAGACGCTGCGTTCAAAAATTAGCGCCGTCTTCGGTGCATGATCAACTTGCGGTGTGAATCATGAACCCACGTAAGAGCTATCGCATCGAGGCTCATATGCCGTCTGCTCCGCCGGATGAGGGGGCTATCGAGCGTCATAACGAAGTCATGAACATGCTCGGCGCGATCAAGGAAGCGATCGTTCCCGCGAAGGAGCTTTCGGCCTCGCTCATCGAGGAGCACCGAAAGGACATGCAGGAGGCCATGCGCCTCAAGGTCGAACTGGATTCGATCTATGAAGCGATCGAGCGCACCAAGCGAGAGATTGCGACATTGCGCTATGCAGGAGCTCAGGGCCAGGAGATCAATCGGGTCACTGACGAGCTCGGCGCGATCGTAGTCGGAACGGAAGCGGCGACCAACTCCATCCTCGCAGCTGCGGAGAGAATTGACGAGCTGTCGGGAAACCTGGCTGCGCGCCTCTCGGGCGGCGATCAGGATTTTGCCCGCGAGATCTCCGATCATGTCATCAGCATCTTCGAGGCCTGCAACTTCCAGGACATTACTGGTCAGCGCATCAGCAAGGTCGTGAATGCCATGCGCTTCGTCGAAGAGCGCGTTCATGAGATGATCGAGATCTGGGGCGGACTCGAGAGCTTCAAGGATATCGAGACCGTCGAAGAGCAGCGTCATGGCGATGCCGCGCTTTTGAATGGTCCTGCTCTTGCCACGGATAAGGGCATCACTTCGCAGGATGCGATCGACGCTCTGTTCAGCTAAGGCTCGATTTTACTGCAGGCGCCCGGAAGCCGGGCGCCTCTCTCCGTCTGCGGACCGAGCGCTTTGTCTCTTGCGGTTCAATCCAAACTTTCGGGCGTCGTCAGGCGATTGAGAACGCTCTGCACAGCCGCCGTCTTCAACAGCTTCGAAATGGCGCCCGCGCTCCTCTGATCGACGGCGAGCACGACGCCTCCGCAGACAGCTCCCTTTCCTGAGAAACGATAGCGGAGCACATTAGCCGGCTGGAGACCTCCCCTTGGGCGCGATACGAAGCCTTGAAGTGCTCCTGCATGATCACTGCGGCCGCTTTCGATGCTCAATCCGGCAAATTGACCCTTGACCGGCTGAGGAAGAATTCGCAACCGGCGATCCTTCCGATAGGCGACGCCCATCTGAGTGCTGGCGAGGGCTACGACAACCTCAGGGTCGAAGTGCAGGAAGCCCTCGAATGAAATCCGGCGATCCTGCGTTGCGAAATGATCGAAAACTGCGATGGCTTGCAAGCCGTCGAGGCATAGGAAAACCCGCCGATGTGCATATTCGGGACCATGCACGTTCGTTCTGATCTGGAAGAGGCTGGCGCCCTCGAACGTCTCCTGGGCCTCGATCCAGGCGGTCCCCGCCGTCTGCTCCCGCCCATCTGGAAGTGCAACGTTATGGGCTCTGGATGAGATGAGGAACTGGCGTGCCGTTTCACTTTCATGAAGCTCGGAGCCCCGCGGGTCAACGATCCAGGCGATGCCGTTGGCGGAGTAGACGAAGGACGTGCTGTCGAAATGCCCGTGCTCATGCTGGCGCCCGGAGAGGGACGTGCAGAAATAGCTCCACTGCGCCGTGCGCTCGTAATGACGGGCTGCGATGATGCCTTCCCGCTGTGAGCAGAAGATCCGGGCCCCGGTCGGATAGGCGAGTTCCGCGGCAAGCTCAGGGTCGGAGAGCAAGTCCTTGCCATAGCCGGAGAGCAGACGCCGAAGCCAAGCGGCATGATGATATCCGGACGGTGCATCGCCGAATGGAGGCAAGAACCCGGAGGGGCTGGTGACCGCCACAAGCGTCCGAAGCCCCTTCTTCAGACGAAGCACCAGATCGTCGCGGAAGCTCTTCAGGTCCGGGAGGTCTTCGAGATGTCGGGCCAGAATGAGGCCTAGCGAGATTGCCTCCAGCTGGAAATGCGGGGACTGCTCCGTGAAGTCGCCATCCTTGTCGATCATATGGTCGAAGCCGTCGCGCAGATGAGCCGCAGCAAGGGTGGCCCAATAGGCGGACAGAGGAATCAGCGGGAGGGCGCGCGCAACCGAAAACAGGGCGCAGGCTGCGTGAACATGCACGAGGGAATGTGCGAAGACGTTCTGACCCAGGATCTCCGCCAAGGCGAAAGCGTGCCTCACGACTTCGGCCAGGAGTGCCGCGGCTCGACGCGAGCCGACCGCCTTCAGCGAGCGCGCGCTTCGCGAGAGGAGAAGCAGAAGCGCTTCCGTGCGCGCGGATAAAGCGAGGGGGTGAGCGCTGATCGGGTCCCGCGGCTGACCTGAAGGATTGGCGAGAGACCAGGAGACGGCCAGATCGACAGTCCGATCAAGGTCCTGTGACTCTTCCTGCGTTTGAGCAGGTGGATTGAGCCACGAGAGCGACTGAAACTCCTTCCGCCACGCGGCCGATTGGAAAGGGTCTTCCGTCCATTGCGGCGTCTCGGGAAGACGCCAGGGCGGAAAATCGTCAAGCGTCAGCTCGCCGTTCAAGAGAGCTTGCCTCGAATTCCATTGCAGGTCCTTGAGCCTGCTGTGGAAGGTGAGTGGGGAGGCGACGGCCTTCAGATCCAGCAGCTGCTTCAGCAGGACAGCTCCTGGCTCCGAAGCATCCACGGTTGTGCCGAGACGCGCGATGAGGCTTCGTAGAAACATCAAGGCGTCCTGCGGCTCGTCGCCGGAGATCGCCTCGAGCAGCAGATCGTCCTCGAGAGAGACCTCGAGCGGCATCACCAGGCTCATCCTGGATTGCTCGTTCCACGCCTGGAAGCCGAGTTCCACGGTAGTGGCTGCGGGAGGCGGAGTGAGGTCCAGGGTGAACCGTCTTGCCTGCCGATGAACGGGAAGGTCGATGTATGCGCCAATGACGGGAGCTGCCGACATTTCCGGATAGGGCGGAGGGAGCGCCTCTCCCTTCGCGTCGCGGTAGATCGCCCGTACGAGTGCTTCCTCGCTGCCGGGACCCTCATTGATGATTTGGCCACGGACCAGAAGGCGTCGCTCCTGGACGAGAGCATAATCAAACCAGACCGGCGTCACGCTTAAGGTGCGCCATGTCCGGCGGGGACCTGCTCCTCTGCCGGTGCTGCGCGGCGTCCCTCCTGAATTGTCGCTTCCGGTGCCGATTGCATCCGCGTGGACCGGGATCGGACGCAGCTTCGGATCCCGGATGGTGAATGCGTGGGAGTTGCGCCAGCTGCGAAAGCTGATGGAAAGACTCCGCGTGGGAGCGGGGACGAAAAAGCTGCAGGAGATCCTAGATGCGCCTGCGTAGTCAGGTCCTCCGATCGGCCAGCTGTGGGGATCGAGCTGTGACCTGAGAAGGCCCGGAACATGGATAAAGTCGATACTCGATCCGTCCTCGGTCAGAAAGTCGACGCCGATGAAAGCGATGTCATGAACGGACCGGCTTTCTTCCTGAGGGTCCCACTGAACCTGGAAGCTCAGCTCATGCCAGGCATCAGCCTCCACTCCATCGAAATTGAGTGTGATCCTGGACCAGCGATTATGATTTGAAACAATGTATTGTATGTCATCGCCGGCCATGCTGCTCTGGGTGGGGGAGATGCTTCTTGCTGGCGGCATGAGGCGGTGGAACTCTTCGTTGGAGAAACCTGTTCGAGGCTACAACACGTACTGCCCGAACTGCGGAATGTCCGCTGTCTTGTGGTCAATTTGCGCCAGCTGCGATCAGCTGATTGACGTTGCCTCGACGAACAGAGCCATCCGGATCAGCTCGGACAGGCTGCGCGCTTCCATTTTGGCCATGACATTGGAGCGGTGAATCTCGACCGTGCGAATGCTGATGTTGAGTTCGTGGGCAATGACCTTGTTGGCCTTCCCCTCAACGAGGCAATCCAGCACTTGGCGCTCTCTCTGGGAGAGGGATTGCAGGCGGGCCTGGGTCTTGAGGAGCTCCTGGCTCCTGCGGACGCTCTTCTCGTCACAGACGAGAGCGAAGCGCACAACCTCCAGAAAACGATCCTCTCGGAAAGGCTTCTCCAGGAAATCGATGGCTCCAGCCTTCATCGCCTCGACGGCAAGCGGAATATCGGCATGACCCGTCATGACGATGACGGGGACGTTGAGGCCCCTCTCGTTGAGGCGTTTGATGAATTCCAGGCCGTCGATACCCGGCATGCGCACATCCGTAACAATGCAGCAGCGGCCCGGATCCTGCACTTCCTTCAAAAATGCCGTGGCGGATTCGTACAAGCGAACGTTCAGCCCGGCGGAGACCAGCAGGAACGAGAGCGCCTTGCGGACCCCCAGATCATCGTCCACCACATAAACGACCGCCCCGCTCGACATTGGGCATGTTCTCCTGCTCAAAAATGCATCAATGAATGAAAAAGGCGAGTTTCGGGCGCGAAGCCCGAATGTTTAGGAATCGTGTCATGTGCCCCCAAGATGCCTGACATCATGTGCCAAGATCAATGCTGTCTGTCGCTGCTCGTAGACCGCCTGAGTTTCTTCTTCAAGTTCCCGGAATGAAACTCAAGCCGCGTGAAAAGTCGCACTCCGGAACAGCTCTTATCCCCTCTTCTGTTTGGCAGGATAATACGTTGATGAAAATCAACTGAAGGGGTCTGGTCGGCGAATTCACAACGAACGTGGTATCGGAACAACATCATTAAATATTATAACGTATTGTTCCGTGCGCATGTAGCGTCAAGGTTTGCGCCTGGTTCCGATTGGCCATTGCTGGCTAGGCGCGCAGGACCCAAGCGCCGATGGGTTCCGAGCACCCTTGAGCACAGGCAAAGGGCAAGGCCCACTCTTCGGACGCTCCCTCGGTGAGTAGGTCAGCCTCATGCAAGGTTACATGGGTAAACCCAACTTAACCATGATGGTTGGGAGATCTCTGTGACATCACCTGTCTACTTGTTCGATCTGGCATCGCGACAGGCGCAGTGGCTTGCCGCGCGACAGACGACGATCTCAGGAAATATCGCGAACGCAAACACCCCCGGATATCGGGCGAGGGATGTCGAGCCCTTTGCCGATGTGCTGGACAAGACGAAGCTCGCCATGGCTGCGACCAATGGCGGCCATATCGGCTTCGATGCATCCAGGCCCGAGACGGCGAAGTTGAAGAAGGCGGAGACCTGGGACACTGTATATTCCAAGAACTCCGTCAGCATGGAGCAGGAGCTCATCAAGGCCGCTGAAGTCGACCGCCAGCATTCGCTGAACACGAGCATCGTCAAAGCATTCCATCGGATGTTCATGACAAGCGTGAGGGCATCGGCATGATTGATCCCCTGATCGCTTCAACGAAGCTGTCCAGCGCCGGTCTCGAGGCCCAGTCTGCGCGTTTGAGGGTAATCTCGGAAAACGTGGCGAATGCTCAGTCCACGGGACGGACACCGGGTTCGGATCCCTATACGCGCAAAACCATCACCTTCAAGTCTGAGCTTGACCGAGCGCTCGGAGCTTCCTCCGTTGCAGTCAAGGATATCGGTACGGACGATACGCCTTTCCCGGTCGAATACGATCCCGGCAATCCGGCGGCCGATGAGAACGGAATGGTGAAGAAGCCGAACGTCAACATGCTGATCGAAATGGCCGACATGCGTGAAGCCAATCGATCATATCAGGCCAACCTGCAGATGATGAAGCAGGCACGCGCCATGATCTCCGCAACGATTGATCTGATGAGGGGCTGATATGATCAGTGCAGCATCTTCCATTTCTTCAATGATCGACCGGCCGTCTGCCGTCGCGTCGGTCTCGTCCGCCGGCGCCAAGGCAGGCACGGGCGTGGCTGCCACAGGGGCATCACAGGTCAGTTTTCTCGACACCATGGCGCAGGTTGCCTCATCCGCCATCGACACCCTGAAGACAGGGGAGGCATCCTCGATCGCCGGCATCCAGGGCAAGGCATCGGTGCAGCAGGTGGCCGAGGCGGTCATGGCTGCGGAACAGACACTCCAGACGGCGATTGCGATCCGCGACAAGGTCGTCGCGGCGTACCAGGAAATCGCACGAATGACGATTTAAGGAGAGCACCATGAGGGCGCTTGCAATTGCCGCAACGGGCATGAATGCCCAGCAGCTCAATGTCGAAGTGATTGCCAACAACATCTCGAACGTCAATACGACGGCATTCAAGGGGGCCCGTGCCGAGTTCACGGATCTTCTCTACCAGGCGGAGCGCGCACAGGCGGTGCCCAATCAGACCGGATCGAGCCCCGTTCCCGAGGGAGCGATGCTGGGGCTCGGCGTGCGGGCCGCTGCCATTCGCAATCTGCATCGCCAGGGATCGCTCGCCAATACGTCGAACCAGTTCGATCTTGCCCTGAACGGTCGCGGCTGGTTCCAGGTCAGCTCTCCCAACGGCGAGGTGCTCTACACCCGTGCAGGCGCCTTCAACAAAGACGCCAACGGCCAGCTCGTCACCCTCGACGGCTATACGCTCAACCCGGCGCAGCCCATCGTCATCCCGGCAGATGCCATTGATGTGACCATCAACGAGTCGGGAGAGGTCTTCGCGAAGATCGACGGTCAGGCCCAGCCGCAGAATCTCGGTCAGCTGAGACTCGCGATCTTCGCCAATGACGCCGGGCTCGAGCCGATTGGAAACAATCTCTTCCGTGAGACGCTCGCATCCGGAACGCCGAATGCCGGCGCGCCTTCCGATCCGGGATTCGGAAAGATCCACCAGGGCTATCTCGAAGCGTCGAACGTCGACGCCATCAAGGAGATTACGAACCTGATCACCGCTCAGCGTGCATTCGAGATGAACTCCAAGGTCATCCAGGCGGCTGACGACATGGCCGGGACCGTCTCCAAAGGCATTCGCTGATCGAGCTGACGTCGGAAACGTTCGATGAAAACCATACTTCGCCTTGCCTTTGCCGCTGCCGCCGCCGCCGGAGCTTCTCATGCGGCCATGGCTGAGGAGCGCATTCTCCCTGTCCCGGTGGTGACCATCTACCCCGGCGACATGATCAACGAGTCCATGCTCAAGGACAGGGCGTTTCCCGCAACCTACCGCTACCGGACGGCCGTTGTGGAATCGCCTCGCATTCTGACCGGCAAGACGGCGCGCCGGACATTGCTGCCGGGCGAACCGATCCCCATGAATGCCGTCGATGACCCTAAGCTCGTCACCCGCGGCATGCAGACGGCCATTCTGTTCGAAGAGGGAGGGCTGTCGATCGTGGGTGTCGGAATTCCCCTGCAATCTGGAACGATGGGCGAGACTGTCCAGGTGAAGAACGTCGACAGCGGCCGTATCATCACTGGCCGGGTGCAGGCCGACGGTCGGATCAGGATCGGAATCCAATGATCCTGCGCATCGTATTCTGTCTCATCGCGGCCCTTCTCTCGTCCCATTCCATGGCTGCCACACGCATCAAGGATGTGGCGAACGTCCAGGGTGTGCGGGACAACCAGCTGATCGGCTATGGCCTGGTCATGGGGCTTCAGGGCACCGGCGACACCTTGAGAAATTCCCAGTTCACCGAGCAGGCCCTGCAATCGATGCTGGACCGGATGGGTGTGAACGTGCGCGACATCAACCTGCGCACCAGAAATGTCGCGGCCGTGATCGTGACGGCGGACCTTCCCCCTTTCGTGGGTGTGGGATCGCGGATCGACGTGACGGTCACTTCCATGGGTGACGCCACGTCGCTCAAGGGGGGCACCTTGATGCTCACGGCCCTGCAGGGCGGCGATGGCCAGGTCTATGCGGTGGCCCAGGGAGCGATCGTCGTGTCGGGCTTTGCGGCCCAGGGGCAGGCGGAGACGTTGACGTCCGGCGTCGCCACGGCCGGACGCATCGCCAACGGCGCCTTGATCGAGCGCGAGGTCCGCGGCGGCTTCGAGGCGGTCGGCACTCTCGCGTTCGAGCTCAAGAATCCCGACTACAAGACCGCGACCCTGATCACGGACGCCATCAATCAGTTCGCGCAGAGCCGCTACGGGATGCGTGTGGCCGCGCCGCGCGACTATCGCACGGTCGTACTCCAGAAACCGAAGACGATCGCCGCCACGCGGTTCATTGCAGAATTAGGGGATCTGGAAATCCAGCCCGATACCCCGGCTCGCATTGTGGTAGACCAGCGCACCGGAACCGTTGTCATCGGCAAGAATGTGCAGATCTCCACGGTCGCCATTACCCATGGCGCTCTGACGATCCGCGTAACGGAGACCCCAGAGGTGTCGCAGCCCGATCCGTTCTCGATGGGGCAGACCGTCGTCGTTCCGCGCACCCAGATCTCGGCCGCGGAAGAGCGCGTGCCCCTTGCCATCGTCCGGGGCTCAGACCTGCAGACACTCGTGAAAGGCCTGAACCAAATGGGCCTCAAACCTTCGGATGTGATTGCAATTCTCCAGGCGGTGAAAACCGCAGGAGCCCTTCAGGCAGAGCTGGTGGTGCAATGATGAAACAGATCAATCTCTCCATGCTGCCAAAGACCGTTGTCGCCATGCTCGTCCTGGCAGTGGCAGCCGGGCCCGCAACGGCCCAGGAAAAGGCCCAGGATACGAAGAGCAACGCTTACTGCGCCAATATCGCGGATGCCGCGGCCGATGCCCGCTATGCCCTCCAGAAGGAAGAGCTCGCCAAGATCGAGAAGGAAATCGAAGGGCGTCTCAAAATTCTCGAGGCAAAGCGCGCCGAATACGAGGATTGGCTGCGCCGCCGCAACGAAGTTTTGCAGAAGGCCGACGAGACCATCGTTTCGATCTACTCTCGCATGCGGCCGGATGCTGCCGCTCTTCAGCTCATGAATATGGACGAGGAGATTGCCGCAGCTGTCATTGCCAAGCTCAATCCTCGCTCCGCGAGCGCGGTGCTGAACGAGATGGAGCCGGCAAGAGCCGCTCAACTGGCCAACATCATCACGGATGCTCCGAAACGTGTTGCGAGCAATGGAGGGAAGGAATGAAATTCATCATTGCCGTTGGCAGCCTTTGCCTTCTTGCCGCTTGCGCGACGCGCCCCGAGGATCTCGGACGCGAGCCGGGGATGACTCCGGTCGGATCCGGCATTGCAGTGGAACGGGAGCCTATTCCGCAGGTCTTCAGGAACACAGCGAGCACGGCTCCGAACTCGACGTGGAGCAATGCGAGCGCAGACCTGTTCACAAGCCCCCGGGCCCGGCAGGTCGGTGATATCGTCACAGTCAATATTCAGATCGACGACAAGGCTCAATTCGACAACGCAAGCGACCGATCCCGCTCATCATCCATCGATGCAGGGCTCGGATACGGCTTCTCGTTCAAGGGATGGCAGGCCGACGGCTCTGCTGACATCGGCCTTGATTCCTCCTCCTCCTCCAAGGGGCAAGGAACCATCGATCGTTCGGAAAAGCTGCGCCTCTCCGTCGCAGCCATCGTCACCGAGGTCCTGCCCAACGGCAACGTGATCATCAGCGGATCGCAGGAGGTGCGGGTGAATTATGAGGTCCGCGTTCTCAATATCGCCGGCATCGTGCGTCCTCGTGACATCTCGCCAAGGAACACGATCAGCTATGACAAGATCGCCGAAGCACGCGTGTCCTATGGCGGTCGCGGACGCCTGATGGAGGTTCAGCAGCCTGCCTACGGTCAACAGATCTTCGATGCGGTGACGCCGTTCTAAGCGGGTTAACGAGCATAACCGATGGCAGAAAACCTCCCGATGCCTGCTGCAGCAGGAAAGATAGAGAAGAAGGAAGGAGCCAAGGGCGTGCTCCTGACCCTCGGATTGCTGACTCTTTTGTCGGCAGTGATTGGCGGCGGATTCGGATTCGCCATCGTGTCCAACATCCAGAAGCGGGTGGAGGAGAAGTTCAAGGCATTGCCGCAAAAGCCGGAGACGCAGAGCCCGTATATCGGAGACATCGCCATCAAAAGGCTTTCTCCCATCGTCACAAATCTCATGGGCTCGGAAAGCGACTGGATCAGGCTCGAAGCATCCATCGTCTACAAGAGCGAGCATGATCTCAATGCTGATGTCATGGCCGCTCAAGCTCGACAGGATGTGCTCGCCTATTTGCGGACCCTGTCGCTGGCGCAGATTCAAGGGCCCAGCGGGCTGCTTCATGTGAGGGAGGATCTGAATGAACGGGTGAAGCTGCGCTCGAAAGGCCAGATCCAGGAACTCGTTCTCGAAACCCTCGTCGTCCAATGATGAGAGAGCGCTGCTCAGAAACCTATCGACGATCTATTTTCATGAAGAACATTCATTCCATGACCACCCGCTCTCTTTTCGGCGCCTTCGTTTTCCTGCTGGCGGGCGCAGCTGGCGCCTATGCCCAGGTGCCGAGTCTCGAAGCGCTTCTGCCTCCCGGCGATGGAGCGGTCAGCGGCAGGATCATCCAGATTGTTGCCCTGCTGACGGTGCTCTCCCTGGCCCCTGGCCTCCTGATCATGGTGACCAGCTTCACGCGCTTTGTCGTGGCCTTCTCATTTCTCCGCTCCGGCTTGGGCCTTCAGAGCACGCCGGCCAACATCTTCCTGATCAGCCTGTCCCTGTTCATGACGTTCTTCGTCATGGGGCCAACCTTCGACCGGGCCTGGAACGAGGGTGTCCGTCCGCTGACAGAGAACAGAATTACAGAAGCCGAGGCCTTCACGAGGACCGCCGAGCCGTTCCGCGAGTTCATGCTGTCCCACGTGCGCCCGAAGGATCTCCAGACTTTCATCGATCTGGCCGCCGCAACCTATCCGAAGGCCGGTGAGGGCGAGAAGATCGACCTGCGGGTTCTCATCCCGGCTTTCATGATATCGGAGCTGAGGCGCGGGTTCGAGATCGGCTTCCTGATCGCTCTGCCATTCCTCGTGATCGACATGATCGTGGCGACCCTCGTGATGTCTATGGGCATGATGATGATGCCTCCGACGGTTCTGGCGCTCCCTTTCAAGGTCCTGTTCTTCGTCCTGATCGACGGCTGGAACATTCTGGTGAGCGGGCTGGTACGATCGTATTTCTAATGGTCTCTGCCGAACCTCCCTCATGACGGCTCGCTCGGGGAGGAGGGCAGCAACCTTCGCACAAGGTTAACGGGGCACAAGAGGATCTCGACGTCATCCATTCTTGCCGAGATCATTCATGCCCGGTCGTCAACATGCTGAAAGATTGTGGACAAGCCTGATCCAGCTAGGCGCGCGCCGACTGGCGGCCCTGGCGGCCATCGGTCTGGTCGTGTTCCTTGCTGTTGGTTGCGGCGCCTATTATCTCAGCCGCCCTGCTCAGGAAACGCTCTATACAGGCCTCGATCGCGAAGATATCGGCCGCATGGGATCCGTCCTGAAGGATGCCGGCATTCCCTTCGATGTCAGCTCGGACGGCACGTCGATTCTCGTCAGCTACGGAAACACCGCCCAGGCTCGCATGCTGCTGGCCGAGAAGGGCCTCCCGCACAGCGCCAAATCGGGATACGAGCTCTTCAACGACCTCGGATCGCTTGGCCTGACGTCTTTCATGCAGGAGGTCACCAAGGTTCGCGCCCTGGAGGGCGAGCTTGCCCGAACAATTCAGGGCATGAAGGGCGTCAAGGCGGCGCGCGTGCATATCGTTCTGCCGGATCGCGGATCGTTCCGGCGCGAGCAGCAGCCGCCTTCGGCCTCCGTGGTGATTCGGACGTCCCCGGCGGACGATGCCTCCTCCGCGCAGGCCATCCGTCACCTCGTGTCCGCGGCCATCCCCGGCATGTCGGTCGACAAGGTGACCGTCATGAACACCGAAGGCACATTACTCGCTTCAGGGGACGATTCCGCCAACGCTTCGACCGGCAAGCTCGCCAACCTTGAAAAGACGGTCGGCCTCGAGATCCAGGACAGCATTCGGCGTACGCTTTCACCGTATCTCGGCATTGGGAATTTCGAGATCAGCGTCGCTGCGCGGCTCAACACGGACAAGGTGAGCACGAACGAGACGATCTTCAATCCTGAATCCAAGGTCGAGCGCTCGATCCGGACGGTGAAGGAAACGGAGGTTTCGCAGAACAAGACCGGCCAGAAGCCGACGACCGTTCAGCAGAATCTTCCCGAGGAGACTGTCCGGGGCGAGTCGAGCGACAGCTCGAGCGAGGACAACCAGCGCCGCGAGGAGCTGACCAACTACGAGATTTCGTCCAAGACGATTCAGACCATCAGTGACGGATACTCGATCCGCAACCTGTCTGTGGCCGTTCTCGTCAACAAATCCCGGATCACCTCCCTTCTCGGGGATGGCGCGAATCCCAACGAGATCGATGCGAAGGTAGCCGAAATCGAGCAGCTGGTCGCTTCAGCCGCAGGCTTCAACAAGTCCCGCGGCGACCAGATCAAGGTTGCGGCCGTGAGCTTTGTCGATGATGGCGGAATGCTTCAGCCTGTTCCGGGCCCCTCCGTCGCTGAGATCCTGATGCGGCAGTTCGGAACGGTCGTGAATGCGCTCACCGTTCTGGCCCTGTGCGCGATGCTGATCTGGTTCGGCCTGCGCCCCGCGGTTCGGATGCTCATCGCACGTCATCAGGCTGAAATCGAAATCCAGCGCGAGCAGATGGCGGCCCTGTCGGCTGCCGAGGCCAGCAAGGAGCTCATGGAAGCTGCCGAGCGTGAGGAGAAGGCACGTCAGGCCGCTCTGGAGGAGGAGCTTGCCAGGCCGATGATCGAGATGCAGCGGACGCCCCAGCGCAAGCTCGAGCAGATCATTGAACTCAGCGAGGAGCAGGCGGCAGCGGTTCTCAAGCAGTGGCTCGGCCAAGAGGCTGCATGATGCCGAATGGAATTGCAAATCTCATCAGCGATTTCTCCTCACCGGCACCCGGCGACGGGCTCGGGCTCGCAATCCTGCGTCGGGTCAAGCAGGTCCAGGAGGTCGCGAGCGACCGCACCCCCAGCGCCGAGGAGCGGAGGGCCGAGCTGATCCAGTCCGTTGCCGATCAGGTGCGATCGGAAGAGCGTGAGGCTGCGCGCCTTCGTCTCGAGCAGGCTCTGGAGGAGGAGCGGGAGCGGCATCGCGAGGAGCTGGCGGCCGAGCGGGAGATTTGGATTCAGCAGGAGGCGCTGCAGCTGTCGTCGCAAATCATCAGGGCAGTTGGGAATCTGGAGGCTGCTCTGTCGGAGAAAGTTGCCCGCATCCTCGCTTCGGTGATTCCGGACGCGCTCAAGCAGAATGCTATTGCCGAGTTCACTGAAATTCTCGGGACCATCCTTTCAGGAGAGAACGGGAGTCTTCTGAGGGTGACAGGACCGGAGGATATCCTCTCGGCCATCAAGGCAGGAATGGCGCTTCGTGAGGGGCTGGTGGAGTTTGTGCCCACGGATGAGGTGGAAGTCACGCTGGTTGCCGGAGATACGATGGTTCAGACGCAGCTCGGCGCCTGGGCTGAGAGACTGCAGGCCTTGCTGAAGGCGAAATGACCATGAACAGTTCGGACAAGAGCGAAATTCTCATCATTCGCAGGGGTGATGATGGTGAGGAAACCATCAAGGGCGGTGCCTGGAAAATCGCGCATGCGGACTTCATGACGGCAATGATGGCCTTCTTCCTCGTCATGTGGCTCATCGGCATGGCCGATGATGAAACGAAGGCGGGCGTCGCCAACTACTTCAACCCGGTTCAGCTGGCCAGCTCCACGCCCAATAAGAAGGGCCTGGAGGATCCGCAGAATGTGAAGCCGGAGAATGAGACCCCCGTGCCCAAGGACGGCCGGGAGAAAGGGAGTGGCGAGGGCACCGGCGGAAAGTCGCAGCAATTGCAAAAGCCTCGCTTCAAGGAAGGGGCCCTGTTCCAGGACCCCTATGCGGTCCTGGCAAAAATCGCCGACGAGATCGAGGCAAATCCGCATGATACTCTCGGCGCTGACGTCACGCCCGGGGAGCGAGACGATCCTGGCCTGACGGGCGGTGAAGCCTTCAGGGATCCCTTCGATCCGCTCTACTGGCAGGTGGCCCCCGTCGACGAGATGAAGACGGATGCTCCATCCAAGCCTGGCATGGCGATGCCGGCGCCGTCGAAGGCGGAGATCGACGCCCTGGCCGCCGCAAGGCGCAAGCAGCCTGTAGACGAGCGCCGTGAACCGAAGCCCGCGGCTCTCGCCGGAATCTCGGATCCGAAGCCTGTCCCTGAAGCGAAAGCCGGTGCCGTGCCAGAGATGGCAAATGCATCGCCCGAGGTGGCTGCCGACCAGAAGGCGGCGGAGCTGAAGCAGGAGATCTTGAATGCCGTTCAAGGAAACAGGGACACTTCACCCAAGCCGCATGTCGAAGTCCGCCGGACCGGTTCGGGTACATTGATCAGCCTGACGGACGATTTTAACTTCTCCATGTTCACGGTAGGCTCGGCCGAGCCGCATGCCAAGGTCGTCCAGGCCATGGCGAAGATTGCTGCGATTCTGCAGGCGAGACCCGGCAAAATCGTCATCCGCGGCCACACGGACAGCCGGCCCTTCAAGTCTGCAAACTATGACAACTGGCGACTCTCGCACGCTCGTGCCCAGATGGCGCTTTACATGCTGGTGCGAGGCGGCCTGGACGAGAACAGGATCGTGCGCGTCGAAGGCCATGCCGACCGGAATCCGAAAATTCCTTCCGATCCCAAGGCGGATCAGAACCGGCGTGTGGAAATCCTCATCCAGGAGTGACGAAGGTGAACGGTCTTCTGCAGGCTGCACTTGCCCTCATCCTGACAGGATTGCCGGGCGTCTCCATGGCTGCATCGGAGCATCGCGCCGAAGCGCCTCCAGTATCAGAGCCTGTCGAGGCTGAGCCGGAGCCCCTGCCGAAAGCTGTCCAGATGGTCCGCACCCTGCAGTTGATGCAGGATCAGATCGCTATTGGATCGACCGAAGCGCATATGGGTCAGAGAGGGCTTCTGACCATCCTGGATACGCGCTTTATGGAACTCGATCAGAAGTCGTGGCTCGACCGCAGGAACGTGCATGCAGCCGCCGCCTTTGTGCTGAGCGGCGGCAACCCCCAGATTCTGCGAAAGCTGCTGGAAATGGCTGATCCTGCGCTTCCTCTGGAAGACAGGCCCTTCATCGAGGGTGTCCTCGCCTATGTGGAGGGAAGAGAGGACGAGGCGCGGGGAAAGCTCCTGTCAATCGACCTGCAGTCTCTGCCGCCCATGCTCTC
Organism: Microvirga sp.; assembly: GCA_035645515.1. Taxonomy (GTDB): domain Bacteria; phylum Pseudomonadota; class Alphaproteobacteria; order Rhizobiales; family Beijerinckiaceae; genus Microvirga. The sequence continues at coordinate 35,783 of DASQML010000058.1, forward strand.
GGCGCAATTCGCACTCGTTCAATCGGCGCTTCTTGTTCGAACGGACGCAAGGCGATCGGCCGATCTCCTCGATTTCGTCAGGCTTCAGGCTCCAGGAACGCTGCTTGAGGAGGGAGCCCTGCGGCGACAGGTTTTCGTAGCCAGCCAGACCGGCGATATGAAGAAGTTTCTGGCCCTTTCCTCGGCCTATTTGCGGCGGTACCGGCATTCGGTCTATGCGGGAAACTTCAGGCAACGCCTGGCTTCGGCTCTCACCCGGATCGACTTCGGAAAAGACCAGGCGCTCTTCGAGGGCGTTGTCGGAGTTCTCGCCGATCTGGAACCTGATGCGAGACGGGATCTCTATCTTCTGGCAGCGCGGTCTTCCATCGAACAGGGCCTCACGAAATCCGCCCGCATGCTTGCGGATAAAGCCGCAGAACTTTCTGGCAGCGATGCCGGCAGCGCCGCTCGAGCGAAGCTTTATCGCGCGGCTGCCATGGTCGTATCCCCCGAGACCATTCGCACTGCGGAACAGGATCTTCAGAGCCTCGACAGGAGCATCCTGCCCGCATCGGATGTCGCGCTTCTGGATTCCGCCCTTGCCATGGCGGGAAACATTCGCCGGATGCCAGGCTCAACGGTTGCAGAGAGCACAGGAAAGGCGCCGAGCGCCCCTGTGAAAGCAGAGGCGCCTCTCCAGTCAGCCGGACAGCAAGCGCCAGAACAGCTTCAGGCAGTATTGAAGGCACGTGATGCCCTGAGCCGCATCGATAAGCTGATCAAGAACCCGGTATCGACAGTTCAATGAGCCCAATTGACATCCTGCCTCGCAATCTCGCGCGACCTGTCGATACTCCCAGCTTACGGGATGCTTCGACGGGTTCGGAGACGGGCGAGGGAACCGGCTTGCTGCCCGAAGAAGGATTCGAATCCCTGCTCGAAGGTCTTACGGAGCAACATCAAGCGGGGGGTGAGAAGGCTCAGGCCTCTGAAACCGCCGTCACTCTGCTGCCGGCAGCTGAAACCAAGGCGACGCCTGACATCGCAGGCTCTGTCTTCATGCTCCTTGAGGGTTTTCTGCCGCGGGGCCTTCCGCAACCCGGATCTGCCGGGTCCGAAGGTCAGGAGCAGCCCTCCGGCGATCCCCCGTTGTCGCTGTTGCAGGATTTCCAGCAGCCCCAGGATGGTCCCGATCTGATCAAGCCTCCACCGCGCGTTCTGGTGACCGTGCAGCATCAGGAAACGCATTTCAGGCCTGTGCTGGAAGGCTCCGACACGAGCCTTCCCGTAGAGGGCAATCAAGATAAACGCGTCGGCTTGAGCCTTCCTTCGCCAAGCGAGGCCAAGGATAAGCCAGCGAACCCGGCTCGTGCGGAAACGCAACCCCGGTCCACCGATCTCGCTGCGAAGGATCCGGCAGTTCCTTCATTCGCGACGCCTCCCGCCGATGAGGGAGCCGATGTCCAGAAGCGGGCCGAGACTCAGTTCGTCGAGAGAGCCCAAGTTCTCAAACCCGGCTCATCCGAAATAGCGCATGCCGATCCTCAGAGCCTGCCTCCGTCAACGATCCAACGCCTCGCCCAAGCTGTGGGGGCTGAGGCTCGGGCAATGGCAGAGGAGACTGCCCTGCATTCTCCGCCTGTCGACAGAACGCCGCAGAACATATCCATCAAAGCCTCCGAGAGCGCCCTTCGCGTTCTCAATCTTCAGCTCCACCCGGCCGAATTGGGCACTGTCACTGTCAAGATGAAGCTCGCCGGCGAGACTCTTCAGATGGAGTTGCACGTTGAGAAGGAGGAAACCGCGCAATTGCTACGACATGACTCGGAAAAGCTCTCGGCCCTTCTTCGCGGCTCGGGCTATCGGCCGGATGTGATCAGCATTCAGGTGGCCGATGGAGCAGGGCAGGATCGTTCTTCCGCGCCCAAGATGCAGGCGGACATGCAGTTCCAGGGACAATCCTTCCCACAGGGAGGCGCCAGTCAGGACGAGCGTTCCCGGAGCCGGGACAGGTCATATGTCAGTGCGGGAGCGGAGCAGCACAACAATGCGGGTGACGATAGCACGATGCGCAGCCACAATCGCGGCGGCGTTTATCTGTAATCTGGCGGCGGCGTGGCCTGCGGCAGCGCAGACCGGCAGCCAGCTCTGTGAAAGAGAAATGCTGCGAGCCTCCGCAAAATACGGCGTTCCCTTGGGCATGCTGTATTCGGTCGGACTCACGGAAACCGGGCGGCGTGGATCGCTCCAGCCCTATGCGATGAACGTAGAGGGACGGGCGGTGTTCTCGAACAGCCTGGGCGAAGCCGTTCAGCGCTTCGAAGAGGCACGCCGTGCAGGAGCGAGACTCATCGATCTCGGCTGCATGCAGATCAACCACTACTATCATCGCGACAAGTTCCCGTCCCTGGAGAGCATGTTGAGTCCGCGGGATAACGTCGAGTACGCCGCTCGCTTCCTCAGCGAACTCAAGAGCCGCCACGACACATGGACCATGGCGGTTGCCCGCTATCATGCTGGTCCCGACAACGATCCTGCCCAGAAGCGCTATGTATGTCGGGTCATTGCCAACATGGTTGCGACCGGATTTGGCCAGTGGACGCCGAACGCGCGTTCTTTCTGTGCAGACGCTCCAGGGCTCGCTCCTGGCCAGACTGCCTCCGACGGCTGAGCGCTCCCGTCCGGATCGAACGCGTTAACGAATCATCTTGAACGGGAGGTCCGATGGGCCGGCCGTTCCGCCGAGGGAAGCTTCGGATCCCGTCAGGCGCGCAATCTCCTTGCCTCGCGAGAAGAGAACGACGCGATCCTGTCCAAAGCTCCATGTGTTGATCTGGCGCAGGCTTTCAATCGTGCATTTCGAAGCCGAGGCCTTGTAGAGATCAAGCGACGCCATGCTGGAGAGGTGGATGGTACAGGATCCTCCCTTGCCGTCCGTCGCTTTCCAGGTACCGGCATAGGAGGAGACACGCTTCGGCGCGCTGAAGACACCCGGAGGGGACTCGGCCGCTGGCGGGAGAGAGCTTGGCGCGACTGCCGGTGGCTCCTTTGCCGTCAGGTCTCGCTCCTGCAAGGCAGGAGCCTGCGATGGTTCCTCATGGCGCGGCGGGGAGAATGACGGCTGCGGATCTTCCGGCAAACCGCTGTCGCGTGATGTGGCGCGTGCCTGATCGACGGGGACCTTGGCATCCGGCAAGGCCGCGAGCTGAAGCTGCGGCTGCTGCAGCTCCCTGGGCGCGGATCCGGTTCCGCGGTATCCCCAGGGCTGAGAATAGCCCGGATAGTTGTGGCGGGTGCCGGGCGGGCCCCACGGCCCCTGGGAATAGAGGGAGTCCTTCGAATTGCACGCCGCGAGCAGACACGCCATCGGGAGCAGGAAAGGATAAGTGTGGAAAGATCGTGTCACAGAGGCATTCTGCCAGGATATCGCTCAATGCCGCAGGGCGGCTGCTGGGCAATAGGAAGAGCGGAAGCGGGGGGGGAGGGGCGTCAGGCGCGCGGAGGTCACGATTTTCGCAAAGGAATGGGGATCGAAGTCATCCTCGGTTTCGTCCAGAAGGAGGACACGGTTGATGTGAACGCCGACCGAGAACTCCCCAAGGATGAGCTTGAAGAGAACGTTTACGGTGTCGTGCGCGAATTCCATGTCCAGAACGATGCAGGGCGGATCGCCGAGCGCTCTGCTGATATCGGCAGCCCGCGCATAGGACAGCGTATGCCCCTTGAAGAAGAGCTCTGCGGACGACGAGACGATCTCGTTCATGTTGCCGTGGAGCTGATTGTTGACGTACGACCGGATGATGTCGACGTCAGTCAAGCAGAAGTCGGCGATGACATCCTTGATGTTGCAGGCAAGGACTTCCTCGAAAGCATTCACATCAAAACTAGGGTAGGCAGATTCTGCCGCTTGGGAAGAATAAGTGCTTCTCATTTTGATCTCGTAAGGATGTAGAACAGGATCTGAGCGACGGCCTTGAAGAAATCCGGAGGAATCATTCGATCCACTTCGACATGATCATACATGGATCTTGCCAGGGGCTTGTCTTCGATAACCGGGATGCCGTGTTTTTCTGCGGTCTCACGAATTTTCAATGCGATGAGATCCTTGCCCTTGGCTACGACGACGGGAGCGCTCGCTTCGCTTCTCTCGTAACGAAGCGCGATGGCGAAATGGGTCGGGTTGGCGATGACGAATGTGGCTTTCGGAACAGCGGCCAGCATCCGCTTGCGCGCGCGATCCTGTGCCAGGGAGCGCATACGCGCCTTGACCATGGGATCACCTTCCGTCTGCTTGTACTCCTCCTTTACCTCTTGAGGAGTCATCTTCAGATCGTTGCGCCATTTGAACCTGGCCCAAACGAGATCGGCCGCAACAAGGACGATCGTAGCAATGGCGATGGCGGAGACGAGCCGCATGGCCATGGTCAGCATTAGCTCCGGAATCAGGGTCGGGTCACTGAACATGGCATTGAAGACCTTGTGTTGCTCCGATTTGAGAAGCAGGAGGGACACGATGGTGACGGTTCCGAACTTGAACAGGGATTTGGCGAATTCCACCAGCCCGGGTCGGCCGAAGATTCGTTTCCAGCCACCCATCGGCGATATTCTGTTCCATTGAGGGCGAATCCGCTCGGATATGAAGGCGGGGACATTCTGAAAGATTGAGGCTGCAAGGCTGCACCCGGCAAGAATGACGATGATGGGAACCAAGAACTGCCCGACCTCCAATGCAAGCGACTGAAACAGGGCGGCTGCGTCCGTTCCTGAATTGAGCCGGAAATCCTGCGGACGGTCGATGAAGAGGGAAAGCTTCTCGGATAACCCCTTGGCGTTGTTGCGGGTCGCGAAAGTAAGGACGAGGAGAATTCCGAGAATCGAAGCGAACATCGGAGCTTCCCTTGAGAAGGGGATATTTCCCTTCTCAAGGGCGTCTCGAACCTTCTTATCGGAAGGGGCCTCTGTTTTACTTTCCTTGTCCTCTGAATCCGACATCTCTCGCCATCATTGCTCAGACGAAGGATTCGTCGTCGGCTTCTGAGTTGATGACGATCTCGCTGCGCCCCGCCATGTCCAGGGCAAGATCCGTGATCGACCGGCGTGCCTCTGCGATGTCCCGTTGCGGAGAGGGCTCCTTGCTGTTCAGCTCGTGCTCGATCATGCGGCGGACACGCGACGAGAGTGCCGTCAGGACGACCTTGCGGAACTCCTCGTTGGTTCCCTTCAGAGCCAGAACGATCCGGTCCGGCGGAACCTGATCGAAGAGAGTTGTGCGGTCTCTGGGCGTGAGCTTGACGATGTCGTCGAAGGTGAAGAGGAGCCCTCTGAGAATTTCTGCGGATTTGGGCCGAACGGCCGACAGGCTGTTCAGCACGTCTTCCATATGCTCGCGCTCCATCTTGTTGATGATGTCGGCGATCTTGACGTGCGTGTCGGCTCCAGCGTTCTTCGAGAAGTTCGCCATGAAGTCTTCATGCAGCGTTCTTTCGATGTTCTTCATCGTCTCGTCGACAATAGGCTTCATGCTCAGCATGCGTCGCATCAGATTATTGCGAAGCGGCTGAGGAAGCTGGGCCATCACCTTGGCTGCGCAGGACGGCTTCACCTTCGACAGAATGAGAGCCGCCGTCTGAGGATGTTCCTTCATCAGGTAGGAGGCGATGGCGCTTTCCGAGACCGTTGAAATCCGCTCCCAAATGCTCCTGTTCGCATTGCCGGCAACCTCGCTCATGATCTCTGCGATCTGCTCGGGCGTCAGGATGCCTGCAAGCAGATTCTCGATATGTGCAATGCCGCCGATGACGTCGGCTCCAATCGAAAAGTTCGAAGCGAACTCGTCGACGAGTGTCTCGATCTGGGATGGAGATACAGGTCCGAGCTGCGCCGCCGACTTGGTAACGAGGCGGATTTCCTCCTCGTTGAAATGCTTCAGGATTCGGCTGGCCGCGGGCTTTCCCATGGCCAGGAGCAGCGTTGCAACTCGCTCCGGCCCCTTCATGGGCCTTGAGCCGTTCGCCTTGGAGGGAACACTACCAACCATGATGGATGCCGCTTCAGCCGTTCAAGTCGTTTGTCGGAGGGCCCACGATCTCGGTCAGCGAGATGCCGAAGCGCGAATTGTCGTCTTCGACGACCACCACCTCGCCGCGGGCAATCACACGCCCGTTGACCACCACGTCGACGGGCTCGCCGACCCTGTGGTCGAGTGGAACGATCGCGCCGCGCCCAAGCTTCATCAGATTGGACACAGGCATGGTCGCGGAACCGAGAACGACCTGGATCGTCACCGGGATCCGCAGGATCGAATCGAGGTTCCGGCCGCTCTCACCTTTGCCTTCGCGAGGGTTCGACCCGTTCAGGCTCTTGCCGAGCTCGCCTTCCTGCCAAGCGCTTTTGTCTTGTGAGTTGGTTTCAAATGGATTGGACATCGTGTGGATCCTCAAAGGCATCAATGGTCAGCACGGGCCTGCGACAGGCTCCGGGCAGATTGCGTCAAGGTCTCGAGCTGCTTGGCAACCCCGCGGGCTTCCTCGATCCGCTCGCCGAGCAGGAGAAGGGTTTCCCGCCCCTCGGAGCCGAAATTCGACACCGCGCTCTGAGCGTTCAGCAGAGCAGCGCCGGTCTTGTCGAAGATCTGCTTGTACTCGGCATGGTACTGATCCAAGCGCTTGAGCTTGCGGTACATCAGAGCAACCATGGCGCTTGTGATGACGAGAGCAATGAAAAGGATGATGTTAGCGAGCGAAGACGTCATCGAGGAACTCCTTTTCCTGATCGATCATCTCATCGACCTTGAGGACATACGAACCGTCGGCTTGGCCGATGTGGCACCAGAAGAGACCCTGCTGATTGCCTTCGAGCTTGACACGGCTTTTTGGAGTCGCCTGCAGCTCGATCACCTGGCCGACCTTCAGATCGGCGATTTCGCCGAGGGTGAGGAAGCGTTCTTCGAGCACAGCCTTGAGAGTGACTTCCGTCTTTCTCACCTCGTTGGCCATCTGTTTCAGCCATCGGGGATCACGGCCGGTCGCCTCGCCGGAAACCACTCGCGAGAGAGCCTTTCTCATCGGATTGAGAGCCGATTGAGGAATGATGACGAACATCTCGCCGCCGCGATTGAGGGCCTGGAGCAGGAACTTGGCGGCGACGGCCTGATTGTTCCGGCGGCCGATGACCGCGAAGTCCATTCGGGTTTCCAGGCGCTCCAGCTTGAACTTCGTGTTGGAGACGAGAGCGAATGAAGCCTGGAGCGCTTTCGCAACCTGCTCGAAGAGGGTCTGCGCCATGCGCAGCTCGATGTTGGAGAAGCCCCGCGCTTCTTCCACCGGAGGTTCGGAACCGTCGGAACCGAAGAGGACCTCCACCATCGTGTAGATGAAGTCGCGGTCGAAGCCGATCAGGATGTGGCTGTCCCAGTCCGGGGCATGGAAGATGGCCGCAATGGCGTTGGCCTCGTACATCTCCAGGATTTCACTGATGCGTCCGCTCTCGATCCCGCTCAGGGAATAATACATGGGCGACGCCGCCATGTGGCGAAGGTGCTCGGCGCAGCTCGTCGTCATGCGATCAAAGATCACATGAAGCATCGGCAGGCGGTCGATAGACAGACCCGCCGAGTCCAGCAGCATGTCGCGAATGTCGTTGGCGCTATGCGTTCCGCTCATGATCAAGCCGCCTCTTTCATGTCTTCGGGACGCCCACCGGTCGTGGTCGCAGCCTCGACTTCATCGATGGTGGGGCGATATTCAACGGAAATGCCCTTGCGCCCATGCTCGACCGCGATCTGCGGAAGTGCGCCGTTCATGTAGGCGATCAGCGCCTGCTTCACGATGACATAGACGCGTGTCTGCTTCTCACGGGTAGCCTTCACCTTGTTCGCAAGCGGAGACAGGAAAGCATAGGAGATGAAGATGCCGCCGAAGGTTCCAACGAGAGCCGAGGCGATGAGGCCGCCGAGAATCGCGGGAGACTGATCGATGGCTCCCAGGGCCTTCACGATGCCCAGCACGGCTGCAATGATGCCCAGTGCAGGCAGAGCCTCCGCAACCGTATTGATCGAATAATACGGTTTGGTGCGGTCGCGTTTGAGGGTGGCGATCTCCTCCTCCATCAAGGCCTCGATCTCATGCGGACGTGCGTTGCCGATGATGATCAGGCGCGCATAGTCGCAGATGAACAGAGTGAGATCCCGGTCGTTCAGAACGCTCGGGAAGGATCTGAAGATATCGGACTCCGCAGGCGCGTCGATATGGCTTTCGACCTCGTTGCGAGGCTTGTTCTTGAGTTCCCGCAGCAGCGCATAAAGAAGGCCCAGGATCGCCAGATACTGATCCCTCTTGGGGACCTTGCCCTTGATTGCCTCGAGCGCGGCACGGCCCGTATCCTTCACGAGTGGCATGGGGTTTGCGATGATGAAGGTGCCGATCGCAATGCCGCAGATGATCACGTATTCCCACGGCTGCCAGATGACAGCGAGATGTCCGCCCATGGCCACATAGCCGCTGACGAGCGAGCCGATAGCAACGACCAATCCAATTAAGACGCCCAACCTTCTAGTCCTTCGCGAGTGCTCAGTTCTGCCTGTGGTTTCTAGTCCTGGAACCTTGCGCGAAGCTGGAACGGGAGCGGCAAGCTCCATGCAAGGCTTGTCCCATAGGGATCATAGTCACGCTGCTCGGCTCCCGGAACCGATGAGGGGCAATCCTGGCCCATGCCGCGCGGCTCTCGATCCACGACCTGCTGGAGTTTTCCCGGATGCAATCCGCCCTCTACGTATCCCTGTCCGCCCAGGTTGCGATGGAGAAGCGCCTCGCGACAATTGCCAACAATGTTGCAAACATGACGACGGGCGGCTTTCGGGCCGATGAGGTGAAGTTCGAGGAGCTCTTGACGCGCGCAGGAAAGGACAATGTGTCCTTCTCGTCGTCCGGACAGAGTTACATTTCCCGTCAGGCGGGTCCTCTCAACAAGACCGATAACCCTCTTGATGTCGCAATCCAGGGGAGCGGCTGGTTTGCCTATGAAGGTCCGAGCGGCCCAGTCTATACCCGGGACGGTCGATTCAGCATGAATGAGAATGGCGATCTCGTCACGGTCGATGGGAGGGCGGTCCTCGATTCGGGCGGTGCGCCGATCTCGCTCGATCCTGCCCTTGGACCCCCCGTCATCAGCCGGGACGGCACAATCACGCAAGGGGGAAATCAGGTCGGCATACTCGGTCTCTTCAATCTCGACAGCAGAAGCAAGCTGACCCGGTACGGAAACTCGGGCGTTCTGTCGTCCATTCCGGGGGAAGTGGTCCAGGACTTCACGTCGAATGGAGTGCAGCAGGGGTACAGCGAGGGATCGAACGTCAATCCCGTTCTCGAAATGACGAAAATGATTGCGCTCCAGCGCAATTTCGAGAGTGCCGCCACGACCATTCAGGAGAGCGAGTCCACCTTGATGGATGCGATCCGGACGCTGGGTCCTAGCAGCTGATGAGCCGTATGAACGCTTTGAGCGAACTTGAGAATCTGGTTCTCTCCGAAAGTGGAGGGCACAGACTGGTACGGATCAGCGGCACCATTCGTGAAGTGACCCCGAGCTACTACCGTGTCGCCGGGCTGTCGCAGTTCGTCAAGCTCGGCGATCAGGTCGGTTTCGATGCCCATGGCAAGACGCAGATCGGCGAAGTCGTCCGCATTGATCCCAGCGGATTGACGATCAAGCCCTTCAACGGGAGGATCGACGCCAAAATCGGCACGTCGGCCTTCATCGTCGCCGATAACGGCCTCAGCCCCGACCAGAGCTGGAAAGGACGCGTCATCGATGCACTCGGCGAGCCGCTCGATGGATTAGGTCCGCTGATGGCGGGCCCGGCTCCAGTCCGCTACGATGCCGAGCCGCCTTCGGCGATGACGAGGGCGAGAGTCCACAAGCCTCTGCGGACCGGCGTGAAGGCGATGGACCTGTTCACGCCCATCTGCCAAGGGCAGCGCATCGGCATCTTTGCCGGATCGGGGGTCGGCAAGTCGACTCTGCTGACCATGCTGGCGAAATGCGACGGCTTCGACACCATTGTGGTTGCTCTCGTGGGGGAGCGCGGCCGCGAGGTGCGCGAGTTCCTGGAAGGGCCGATCCAAGCCAGCCTCCACAAGGCGGTGATGGTGGTCTCGACCGGAGACGAGAGTCCGATGATGCGGCGCCAAGCGCCGAGAACAGCCGTGGCGATAGCGGAATACTTCCGTGATTGTGGCGAGTCGGTTCTGCTGATCATCGATTCCGTGACACGCTATGCCCATGCAGCGCGAGACGTCGCGCTCGCAGCCGGCGAGCCTGCTGTCGCGCGCGGTTATACCCCAAGCGTCTTCAGCGAGTTGCCGCGTCTCCTCGAGCGCGCCGGTCCCGGCGAGGAAGGCAAAGGGTCCATCACCGGCATCTTTTCCGTCCTCATCGACGGCGACGATCACAACGATCCCGTCGCCGACAACATTCGCGGCACGCTTGACGGTCACATCGTTCTCGACCGTTCCATCGCGGACCAGGGCCGCTACCCGGCGATCAACGTGCTGGCCTCCATCTCCCGCCTGGCAGACCATGTGTGGACGCCCGAGCAGAAGGAACTCGTCCGCCGCCTCAAAGGCATGATTGCCCGCTACGAGGATACTCGCGATCTTCGCATGATGGGTGGATATGCTCCCGGAACGGACCAGGATCTCGATCAGGCCGTCGTTCTGGTTCCGAAAATATATGAGGCGCTCCGCCAGGACCCTTCCATGCCGTTGAGCCGCGATGCCTTCCTGGATCTGGCGCAGAGCCTGAAACAGTAGGTCGACTTGAGCAGCCTTTTAAATCCTAAGCCCCAGCTTCGCACAAGCATCCTGGTGTTAGCTTCCATCGAATTCGCAGGAGTTTGACATGAGTCTTTATGGCGTCCTTCGCAGTGGTGTTTCCGGCATGACCGCCCAGTCGAACAAGTTGGGTACGGTTGCAGAGAATATCCAAAACTCGAGCACGGCAGGGTACAAGCGAGCCTCCACGGAGTTCTCGTCCCTCATTCTGCCGTCGAGCGAAGGGGCCTATAACTCAGGTTCGGTCACGAGCAAGGTCAGGTATACCATCGCCGATCAGGGACCGATCAGCTACACGACCTCAGCGACCGACCTTGCGGTTTCCGGCAACGGCTTCTTCGTGGTTACGGACCAGAAAGGGTCGCCGTTCCTCACCCGCGCCGGCAACTTCGTCGTGGATGGCAGATCCGGAAACATGGTCAATGCTGCAGGCTTTACGCTGATGGGCTACAGCCTCGAAGGAGGAGCCGCCACTCCGTCGCTCAACAGCCTGGACAGCATGGTTCCTGTCAACCTGGCATCCTTCGGCATGCAGGCGTCCGCATCGACGGAGGGTACCTTCACCGGAAATCTGCCTTATTCCGCGGCGGCCGGCGCCACGAAGCAATCGTCTCTCCAGGTTTTCGACAATGTGGGCAACCCGGTAAAGATCAACATCACGTTGACGAAGATCGACGCCGACACCTGGGACCTGACCGTCACGGATGGGTCGGGCGGTCCTTTGACCGGAACGACATCCCTGGATCTCAACTTCGACATTAACGGCCGGATCACTGCGCCATCGGACATGACGTTCAACATTCCGAATGGACAGCCGTTCACCCTCGACATGGCGGGCATGACTCAACTGGCCGGTGACTATTCTCTCACCGGAACGTCCAACGGCAATGCGCCGTCGGCCGTTGAGAGCGCGGAATTCGCTCCGGATGGAACGGTTTATGCCGTCTATGAGGACGGCTCGCGCATCGCCGCCTACCGAGTTCCTCTGGCGACCGTTCCGAGCCCTGACAATCTGAATCCCCGCGCCGGAAACGTTTACGAAGCGACGAGCGCATCGGGCGATTACCAGGTCGGTTTCCCGGAAACCTCGGGCTTCGGCTCCATTGCCTCGGGGGCTCTCGAAGGATCGAACGTGGATATCGGCACGGAGCTGACGGCCATGATTGAAGCCCAGACCAGCTACACGGCAAACTCGAAAGTATTCCAGACCGGTTCGGAACTGCTCGACGTTCTCATGAACCTGAAGCGGTAACGGCTTAGATCATCCACCAGAGATCCAAGAATGTCTCTCACGGTTGCCTATAACACGGCGCGCTCATCGCTCCAGGCGTCGCAATCGCAGATGGCGATTGTGTCCCGCAATACGGCAGGCGCATCGGATCCCTCCTATTCGCGCAAGATCGGCGCCCTGAGCACGCAGGGCGGCGCTGCCCGTGTGGTGGTGCTCCGGGCGAGCGACAGGGCGCTCCTCAACAAGATGCTGGAGACCACTTCCGACGCTGCCACTCAAAAGGCATTGCTCGAAGGTCTTCAGAGATTGAGCCAGACGGTTGGCGATCCCGAACTGGATACGTCTCCGGCTGCGCGTGTCGGGGCCCTCACCACGGTCCTCAAGCAATACGCGAATGCTCCGGACGATACCGTTCTCGCGCGTGGATTCGTGAAAGCGGCAACGGATCTGGCGACAAGCCTCAACCAGGCAACCGCAACGATCAACGCGGTCCGCAAGGAGACCCAAGTCCAGATCGGCGAGTCGGTTTCCCGCATCAACGACATCCTGGCCAAGTTCAAGAAGGCCAATGACGAAGTCATGACCGGGAGTGCCCTGGGCAGAGACGTCTCGGATGCGCTTGACACGAGAGACCAGCTGATTGCCCAGCTCTCCGAGGAGATCGGCGTCACGGTCGTCCCACGGGCCGACAACGACATCGCCCTCTACACGGATAGCGGCGTCCCGCTCTTCGACAGGCTGCCGCGCAGCGTCCGCTATGATACGAGCGTTCCCCTGGAGGCCGGGAAGCCTGGCGGAGCCATCTTCATCGATGACGTCCCAGTGACGGGAAGTCTCTCGCCAATGCCGTTGAACTCGGGCAAGCTCGTGGGCCTGGTCCGATTGAGGGATGACGTCTCCGTCGTCTACCAGCGTCAGCTTGACGAGTTGGCGCGCGGTCTCATCGAGGCTTTCGCGGAAAGCGACCAGAGCGGATCTGGGCTGCCTGACCGAACAGGTGTGTTCACCTATAGCGGCGGTCCCGACCTTCTCACGATGCCGGCGCCTGAGGGTCTTGCAGCCCAGATCAAAGTGAATGCCGCCATCGATCCCTCCCAGGGGACGGGTGGGCAATACGAGCGAATTCGCGACGGCGGCATCAATGGTGCTGCTTATACCTATGGCGACGGGACGGCATCGTTCTCCGAGCGCCTGTATCAGCTGGTCGACTCCATCGAGGCCGAGCGGAATTTCGAACCGAGCCTTGGTTTGGGCGGGACGTTGACGATCCAGGATTTTGCATCGTCATCGGCGGGATGGATCGAGGCCAAGAGGCAGGATTCCTCGCAGCAATTGTCCTACCAGGAAACGTTGCTCGCCCAGGCCTCCGATGCGCTCTCCAATGCCACGGACGTCAATATGGACGACGAGACAGCGCTGATGCTGCAGCTGGAAAAGTCCTATTCCGCCTCCGCCAAGCTGATCTCGGTTATCGACCAAATGCTCAAGACGCTTCTCAACACCGTGGGGTAGGACATGAAGACGACGTTCATCTCGACCACCACTCTCTGGAACTCTCCCAGGGCCAATCTCGACAAGCTCCAATCCGAGCTCGTCAAGGCCAACAAGGAGGTCGTTACCGGGCGCCACAGCGATGTGGGCCTCGTCCTCGGACGTACGACCGGAAAATCCCTGTCCCTGCGGCAGGAAAGGGCAACGCTCGATGCTTTGACGGACAGCAACGTATCGACGACTCTGCGGCTCAAATCAACTTCGGCCGCCCTTGATCAGGTTCGCGCCACCGCAGACACTTTCAGAAATTCTCTTGTGGGCATGCGAGTGGGCAAGCAGGATGTTCCCCTGATCAAAAGTCAGGCCAAGGCCGGCTTGGATAAGCTGATCTCCGCTGCCAACGAAAACATCGGGGGGCAGTATCTGTTCGGGGGCGTCAACTCGAAGGTTCGACCGCTGAATGCCTACGAGTCTGCCGCAAAGGCCGACATCGATGCGGCGTTTCTGGCTCATTTCACGTTCCCTCAGACCGACGCTGCGCAGGTCGCGAACATTACCCCTGCCCAGATGAAGGCCTTCATCGAAGGGCCCTTGTCCAATCTGTTCGATACTCAATGGCAAGGCGCATGGTCCAATGCGTCCGACCAGAACATTCAAAGCCTGATCTCCCCGACAGAGCGTGTCGAGACCTCCGCGAACATCAATGAGCCCGGTTTCCGGAAATTGGCCATGGGCTACGTGATGACTTTCGAACTTGGGATCGAAAATCTCAGCGACGGGACGCGCGAGTACCTTCTCAACAAGGTGATTGGAACCTTGGGCGACGGCGTCGCCGAGGTCACACAGGTGCAGGCGGATCTCGGGACGGTCCAACAGAAGATCGACGAGGCAAACGAAAGAATGAGCCTCCAGAAGGCCTTCTTCGAGGAGAGAGTCACAGACTATGAGGCTGTCGATCCCGCAGAGGCCAAGGTTCGGGTCGACCAGCTCTCCACTCAGATTCAGACGTCGTATTCGCTCACGGCGCAGCTCAATCAGCTGAGCTTGATCAAGTTCATTTAACGGCAGGAAAGTATAAATGTATCAGTTTTCCTACTCCGAAATTCTCGAGGACTCGCCGAAGGACTGCCGGCAGCGGGAATATGAGCTCTTTGATCGCGCCATTGCTCTCCTGCGCGCGGCAGAGGGGCACCCGCCCCAGTCGCCCGAGATGCTCGGAGCGATCGTATTCCTCCAGCGTCTATGGACTTTCTTGATCAAGGACCTGGCACATCCTGAGAACGCCCTGCCGGACAAACTCAAAGGTCAGCTGATTTCAATCGGACTCTGGGTGATGAAGGAATCCGATCTCATCGTCCGTGGAGAGCACTCCAATCTTGCCGCTCTCATCGACATCAACATCTTGATTAAGGATGGCCTGAAATGACCGCGAAAATGCGTTTTTCCCTCAAGGCCGGGGAGCGGATCTTTATCAACGGCGCTGTGCTGACCGTCAGTCAGAAGGTCACGTTGAGTCTTCTCAATGATGCCCGGTTTCTCCTGGAGAGCCATGTCCTTCAGCTGGCTGACGCGACGACGCCCATGCGCCAGCTCTACTTTGTGGTGCAGGCCCTCCTCATCAATCCTCAGGAGGAGGAAAAAGGCATGCTCGCCTTCCGGAGAACCTACGATCCGCTCCTCGTGCTTGCGCCCGACGAGCATACGAGGACGCAGTTGAAAAGCGTCGGGGAATATGTCGCCGTCGGGCGCTTCTTCGAGGCACTGAAGGTGATTCGAGGGCTCTTCGAGAAGATCGAAGCGCCGGTGGCGGTAGAGCCCGCCTGCATGCCCGAGAAGGCTGCCTGAAAGGGAGATTCGGAATGAACGTCAGTGCAATCGCCTCCTCGGCTCTGGGGCAAACGGCTGCGGCGGGCGAGAAGACGTCCACGGTCAGCTACGACAACTTCCTGAAGCTGCTGATGACCCAGATGAAGAACCAGGATCCGACGGATCCCATGAAGTCGACCGAGTACATGGCGCAGCTCGCCACGTTCTCCCAGGTCGAGCAGGCCGTGAAGAGCAACGAGAAGCTCGACGCCCTGCTGTCATCCTTTGCCTTGTCGCAGGCAGACAGTGTCATCGGACGCACCGTCACGTCCGCCGATGGCACGATCTCTGGCAAGGTGACGTCCGTCAGGATCACGAGCGAGGGGCCGCTGGCGACTCTGTCCACCGGAAAAGAGCTTCTCCTCGGCCAAGGCATCGTGGTCAGCTGAGATGAACGAGATCGATGCTCTGGAACTGGTCCGGGCAGCCATATGGACGGTCATCATCGGCTCCGGTCCGGCTGTTGTGGCGGCCATGGTGATCGGCATCATCATCGCCTTGATTCAGGCCCTTACCCAGATCCAGGAAGTGACCCTCACCTTTATCCCCAAGATTATCGCCATCCTGGTCGTCACGCTCCTGACGGGCTCGCTGGTGGGATCGCAGATCTTTGCCTTCACGGAGCTGGTTTACGGGCGGATCGTAACAGGGTTCTAGGAAAAGGAGCCTAGATCTTAACTCGCGAAGGGTGTGCCAAATGGCCATGCGACCTTCGCGCAAGCTACATGGCGCATGTGTCAGACGGATGAGTGGCTCGCCTTAGAGAGGAGCACATGACGTCAAGTGACACGATGAAAAGGGACCGCGGTCGCGACGTTTGGTTTGCGGGTGGCGTGGTCGTCATTCTTGCAATCCTGTTCCTGCCGATTCCGCCCTTGGTGATCGACATGGGATTGGCGTTTTCGATTGCCCTGTCGGTCCTCATCCTCATGGTGGCTCTGTGGATCCAGAAGCCGCTGGAATTTTCCGCCTTTCCGACCGTCCTGCTGATCGCCACACTTCTACGGCTGGCGCTCGGCATCGCGTCGACGCGTCTCATTCTTTCGAACGGCCATCATGGCGTCGACGCGGCCGGCCACGTGATCAGCGGATTCTCCCGCTTCGTCATGAGCGGCGATTTCGTGATCGGCATCGTTGTCTTCATCATTCTCATCACCGTAAACTTCCTGGTGATCACCAAGGGTGCGACCCGTATTGCAGAGGTCGGCGCGCGCTTTACCCTGGACGCGATTCCTGGAAAGCAGATGGCGATCGACGCGGACCTCTCGGCCGGCCTTATCGATGAGAAGGAGGCTCAAAGAAGGCGGCGGGAGCTGGAGGAGGAGAGCGCCTTCTTCGGCTCCATGGACGGTGCATCAAAGTTCGTGCGTGGAGAGGCCGTCGCAAGCTTAATTACGATCGCCGTGAACATTTTCGGCGGCATCATCATTGGCGTGACCCGTCATGACATGCCACTCTCGAAGGCCGCCGATATTTTCACCCAGCTCTCCGTCGGTGACGGCCTGGTCAGCCAGATTCCGGCCCTGGTCGTGTCCCTGGCGGCAGGCCTCCTGGTCTCCAAAGGCGGCACGCGCGGTCAGGCCCAGCAGGCGGTTCTCGACCAGCTCGGAGCGTATCCGCGCGCCCTGATGGTGGCGTCCGGCATGATGTTCGTTTTCGCCATCGTTCCGGGACTGCCGATGATCCCGTTCCTCATGCTCGGCGGCTTCATGGGCTTCGTGGCTTACAGCATCCCAAGATACCGCGCCGAGCAGGAGGCGAGGGAAAAGCAGCAGAAGGAAGAGTTGCAGCAGAAGAACCTGCTCGAGGCCAGCGACACGGTCAAGGAATCCCTCAAGATCGCGGAGGTGGAGCTTTGCCTGGGCAAGCACCTGTCCTCTCACCTCGCCAGCTTCCACGGCGATCTCGCCCACCGCGTCAAGAAGATGCGGAAGAAATTCGCTCAGGATTTCGGATTCGTGCTGCCGGACGTGAAGCTCTCCGACAGCTTCATGATCCCGGCAAAGAGCTATCAGATCAAGATCCACGGCACGGTGGTCGCCACGCATGAAATCAGGCCGGGGGACCTTCTGGTCGTGCTGGGCGACGGCCCCGTGCCGGACGTCCCGGGTGACGAAGTCCGCGAGCCTGCTTTCGGCATGAAGGCGATGTGGGTTTCGGATGCCTATGCCGGTGAGATCAAACGCCAGGGCTTCACAGCCGTCGATGGGGCTTCCGTCCTGCTTACCCACCTGAGCGAAGTCATCCGAAACAATCTGCCCCAGCTTCTGTCCTACAAGGATGTCCGCAATCTCCTTGATGGACTGGAGCCCGAATATAAGCGGCTGCTCGATGATATCTGCCCCTCGCAGATCTCCTATTCCGGACTGCAGGCGGTCCTGAAGCTGCTGCTGGCAGAGCGGGTTTCCATCCGCAACCTGAGCCTGATCCTGGAAGCGATCGCAGAGATGGCGCCGCACGCCCGCAGGGCCGAGCAGCTGGTGGAACATGTCCGGGTCCGCATGGCCCAGCAGATCTGCGGGGATCTCGCAGAGGGAGGTGCCCTCAACGTACTGCGCCTTGGCAACAAGTGGGATATCGCGTTCCATCAGAGCCTGAAGCGCGATGCCAAAGGCGATGTGGTGGAGTTCGACATCGATCCGCGCCTCGTCGAGCAGTTCGGAGCCGAGGCTTCGGAAGCCATCAAGAGCCGGATGGGACAGGTGAAGAACTTCGCAATCGTCACGGCTCCGGACGCCAGACCCTATGTCAGAATGATCATCGAGCGGATGTTCGCGTCGCTCCCGGTGCTGTCCCATCTGGAGATCGCGCGGGGTGTCGAAGTGAATTCTCTCGGTACGGTCTCGTGATCCAGATCGTCCCGGATACACTCCTCGGCATCTTCCTGATCTTCTGCCGGATTGGCGGATGCATGCTCATTGCTCCGGCTCTCTCGAGCAACCGAATTCCGGTTCATATCCGCTTGTTCCTGGCTCTCACGGTGAGCTTGGCGTTGTCGCCGGTCATACTGGGAGGAATTGCGAGCGGCATTGCGGGAAAGCCCCCCGCGGTGCTGATGGAGTGGATTGCGTCCGAGACCCTGATCGGTCTGCTGATCGGACTTTTGGGAAGAGTGTACTTTCTTGCACTCCAGACCATGCTGACCGCCGTGGCAATGGCGATCGGATATGGCGGCATGCCGGGTACACCCATCGACGAGGCGGAGCCTCTCCCTGCCATCAGCTCCCTCATCATGATGGTGGCGACAGCCATCATCTTTCTTTCGGACCTTCATTGGGAATTGTTTAGAGGCCTGATCGCCTCCTACTCACGTCTCCCTATCGGGCAGGGACTCGGCTGGCAATCGTCGCTGGCCGAGCTGGTTGACCAGGTTGGAATCGCCTTCGTTGTGGCTCTCAGGATTAGCAGTCCGTTTCTCCTGTACTCTGTCATCGTTAATCTGGCGGCAGGCCTCACGAACAAGCTGGTCCCGCAAATTCCGGTCTTCTTCATTGTCACACCTTTCGTCATGGCGGGCGGTCTCTTCGTCATGTACTTCGCGGCACACGATTACGTGCTGCTCTTCATAGAGGCTTATGTCTCCTGGCTGCGAGATTGATTCCATGAAGGAGAGGCTCAAGAAAGTCGACCGGATCATCAAGGTGCAGAGGCATCTCCATAGGAGCGCAGAACTGCGGCTGGCCAATCTCCAACGCCAGGAAGGAGAGCTCAAATCCGCACAAGAGGAGCTGATGCGGACCATGAGCGATACCGATGCTCTCCATGGCCTCTTCGTCGATGTCATGGCCAAGCGCCTGAAAGCTCTGGCAGTCGAAGAGGCCCAAACCCAGACGGCGATCGTCGAGCAGAGAGCCATCGCTGTCGAGAAGGCCCTCCAGGTCAAGCGGACGGAGAAGGTTTTTGCGCGGATGAAGGAGGACCACCGCCGCGTGCAAGAGAAAAAGGATTTGGCGGCCATTCTCGAAGCCATGGTTCAGAAGAGCAGCACAAGCCTCCCGTAAGCCTCATGGCATAGATTGGCGCCTCAGAATTCATCAACGAGACTTGATATGGCGATCAGCCCTCCGTCAGACATTCTCAGCGAGGTCGCAAGAGCAGCGGACCCAGCGCGATACCAAGTGGCAGCGCAGAAGCTCCTCACCGGTGCTCCCGCTGCCGAAGGCGCGGCGAGCTTCGAGGATACCATGCGGGCGACGTCCCTGCGTCCCGTCGGGGGAGGAGCAGACATCTATCAGATCCGCAATTCCCTACGGAACGACGCCGAATCGGCTGCCGCGGAGAAATCAAAGCGGATTAACCAGGAGTTCGAGGCCTTCATTCTCCAAACGTTCGTTGAGTCGATGCTTCCGAAGAATGCGGAGAATACCTACGGCAAGGGGACTGCGGGATCCATCTGGAAGTCCATGATGGCAGAGCAGATCAGCGGGCAAGTGGCACGCGCGGGTGGAATTGGGATCGCCCAGCATATCCTGGGCGAAAAGAAGTGAGGGCAATCCTATGCTGATGAAGTCCTTGGAACGTCTTGAAGAAACGCTTGATCTCGAAACGGCGGCCCTGCTGTCGCGAGACCTGCGAAACCTCGATGAATTCAACCGCCGCAAGAGCCAGAGTCTCTTGGAGATCAGCCGATTGGTCAGGTCTATCGAAGCGGTTGCCCTGGAGGGCGTCGCTGCGAAGCGCTTTGAGCGATTGAAGGCAAAGCTGGAGAGGAATCAGGAGATCCTTCAGCATCACATGCGTGCGGTACAGGAAATCAGCACCATCATTTCCAACGCGATCCAGGCTTCTGAATCGGACAGCACCTATTCGGCTCATGTGGTGCGTGGGGCTTATGGCGCATGATCAGGAATGTGATGGCCGGATTCTGGGTTTGCGCTGTCACGCTCGTCTCGTGCTATGCGGCTGTAACCTGGATGGTGGGGAGAGGGCCGGCTGAGGAACAGCAGCATTATGAAGGTCTGCAATACAAGAAATTGCCGCCGCTCAACATTCCGATCATCGCGGATGGTGCCGTGCAGGGATATGTCATCGCCAACCTCGTCTTCACGGCTGATTCCAAGACACTGCGTGAAATATCCATTCCGCCTGAGGCCTTTATTCAGGACGAGATCTTCCGTCACGTTTATTCGGATGAAAGTCTCGATTTCAGGAGGCTGTCCCGATACAACGTCAACGGGATGATCAGCACTGTCAGGGACAGAATCAACAAACGACTTGGCGCTGAGATCGTGAAGGAGATTCTCGTGGAGAACTTCAACTTCATCGACAAGTCGGATATCCGCTCCTGATTGCTGCGGCATTCAGAGTGCGAAACACAATAATCCCAGGGTATTTCAATGAGCTATTGTCTGATCGTTGATGACTCGCGAACCATTCGCAAAGTTTCTCGCGACATCGTCGAAAGCCTCGCATTCGAGGTCGGAGAGGCCGAGAATGGAGAAGCCGGTCTGGCCAAGTGTCAAACCAGAATGCCTGACGTCATCCTGCTGGACTGGAACATGCCTGTCATGGACGGCTACAGCTTCCTGAAGGAGCTGCGGAAAAAGCCGGGCGGGGAACTCCCTAAGGTCGTGTTCTGCACAACAGAGAACGACCTGAAGAACATCACGCAGGCGCTTGAGGCAGGGGCCGACGAGTACATCATGAAGCCTTTCGACAAGCACATCCTGTCTGCCAAATTCCAAGAGCTGGGCCTTCTTCCAGAGACCTTTTCGGTGTGAGGCCCCACGGTGGAAGCATTAAATCAGGTTAGTCCGGGACAGGCGCCGCTGACACGCGTCATGATCGTGGACGACAGTGCAATTATTCGCGGCATGATCGCGCGATGGGTAACGGATGCGGGCGGCTTCGATGTCGTGTGCACGGCGTCCAATGGACGTATGGCGGTCGATCTGGCGGAGCGGCACAAACCAGAGATCGTGCTGCTCGATATTGAAATGCCAGAGGTCGATGGATTGGCGGCGCTGCCGCTGATCCTGAAGGCCCATCCCGCAGGAAAAATCATCGTCATTTCAACATTGACACAGCGGAATGCGCAGATTTCGCTGAAATGCCTTTCCTTGGGAGCCGTCGATTATCTGGCAAAGCCGGAAAGTGCCCGCGCCGCCGATGCGGCGGCGGAGTTCCGTCGCGATTTGATCGAGAAGCTGAGAGCGCTGAGTTCCCCCAAGCTGCGGTCGATGCGCCCAAGTGCTCTTGTGCAGGGTTCTTCCGTTCCCCTGCCTAAGGTGGCTTCCACGAAACTTGTAGGCATGAAGCCGCAATGCCTTCTGATCGGATCGTCAACAGGCGGCCCGCGGGCCGTCGAACGCGTCCTGCAGGACCTTAAGCCTGCTCTTTCAAGTATTCCCGTCCTGATCGTTCAGCATATGCCGGCGATGTTCACGGCAGTTTTCGCCGAGCATCTCCAGGCCTTGCTGTCGGTTCCCTGCCGGGAGGCAAAGGATGGGGAGGCAATCACTGCGGGTACTGTTCTTGTGGCGCCGGGCGGCCGCCATATGGGGGTCGCCGTAGCGTCTGGGAAGCCCGTCATTCGTCTAAACGACGGCCCCGCAGAGAATTTCTGCCGTCCGGCTGTCGACGTGCTGTTTCGCGAGGCCGCATCCGTCTTCGGCGCCTCGGCTCTTGCGACGGTGCTCACAGGGATGGGATCTGACGGGACCGTCGGCGCACGGTGCTTGATCAAAGCGGGCGGAACTGTGATCGCTCAGGATGAGGCGACCAGTATCGTCTGGGGAATGCCGGGAAGCGTCGTGAAAGCCGGACTTGCTCACGAGGTCCTCCCACTCGATGCCATCGGCCGCTCTCTCCAGGGCCACATTGCCGGAACAACACGATGACCGAACTCGAATTCGAAGCTCTGCGTGCCTTCCTCAAGGCGCGTTCCGGTTTGGCTCTCTCTCCTGATAAGAGATACTTGGTCGAAAGCCGCCTTGCGCCGGTTTGCACGCGGTTCAAGATCGAAAGCTTGTCCCGCCTGGTTTGGGAGATCAAGTCCGGACGTTCAACCGCTCTCGAGAATGCCACCATCGAGGCGATGACTACGAACGAAACCTTCTTCTTCCGGGACAAAGCGCCGTTCGATCTCTTCCAGGATGTGCTGCTGCCGCGCTTCATCAAGGAACGGGCAGCGAGCCGCCGGCTCAGAATCTGGTGCGCTGCCGCGTCGACTGGACAGGAGCCTTATTCCCTTGCCATGCTGCTGAAGGAGGCTTCGGCTCGCATGCCCGGATGGCATATCGACATCGTTGCGACCGATATCTCCAATGAGGTGCTCGAGAAGGCGAGGGCGGGTCTCTACAATCAGTTCGAGGTCCAGCGTGGATTGCCGATCAGACTTCTCGTGAAGTATTTTACGCAGAAGGGCGACCTTTGGCAGATCGCGCCTGAAATCCGCTCCATGGTCGATTTCCGCTATCTGAATCTCATCGAGGATTTCAACCGCCTCGGCATGTTCGACATCGTATATTGCCGCAATGTGCTCATCTACTTCGATGCGGCGACCAAGGCGAATGTGCTGCGCAGGATAGCCCAGCTCATGCCGACGGATGGCGCCCTGGTGCTCGGCGCATCGGAAACGATCCTCGGCATCACGGATGCTCTTTCGCTCGATCCTGCTTATCGCGGCCTGTACACGAAGGCCGGCCCTGCAGGAGCGAATGAACGCCAGGTCCTCGTCGGATCCCGCTGATATCTTGCTCTTCAGCCTGAAGGTGTGTTGAGAGGCGCTTCAACGCGGTGCAGTCGAGAATGAAGCCGCATCAGCGGCTTCGTCTTTTTTGCCTTGCTTGCTGATGCTTCGGTGACGCCCGTTGTTAACGATATCGAAACGATAAAGTTCGCTTTTCGCCTCATATTCCTCTTGACGCTTCGCCTGCATTTGATCATTAATGGAAACACGAACGCGCTGGGTGAATTTTGAAGCCTAAAGCGTCGAAATTGCACTATGGAGGCTCTTCCTGAAGAGCGAGGCATGATGCCACTCCATTTTACCGGTTGAGCCCGGATGTCATGTGAACAGCGGATCGAGGTTTCCTCGAGGCATGATGCCACTCCGTTGGGTCGGTTAAATTCCGACATTCCCTGAACAATCTTTTAGCTCAAGGAAGAAGCACATGTCTTCGATTAACACCAATCTGTCCGCCATGACCGCTCTGCAGGCTTTGAAGGCCACGCAGACCGCTTTGAACAAGAACCAGACCCAGGTCTCCACGGGCCTGCGCGTCGGCGAAGCATCGGACAACGCCTCCTACTGGTCGATTTCGACGAAGATGAAGTCCGACAACGGCGCGCTCAGCGCTGTGAAGGACTCGATCAAGCAGTCGAAGGCGATGATCGACACCTACACCTCGGCCCTGGACAAGACGCTGACCTACCTCAACAAGATCAAGACCGGTCTCGTTGCTGCAAAGCAGCCGGGTGCTGATCTGGCCAAGATCCAGACCGAGTTCAAGACCAACATCGCTGGTCTCAAGAGCGCTGCGGAGTCGGCCACCTTCAATGGCCAGAACTGGCTGAACGCGACGACCTCCACCAGCGGCACGACCAGCGTCGACCTCGTGACTTCGTACGACGGCGAGAACAAGGCGATCAAGACGCTGAACGTCGACATCACGAAGGTTCGTCTCTTCGACGCCCTCACTCCCGCCAACGGCATTCTGGACGATGTCTCTAAGGTGGACCTCACCCAGCTGAAGACTGCATCGTCGGTGACCTTCAGCTCGGCAAGCCTCGCGGGTCTCGTTGCCGGCGACGAGCTGACGCTGCAGATGACTGACGGCACGAACACCTACGATCTGTCGTTCACGGCTCCCGGCGGCATCGCTGCCAACGATAAGGTTGCATTCGCCAACTCGATCAACAACAGCGACGCGATGAAGAACTTCGTCGAAGCCAGCGTCGACACGAACGGCAACCTCGTTCTGAAGTCGAAGGTTGTGGGCCTGAACTTCGCTGGTGCTTCGGGCGACGGCACCAACACCCTCGAAGCGGGCGGTGTGGCTCAGAACTCCTCGGCTCAGGCTTCCTGGGGTGCAGGTATCGGCACGATCGACAGCTTCCTGACGGACGTTGACGATGCAATCAACAAGGTGACCACCGGCTCCGCGATGCTGGGTGCCAACAAGGCCCTTCTCGAGAACCAGGAAGAGTTCATCAGCACTCTCTCCGACTCGCTCACGGCTGGTGTCAGCGCCTTCATTGATGCCGACATGAACGAGGTCTCGACCCGCAACCAGGCTCTGCAGACCCAGCAGCAGCTCGGCGTGCAGGCGCTCTCGATGGCGAACCAGAACAGCCAGATGATCCTGAAGCTCTTCCAGTAAGAGCCTCGGTATGGCCTGAAAGGAGCCTCGCCTTGAGAAGGGCGAGGCTCTTTTGTTTGAAGAACAGGTGCGGCCATGGGAAAACAGCCGTCTTATCCATCTTTATCGGCGAAGATCTGCTGCCTCGCCGTCGTTGCAGGTGCTGCTTGGTCCATGGTTGCAAGCCAGGCATTTGCTGTGGCAACCTGGATCGGATCCTGGGATTACGTGCTCAGGCACGATCAGGAGGGTAAGCCTCAGGCTGCTTTTGCGCGACTTCAGGGCGTGGACGACTCCCTTCTTTGGCTGACCTGCTACCGCTATTCCGCAAATGGTGATCAACCTCAGACGGTTTCCGTCGCGGCCGCTGTTTCGCAGAAAAGCTATCTCGGTCACAGCAGCATCCGCGGACGCAGTACGGTCTACTGGTTCGACGACGGCAGCCCGGAGCTCGGCTACTGGATGTACAGAGGCCGGGTCGGTCAGATCGCCGATCGTGAGCAGGTGAACCTGTTTCTGGACAAGCTCGCAGGAGCACAGACGCTCGTCGTAGAACTCTCAAACTACCGGCTGGAGCCGCAGCGATCCGAGTTTCAGCTCAACGCAGCCGATACAAAGACCGTTGCGGACAAGTTCAGGCAAGATTGCCAGGATATTTCCAGTCTGGCCGGCGGGAACACGGCGTGGGTCCGCTGAAACGGCCGTTCCGCCCCGTGAAAGCATGAAGGTTTGCCATGGTCAGCACGTCAGCCCGATACCAGATCATCACGGCCAACATGACGCGCACCAAAGCGCTGATCGAAAAGGATCCCGTGGTCAAGCGGGAGACCGATTACTACAACGCGACCATCAAGACCATTAAAACGATCGACGAGTTCGTGAAGAACGATCGTGTGTTCAAGTATGCCATGAAGGCCTATGGACTCGAGGATATGGCCTACGGCAAGGCGCTCATCAAGAAACTCCTGCAGGAGGGCGTCACGAACCCTCTCAGCATGGCCAACAAGATGAGCAATCCTCTCTACAAGGAGTTTGCCAAGGCATTTGACTTTGCCGGAAAAGGAGCGGCGGCGACATCGGCTGCCAGCGCCACGACGGAAGCTGTCCAGAAGTATGTCCAGCAGACTCTGGAAAAGCAGGAAGGGAGCGCCAACCAGGGCGTCCAGCTGGCGCTCTATTTCAAGCGCAAGGCTTCATCCATCACGAAACCTATGCAGATCCTCGCCGATAAGGCGCTGCTGAAATTCGTGCAGACGACGTTCGGCATTCCCGAGGCTGCCTCGAGGGCCGATCTCGACCTGCAGGTGCGTAACCTCGAGAAGTTCTTGAAAGTTGAGGATCTTCAGGATCCTGCCAAGGTCGACAGGCTGATCCAGCGATTCAACGTTATGTGGGACATGAAGAACGCGGCACCGGAGACGCTCTCTCCGGTGCTCGGTCTGTTCAACCAAACGTCCGAAAGGGGCGTGAGCGTCGACCTGATGATGAGCATCGCGAAGCTGCGGCTCGGCGGCCGGTAAGGGGGACGCCGCTCGAGAGCAGCGTCGAATCTCCGCCTCACCTCAGGATTCCAGGGCCCGTTCCTTCGGTAATTGTCGTTTCGGATGTGACGACTGTCCAACCGGCGTCGGAGCGCTCAATGGAAAGGATCTGGCCCGCTCCGGGAATCTTCATTCCTGGCGTAACCCACCACAATCCGCTCGGGCCTTCGATCAGCGCCGAAGCCTCGCTCGCACGGTGAATCACATAACGTGCGAAGGTCGCCTGGGTCCGCTGCCGGCGAGCCGTGCCAGTCCCTCCCGTTTCCATCTGATCGAATTCTGGCACACGTATGCTGGAGGCGGGGGATGCATTCGGCATGATGCTCTGCAGATGCCCAACCACGCTCGACGTCGTGCTTGAAAGGGAATTTCCAATATTCGGCAGGTATGCATAACCATCGCTGTAGAAGGCAGCATATACGGGCAATGCCATCGAGGAGACGACCAGGGCAGCCGCGATACTGATGACGATACGGTCTCCGGTCGCCTCTTTGGCACGAATGAGTTCTTCGAGGCGGCGGATTCTCTGGGCGTGGCTTTCGAGGGCTATGCGATCTGTTTTCAGGTCGCTATCGGCTCTTGCCGCTTGCTCTAAGGCTTTATCGAATCGCGTGATCATCGTTTCTGCCAGTCATAAAAATCGCAAGTGAGGAGTGATATTCAAAGCATACCGCGATCTCATCGCTCGGCTCCCAAGTGCGACGCCCGAGATCCGTCCGGTCTGATTTCGTTCAGGGTGCGTAGGATACGTGCTATGTGTCACCTCCCTGACGCGTGGGCTGAACCGACCTAGAACGTGACAAGGATCTTGCGAGAAGCCACCGCCGGTTCTTCATTCATGTAAGCCTATGCCGGGAGGGTCGGGCGGGTCTCTCAGCAAAGAGATCAGTAAACGGCAAATGCGCTTGGCCTCTTGACTTCCGCCGGTGAGGATCTCTGAGGGGATCTCTCCGTCTATCTCCGAGTGATAGGGCGTTACAAACGCCATGATCCATTTTGCAAATTCCCGTTGCGGCACAATTCCGTGTTCATGAACTGTGACGGACGTGTGCCTGGAATCGCAGGCAATATGCCCGAAAAGACTCTTCACGGCGGCGGGCGGTCCCTCAATGACCTGCGCAAAGCTCCTTGTGTCGAACAGCAGCATGCCGGAAATGCCTGCTCGTCGGTTGTGCTCCCGTGCGCGGTCTAGAATGTCCAGGACGAGATCGGAAAGATCCAGCGAGCGGGAATCCTGAACCCTTTGACTTCGATAGACGAGCCTGTAGATCTCGGGAGGAGCCTCATCCTCTGGGTTGAACCTGACTTGCATGGCACCGCCGTCCCGTTCTCGAAAGTAGCGATCAGCGCAAGCGCGTTCTCTGTGCCGAAGAGAGTGCAGAGGCTGGCTCGGACGTCCTACAGAAGATCCTTGAAATCCCGATCATGGTTGCAGGTCTCACAGGTTGAGAGATGTCTTCAGGCGGCCTTGACTTCCGTCAGG
Source organism: Microvirga sp. (assembly GCA_035645515.1). GTDB lineage: Bacteria > Pseudomonadota > Alphaproteobacteria > Rhizobiales > Beijerinckiaceae > Microvirga. Next base: position 63,508 of record DASQML010000058.1, read on the forward strand.
AAGCTAGAGACCTCGCGCCCGAGCTCGTTCGAGCGTCTTGCAAGTTCCTGGGCTGCGCCGAGCACTTGTGAGGCCGCAGCGCCTGTGTCGTTTGCGCCTTGCTGAACATCCACGATGTTGCCGGTCATCTGTTCCGTGCCACGGGCGGCTTCCTGCACGTTGCGCGCGATCTCGGCCGTTGCGGCTCCCTGCTGCTCCATGGCGGCGGCAATCGAAATGGAAATCTGGGACATCTCGTTGATGGTTCTCGCGATTTCATGGATTGCCTCAACCGTCTGCTGAGTGGCCAACTGAACGGATGCGATCTGCTGGGAAATTTCCTCCGTAGCCCTGGCCGTCTGGCTGGCGAGATCCTTGACCTCTGAAGCAACGACGGCAAACCCTTTGCCCGCTTCGCCGGCCCGCGCTGCCTCAATGGTGGCATTGAGCGCAAGCAAGTTGGTTTGCCCGGCGATGTTGTTGATCAGCTGGACCACGTTGCCGATCTTCTCCGCCGTCGCCGCGAGTTCCTGGACTGAAACGTTCGTGCGCTGAGCACCCTCTACGGCCCGGTCGGCAATTCTTGACGACTGGCTGACTTGGCTTGCAATCTCGCGGATCGAGATGGAGAGTTCCTCGGTAGCCGCCGCCACCGTCTGCACGTTGGCCGTGGTCTGCTGCGCCGCCGACGAGACCGTCATGGATTGGCTTGACGTCTGATTGGCGACGGAAGCCATGGAGCGAGCGGTATTCTCCATCTCGCTCGCAGAGGATGAGAGGTGCTGCACCAAGGAACCTACGCTCTGCTCGAATTGCTGCGCGAGAGCCGCCATTTCGGCTCTACGCTTTGCGGCCATTCGGCTTTCGGCTTCAACTTGCTCGTGTCGCAGCTTCTGCGCCTCCTGCATCGTTTCGGCGAAGATCTGCGTCGCTTTCCAGATGTTGCCGATCTCGTCGCCTCTCGTCTTGATCTGCGGGAGATTGAAGTCTCCAGCGGCAAGCTTCTGGATGGCATTGGTGACGGCTTGGAGTGGTCGCGCGATCTGACGGCTTCCGATGAGCCAGCTCAGCAAGAGGCCCAGGACGGCGCATCCGGCTGCTATGGAGCCAAGCAGCTTGAGCATGCCGTCATAGAGCTCTTCAGCTCTTTGCTCGACGGCATTCATGGCCTGACTGCCTTTCTCTCTCAGGGCATCAATCTTGGTCTGAAACGCTTTTCTGTTGGCACGGTTGGCATCCGTATTGCCCTGGGCATTGGCCGCTTCGGGAGAGACCTCACTGCCGAGGCGAACCGTCTCCGTGCGGAAGGCTTTGAATTGCGCTGCGTCCTTTATGAGATCTTCGAACACGGCTTTGTCGTCAGCAGGGACATAGAGCCGCCACTGGCTGAGCAAAGTGTCGATTTCCGTAAGAGCAAGGAGGGCGCCATCTCCGAACTTGCGAGCTTCTTTGGTGTCCTTCGACGCATAGATGCCGCGGGATTCCATGACGACCTGCGTCACCAAGCGGTTGAGACGTTCGGCATAAAGAGCATGAATGGCGGAATCTTTGATTTCATGGACCGCCGTGTTGTACATGCGGACTGTGTTTATTCCTACGCCAGCAACAACGATCGTGCCGAGGCTAAGAGCTGAAACGAGAGCAATAAGCTTAGTCCTGATCTTCATGAATTCCTCGGCCATCCTGAGGCTGATGCACGGCTATGCATGCAACAGGCATAAAGAAGATTGCTTGCATGGGACTTGCTTGTTGTTTTCGTGCGTACGGAAGAGGTAAGACAGGCGAGAGCACAGCAGGCGCTCTCGCCTGTTTCATTCACCCCTGAGGCAAGCGTAGTCACCGTCTCAAGCGGCTGGATGCGGGAGAGGAAGCCTGAGGCTGCCAGGCTCAGCTCGTTGGAATGGCGAGTTCCTGGGAAGCCGCGGCTCCGATTTCTCCCGTCCCCTGCTGCACGCTGGTGAGGCTGGCGGTTACACAGCCTCAATGCTGGCAATTGGGGTGATGAGCTTCGTCAGAGCCTAAGATTATCGAGAATGCGCATTGTCTATCGATGTCCTGCTTGCATCCCGGCGCCTGCTCTTGCGCCGCGCTCGATTAGGTTATGAGAATTCTCGGACGGTGCGCAGAAGATAAAAAGCTTTATTTGGACAGTTTATTATCATATTAGGACTTTAATCTGTAAATATATTGCGTATCAGTCTTATATTACAGTATCGGCGGTGATTTTTCCTTATATGATCTATTGGATGACAGCATCGAGCCCGATGCTGTCATCCAAGGGGGCAGCATGCGGTCTGCTGCCTCAGGTCTGGGACGGCTTCATGCTTCTGCAGCGGGGGTGATGCCGAGGTCGCTGAGCTTGGCGCGAACATCGGTGATGGGCCGTTTGAGCTTGAGGCTGATCACCGAAGCAGGCATCCCCTCCCGTGCCAGCGACATGAGCATCTGAACAGCTTCGTAGGTCCAGGGGCTGTCGGAATTCATCGTGTTCACTCCAGTGGCCGAGAGGGAAAAGGTCTCCCTGAACTGCGGCAAGATCGTGAAAAAAGCCGGCCTGCGGCAGGCCCGTGCCGCAACCTTAGCTTGGGATGCGCGTTCTTGGAGGAGGCAACATATTCAGGGATTCCATCATGAGCATCATCTGGACCATCATCATCGGCTTTGTGGCAGGCCTCATCGCCAAGTGGATCATGCCCGGCCGGAATGAGCCCTCCGGGTTCATCATGACCACGATCCTCGGTATCATTGGTGCTGTGGTCGCCACTTATCTCGGGCGCGCCGTTGGCTGGTATGGTCCCGACGATGGGGCGAACTTCATCGGCGCCATCGTGGGTGCGATCGTTGTTCTTTTCATCTACGGCCTGATCGCCGGCCGGCGCTCGACGACGACCTACTAACGCAGCCAAAAATCAAAAGGGCCGCATGGGATGCGGCCCTTTTCCTCGAAAGGCGCCCCGCTCAGGCGGAATCGTGCGAACCCGTGAGGGAGGCCTTGATCGGGCAATTGCCTACATATCCGCGCCACGCGAGATAGGAGCCGCCCGCCAGCGCCAAGATGTTCAAGAGGGCATTGGGGCGCGGTTTCGCCGCTGCCGCTGCAAGCCCGAGGCCGGCGAGCATGTAAACTCCACGTTCCGTCGTACTCAGGTTCGGTTCCCCATTCATGAGCGCCCCGGCGCTTGACGAAATGATGTTGGTCACGATCGTTCTCCTTCGATTGCAGGGGCCGAACGCGACGCGGATCAAGGTTGTTCCGCCCGTCTGATATTTGCGAGGAACCTGGTAGCTTGGCCGTCGTTGAGTCAACTCTGAACCCTATGGAGTTGAACGATGCCCGCCAAGGAAAAGACCTTGAACGACCTGTTCCTTCACACCTTGAAGGATGTCTATTATGCCGAGAAACAGATCCTGAAGGCGCTGCCGAAAATGGCGAAGGCGGCGGAGTCCGAGGAACTGCGGCAGGCCTTCGAAACGCATCGCGATGAAACCGAAGGCCAGATCGAGCGCCTTGAGCAAGTGTTCGAGATGCTGGGCAAAGCGGCCCGCGGCGTGCAGTGCGAGGCGATCAACGGCATCATCGAGGAAGGCAAGGAAGTCATGGAGGACTTCGCCGACAGCGAGGCGCTCGATGCCGGGATCCTGGCCGCCGCGCAGGCCGTCGAGCATTACGAGATCACCCGCTACGGCTCTCTGAAGACCTGGGCGCAGGAATTAGGCATGGAGGACGCCGCCAGGCTTCTCGACCAGAACCTCCAGGAAGAGAAGAAGACGGATGCTCTCCTCACGAAGCTTGCCGAGGCGCGCGTCAACGTCAAAGCCGCCTGAACGGGCTGAGCGCCGAGACAAAGGCGCCAAACAAGCCCCGCCGACAAGGCGGGGCTTTGCTTTTGCATGCCCGGTGGAAGGCCGACGTCAGTGCTGGTGGGTGCGGCAGGGTGCGACGACAGTGTCGAGCGTCAGGCGCATCAGCCCCGACGGCTGAACCACGAGCGTCGCCTTCATGGTTTCAGGCTGCTCGATCAGATGCATGAACGCCAGAAGCCGCAGGCGCACGATCGGGGGCGCGAGATCGAGCAACTGGCTTATGCCTTCGTTGATCCTCTCGACCATCTCTTCCTGCACGAAAGCGGCAAGGGGGATCTCCTCGTCAGGCGGCGACATGGGGCACCCGATGGGTCGAGGGAGCGAGCAGGCCCTTGCGGACAAGAGAGCTTTCGCGCAAGCCAGCGATCTTCCGGACATGCGCGAGGCTCTGCTCCGAGATTTCGATGGCGGCGGCGATGCAGGGCTGCCCTTCGATCAAGTGAGGCAGGCCAAGCGGGCGAACCTTGAAGCCGGTCTGTTGCCAGCGCGGCAACCACCACATCTCGACGACGGCGGTCACTTCGGAAATCCCTTCTTCCAGACAGAATTCCTGCATGGCGGCCAAGAGGCGGCAATCGGTTCGTCCCGTTCGGCGGGCCTTGATGACGAAGTAGCGGGTCCATTCGAAGACATCCCTACCTTGCGGAATGCCACGTTGGGCCATGTGAGGGAACACCTCGCTGATCATGTGCGGCAGCAGGGTCGGATAGAGGCGCTGCCCGCCGACTACGCGACCGGCATCAATGGCGAGAAGATAGATGGAGTGGTCGTTATCATAGGCATCGATCTCGCGTCCGTCAGCCCGCCTCAGATCGCCCCAGCCCCGCTCTTCGACGAAGATCTCGTGCCTGAGGCAGTAAAACTGCTGAATGCATTCTTCGTATAAGGCCCTGTTTTCATGTGTAATGACATGGACAGAAGTCATTGATGTCATCCCCTTTAGTGAGCAGGACGACATTTCACCCAAAGCCGGCTTGAAACGGTATTGTAGGAAATTACAGGGATCAGATCTGGATGAGCTTGTATTGCAGGGCCCGGGCGACGGCCTGGGTCTTGTTGGTCGCATCCAGCTTCTGGCAGGCGCTCACGATGTGGGCTGTCACCGTTCGCTCGGTAATCCCGAGAATGTCGCCCGTATCGGCTGCCGATTTCCCCGCTGCTGCCCACATGAGGGTCTCCCGCTCTCGAGGCGTCAGCACCCCGGCGCCTTGATTTGGAAGAGGCTTGAGCAGCTGCCGAGCCCGTTCGAAGGCATACATGGCCATGAGGTGGAGGGCTGGCTTGGTCCTTGGTGACAGGTCAAGATCGATCCCGCTCATGGAAAAGCAGGCTTCATAACCGTTGATTCCGTGGATCGGCAGGCAGAACCCGTTTTTCATCCGGAAATCCGTTGCCCGGTCCATGACCTCCCCGGCGCGGGGCTCCTTTTCCCGGTCGAAGGGAGCTTCGGACCATTCGAAAGGTTGAACCGTATTCCGGCACAGTCGAATGACGGGATCAACCCGCACATAATCTTCCTTTGCATAGATCTCGAACCAACCCATAGGCCATTTTTTGAGAAGGACAACTTGGTCGAAGCGCTCCTTTAGGCTCGGAAGTCCTGTAATGATGAAGTTTTCGAAGCCGAATAGAGCGAAAGACTTTGCCATTTCATTAACGATAGATTGAACAGACGACAAGTCGTCCAATCTTCCAATGAAATCGAAAGCCTCCGTCGCATAGTTGAAGCTCTGCTGAGACACCGGTGCCCCCAGTGAAGTTTCTATTAACAGGTGTATACCATACTTTTGCTACCCAAGGTTTTGGAAGGGGTATATTGGATTAAGCCTGACGGTAACGGTAGGAGAGGCGCTTGCAGCAGAAGTCACCCAACCCCATCGACAGGCATATCGGCAGCCGGGTGAGGGCCAGGAGGGTCATGCTCGGGATGAGTCAGGAGAAGCTGGCGGAAGCTCTGGGCCTGACATTCCAGCAGATCCAGAAATACGAAAAGGGCGTCAACCGCATCGGCGCGAGCCGCCTTCTCCAGATGGTCGGGATCCTGGACGTGAGCATCGAGTTCTTTTTCGAGGGCGCACCCGGCCTCCCGAACGTGGGGCTGACGGGCGACAGCGTCATGGCCGAGTTCCTGACCAGTCCGGACAGCGACCGACTGGTGCGCAGCTTCGTGCGCCTGCGGGATGACGAGGCCCGGAAGAGGGTGGCCGATCTGGTCGATTGGCTGGCGTCCGCCTGCTAGCCAAGGCCTCCCGACAGCGCATCCGCACTCCTGCGAAGAGGATTGCGCTCTTCGGAACCTGCCGCGCTTCTAATGGTTACTCCCCCACGATTGAGAGAGGTTGACCATGGGCGTGGGACAGCAGAACGGCAACAGGCAACAGGATACCGGCAGCGACGATTGGGATGCCCTGAGGGGTGATGTCGGTGAGATGGCCGGAGCGGCCGTCGAGCGCGGCCGTTATTTCATCGAGACGGCGCGCGAACAGGCCACCGATTACGCTGACCGTCGCAAGAATGACATTGCGCAGTCGGTTGCGGATTTTGCAACCTCCTTGCGCGAGTCGACGCACTCGTTCGATGAGCGGCCGAACATTCGCGCCGTGGTGGATAGTGCAGCCGACGGGCTGGAGCAGCTTGCGGACTCGATCCGTGATCGCACCTTTGCGGATATCTTCAACGATTTTGAGGATGTTGCCCGCCGCCGTCCGGCAACGGTGGCGGCCGTGTCGGTGGCCGTGGGTTTCCTGGCCGCGCGTTTTCTCAAGAGCACGGCCGAAGACATGCGCCAGGATCGTATGAATCCCAGCGTGTCGCGGCCGAGCCGGAACCGGGCGCAGCAGACGCAGCCCTCGCGCGCCAAAGCCGGTGCATGACGGAGATCGCGCATGCAGGGCAACAATCATCAGACTATTCAGGGCCTCGTCGGTGAGGCCCTGCGCGAGTCGACGGACCTCGCGCAGAAGGAGTTTACGCTCTTTCGAACCGAGATCTCTCAGAACCTTCGCACCCTCTTCATCGGGCTGGCGATGGTGGTGGCTGCTGCAATCTTTGCGATTGCCGCGGTCATGCTCCTGACGGAATCGCTGGTCGAGTGGCTCGCAGCCGTCCTCAATTCCGAAGCCCTCGCGGCCTTGATCGTCGGCGGCGTGATGGCAGCAATCGCGGTTGGCCTCGGCCTTTACGGGCGACACGCGATGTCGGTTTCCTCGCTCACGCCTCAGCGAACCATGCGCTCGCTCAAGCGAGACGCTGAAGTTCTCTCCGAGAGAGGTGCATGATGACACAGAGCCTTCAGGATCTGGAGAAGGAGATCGAGCAGAGCCGGGCTCAGCTCGACCGCACGATCGATCAGCTCCAGAACAAGATGACCGTCTCGGGCGTCGTCGATGACATGCTGGGCACCGCCCGGGCGAGTCAGTATGGCCCGATCTATGACAGGGTTCTGGAAACGGTGCGCAGCAATCCCGTTCCGGTCATGCTGATTGCGATGGGGCTTGGGCTTCTCGCGTATCGCCTCGGGCGTCCGGTGCGTCGCCGCCCGACACGGCTGATCGCTGCGGATGAGGATTTCGTCACCGAGCAGGATCTCGTGGGAGAGCCCGACGATCTGCGGCTCTATGGGTCCGGCGCTGCTCCATTGGAGCAGACGGATGGCATGTTCGACCGCCGCAGAATGAACTCCCAAATCTAACGAACGGAACAGGAGCGTCTTATGGCTACGAAGAACGAAAGCGGCAAGTCGCCGACGGACAAGCAGAACGACACCGGATCGGGCAAGGTTTCGGCAGGCACGTCCGTGGGCAATATCGGCGAGGCTCCGATGCCCCACGCCCATGATGACAAAAAGAATGCCCAGAGCTCGACACAAACCTCCCAAGGATCCCAGTCCATGGGCGGCAGCCAGGGCAGCGACAAGGCGAAGAGCGGCTCGCAGCAGCATGCTCAGGATCAGAGCGGTTCGATGAAGGATACGGCTCAAGACATGGCTGGCGATCTGCGCCAGCGTGCCGAGAGTGCCTACGAGGACGCTTCCGAATGGGCGCGCGATACCTACGAGCGTGCATCGGAATGGGCGTCTGACGCTTACGATGGTCAGCGCCGTCGCGTGCACCACATGGGCGGACGCTCGGCCAAGACCTTCGGCAATGTCCGCGGTAGCATGCAGAACTACGTGTCGGAAAACCCGATGGTGGTTGGCCTCGTGGGCCTTGCGGCCGGCCTGCTTCTCGGTGCGCTCATCCCGCGCACACGCCGTGAGAACGAATTCTTTGGGGAATGGGCCGACGAGGTCCGCAATCAGGGACTCCGCTACGCCCGAGAGGCCGCCAACCGTGGCCGCGACTATGTGGAAGAGACCTTCAGCGGAGACGAGCCGCAGTTCAGCCGCCACGAAAGCGAGTTCGGTTCTCAGGAGCGGGATGCCAACCGCCACTGAGGGGAAATCGCCCCTGAAACGCAGAAAGCGCCGGCTGTGCCGGCGCTTTTCATTTTGTCTCTGTGCTCGCACAGAGCTCTGCTAGAAATGGGAACGGCCACGGCGAGATCATGCGCGTACATCCGGCGTCATGTTCTCGGCATCGTGACCGTATCTGACAGGCGATGCGCTGTCAGGTTGATCCCTAGATGGGAGCGTGTCTTGCCGCTTTCAAGGGCTCTGTTCGGAGAATTTTAACCATACCGATCAGGATACAGGAGACTTTCCCGTACAGCTGGAACCCTGAATTTCCGAAGCCGTTGCCAAATATCATTTTAATAGGGTTGCGTTTCAGCGGAACAGATTGATTTCGAGAGGCGATCCGGCCAAGTCCTGAACGGAGTTGTGGCGTGCGTATTCTGATCTTGGAAGATGATCCGTTCATCGCATCGGATCTCCAGACGATTTTGGAAGACAGGGGGCATGAGGTCGTTGGGGTCTTTACCTCTGTTGCCGACACCTATGCCCATATCGAAGACGGTTTTGATTACGCCCTGCTCGACGTCGATGTGATCGGCGGCAAAAGCTTCGGCGTCGCGACGGCGCTTGCGGAGAGGGAGATTCCGTTCGCCTTCGTTTCCGCATCTCAGCCGAGCGACCTTCCTCATTCTTTGCGCGAGGTCGCTTTCATTCCGAAGCCTTTCGAGGAGCGTGCGATCCTGGCGTCGATCGACGAGACCACCCGTTCGTGCTCGTGCTGAAGGCATGCGGGCAGGCTCCTCACCTCAGAGGTCTTGGCTCTCCATGCCCCATCCCAGACTCGGCTTCTGCTGCAAGTTTTTGCCTGAGGATGGCGAGGCGGAAACTGCACGTCGCATGAATACCACCACCGTGACCATGGCGTATCTCGGCCGCCTTGACGGGAAGGCAGGCTACGACAAGCTGGCTTCCGTTGTGGCTCATAATCTCGATGCGATCACGCGCCAGATTTTGCATGTGGCGAGCCGCCCGAAGCTCGAGCGGCTGCACCGTCTCTCAAGCGACCTTCTGCCAGGCTACACCCATCCCAGCTGTCAAGGCTTCTACAAGGATCAGGATCTGCGCAATCTGATCGAAACTCGGCTGGCATCGGCCGGGCGTCTCGCGCGGGAGCATGACGTGCGCCTCAGCATGCATCCCGGCCAGTTCTGCGTCATCGCTTCCGCCAATCCTTCCGCGGCGGACAACGGAGTGGCCGAGTTCGAGTATCATGTCGATGTCATGCGCTACATGGGCTACGGCGACGGCTGGCATCCCCATGGCGCCCACATCAACATTCATGGCGGCGCGAAGGCTATGGGCGCCGATGGAATCCGTCGGGGGCTCGCCCGCTTGTCCGAGGCGGCGCGCAATCTGATCACCATCGAGAACGACGAGGTGAGCTTCAGTATCGATGATCTTCTGCCGCTCGCGGATGCGGTGCCGCTGGTGCTGGACCTCCACCATCACTGGATCAGGAGCGAAGGCGAGTATATGGAGCCCGACGATCCTCGCATTGCCACGATCATCGCCTCCTGGCGGGGAGTTCGTCCGTTGAGCCACATCAGCGTGTCCAGGGAGGATCTGCTGATCGGTCACGACAACCGAACCTTTCCCGATTACAGAGCCCTCATCCGGAGCGGAATCCAGCCGAAGGACCTGCGCGGCCATTCGGACCTCATGTGGAACCTGGCCATCAACGACCTTGTGGCGCGACACCTCGCTTGGACCGATTTCGAGGTCGAGGCGAAACGGAAGAACATTGCCTCGCAGGGATTGGCTCGCCATGTCGGCGGATCCGTTGCTCCTTCCGGGCAGGAGCTCTGAACGGAAGGTCGAGCGGCCTTCATTGGGATGTATCGGGTGTGGAACAAAGGCTAGGCTTGAGCGTTCATAGGCAATGCGCAGTCTGCCGAGCGTCTGATGCCCGAGTCCCAGTCCACAGTCCTTTTAGTCGAAGACGAGCCCCTCATCCGCCTGTTCGTGGCGGATCTTCTTGAGGAGGCCGGGTTCAAGGTGGTCGAGGCTGCCAACGCGACCGAGGCGTGGGTCCTCCTGGAGGCGGGTCTCGAGGTGAACGTTCTGCTCACCGATGTGGATATGCCCAACGGCTGCAACGGGTTCGAACTTGCTCATAAAGTTCATGAATTTCAGCCGCAAACCGAGATCCTGATCATGTCCGGCCGCCGGTGGCCGTCCAAGGGCGATCTGCCCCAAGGCGCGGCGTTCCTGGCTAAACCCTGCCCGAATGAGACCATCGTGTCCTACGTCCAGTCGGCCGCGGAACGGTCCAAGCGGCATCTGCGCCCCGGCCGAGGACAACCGGTTCACCGGGAGACGGCAAAGATCCTTCCCTTTCCGAAAACAGCCTAAACCTCTGAACTCGATCTTGCTGTAGGCGCAGAGCAGACATAAGCTCTGCCGGAATTGACCTCCCATCGGGGGCTGGGGCTGGAAACAGTCTCCGGATAGTCCGACCCAGGGCTGGTCAATGAGCTGCCGCGGACAGGACATGGATGGTTCCGGCAAGCTCTTTCCCACTCTACTCCCGGAGGAATACATGCCGACCAAGACGTCAGACGGAAAAGCCGGAGCGAAGAAGGCCGCCGCCAAGCCAGCCGCCAAGAAGGCCGCTGGTTCCAAGCCCAATGCTCTTCAGCAGCCCCTGCAGCCGTCCAAGGAGCTGGCCGCCATCGTCGGCTCAAACCCGCTGCCGCGCGGCGAGGTCGTGAGCAAGATGTGGGACTACATCAAGAAGAACAACCTGCAGAACCCCGAGAACAAGCGTGAGATCATTGCCGACGACAAGCTGAAGCCGATCTTCGGCAAGCCCAAGGTGACCATGTTCGAGATGAACAAGCACCTCGCCCAGCATCTGAAATAAGTTTCTAGGCGTTCGCCGTTCAGGAATCCTGCCGCCATTGAACCAGCGGCAGGATTTCAGGACTTTGCCCCGGCGCCCGGCGCCATGGGTCGACTGCCCATTCCCGCCCGCTGCTCTTTTCCGCGATAACGGCGGAAAAATGCGGATAGCGGCCATCCAAGAAGAACCCGCGCGATTCCGGCTGCTCCACGTCGTGATAGTTCAGCAGCCCCTGATCCTGCAGAACGAGCAGCAGGCTCGTCGTGTTGGCGGTTTCGTCCAAGCAATCCATCTGTCCGTGCACGCCCGACATCCGGGCCGGGGAGCCCGGGACATCCGGTTTGCCGCCGATGGTGGCGGCGAGATACGCCGTGTAGGCGCTGACGACCTGCGCGAGGGCCCGCCTCTCGGCTTCAGGGGACACGCGGCCTGCCTTCAAGAGGGCGCTTGCCCGGCTGAGCCAGGAGCCATCCACAGAAATCGCTTGGCGACGTGCGCAGCCATACCCATGGCAGGCAATGATGCGGGTTCCGGCAGGTCCCGCATAGCCCTGGCTTTGGAGCCACCTGCGGGCCTCCTGCGAAGCGGAGGCAGGCGATGGAAGGGAGAGGGCCGAGAGGAATGCTGAAATCAGAAGTGGCGCCGCTTTCATCATGGAGCTACCTATGGCCGTGCCAATGAGATGCTGAGAGTTCTAGGTCAGCATGCGGCGGAGCCCATCGGCCAGTTAGCTATAGACGCACATCATTTGAGGTATCCATGTCCCGCATCGTCTTCCTGAACGGCTCCTTCCTTCCCATCGAGGAGGCCAAGGTACCTTTCATGGATCGAGGCTTCCTGTTCGGTGACGGCGTCTATGAGGGCATCGGCGTTCTTGAAGGGCGTCTGGTCGACAACGATGCGCATCTCGAGCGTCTGGAGCGCTCCTTGCGAGAGGTGCGGATTCCAAACCCCTATACCCGTGCTCAATGGACCGAGCTGGAAGAGGAACTCGCTCGCCGTAACAATCTCACCGAAGGCTTCATCTATTTCCAGGTGACCCGCGGAGTGGCGGAGCGCGACTTCATGTTTCCGGACAATGCCACGCCTACGGTCGCCATGTTCACGCAGGCCAAGTCCATCGTGAATGCGCCGGCCGCTGAAACCGGTATCGCCGTCGTCACCGTGCCGGATCTGCGCTGGCAGCGACGCGACATCAAATCGATCAACCTGCTTGCCCAGGTTCTCGCCAAGCAGGCTGCCAAGGAGGCCGGCGCACAGGAGGCCTGGCTGGTGGAGGATGGGTTTGTGACGGAAGGCGGCTCCTCGAGCGGCTTCATTGTCACGAAAGAGGGTCGCGTCGTCGTGCGCCCGCTGTCGAACGCGATCCTGCCCGGCATCACGCGACAGTCCTTGTTGTCTCTCTCGAAGGAGGAAGGCATCGAACTGGAGGAGCGCCTCTTCACGGTCGAGGAAGCTTACGGCGCAGCCGAAGCGTTCCTCACGAGCGCTTCCAATTTCGTGCTTCCCATCGTCTCCATCGATGGGCGCATGATCGGCAGCGGCAAGCCCGGCCCGGTCACGAAGAGGCTGCGGGAAATCTACATCCGTATGGCGACATCACCACGCATGACCAGCAGCTAAGCTCACCCGGAACTCCCTTCTGGATCGCCCGTTGCCTCCCGAAAGGAGCGATCCATGACGAGAATTCTGGTTCTTTCCCTAGCCTTGGCAGGCAGCGTCACGGCAGCTTTGGCGCAAAATCCCGGAGTGCTGAATCAGCAGGCTCCCAACATGCCGCCGCTGCAGCAAATGCCGCCTGAAAAAGTCGAGCCTAACGGGATTCAATCCCAGGATCCGCCTTCAACCGGCTCCACCGGCAGCAGCCTGAGCGAGAAGCTGCAGCAGAGTGACGGTGTCATTCGCCCGCCCGCCACGGGCACTCCCGACATCACGGTGCCTGCGCCCGTGCCGAACCCTGGAACGACGCCCGTCATTCCGCCCCCGGGCAGTCCGGGCGGCAATCAGCAGGTCGATCCCAAATAGGCAGGCAATGACTTAAGAAACGGCGGGGTCGGGCAGCCTCTGCTTCCCCGGCCCCTTATTACGCCGTTTATTGCTGCGGCCGTTCCCGTTCCTGGACGGGGTGCTGCCGTTGCTCTTCATCACCTTGGCGGCGACCTCAGTGATCTGGCGGCGCAATTCCTCATCGCCTTGGCCGAGGTTCTCCCGCGAGGCGAGACGCTCCTGCGCCTCGTCGCGCTCCGCTTCGATCTCGCGGATACGCTGTTCCAGGATAAGGCCGCGTTCCTGCTCCGCGGCCAGATTCTTGGCGAGTTCGGCCAGCCGCTTGCGTTCCTGCGAGAGTTCGGTGTGGCGCTCGTTCACGGCACGCTCGAAATCGTTGCCGCGCGCCGTCTGCGTCATCAGTCGCGTTTCGAGGTCCGAGATCGAAATGCGCTTGGCGTCGATCTCGCTCAAGGCCGCGGTGAGGCGCTGGTCCGTGTCGGCATATTCGGCCTCGAGGCGGGTGAGTTTTTCCTGCGCGTGAAGCAGCTCCGTCCTGATCTTGGTACGGTCGCTCTGGGTGAGATCCAGCTCCATGCGGGTATTGGATAATTCGTCCAGGGTGGCGCGGTGGGCATTCTCGAGAGCGGCCAGGGTTTCGCGGCTGCTGGCGAGGTAGGTCCTGGTCTGGCTCAGCTCGTCCTCGACGGCGGCAAGCCTCGTCTGGGTTGCCGCAAGGGACCGTTCGAGTTCCGCAATCATTTTGTCCCGCTCGACGAGGGTGCTCTCGAGGGCTTCGATCCGCACTGCGCGACGGCCCAGCTCTTCCATGCTCTGGTGCTTGGCGGCGAGAGCCTCCTCGGCCTTGCGCTCGATCTTGCGCTGGAGCACCGCGAATTCGGCGCGCAGGTGGTCCTTCTCAGCCGTCAGCTCTGAGATGGACATGGGGAACAGCGCCTCGGCCCTGCGGCGCGCCAAGCGCTCCGCACGGGCATTGATGGCGGGAATGACGAGGAGCGCGATGAGGGTCGATGCGACGAACCCCAGCGCGAAGATCATGATGGTTTCAACCACGCGGACGCCAACTCCAAGGAACCAGAGAGATATCTGACCGGTAACGCCCAAGCACCCTGCCTTGTGCCTGCGCAGCTTTCCAGAGCTTTCACGCTCCGGATGCCCGGTTCTAGTGCATCTTTACGCTGTTTCCACCGGCCTGGAGGCCGCACCGCTGGCGGGAAACCCTCAGAAAGGGTTCCAGGTCGGCTCGGGCGTGAACTTCAGGTAGCCCATGTTGACGCCGAGTCTTGCACCCACGCCGGTACGGATCGGGACCACGATCATCTCGTCCGCTGCCAGGGCCGTGACGCCGAAGCCGCCGATGAAATAGGCGGAGCCGTCGATGCCGACGAAGCGCTTATAAAGGGCATCGGTGAAGGGCATGTTGTAGACCAGCATCATGGTCCGGGCGCCTTCGCCGCCGAAATCGAAGCCTACCGAGGGACCCTGCCAGAAGACCCGGCGCTCGCCCGCATTGCGGGTGAAGAGCTTGCCTTCGCCGTAGCGCAGTCCACCGATGATGGCGCCCGAGGCCTCCTGGCCGAGGATATAGCCGTTCGGCTCGCCCCACCGGCGAACGGCCTCTTCGAGAGCCGAGGCCAAGCCGCGGGATGCGGAGCCGAAGAACTGGTGGCCGGAATCGACCAATTCATTGGAATTGAAGGAGCCTGGGGCGCCCGGATTGCTCGCATAGGCACGCTGAACACTCTGAGCAGAGGCCTGGCAGGGGAGGGCGCCGACAAAGGCGGCAAAGGCAGCCGCGGCAACAAGGGTCATGCGGGAGCGCATGGGCTATCTCCTCGTAAGAGACAGGGACGATCCGGCCTTGTCCAGGCCGGATGGCTTCTATCGAGCCCAGAGTTTACGAGCATCAACCCTAACAATGTCTGTACAAGCGGGGCCGTATTGCCGCAGGGGCAGTCTCAGGCCGCTGCAACCGGCAGGTCCAGCTTGGGGGCGAGGGACGTATCGCCCATGGCGGCGAAGGGCCCGTTGCGATAACCACGATCCTCATGGCCATAGGTGAGGGGGATGCCGCCTGGACCGACGACACTGCCGCCGGCACAGGACAGGATGTGGTCGCCCGCGGCCGTGTCCCATTCCATGGTCGCCCCGCAGCGCACATAGACATCGGCCTCGCCTGAGGCGATGAGGCAGAACTTCAGGGCCGACGAGGTCATGCGCCTCGTGCCGATGGAGAGAACCGACAGGCAGGCTTCCGTGGCGATGTCGCCGTGGCGGCGGCTGACGAGAGCAACGAGGCCGTCATTGGGCGCGCGCCGAACCTTGATGTCGCGCCACTCGAAGGTGGACGTGCCCTCTTCAGGCATGGCGCTCATCCGTGCGGCCGTACCCGCAATCCAGATCGAGCCAAGGGCAGGGGCTGAGACGGCGGCGGCGATGGGACGGTCTTTCCGGATCAGAGCGATGTTGACGCTGTACTCGCCGGTGCCGTTGAGAAAGTCCCCTGTGCCGTCGAGGGGATCGACCAGAAAAAAGAAATCGTCCGTACGGGCGGTGCTCGCCGTTTCCTCGGCCACCACCGGAATTCCGGGCCAGACTTCGTTCAGGCGGCGGATGATGAGTTGCTCGGCGGCCAGATCGGCTGCCGTGGTCGGGCTCCCGTCGTCCTTGATCCGCTTCTCGATCAGGGCGTTTTCCATGCTTCGCAGCAGGTGGGCAGCCTCCGAGGCGATGGGAGCCAGCTTCAGGGCGAGTTCATCAGGGTTGGTGTCGTCGAGACGCATGATGGATTTGTGCCTGTTCTCGGAAGACCTGTCGATCTCTTTTGCCTGCTTTCCAAAGAACTCGGAGCCGGGTATCCGGTTCACATTCTCTTTCCTGTTTGACTGTATTCGTGAGACCTGAAATCCAGGATTTCATGAATCCAGCCTTGAACTTATGGTCTATCCGGAGCCCTTATGGCCACCATCTCCCTTGATTCGCTCGATCTTGCCGCCCTTCTCTGCTCCCGCGTCTGTCACGACGTGATTTCCCCGGTCGGCGCGATCGTCAACGGGCTTGAGGTCCTGGAGGACGACAGCGACACCTCCATGCGCGAATTCGCGCTCGACCTGATCCAGAAGAGTGCCCGCCAGGCCTCCGCCCGCCTCCAGTTCGCCCGTCTCGCCTTCGGCGCGGCAGGTTCCGCCGGGGCCTCCATCGATTTGGGTGATGCCGAGCAGGTGGCCCGGGGGCTCTTCCTCGACGACAAGATCAGCTTTTCCTGGACCTCGCCGCGCCTGCTCTTCCCGAAGAACAGGGTCAAGCTTCTGCTCAATCTGGTCATGATCGCCATCACCGCCATCCCCCGCGGCGGAGCAATCGGCGTGACGGTGACGGGCGATGCGGAAAATTGCGCGTTCACGATCAAGGCGAAGGGCCTCAACGCCCGCATTCCCGCTCATTCACAGGATCTGCTCGCAGGCCATTCCGAAACCGGCACGGTCGATGCCCATGGCATTCAGATCTACTACGCCGGGATGGTGGCGCGTGCTTCGAACATGAACGTTGTCTTCAACATCGAAGGCGACGAGGTGACGATCACGTCGTCGACAATGTAAGATTGCTTCGAGTGTGAGGCGGCGGGTTCTCGAAGGCATCACGCCTCACGCGAAGCTCTCAGGCTTTTGTACAAGGCGAGCGCCGAGATAAGCGCCTGCCGCAATGATGGCGAGAATGGCAGGCGAGGCTCTGACGAAACCTGCCATGACCAGAGCGCGCGAGTCGATCATCCGCAGCTGATGCGGCGTCTTGCGGAACAGAAGCCACGCTGTTTCTCGGACAAGCCTGAACACGACGAAGACGCAAGCGGCGATAAAGAAGAAATCTGCCAGCAAGCTCGATGCGGTGGTCTCGCTGACCAGGATGAGGTAATCCCGACCGATGAGGGCATTCGCCTGAAGTGCGAGCGGCACGGCGATGCCGCTCACCATGCTGGATTGTAAGTCATCACGTAGCGCATCGCAGTCATTCGAGTTCTCCACGCATGCGATCAATAAAAAAGCCCGGCACGTGCCGGGCTTTTGTCGTCTCTCAATCGCTTCGCTTTAGATCGCGATGCGCTCGTCGGCCTCGGTCGGTTCGCGCAGCACGTAGCCGCGGCCCCACACGGTTTCGATATAGTTCTTGCCTTGCGAGGCATTGGCGAGCTTCTTGCGCAGCTTGCAGATGAAAACGTCGATGATCTTCAGCTCCGGCTCGTCCATGCCGCCATAGAGATGATTGAGGAACATCTCCTTGGTTAGGGTCGTGCCCTTGCGCAGGGAGAGCAGCTCAAGCATCTGATATTCCTTACCTGTCAGATGCACGCGAGAGCCGCTCACTTCGACGGTCTTGGTGTCGAGGTTCACCACGAGATCGCCGGTGGTAATCACGGATTGCGCATGGCCCTTCGAGCGACGCACGATGGCATGGATGCGCGCGACCATCTCGTCCTTGTGGAACGGCTTCGTCAGATAATCGTCGGCGCCGAAGCCGAGGCCCTTCACCTTGTCCTCGATGCCGGCCATGCCGGAAAGGATCAGGATCGGCGTCTTCACCTTCGCGACGCGCAGCGTGCGCAGAACCTCATAACCCGACATGTCGGGAAGATTCAGGTCGAGAAGGATAATGTCGTAGTCGTAGAGCTTGCCGAGGTCGATGCCCTCTTCGCCGAGATCCGTCGTATAGATATTGAAGTTCTCGGACTTCAGCATCAGTTCGATGCTTTGCGCAGTTGCGCTGTCGTCTTCGATGAGAAGTACGCGCATGTTTATTCCCCAGCCCATGCCCTGGAGCTTGCGTGTAGCTTGCGGCTACCCATCCACCACCGGGCCAGCGGCGGATGCCCTTTTGCACTGATTCGTGACGCTAGTTCAGAATGGTTAACAAACCCTGATTCCTGCATGCAAGCGCTTAACGACACGGCCGAGCCAATCTGTCGGTCGCAGCGTCCTGTCTGTGGATTCTGGGTGACCATGCGGAACCTCGCCACTCCATCTGAAACCGTTGCAAACGAAGGATTTCGCCTGCATTTGCCTGCTGCTCTCACGAGGCTGCAGACGCGACAGACGCAGTGTTAACGAAATCAGTAAACGAAAGGTTGACGCAAGCTTCGCTCCGTTTCCCGCAACCCTGAATCGCAGGCCAATGATTTTCCCCTCGCAGGTTTTCCGGCGCGGCGGTAAGGAAAGGTCAACTTCCATGCGCGATGCTGTCTTACGCCTCACGGATAACTGAGCGATCCGGCAGGCACGTGAAACAGCGACGTGTGGAGTTGAATCAAGATGAAGTCGCGGGATACGCTCATCCGCCTCAAGCGCTTTCAGGTCGACGAAAAACGTCGAAGGGTGGCGCAGATCGAGATGATGATCGCCGAGTTCGACCGCATGGCGGCTGACCTTGACCGGGAAATCGCAGCGGAGGAGCAGAAGGCAGGGATCACCGATCCGAACCATTTCGCCTATCCGACCTATGCCCGCGCCGCGGCCCAACGGCGGGACAACCTGCGCATGTCGGCTCAGAACCTTCACGCTCAGCTCGACGATGCCAAGGCCGAGCTGGGAGAGGCCTTCGAGGAGCTGAAGCGGGCCGAGAGCCTGGAGGATCGGGAGCGCGCCAGCGAGCGGACCCTGGATCCGGCCATCAGCCATGTGGGCTCAGCCCGCGCCCTGCGCGCAACCGCCTGACCGCCTCATCAATCGACCCTCGAAAAGGACGCGCTGGTAACCAGCGCGTCCTTTTTACGTTCTTGCTCTCAGCCGAGGACCGGGATTTGCGGCGCGCAATCGCGCGGGAGCAATCCCTGAAGCCGTGGATCGTCCGCGACCTCGATGGCCCGCCGATAAGGCTTGAAACCGGCGCGCATGTAGAAGGAGAGGGCGCCCGGGTGATCGAGGCTGCAGGTATGGACGAAGAACCGGTCGACCGGCTGTGAAAAGGCCCGACGGATAGCCTCGTTCACCAGGAAACGCCCGGCGCCTTTGCCGATCACGCCGGGCACCAGGCCAAGAAAGGCAAGTTCCGCTTCTCTCTCGGTTCGAAAGTCGAGCTCGAGAAGGCCGATGTCGTTCTCTCCGTCGTTCAGAGCATAGGCTTCGACCTTGGGATCGTCGAGAAGGCGCGCCAGCTCTGCGTCCGGCATGGCCATGCGGCTGAACCAGAGCCAGGGCTCGCCGATCCGGCGATACAGAATCCTGTAGCGTTGAGGATCCCGATCGAGCCGCTGGAGCGACCATCCATGGGGGGCTTCCACCGGGGAGAGTGGCGGAGGGGAGCACATTTCCAGATAGGTGACCACCGCCGCAATCTTCCCCAGGGGCAGGTCCGTGTAGCCGTCGAGGTTCAGGGTCGGCTGCGGGTTCGTCATGAGGTCGCCTTGGTTCGATCATCCGGCCATCGCTGTGTCATGACCGAGGGCGAAGCGCAATGGCGGGGAAGGTCGCTCTTCAGGCCTGTCGAAAGCCTTTGCAGGATTGGACCTTATGTCCAGTTGCAGGAGCCCCGTTTCCTCTTGCGGATTGAATGGATTATGGGCACAGAAGGGAGAACAAAGGAGCCGGCCGTCTCGATGAGGAAAGTGCGTGAGTTCATCTGGCCCGTTATCGGGCTTGCAGCGGTCGTCGTTTCCATCTGGCTTCTCTATCGTGAACTGCGCGGCATGTCCCTTGACGATGTCTGGGACAGCCTGACGGCCGTGCCGCCTCATCGTTATGCCCTGGCCGGCGCGTCGACCCTCGTCGCCTATGCAGCCCTGGCTTGGTACGACAGGATCGCGCTGCTTCACCTCGGCGTGCGGCATATCTCCTGGCTTTTCGTATCGGTGACGTCGTTCACCACCTATGCTCTGTCGCATAATATCGGTGCGTCGGTTTTCTCCGGTGCCGTGGTTCGCTACCGGGCCTATACATCCAAAGGCTTGAGTGCCGCGCAGATCGCCGTTCTGGTGGCGCTCTGCTCCTTCACCTTCGGGCTCGGCACGATCCTGCTCGGCGGTCTGGCGCTCACCCTCGATCCGAACCTCCTCCATCGCCTCGAGAATCTGCTGCATCCAGCACTCACCAATCCGGCGACAGCCCGGATCGTGGGGTTTCTGCTTCTGGGCTTCGTCGCCCTTTATGTAGTCGGTTCCATCCTGCACCTGCCGCCGCTGGTGATCCGCAAAGCCAAGCTCGAGTATCCTCGCCCTGCCATCATGGTGCGGCAGCTGATCGCTGCTCCCCTCGAGCTTCTGGGCGCAGCCGGCATCATCTATTTCGTGCTGCCGGCCCATATGGAGCCGAGCTTCCTCATCGTGCTGGCGGTGTTCTTGGCCTCGTTTTCGGCGGCCCTCGTCAGCCATGCGCCCGGGGGGCTCGGGGTGTTCGAACTTGTGTTCATCACGGCCATGCCAGATATTCCGAAGGCGGATGTGCTCGCAGCGCTCATCATCTTCCGCCTGTTCTATCTGCTCATCCCCTTCGCCATGTCGCTGGTCGTGGTGCTGCTCTTCGAGCGGGCCCGCCTAGCTCAGGCGTGGCGTATGCGGGGCGCCGTCGACGGCAGCACGGTGCCCCCGCCGCCTCTCTCCACATCCGACCAATAAGCCGTCCGCGGCGAAAGCAGCGTCCCGTCCTTCCCGCCGCGCCCGCCTGGAGAGGCTCGAAGGGCTTTTCCTTCAGACCGCCAGAGCAGGCTTCTGGCCCGGCTCCGGTACGGGAATGCCGGCTTCCATGTATTCGTTGAGCTTGTTGCGCAGGGTCCGGATCGAGATCCCGAGAATGCGCGCCGCATGGGTCCTGTTGCCGAGGCAATACGCAAGAGTATCCAGGATCAGGTGGCGCTCTACATCGGCGATCGTCTGGCCGACTAGGATGCGGCGGAGCGCCTCGACGGTCTGATCGGCGGAGGATGGCGGATGGCCCGCATTCGCGGACAGAATAGCCTGCTGTTCCGGCATGTCCTGGGGGCTGAGCACGATTCGTACCTATCTGAGTAGAGAGTAGGGGATTTATGCTCAAGGTATGGTTAGGAAGATCTTAACAGCCGAGCCATCAAATTCATGATGGCTGGATTGTCGGCAGTCCATGAGAAGCCGTCCATGAAAAAGGCGCCGCCTGATGCAAGCAGCGCCTCGTCCTGTTCCGCCGTCGAGCCTGCGGGCCTACTGCCGGTACTGCTGGATGCGGGTCGTCCGGAGACCGGCAAGGCCATGCTGGTCGATGGACATCTGCCAGCTCAGGAATTCCTCCGTCGTCAGCGTGTAGCGCTGGCAGGCTTCTTCCAGGCTCAGCAGGCCGCCGCGCACGGCGGCAACAACTTCGGCCTTACGGCGGATGACCCAGCGGCGGGTGCTGGAGGGCGGCAGGTCTGCAATCGTCAGGGGACTGCCGTCGGGCCCAATGACATACTTGACCCTTGGGCGGTGGGGTTCGGTCATGATACGCTCACACAAAAATTCAACGACCTTTGGTAGGCTCGAACCTAAAGGGTGGGGCTTAATGTTTTCCTAAGCCCGTCCAGGCGGTTACGAGAGTGCCTAAGCTTAGCCATAAACGTTAACACAGGCTTATTGAGGCACGTGTCTCTTTAAGAATTCACCGGTCATCGCTATAGAAAGGCTTTGGCCCCTCCCGTGCGCCGCCTTGAACGGCGCCTCTGGATGGAACGATGCTCAACTCACTCGATCTTCCAAAAGCCCCCGCCGAGACCCGCGTCGTCGTCGCGATGTCGGGCGGCGTGGATTCCTCCGTCGTGGCGGCTCTCCTCAAGCAGGAGGGGTACGACGTCATCGGCATTACGCTCCAGCTCTACGATCACGGGGAGGCGGCCCACCGCAAAGGCGCCTGCTGCGCCGGCCAGGACATCTACGATGCCCGCCGGGTCGCAGAGGCCATCGGCATCCCGCATTACGTGCTCGATTACGAGGAGCGCTTCCGTGCGGCCGTGATCGATCGCTTCACCCAGAGCTATCTGGCTGGCGAGACGCCGATTCCCTGCGTCGAGTGCAACCGCTCCATCAAGTTCCGGGATCTGCTGGAAACGGCCAAGGAACTCGGCGCTGACGTGCTGGCAACCGGCCATTACGTGGCGAGCCGGCGCCTGGCCGACGGGCGCCGGGCCCTGCACCGCGCCGCCGATCCGGATCGCGACCAGAGCTACTTCCTTTATGCGACGACGCCGGAGCAACTCGACATCCTGCGCTTCCCTCTCGGCGAGTTGCCCAAGGAGAAGACCCGGGATTATGCGCGCCAATTCGGGCTCACCGTCGCCGAGAAGGCCGACAGCCAGGACATCTGCTTCGTCACGCAGGGGCGCTACAGCGACGTGATCGAGCGCCTGAAGCCTGGAGCGGTGCAGGGCGGCGAGATCGTCCACATCGACGGTCGCGTCCTCGGCCACCATCAGGGCATCATCCATTACACGGTGGGCCAGCGGAAGGGCCTCGGCCTCTCCGTGGGAGAGCCGCTCTACGTGGTACGCCTCGATGCCAAGGAGGCCCGCGTGATCGTGGGGCCGCGCGAGGCCCTGGCGACCCGCCTCATCACCATCACGGACGTGAACTGGCTCGGCGACCTGCCCCTGGCAGACGTGGGCGAGGCGGGGATGGAGGTGGCTGTGCGGGTCCGCTCCACCCGGGAGCCGCGCCCGGCCATCTTGCGATCCACAGGAACCGTCACTACGGTCGAGCTGTTGTCGGCGGAAGATGGGGTTTCACCCGGTCAAGCTTGTGTCATGTATGAGAGCGATGCTCCGCGGGCACGGGTGCTTGGCGGAGGCACCATCGCCCGCACTGTTGCCGAAGCCGCCTCCGCCGCGGCCTGAGGCGCTCTCTGAAGGAACCTGCATGACGGATGGAGCGACCACGGCCCTGATGCGCAAAGCCTATGCGCGTTGGGCGCCGATCTACGACCTCGTATACGACAAGCTCACCGAGCCCGCGGCCCGCGCCGCCGTGGATGCCGCAGTGGCCTGCGGCCCGAAGGTGCTGGAGGCCGGCGTCGGCACCGGCCTGTCCCTGGGTTATTATCCGCGCAGCGCCGAGGTCTACGGAGTCGATCTGTCCGAGGACATGCTGCGCCGGGCGCAGGAGAAGGTCGACAAGCGGGGCCTTTCCCATGTGAAGAGCCTTCAGGTCATGGATGTGACCCGTCTTGGGTTCCCGGATGGGATGTTCGATGCGGTGACCGCCCAGTTCATCATCACCCTCGTGCCTGAGCCCGAGGTGGCGCTCTCCGAATTCGCTCGCGTGCTGAAGCCGGGAGGCGAGATCGTGTTGGCGAACCACTGGGGTCAGCCCTCAGGGCCTATCGCCGCCCTGGAGGAAATGGCGGCGCCGCTCGCCAAGGCTATCGGCTGGAGTTCCGCCTTCAAGGCTGCGCGTGTGGAAGACTGGGCCCGCAGGACCGGCAATATGGAAGTGGTCGAGCTGAGATCCCTCTTCCCCGCCGGCTTCTTCAAGCTGATGAGAATCAAGAAGCGGGCTTGATGGCCCCCTTTTTCCGTTGAGGGCTCATCTCAGGCGAGGTGACTTTCGCCGTTCGAGCCCTATTTCCCTACCATCAACCCACTGCACTCATTCACGAAAGTCATTCTCATGCGTCTGTTCATGTTCACCTCCCAGGCCAAAGACGACCTTCACGCCTTCGCTGGGGACGAATCCGGCACCAAGTTACCTGCCAAATACGGCCCCTGGGGTCTGACCGGCACCCTCAACACCCGTGAAGCGCCGCCCCACAAGTTCTCACGCCGGGCCATCGAGCAGGCCATTGCCAACGAGGGTTTCCAGCTCTGGCGCATGAAACCCAAGGGATGAGAGGGCAGAGCCTGCCCATCTCCCCGGACGGCAGGTGGTTTGAAGCCTGGCCTGAGATTGCGCGTCATCATCTCGGCGTTGCCGCTTCCAGGACAGGCGGGGAGCATGGCTGTACCCTCTCTATCAAACAGGTCCCTGGTCCTAGCCGCTTCTGCGGGCTCGTACTCGGGCCCGGGGACTGATCAAGAAGGCCCAACAAATTCTTGAATGAGCCCCGCGCCTCTTTCTTGACACCCGCCCCCAATCTTCCCTATATCGCGCATGCCTGACGCGGGGTTCTCCCCAGCGGCCTGGGGCGGAGTAGCTCAGTTGGTCAGAGCAGAGGAATCATAATCCTTGTGTCGGGGGTTCAAATCCCTCCTCCGCTACCATCATCATCCCGTCGATTCTTCCGGAAGCCCTTACCGAGCCTACCTCAAGACAGATTCAGCAGGATGTGAAGGCCTATTTCCGTGCTCGGCGGGCCGAACACGTCCCTGTCGGCTGCCTCTTCAGCCTTGAAGCCATAGGCATAACTCTGCTCCCCCGCCTTTCTCACAGATGCTGCGATGCGGGAATCAGCCCAGCGTTTCCTAAGAGAACTTTGCTTTCCATTGTCATTCAGGCTCGGCTGTTTTGCAGGAATGCAACTTCGCATTGGATATTGAATGTAATAACATAATATTCGATCTTCTTGAGCGACATTCTTTGTTGAGGCGCTGACCCCTTGCGCAAGGCTTCTTCCCTGGACCAGTTGAACTGGCGTTTTTCCATGCGAGTCCTGCTCCCGGTCGTCGCGAGCACGGCCGCGGCGCTCGCCTTGGCGGCGCTCACTCTGTTCTGGGCGGTCCAGAAGAGTGACACCATCTCCATGGAGCGTCAGCAAAGGATCATGGAACGCAGCATCCGCGAGGTCTTGGGCGAACTGGCCAAGCAGCAGGAGATGGTTGCCGTTTGGAACGACACCGTTCACCAGCTCAAGAAGCCGCTCCTCGACGAAAAATGGCTCGATTCCAACATCGGCAGCTGGCTGCACCTCACCTTCGGTCAGGATCACACCTACATTCTCGATGCGCGCAACGAGCCGATCGACGTGACGATTGATGGCGCCCGCGCAAAAACGGACGAGTACGAACGAGTCCGGCCGAGCCTGGAAGATCTCATCCGGGGTCTGCGCGGCGATGCTCGCTCGTCCCACCAAG
Source organism: Microvirga sp. (assembly GCA_035645515.1). Lineage (GTDB taxonomy): Bacteria > Pseudomonadota > Alphaproteobacteria > Rhizobiales > Beijerinckiaceae > Microvirga. The sequence continues at coordinate 88,644 of DASQML010000058.1, forward strand.
GTCATTCCATGCGCCCAGTCGATAGACGGTACATGACGACAGGAAGGGCCGTCTACGATTCGCATCTGCTGGAATTGCTGGGACGGCCGGCAGCCGTCAGCGCGATGAAGATCGTGCCCGACAACGACGATCTTCGCCAGGAGGCCGGCACCGAGTTTCTTCTCGTCAGCGTGCGTTTCCTCGATGGAAACTTTCTCAAGGTTCTCTCGCAGCAGAACCTCATCGACGGCCTGCGCTTCGCGTCCGTCAACGATACCGGCGAGGATGAGGTTGGAGTGCCTCTCAAATCCGATGAGGGCAGGCCGATCGGATTTTTCATCTGGAAGCCCGAGCTGCCCGGCACAACCATTCTTCACGTGATCGGCCCCAGCATTGCTGTCGTCTGTGCCTTGATCATCGGTGTGATGGCCCTGCTTGCCCGCTCTCTCCGGCGTTCGATGGCTAAATTGCGCAAGGCGATCGCCGAATTGCGCGCCAGCGAGGCCCAGGCTCATCACCTTGCCTTTCACGATAGCCTGACCGGACTTCCTAATCGCGCTCTGTTCGATGGGCGTCTCGACCGAGCGTTGGCAAGCGTCGGCCCAGGACAGCAACTTGCCGTACTGATGCTCGATCTCGATCGCTTCAAACATGTGAACGATACGCTGGGGCACCAGGCGGGGGATTGTGTTGTCCGCGAATTCGGCAACAGGTTGTCGGCGCTCTTGCGCAGCAGCGATGCCGTCGCCAGACTCGGGGGCGACGAGTTTGCGGTGGTGCTTGCCGGGATCGCAGGACGTTCCGATGTGGAGGCGGTCTGCGCACGCATTCTCGAGACTGTTCGCCAGCCGTTCGAAATCGCCGGCCGTCAGGCCTTCGTCGGCGTGAGCATCGGTGTTGCTTTGGCACCTGAAGCGGGCTCCGAGCGTATCGAACTCATGCGCAAGGCTGATATCGCGCTTTACCAAGCCAAGGCCGAAGGGCGAGACGCCTACCGGGTCTTCACAGCCGCCATGGACGAAACCGTCAAGGTGCGGAGCACGATCGAAGAAGATCTACGCGCTGCTCTCCTGACGGGCGATGACTTGAGGCTGTTCTACCAGCCCCAGGTCGACGTGGATGGCCGTTCCATCATCGGGCTCGAGGCGCTTGTCCGGTGGCACCATCCGACGCGCGGCATGATCGCGCCCAACCAGTTCATCCCGATCGCCGAGGAAACCGGGCTCATCTCTCCCTTGGGCGAATGGGTGCTGCGCCAAGCCTGCCTAGCTTCGAAGCGATGGCCGCACCTGACGATCGCCGTCAATCTCTCTCCGGTACAATTCCGCTCTGCCGAGCTCGCCCAACGTCTCATCGGGATCGTCAGCGAAACAGGAGCCGATCCGCGCCGGATCGAATTTGAGATCACCGAAAGCCTGCTGCTCGACGACAGCGAATTGTCGCGCTCCGCGCTGAAGATGCTCCGCCAGGAAGGCTTTAAGATCGCGCTCGACGATTTCGGAACGGGATATTCCAGCCTCAGTTATCTCCGCCGCTTCGAGGTCGACAAAATCAAGATCGACCGCTCCTTCGTTCAACACCTCGGACAGCAGAATGAAGCGGTGGCTATCGTGAAGGCAATCGTGTCCCTGTGCCAGGCGATGGGATTGACGGTTACTGCGGAGGGTGTCGAGACGGAGGATCAAAAGCTCTTCCTTACCCAAACCGGGTGCAGCGAGATGCAGGGTTTCCTGTTCTCACGTGCTCTCCCGGAAGATCAGGTTGGCGACCTACTGAGCAGCTTGAGTGACAGGCTGAGCCTTCAACCCGCCTCCCACCTCAAGAGCGTCTCTGGTCGCTCTAAAGCCAAGATCGTCGCCTGAGCGGTGACGATCCGAGGCCGATAAGGCCTGAGCCGATCTATTCCGGCGATGTGATGAGCTCGGACACAGCCCCGGGGCGGGGGCGTGTCAGGATCTGGATGCGCCGTCCATCCGGAAGTTCGATGGTCCGTAAGGTCATTACCTCGAGACCGGAATGGACGCCTTCACGAATTCTCTCGGCTCGTGTGCCTCTGGGAATTTCTTCAGCGACGTCCCGGCGCTGAGCCGGCCGCCTCAAGCGATCGTTGCGGACCGCGACGGCGCGGCTCGGGGGACGAGTCTTGCTGTCCGAGAGCACCTTCTTCTGCACAGTTTTAGAAGCGGGCTTCTCGTTCCCTGAGGCCGAGGCATCCTGGGCGACCTTCTTCTCCTTCTCTACGACTGTCGCAGCCTGTGCAGCAGGCGCTGACGCGGGCGCCGGATTGGCTGCAGGAGCATTGCTTGGCTTTGCCTCAGCGCCAGTCGACGCGGGAGGAGGGGAGGCGGCAGGTCCTGTTTCCGGAGGAGGATCGACCCATGGCCGGGGCGTTTGAGCTTGGCCGGGCGAGATCATCGCCAAAAGAACTGCGGCCATGCTCAAGCCGCTGATTCCGAATGAATATGCTCTCATGACACCCTCTCGAAGTAACGAGGAAGGAACGCTTGCCGATCCGGACTTGGTTCCATGATTATGATCCCGGACAGTCGGCAGGTGTCACGAAGCTGTGCTGTTCGTGAGCGGCATCAGCCGGCCCCACGATTGCGGAGCCGGCTGACCGGCCTTTTAGATCACGATAACGTCGTGGTGGGCGATGGTTTTGTTGATACCAATATTGGCGAACGTGAGAAAACCGCCGGCCTTGCTGCCGTTGGAGTCGTACCAGAGATCTCCTGTGTTCTTGTTGTAACCCACGAAGTCATTCGAGTCCTTGGCCGTCGCCCCAAGAACGAAAGAGGTCTTGTCGAGCACTCCGGTTCTTGTGAGCGACTTGAAGATGGCATTCTCAAGCCGAATTGTGTCGTACGCAGAGCTGAAATCGACAATCTTGTCCTTATTCGTCGAACTGCTCAGTGCCGTATTGAACAGGAACACATCGTAGCCAGTGCCACCGGCCAGAGAATCGTTCCCGGCACCGCCATTGATTGTGTCATTGCCCGCATTTCCTCTGAGGGAGTTGGCCGCCAAATTGCCACCCAGTGTGTTATGCAAGTTGTTCCCCGACAAAGAGATGGCGGAGCTGCCGAAAGCGAACATTCGCTCCACGTAAGCAGGCAGCGTATAGCTGACGCCGGTGTATATTGAATCCACAATTCCACCCGTTGCGGATTCGATAATTACATCATCTGCATCATGGACATAGTAGGCGTCATTTCCTTTACCGCCCTCCATGCGGTCTTTACCAACATCGCCGTAGAGGACGTTGTTCAAGGAGTTACCGACTAGGCGGTTATCGAGGGCATTGCCGTATCCTCGAAGAGCGGAGCCCGTGAGAATCAACTGCTCGACATCAGCCCCCAGAGTATAATTGATGCCGCTGTAAACGATATCGATCCCACCTAAGCCGCCATTAGACGTCTCGGTGACGAGATCGGCGATGTTGTCGACGGAATAGATATCGTTTCCGTCACCGCCTTCCATGGAATCGGCGCCTGAGCCGCCAATCAGCACATCGTTTCCGACCCCGCCCTTCAAGGTGTTGGCGGCCGCGTTGCCCGTGATCCTGTTGTCGAGTTCATTGCCGATCAGGGTCAGGTTCGCCGTGCCTGCGCCTGTGATGTTCTCCACGTTTGTCGAGACCGTGTAATTGACGGATGTGACGATGTGATCGGCGAGACCCTCGCCAGCAGCTTCAACGACGAGATCGCCGGTATCGTCGACATAGTAGGTGTCATTGCCGAGGCCACCTTCCATGCGGTCTTCACCTGTCAGCCCGTTGATGATGTTGTCGCGGTCGTTTCCAATCAGGTTGTTGCCTGAACCCGTGTTGCCTGTTGCCCGAATGGCTGAGCCGACGAGGGTGAGCTTCTCGAGTCCTGCCGCAAGGGTAAAATCCACGCTGCTGAAGATGATGTCGTAGCCGGTGGAAACCTCATCGATGAAGTCGTTGATGTTGTCCACATAGTACGTGTCGTCCCCTTCGCCGCCGCTCATCTTGTCGGCTCCGGCGCCACCGGCGATCGTGTCATTGCCGGCATTGCCTTTAAGGACGTTAGCCGCACTGTTCCCGGTGATGTAATTGTTCAGCTCGTTACCATAGCCGTTGATGATGCTGGCGCCCATCAAGGTCAGGTGTTCTACGTTTGCCGCGAGCGTGTAGGTGATTGAGGACTTGACATGATCGTCAGTGCCTTCGCCGGCAGCCTCGACGACGGCATCCTGAGAGTGATTGACAGTGTAAGTGTCATTGCCGGCCAGGCCCTGCATCGTGTCGCCGTTCTTGGTACCTGGGAAGATATCGTCGTCCGGTGTGCCTGCTTGGACAAATCCTGGAACAGAGACGTCGCCATTGTCCATGCCGCTGATCTGATTGCCGCTCACAACTGTGCCAGTTGGGCCGTTTCCGAGATTGCTGGCTTCCTCTCGGATGCCGTATCGGGCGTTGATCGAGCCCGTTGAGGAAATCGTGTTGTTCAGGATATGCGTGTTGGTTGAATAATAGGTGAGTCCTGTCACCGCATCGTCGAGGCGAAGCCGGATTTGGACCTCGTCATATGTATGATCTGCTTCTTGCGAATTGTTGTAGATCTGGTTGTTCTGAACGATGGTGTCGGTAGAGCCTTCGATCCTGACGCCCTGGCGCATATTACCATAAATCTTGGCACCACTGATCGTCACGTCGTCAGAGAGTTTGACGAGAATGCCTTCTTTAGTGTTCCCGTAATATTCTCCACCAATGACTTGGATGTCGGTCACCCATGGAATGGCGGTTCCTCCGCTCGGGGCGATGTCTCCCCGTTGGATCGTGAGTCCCGCAGACCCGTTATCGTGGGCCTTGTTCCCTTCAAGGACCAGATTGTTGGTGGCATTTTGAATGTTAAAGCCATGACGATCGTTGTCGAAAGCCTGATTGTTCTTGTACGTCCCTCCTACAACGTAATCGGCGACAAAGCCGTCGAGCCCGTTGCCACTGGCGATGCAGTTCTCGATTGTCACGTTGTAGGTGATCTCATGGGGATTGAACCCGTAGGCGGTGCAATTCTTGATCTCGACACCTGAGAGAGTGATGTTGGACTGCGTCTTTCCTTCTTCCGCCTTCGCACCACAGATAAATCCTGCCTGATGGTCGGTATTGTTTGCGCGGTTGCCGTCGATCGTCAGGTTCGAAACCGATACGTTTGTGACATCGGTCAGCGCTGTGCGTACAATGCCGTTGATCCTGTCGTTAAAGCCGTTCTCAAGCCGGATGACCGTCTCGCCCATTCCCGCGCCGGCAAGCGAAACGCCGGAGAGAAGCTCAATGCCTCCTTTGGAAGGGTTGTTGTGATCGCCCGTAACGGCATACGTTCCTTTTGCAAGCTGGACGACAACTTGCCCGCCTCCGGGATTACTCTTATATGCGGCGTTGGCGGCTTTGATTGCTGCATCAATGGCAGCCATGTCCTTCTGAGCGTCTCCTGTGGGAGCGGCAACGTTGATCACTGTAGCCATTTAAGAGTTTCCTTGCTGAATACTCCTCCATATAGCAAGGCATAAATTTCTATCGATTGCGCCTTGGGGGTAGCACGTTCGAGCCGCAGGACTAGGCCGAATTGAACACGGTTTTAAGGAACCTTCATTGCAGGACTTCACCGGAAGACTGTGACTTTCAACGAAAAGGCCCCGGTCTCTGCCGGGGCCTTGTGGACGCGAATTGTAGAATGATCAGCACACGAGGAAGTCTGATGCCGTGACCGGAAGGTTCGCTCCAATTTTTGCAAACTGGACTGCAGCGCTAGGTCCGGATCCATCCGCGTCATACAACAGAGCGCCCGTCTTCTTGTCGTAGATGATCCGGTCGTTCGCATCCATTGCCTTGCTACCTGTGATGAAGCTCCACGAGTGAAGGGAGCCGCGCGAGAGCTTGGTATAGATCGCATCATCGAGACGGATGGTGTCGTCCTTCGGATTGAAGTCCGCAATCACATCCAGGTTCCGTCCACCGCTGGGCTTGGTATTGAATACAAAGGCGTCGCGTCCGGAGCCGCCATAGAGAAGATCATGACCATCCTTGCCATTGATCGTGTCATCGCCGGCATACCCATAAACCGCATCTCTGGCAGCCTTGCCGCTCAGCACGTCAGCAGCATTGGTTCCCTTAACCGATGAGTCCTGAGTTGCAGCCGGAGCTGCAGCGCCTGCCGCATGGCTGAAGCTCAAGGCATAAAAGGAGGTTTGGCCGACACCGCGCCCCTGGGTTTCATTCACGCCGAGATAAACACCAGCCTTGAAGTAGAAAGTGTCCTTATCCCATACATCGTTGATGCGTGTATGCGAAGCATAGACCTTGCCATCCGCATAGACCGTTACCGTCAGGGAATCCCCTTTGGCATTGATCTTATAGGAGAATTTCTCATCACGGGAAACGTTGGGAACCTGACCCTGAGCGTTCTTCAGATCGAAGCGGAGCTCGGAATTCCTTGCACCGGCTTTTTCATTCTTGAAGTAAATGGTGTTGTTTTCCCAATAGAGCCGGACCAATTCATCCGTTTGACCATGGATCTGGCCGATGACGATCTTTCCGCCCTTTCCGTTAAACAGGGTAGGGACCTTGTCCACCTCGAGCGTGGCCGTCATGGATCCGCCCTGTTGAAGAGTCCACGCTGCGCGCTCGGTCCCTTTCATCTCGCGGAGTTCTGAGCGGGCAAAGCGTGAACCGCTCGTGGTGGCTCCCTCGACTGGAGCAGCAAAGACCATGGCTCCATTGCTGCCTGTATAGAAGTATTTCGGGTTTCGGTAGCCTGAGAGGTTCTTCACCTCAACGGCTGTTCCCGTGAAACGAGCGTAACTGTCAGTTGGAAGGGTAAGCTTCCAGTTGGCCAAGTTGAAATTGCCGCTTGGCGCGAGAGCAGGATTTAAAGCCATCGGTATAAGCCCCAAAAAGATAGTCGGCCTTTTCTAGAAAGGCTTCTGCGCTCTTTGAAAGAGATAGATTTTGTTGTCGGAATTTAGGTTTGTCTCGGAACTGTAGATTCGTGCATAGGAATATCTTCAAAGAAAGTTCAAGTAGTAATGAGAGTATATAACCATAGGAATATCGCCTCGTCTATATAAATTGTTCTCGACATGCCACGTCATGTCTTTTGAATTCATGAGAGACACGAGCACGAGCTCGAAAGCTTGGCTTTAGCGATGACCGACTCATGTTTCCGATCGATCAAATTTGCTTGAGCATGGAACTTGCACACTTCTCGCGGAACCGCCCGTTTATGAGGCGGCGTGTGTCGAACTTTCAGCCTGTTCCAATCAACAAGTCCCTAGAGATGGGTGTTTCGAAGCTCTTTCGAGTTAACGACAGGTCTTGGTAGGAGTAGCGAAGCGTTTAACTCGTCGGGAGTATCTCGCCAGCCGAAATAGTGACGAGAAAAAGGAGGCCTGCGAGGTATCTATTGGGCTGTGCCGGCGCCGCTCAGTTCGCGCCTTGATCTCACTGTTGTCCATCGGGAACAGCCTAATGCAAATCAGTGTTTTTGGAATTGGCTATGTTGGAGCCGTTTCGGCTGCATGCCTGGCAAATGACGGTCATAACGTCATTGCAGTTGATCCCAATCCTCAGAAGGTTGAGCCTCTGAACGCAGGCATCAGCCCCATCGTCGAACCGGGCCTGGGTGGATTAATCCAGGATGGTATCCGCAGCAAGCGCCTGCGTGCCACGAGCGACGTTCGCGAAGCCATTCAGGGAACAGACATTTCCTTTGTTTGTGTCGGAACACCATCGCGCTCGAACGGCTCTCTCGACACCGGCTACGTCACGGCGGCAGCTGAAGAGATCGGCGCTGCGATCCGCGAAAAGAATTCTTTTCACTCGGTGGTGATGCGCTCCACCATACTTCCTGGAACGATGGAGAGCATCGTCATCCCGGCTTTGGAGCGGACGTCCGGCCGCCAGGCAGGCGTCGGCTTCGGTGTTGCCTACTACCCCGAGTTCCTGCGCGAGAGCACGGCTATCGCCGATTACTATGATCCGGGAGCAGTCATTTTCGGCCGCCATGACCAGGCCACCGTCGACCGTCTGCTTGAACTTCACAAGAATCTTAAGGTCGAGCCACGGATTGTGTCGGTCCGCACGGCCGAGGCCGTGAAGTACACCAACAACGCATGGCACGCGTTGAAAATCAGCTTTGCCAATGAGATCGGCAATATCTGCAAGGCGGCGGGGATCGACGGCCATGTGGTCATGGATGTTCTATGCGCCGACACACGCCTGAACATCTCGAAGGCATATCTCAAGCCCGGCTTCGCATTCGGTGGATCATGCCTGCCGAAGGATCTTCGGGCACTCCGCTTTGCAGCGCGCAAGCTCGAAGTCCCGACTCCGGTTCTCGATGCAACCATGGAAGCGAACGAGGAGCAGCTGCGGCGTGCTTACTCCATGGTAGCCGCAACGGGAAAGCGCCGCATTGGCATCATTGGCCTGAGCTTCAAGCCCGAGACGGACGACCTGCGCGAAAGTCCGCTGGTGGAGCTCGCGGAGCGGCTCTTTGGCCGCGGCTATGACATCCGGATCTACGATCCGAACATCCAAGTCTCGAAACTAACTGGAGCAAATCTGCAGTTCGTGCGCGCGCATCTGCCACATCTGGCTTCATTGCTCACGGCCGACATCAACGAGGTCGTCGACCATGCCGAAGTTTTCGTTCTCGGTAATCGCGCCGAGGCAATACGGTTGATGGAAGTCGTGGACGATAGCCGTCCGCTCATCGATCTCGTGCGTATCGATCAGACAAGGTGTTCAGGTGATTTCTATCAGGGAATCTGCTGGTAACTCCAGCAGCACCCGGCTCTCCGAGTCGGTGTGGGCGCATCTGCTCTACGTCGCTGCCGTAGCGGCTTTCGCAGCCGAGCTACCGGCAGAGGCCTATGGCATGATCGGCGGGGGCTTCATCGGCACCGTCGGTATCCTGGCGATCTGGCGCTACGGATGGGGGCTCCTCCACTTCGTCCGTGCGCTGGTTTACCGGATGAGGGTGTTCCCGCATATGCGGGAGGTGGCGGATACCCTCATGACCCAGGAGGCGCCTCACGCCTATCTGCTGGTGACGACGTTTCGCATCGACTCAGCCGTCACGACCCGAGTCTACAAAGCAGCATTCGAGGCTGCTCTTGCCGCTCCTGGGAAAGTGACGGTCGTCGCCTCCATCGTCGAGACGGCGGACCAGCGGCTGGTCAAAGCTCTCTTCCGAAGTTTATGCTCCAACCAAGACAAGGTCGATCTCGTTGTCGTGCGCATTGCGGGCACGGGCAAGCGCGACGCTCTTGCCTATGGTTTCCGAGCCATCGCTCGCCGGTGTCCTTCCAGAGACGATGTTGTCGCCGTCATCGATGGCGACAGCATCGTTCCCCGAGACTTGATCCAGAAATGCGCTGGCTTCTTCCTGAATGATCCGCAGGTCGGCGCCCTGACAACCGACGAACTCAGTGAAGTCCGCGGCAGCCGCATCTTCCAGGAATGGTATGCTCTGCGTTTCGCACAGCGTCACACGCTCATGTCATCAATGGGACTGTCGGAACGTGTCCTGACCTTGACTGGTCGCATGGCGATGTTCCGCGCCAGCATCGTCAGCGAACCTGATTTCATTCAGCAGGTCGAGCTCGACTATATCGATCACTGGCGCCTGGGCCGTTTCAAGTTCCTCACGGGCGACGACAAGTCGAGCTGGTTCTGGCTTCTGCGCAATGGCTACAAGATGATCTACGTTCCGGATGTCGTCGTTCTGACCGTGGAGGACCCGCCGTCCGACAACTTCGTCTCCGCGGCTGCAATGCTGATGGTCCGCTGGTTCGGCAATATGCTGCGCACCAACTCCCGGGCCCTTGCTCTCGGCCCGAAGCGAATTGGGCTCTTTACCTGGTGGGCCATTCTCGACCAGCGCATGTCGATGTGGACCTCTCTCGTCGGCTTTGCAGTGGCGATGATCGCGACGTTCTTCGTCAACGGCTATGCGTTTCTCCTCTATGCCCTGTGGATTTTGACATCTCGCTATCTGCTGACGCTCTCTCTCCTCGCCTCCCGCCCAAGGGTGTCCGTCTTCTATCCTTTCCTGCTCTATTTCAACCAGATCTTTGGGTCGCTGATGAAGGTCCATATTCTGTTCAGGCTGGATCGTCAGAAGTGGACGCGCCAGAAGACGACATCCTCAGCGCGCAATGCGAAGCGGCCGCTGATCGCTAGCGGATTCATGTCCGCCTACATGCATACTCTTTCGCTGGTTGCCTTTCTGGCTCTTTTGGCGTGGAGCGTCGAGGTTCTACCGACGCCGAGAACGCTGCTGCTCTTTCCCTAATTCGGTGATGGCCACATGGAGAAACATGCAATGTCGACGATTACGCACGAAGCTGAGGTTCAACGCCAGCATCCGCGTTATCGCCTGCCGATGAGATGCCTTCATGGCGGAACGCCCGTCTCCGTCGTCGATCTTTCGGTCGGCGGCATAGGGCTGAGGACAGGTGCATTCGCAGCCCGCCCAGGTGAGATCGTCGATCTCATGCTTGTCTTTCCGTTCAACGGCTACGAGCTGACGCTGCCTGTCCGGGCTGAGGTGCGATATGTAAACCAGGAACATGGCAGAATCGGCATGCGGTTCGTCGATGTCTCGCCGCGCCAGCACAACCTCCTGCGATTCATCCTCGACGCCTATCTTTCAGGGGAGGTGGTCGAGGCCGGAGACGTCTTGGATGTCGTTTCCCGCCGCAACGAAGGAAAAACGCGTGAGGTTCCTCAACGGCCAGCACCGGAAGGGCTCGCAGCCAAGGCCGCCTACTACGGGCGGAGCATTGCGGGATACGGGCTCGTTGTCGGCCTGACATTGTTGCTCGCCGGATTTATCGGAACCGGTGTGTTCCAGAAAATGTACATCATTCCAGCTCAGTCGGCGCTGATCACGACTGATCTCGTCACTGTTCCTGCGCCCTCGAGCGGGCAAGTGACGTTCATTGCATCAGGGACTGAAGTTCAAGCTGGCGAACCTTTGCTGACGATTCAGGGTCCGCAAGGCAGCAGCAGTATCGTCATCGACAGTCCCTGCGATTGCGTCGTTCAGGCGCGCTATAGCAGAGCTTCGAGCTTTGTCCGCGAGGGAGCGCCCATTCTGGTGTTACGCGAGAAGAACAGCACTCCCTATATCACCGCGAGCATTCCGCAGAGTGAGATCCTGCGCTTCTATCGGGGAGCAAGGGCCGTCATTGAGTATACCGACGGCACCCTCGTGCGTGACGTTCAGATCGAGCCGCTCCCGACCTTCTCGGATGAGGATGCAAGCGCAGGTCGCTTCCTCGTCAAGCTCGCACCGGGTCGCGAACTCGATGATACGGCCATCGGCCAGCCAGTCTCCGTCATGTTCGATACATTTTCTGGTTCGTCGATCAGAGCCGCAGCGGGCAAGGTGCACGCAGGAATGAATTGGGCTGGCCGTCAGATCGCCTCGATCTTCAGTGGAACGGGCAATGGGGAGGGTACGGCGGAGACCACGAAGCAGTCTCAGAAGCAGGACGATAAGCGTATCGCGAACCTCAGATAAATCGGGTCGCACATGGGGAATGCTCGAGAAAGCAATTTGGAAGTCATGGAGATGCACAATGGATAATATCATTCCCGTTTTGATGTGCGGTGGATCGGGAACTCGCTTGTGGCCCGTCTCTCGCGCGAGCGAGCCGAAGCAGTTTCATGCCTTGTCTGGCGAGCGAAGCCTGTTCCAACAGACGGTCCAGCGGTTTCGCACGGAGCTCTACGCAGAGCCTCTCGTGATCGTCAACAACAACCATCGCGATCTCGCCATGCGTGAAATCGGGGAACTCAACGGGGGGCCGGTCCGGCTTCTCGTCGAGCCCTCCGTCCGCAGCACTGCACCGGCAATCGCCGCGGCCGCCGCCTTGATTGCCGAAGAGGATCCAGACCGGCTGATGCTGGTCGCGCCGAGCGATCATCTCATCGAGAAGGCTGAAATATTCTCCGATGCAGTCGGCGAGGCGGCCCACGCGGCCCGTCAGGGACAAATCGTTCTCTTTGGGATTCGTCCTACCCATGCGGAGACCGGGTTCGGCTATATCGAGGTCGGCGAGTTCTTCGATGCGGTGAGCTACAGGGTTGCTGGGTTCGTCGAAAAGCCCAAGAGAGCCGTCGCTGAGGTGCTGTTCGCGGGCGGACGCCACCTGTGGAACAGCGGCATCTTCATGTTTACGGCTCGCACGATCATCGAGGAATTGGAGAAATATGCTCCCGATGTGTTGTCCTGCGCCAAACGCGCCGTGAGCACGGCCCATCGCAGCAACGATACCATCCGTCTGTCGAGCGATTTCGAAGCGGCTCCTGCAATTTCCATCGACTACGCCGTGATGGAGAAAAGCGAGCGGCTCGTCTGTATTCCGGTTTCTCCGGATTGGCGCGATCTCGGCTCGTGGTCGGCCCTGTGGGAGGTGGGCTCGAAGGACGGCAACGGCAATGTTTCGCGGGGTGATACGATCCTGCATGATGTGCGCAACAGCTATGTTCATGGAAACGGGCGTCTTGTCGCCGTCATGGGCGTCGAGAAGATCGTTGTGGTCGATACGGCCGATGCGGTTCTCGTCGGCTCTCTCGATCAGGCCCAGAATGTGGGGCGGTTGGCCAGCGAGCTCGCGGCGGCGCGACGTTCTGAGGCCAATCTGCACAAGAAGGTTCGCCGTCCTTGGGGTTCTTATGAATGTCTGAGGATGGGGGACGGGTTCCAGGTCAAGCATATCATCGTGTCGGTGGCCGGGCGCCTGTCCCTGCAATACCACCACCATCGCTCGGAGCATTGGACCGTCGTTTCGGGGACGGCGCGCGTCACGGTCGGAGACACCGTGTCGATCATGACGGCCAACGAGTCCGTATACATCCCGAAAGGCGATGTTCACCGGCTTGAGAACATTGGCGATGAGGAGTTGCATCTGATCGAAGTTCAATGCGGATCCTATCTCGGCGAAGACGACATCGTGCGTCTGGAGGATCAGTATGATCGTATCATCGCGGTCTGACCTCTGCCGTCGCCTTTTGACGGCGGCCGCCTTCTCGCTGATCCTGAGCTCAGGCGTCTGGGCTCAGGAGGCGGGCGAGATCTCGCGTCTTGCCGAGGAAGCGCGTCAAGCCTTCCTGTCGGCCGAGCAGGGGGCTGCGCCAAAACAGAAGGTCAACTTCTATCAGCTGGCTCTGGCCCGCATCCAGCTTCTTGAAAAGTTCGCCGGGCCTGAGAACGTCGGGTCCGCGGACCTGCGCGATGGTGCGCGTGCGGAACTCAACCGCCTCTCCGACGACGGCCTTACTCACGACATGCTGGGCGCCATGCTGCTTCAGGCAGCGCTTGCGGATCTGGCCGCAGCCCAGTCCAATGCGGATAGAATGGAGCTTGGGGTCACCCTTCATCAGATCGCGAGCGAGCAGCGAGCCCCGGAATATCGTGCTGCTGCCTTCATCGAGATTGGGCAGGCGTACAGCAAGGTCGGATCTCAGGAGCGCGCTCTGCGCTACGCCACATTAGCCCTGGACACGGCCCGGTCGATCCCGGGCGCGGGAGAGCAATCCGGAGCCTACAATGCGGCCTCCCGTCTGGCTGCATCTCTTGGGCAAGCTGGGTTTCCTCTCGCCGAGCGGGCCATCAGCCTCATTCCCCGGGCGCGTGATCGGGCCTTTGCGCGACAAGACTTGGCCCTTGCCATGCTGAAGGGTACCCCATGGCAGAAGGCCTCGCGAGCACAACTCGTCACGGAGGCCCGCAAGCGGCTGACGGCTGGCGATGTGCGTGGCAGCCTGCAGCTTGCATTGGCACTTCCCGGCGGAGACGAACAGGAGAAGCTTCTGTCGGAACTCCTGTCGGATGCTCTCAAGCGACAGGAGTATGATGCGGCGCTTGCAACAGCGCAGGGCTTCTTCGGCACCAGCGACCAGCAGAAAGCGTTCGCAGCGATTGTAAAGGAACTCGTCGATAAAGGAGTCCCGCTGCAATCTGCGAGCATTCTCGAGACGATGCAGGACGGTTCGGCAAAAATCACGGCTCAGCTGGTGGTGGCGAGCGAGCTGGCACGCGCCGGCTACGAGAAGATGGCAGAGCCTTTGTTCTCTCGGGCACTTCAGGGCGCGGAGATGTCCGATCAAGCGACACAGGCTGCGATCTGGCCTGAAGTGGTGCGTGCGCTGACGCGCGCCGAGCGGCTCGATCAAGCGCTGGCCTATGCCAAGCGTCTCGAGCCCGGCTCTGAAGCGTCATCCGCTCTTGGCGATCTCGCCAAGCGTCTGGCCGACGGAGAACGCATTGCGGAGGCGGAGGCTCTCCTGCCGCAGATTCAAGACAAGGAAGACCGCTCCCATGCCTTGAGCGGGATCGGACGGGCCAAAGCGCAGGCCGGGGATGCGGCGAGCGCTCTCCAGATCAGCTCGGAGCTCACGGACCCGGAGGATGCGGGGCGTGTCCTTTCGGCAGTGGTGAAGGTTCACTCCCAATCCGGCAAGTTCAACGAGGCGACCAGCTTGGCTGGGCGGATCGAGGATAAGGAGCACCAGGTCGAGGCGTGGGTCGAGATCGCCAGGCAGGCAAGCAAGAAGAAGGAGGGCAAGACCGGGGAACAGGCCTTCAGCGAGGCAATCCGTATTGCCGAAGCTCAGCAGAATCTGGCACGGGACAAGGCCTACTATACCATCGTGAAATCGCTTGCCGATCTTGGTGACCGGGCACGTGCCGGAGAGCTGAAGCAGAGGATCATCGACGACAAGCTCCGCATTCGTGCAGACGAAGCCTTGGCCAAAGCGGAGGCGAAGCAGGCTGTGGAGCAGAAGAAGCGCAGCAATCTTCCCGATGCCGTTCTCAAACGCAGCTTCACTCGCAACCTGAGCGATGAAGACAAGGGAGAGATTGCCCTCAATCTCTTGGAGACTCCCAATGGAGTGATCCTGGCGGCCGATCTGATCCGCTCGATCAAGGATGACAGGGTGCGCGGCCCAGCATTTCGCCGCCTTGCCGAGGCGCAGGTGGCAACACTGTCGGAGCCACCAAATCAGCAGGGGACTGAAGCCACCGATACGGCTGAAAGCCTCCCTCCTGAGCCGGCGGAGGAGAGCGAACTCGGACGGGAGCGACGGACCCGGCGCGGCCTCGTTCTGGCCTCGATGGAAAACGAAACAGTCGGTTCCTCGCGTCCGCCTCTGCCGCAGAGTTTCGCTAAGGCTTCCGATATCCGCGCCATCGTACCATGGCCTTCCGGAGCTGTGGCCGGAGTGACATTCGCGAATTACAATCTGTATATCTCGAAGTTCCTTGATGAAGGCCCGAGCGGCGATACCCGCATCGAGCAGGCCGTGCGGTATCAGGGGCTGACGGCTCCCCGCGTGATCGTCGTGCAGTCTGGCACCACGACGTTGGGTATGATCGCCCGCCAGCTCCAGGGAACGCAGGATCAGGACCTGATCGCTACGACAGGTGATGTTCTTACCCTTCGCGCGCCAGTCTTCGTCGCTCCCGGAGCCCGCCTCATCCTCTCGCGCATGGATGTACCGAGCTATCGCTTCAGTGCCGACGCAGGCGCCTTTATCGCGAGCGCGGGCGAACTCCACGTTGTTGATGCCGAAATCATCGGATATCACGAAAAGGCCGGGCAGCCGGCTTGGTCCGACAAGGACAAGACGCATGAATTTCGCCCCTTCCTTCTGAGTTGGGGCGATGGGCGCATGAATGTTGCCGGGTCTGTCCTGACAGCCCTCGGATACGAGAATTCCAAGTCGTTCGGGCTCTCATATTCATCCGGCCCTATCCGTGTGACGGAGCTGCGGGACCAGGCCCACGCGACCGGATACGTGGTGGACAACGTGTTCCGGAATTCGCATTTCGGCTTCTACTCGTATGAGGCCGAGAACGTCCACATCATTGGAAATGAGTATGTCGACAATGTCGTTTACGGGCTTGATCCCCATGACCGGACGCGGAAGCTGACAATCGCCCTCAATACGACCTACGGAACCAAGGTCAAGCACGGCATCATCATCTCGCGAGAAGTGGATGACAGCATCATCGTCGGAAATCTCACCTTCGACAATGTGGGTTCCGGCATCATGCTGGACCGCGACAGTGCCAACAACATCCTTCATGCCAATACGTCGTTCAGCAACATTCAGGATGGAATCACGCTCTTCGAGAGCTCCTGCAATCTGATGACGAACAACCATCTTCTCGCCAATAAGCGGGACGGCATCAAAGTTCGCAACAGCTTCGATATCGCTGTCTACAGCAACCGTATCGAAAGCAACGGCGGTGCAGGCGTGAATACCTATGTCGCCAACCTTCTCGAGACGAAGAGCGGCGAAACGCGTGACTTCAAGCTCGACCCGTATGACGCGATCACAACCATCTCGCTGCGCCGCAACCGTCTATCGTTGAACGGAGTCGGGATCAGCGCTCAGGGCGCGTCAGGTTTGGCTATGTTCTCCAACACCTTCGTGAAGCAGTCCCGCCGCCTGTTCGGCGGGGATCTGCGTGGCCTGGAAGGGCTCGTTCTGCAGTCCTCGTCCAAAGCCAGCACATTGATTGCCAGCACCTGCCGTCCTGTGCGGCCAGCCGTGGCCTGCCACTTGCGGGAACGTGGATATTTCGAGGGCAGTGCGGATCTCCACATCTTCGATCCTCAAGGAAAATCCGACTGCACGACAGCTGACGGCAGCGTGCAGCAGCGGGCATTTTCCAACACCTCTCAAGGGACCTAGAGCCTGGCATGAAGCGCATCTTAGCGATCTTGATCTTGAATCTCCTGGCTGCAGGATCAGCCTATTCCCAATCGAGGCCGGCGGGCGTGTTCGATGTGGAGCAGCGCCGCGCCGCATTGGCTCAGCCGGCTCTCGCCAATATTCGCGCAGCCTGTCTTGCCATTCCACGGGAGACTTCCTGGAATGTCCTGAAGCCCATTACCGGGCTCAAGGCAACGGAGGGCTATGGAACGGACGGTGCTGCCAATGACTATGCCTGGGCGGTGATGGTGCTCACGGGGCGCGCCTTGGCAGGGGACGTCTCGTCAGAAGGAGCCTTGCGCGACCTCTTCATCACCTGGGCCAAGGCCAATGCCTTTGCTCAGACGGAAGTTGAAAACGATGCCTATTATGCCTTGAAGCGTATCCTCTTGCCGAGCATCGTCGGCTATTCCGTTGTTCAGCGGGGCCTCGACGATGAACAGCGGCGGGTGATCTCCGGCTGGCTGGATCCTCTTGTCCGGAAAGTCGACCACACCTTTGACGGTTCGGTGGATCACAACAATCATCGCTATCTCACGGACAGCGTGCTGATGGCATGGGGAGCCGTGATCGACGACCAAGCACTCTATCAGAAGGGGATCAGCCGCTACCGCGCCATTCTCTCGGAGGCAAGGGCCGACGGAAGTCTTCCGCTGGAAACGCGGCGCGGCTCGCGCGCTCTCTGGTACATGCGTCAGTCCCTTTCGAGCATGACAGTCATCGCAGAGATTGCCGCAGCGCGGGGAACCGATCTTTACACCCTGCATGAAGGTGGCGCGTCATTCGATCGGATTCTCTCCTATACGCTTAACGGCATCACCGAGCCACGTGTGGTGCTGGCTTATGCCTCCGAAAATTATATTCCAGGGGATGAGTCCGACTTCCGGAAGTCCGATCTAGGATTTCTTTCCAGGCGCAGTCATGGGCGTCACTACATGGCTTGGGCAGAGGCGGTGGTGGCACGGGATCGTGCCGGGCTTGCAACGCGCCGTCTGAAGAATCTGTTTGCTCGAAGCCTCAGGAACGACAGGCCTTTGATCGATGAATTCGCCGGCGGCAATGCCACCTGCATTTGGGGGCGTGGATGATGAAGCGCTTGAGCCTTGCGACGTTTGTGGCGACCTCGGCCCTTCTGACGCTGCCGACCTGGGCGCAGAACTCCTCCGACAGCCAAGTAAGCGACCGGTTCCGTGCAACAATGCAGCGCGTCGAGCAGCTGCGTGCGCGTCAGGATCAGGAGGCCTTTGTCGATCAGGCACAGCTTCTGCTGGATGGATTGCCTATCAATGAAGCGAACCCGCTGCGCCGTGCGCAGCCTGAGGAAGCAGGGCGCCTTCTCGACCGTGCCTTGGCCACGCCCGGCCCTCATTGGCCGGAAGCTGCCGTCCGCCAAGCGAAACTTCTGTTGAGCAGGAACGACCAGGGTTCAAGCGAGCGTGCGGCAGAACTCCTGCGCCGCGCTGCCGCGATGCAGAATCGAGAAGCCGCCTATCTGCTTGCTGGCCTGATGGAAGAAGGGCGGGGTGTCACGCGTGATGTGGCGGCGGCCAAGGGATTGTACCAGGTCGCTCTGCGCCTGGGACACGGTCCTTCCGGTCTTGCGCTCGCGAGGCTCGAGAGCGACAGCGCGAAAGTGAATGTGTTTGCCACCCAAGGCCTGAGGCTTCTCTTTCAGGAGGCCCGGCAGGGCTCTGCGAACGCGGCAAGAACACTGGCGGACCACTACCGTGCAACGAGCGACAGTTCTCCGGAGCGTCTGAGCGTTGCGCTCGAATGGTACAAGCGGGCCTCCGATCTCGGCGACCCGGAAGCGTCCCTGAATCTCGGGCGCATGAAGCTCGACTCGAAATCCGCTCTTTATCAGCCGCAGGAGGCGCGAGCCTTCTTGCAGAAGGCAGCCAATGGCGGGCTGGTCGAGGCGGCGCTTGCGCTCGCTGAGGATCCTTACAATGGCGGAGTCCTTGGCATTCCTGCGGCCGAAGCCGAACTCTGGCTGAAGCGAGCCATCGAAACCAAGAAGCCACGCGCTTTGCTGTTGGGTGCGGAGATCCGCAACCAGAAGGGACCTGCCGGTCAAGAGGAGGCTAAGGCTCTCCTCGCAGAGGCGCTGAAGAACGTCGACGACGATCCGGGCGTCCTCGTATCTCTGGGACGCTATCTGCGCAATGGCGATCTCATCGAGAGAAATCTGCCTCTCTCACTGACCTTCTTCGACAGGGCTGCGTCTCGAAACAACGCTACGGCAGCCTACGAGTTTGGGCGCACCGTTCTTGCCTATCCTGATGCATCCACCGAGCCGATGCGAAAAACCGCCTTTGCACGGCTTCAGAACGCGGCAGAGAACGGTCATGTGAAGGCAGCCGTTATTCTCGGCGACGCTTTGCTCAATGGCAATGGTGTGCCTCCTGCCCCCGGCGATGCCCTGCAGTGGTACCAAAAGGCGGCCGAGGGCGGCTCGACGGTGGCACTCGTGCGCCTTGGCGACTTCTATGCGCTGCGCTCAGAGGGCGTCAATATCTCCCGTGCCTTGGAATGGTATCGCAAGGCGGCGGATGCCAACATCTCGACGGCGATGATCCGTCTCGGGCGCATGTTCAGCGATGGGCAGGGAGTGCCGCAGGATTACGCTCTGGCCGCAACGTGGTTCAGCCGCGCCGCGGCTGCCGGCAGCGGTCCTGCCATGGTTGAGCTCAGCGCTCTCTATTCCCGCGCAGGCGGGCCGGGCCATTTCAACCTGGCCCGTGACGTGCTGGAGAAGGCCGTCCGCGCCGGAGACGCACGTGCTTCGATTGCTCTTGCCAAGCTCTACCTTGCGCGGGGCGAACAGATCCTGGCGGAAGCGACCTTGCGGAAGACGGCAGAAGCCGGCGACGTAGAGGCGGCTCTGCAACTTGCGGAACTCTATCTGAACGGTTCTCCCGATCAGGTGCCGCTGGCGCGGCGATGGCTTTCCACGGCCGAGAAGGCTGCCTCAGGAAATGACGATCTCCTGGTTCGCGTCGCGAGTTTGCAGCTCAAAGATATGGGTACGGCTCGCCAAGGCGCTGCAATTCTGGAAACGCTGACACGGAAGAACAATACGGGAGCAATGACGGCTCTCGCACAAGCCTTGCTTGATGGATCCGGCGTGCAGCCCGATGCCAATCGTGCAGAGGCCCTGCTTCGCCGGGCAATCCAGCTTGGGAACGACGGAGCGCGATTCGTGCTGGCGAAAGCCTATCGGGAAGGAAACGGCATCGAACGAAATCCTGCCCGGGCCGTCGCGCTCTACCGCGAGATCTACAACGATGAGCCCGGCGACACGAAGGTGCTCCTTGCCTTGGGCGATGCCTATGGGCGGGGAGAGGGTGTCCCACGCGACCGGGCCTTGGCTGTGCAGTTCTATGCGCTGGCAGCTCAAAATGGAGACCCTGAGGGAAAGCTTCAGCTGGGGCTGGCTTATCTCTACGGAGGCGGTGTTCCGCATGATGGCGCCAAGGCGGAACGGCTGCTGTTCCAGGCCGGTGAAGCCAATCTGACGATGGCGCGTCTCCAGTTGGGAGATGCCAGAGCTTCCGGCATGGGCACGGCCATCGATCCTGAGGGCGCATTTGCATCTTATCTGCGTGCTGCAGAGAGCGGATCGCCGGAAGCGATGATCGAAGTTGCGCGCGCCCTCAAGAAAGGTTTCGGCACACAGGCCGATCCAGCCTTGGCTCAGTCTTGGCTCGAGCGCGCCGCTCGCATGGGCTCACAGGATGCGCTGTACGAACTCTATCGGATGCATGCGGTCGCCAAGGATGGGAAGCCGCAGGATGCGGAGCGTTGGTTGCTGCAGGCAGCGCAGAGTGGCCACCCCGCGGCCATGTACCATCTGGCATTGCGGTACCGCCCGCCATCGCCGGATCAGAACAGAATTGATGGCAATGAGTGGCTCGCCAAAGCTGCGCAGGCAGGTCACTGGCAGGCGATCAAGGCGATCCGCAAGAAGAAGCTGCTCGAACCCGGGGACAGTGATGACGACGAGTGATCGACGCGAGGACCGCAAGTGCATGAGGCCTGCAGGAGACATGGCCATGAAATACGTCGCCGGCTCTGCCAGCTCCGCTTCCCCTAGTAGCCGTTGGTCTGCAGTTGTTCTCGCCTCATCTCTGACGGTTTGCATGGGGATCGCAGATGCGTCCCAGGCTCAGACAACGGCTCCGCGGTCGCCTGCTCCGACGACTGCCCCGCGATCGCTGGGCCCGACGACGGATTTCAGCAAGCTCTGCGTGGCCCGTCCGAAAGTGGCACTGAAGCGGGATTGGAAGAAGTGGGACAGGAGCCAGCCGCCTGGCAACCTGGACGAGATGTACGATGCAGCCCTTCTTTATGCCGATGGGTCTGCACAGATCCCACGTGATCCTGCGACAGCGCGCAAGCTCCTGGAAGATCTCTCTGCGCGCACGTGGCCAGGCAAAGGGCGTTCACTCTACCGACTCGGCAAACTGATGCTCGATCCTGCAGCCGGACCCGTGGATCCTGATCGCGCGGCATCGATCTTCGCATCCGCGGCCTCCATGCTTCACATGGATGCTGCGGTCCAGCTGGCGCGTCTCCATGAACAGGGACGGATCGCCAATGCGGACGTGAAGGAAGCCGAACGCCTTCTCCGCACGGCTTCCGCGGCAGGCAACGTGGACGGCGTGATCGGCCTAGCACGCCTTCAGAAGAGTGGCCGCATCGGTGCGGTTCCCCAGGCATCGACAGACGACCTCGTCAAATTGGGATTGCTCATTCTCTACGGAGATCTCGGACGAGGAAAATGCAGTTCCCTGTTCGAGATCGGCACGATCCTATCGGACGAGACGCTCGTTCCCGCCGGTCTGTCGGAGGGCATGAAGTGGTTTGAGGCGGCGTCGCGCCAAGGCGACATGCGAGGCGATCTTGCCCTTGCCGAGATTTACACGCAAGGGCGGGCCAAGGCCGCGCCCAACGTGATCATTCGGCATCTCACCCGTGCAGCCGAAGCAGGATCGGCCCAGGCCATGACCATGCTGGGCGAGCGCATGCTCCGTGGCGATGGAGTCTCCAAGGATACCGCCAAAGCAGTCGCCTGGCTGGAGAAGGCCGGCGCCTATGCGGATGTCGATGCCTATAAGCTGCTGTCACGCCATTACCGTGGCGAGTTCGGTTCTCCTCCGGATCTGCCCAAGGCTGCGGATATGCTCTCCCGAGCTGCGGCTCTGCCGGGACATGGCCCCGGCGTCCTCGTTTCGCTTGCTCGCCTCTATGCCAGCGGCATTCAGGGCCAGCCCGATATCAAGGCTGCACTTTCGCTTTACCGGCAGGCCGCAGACCGCGGCGATCCATCGGGTTTGACGGAGCTCGCCAAGCTCCTGCTGGTGCGCCCGCAGGACGCGAATGGAACTGATGTTCTTAATCTTCTCAAGGAAGCGGCGAGCCGCGGCCACCCTGAATCCATGGGACTTCTCTCGGACCTTTATGAATGCAGCGCTGTCGTCGCTCCTGATGTGGAGCAGGCCCGTTCCTGGAGGACGCGGGCTGCGACCGCCGGGCATGCGCGCAGCATCGCCGCAATCGCTGCTCAGTCTCACGTGGATCCCGCTCTCGTGAGAGAGAACACACAGGTTCTGATGCGCTCTGCCGAGAAAGGCGACCGCGAGAGCATGGTGCTCCTGTCCCTTGCCTACAGGACTGGGCAGGGCATCGAGAAGAACGAGCAGCTTGCCGTCAAATGGCAGGATGCGGCCCTTGCCCTTGGCGAAGAGCGCGCCCGTGCGCAGCTTCTCCTGGCGCGCAAGCTCATGAGCGGCGACGCTGGCATTCGTGATGAGACATTCGCGCAGAACCTCCTTGAGGAGGTCGCACGCAGCGGCGATTCAGGTGCGATGTATGACCTGGGACGCCTGTTGCTGGCTCCTCATCGAGCCGATCCGGCAGAGCGGGCTCGCGGCGTGTCGCTTCTGCAGAAAGCGGCCGCGTCTGGCAATGCCGCCGCGATGACCATTCTGGCTGACCAGCCTGACGATCAGCTTCGCTCCACAGGGCGGACAGCCCTGGAATGGAAGCGGATGGCGGCGGATGCCGGCAGCACGCGGGCGGCAATCGACATGGCGTCCCTCGCGAAAGATCCAGCCGAAGCCTCTCCTTGGATTGCACGGGCCGAGTCCCTCCCGGTCTGCGCCGCACGCGACATGGTGGAACTGGCCCAGGTTCATTATCGACTGAATGGGGCTCAGGGAGCAGAGCGGGCTCGCATGTGGCTTCAGCGGGCCATCAACGAGGTTCAGCTCAACGAGCCTGATCCGGCCACCCTTTTCCTGGTTGGCCGCACCATGCTCGAAGGAGCAGGAGCTCCAGCCGACAAGCAGGCAGCGCTGGATTACATCAAGCGTGCAGCCGAGGGCGGGAAAGTCGAGGCCATGCGCTATCTCGGCCGAAGCTATGCGTCTGGCGCCCTTGGAGAAGGAAAGACCGGGCTCGCCGCCGAATGGCTTGCGAGAGCCTTGCGCGGTGGAGACGAGGGGGCGGCGACTGATCTGGCGCGCTTGGCTGCAAGCTCCGAGGCCGATGGAGCAGCTGCCGTTGCCATCCTCAAGGAGGTTGCTGAAGGCGGGTTTGTTGCCGCCATGCGGGAATATGGCCGCAGTCTGCAATTCGGCTTCGGCGCTGCGTCCGACCCGGCGCAGGGAGTGGCATGGCTGCGCAAGGCAGCCGATGCAGGTGACACGGAGGCCATGAAGGAGCTCTCCCGGGCGTATGCATCAGGCTATGGTGTGGAGCTGTCCGCCAGCGCTAGTACGGAATGGCTCCTGCGCGCGGCCAATGCAGGTGACAAGGAGGCCATGTACGGCGTCAGCCTCGCCATGACCCTTGGTTTCGGAACCGAGGTGAACGCCGATGGAGCCCAAAAATGGCTCGCAAATGCAGAAGCGACAGCACCCAGGTAAGTTTTCGACGACAGGCCTTCTGGCTCGGGGACGCTCGATGGCGCGGGACGAATGTAGAGGAGAATTCGAATGATCAGAACCAGTCACATCTTGCTCCTGAGCTGCCTCATGACGAGTGCCGCCTTGGCCGCACCGGCACGACAGGAGCAGGGCGAATCTCCGGCGCCGGCCGCGGCACCGGCTGGCCCCAGCCTCGCGCAGCTCAAAGCTATGTCGACTCCGCGCCTGCTCAAGCTCGGGCAGGTTGCATTGACGGCAAAAATCGACACGGCGGCTTTCACCACCGGCCTCGATGCCTTGAAAATCGCTTCTTCCCGTGGCGACCGTGTTGCGACCCGGATGCTCGGCAAAGTCATAGGACGTTATGAGCTTGCCATCGCAGCGAACGGCCCGGCGCGGATCGAAAGCAAACTGAGATACGAGGCGCTTCGTGGCGCATCAAGCTCGGTTCTCGCCGTTGCAGGCATGTATGACCGGGGTGACGGCGTACCGATGAACACGAAAAAGGCTGCCGAATGGTATTTGTGGGCTGCGCGCGTCGGCAATAAGCGCGCTATGGCGAGCGTGGCTTATGCCTATGGAGTTGGGCGAGGAATTGAGCGGAACGAGGAAGCTGCTCTCAAATGGCTGCAGGAGGTCAATCCAGGTCGCAGCCGTATGACCCTGGTGGAGATCGGCTGGGCTCTGGCGACCGGTTCTGAAGGATCCGTCGATATGCCTGCGGCTCTTCGCTTCTTCGAGAAAGCAGCGCAGATCAGTCCGAATGTCGCCTATCAGGTCGCGATGGATCTGGAGCGCGGAACGAAGGGCGTCCAGGACCGCGAAGCGGCTGGGCATCTGATCAAGGTTGCCGCGGAACGTGGCGACAGCGCCGCTGCGACCCATCTCGCCAACATGCTGGCCGGCAGCGACAAGCTGGAGGATCAGCGCCAGGCTGTCCAATGGTACACTCTTGCCGCGCAGGACAAGGAAAACGCTGCCGCAGGGCAGGGGCTCTCCCGCCTCCTGGCGCTGCGTCC
Source organism: Microvirga sp. (assembly GCA_035645515.1). Classification (GTDB taxonomy): domain Bacteria; phylum Pseudomonadota; class Alphaproteobacteria; order Rhizobiales; family Beijerinckiaceae; genus Microvirga. The sequence continues at coordinate 113,336 of DASQML010000058.1, forward strand.
AAAGAGCGAACTCGTCCCGGTAATCATCGCAGGCCTGCAGAAGGCGGCCGACGCGGGCAACCGCGAAGCGCTGATCGGGCTGGCTCAGGCCTATACGGATGGAACGGGAGTCGATGCCTCACCCGAGCGCGCGGCGAGCCTCCTGCAGCAGGCTGCAGATGCGGGCATACCGGAGGCGAAGTATCGCTTGGGGCTCATGTACAAATCCGGCATCGGCGTCAGCATGGACATGAACAAGGCGATCGAGCTCATGAGCAGCGCCCAGGAAAGCGGCTTCCCTCTGGCTGCCGTTGCCTTGAGCAGCATGACAGAGCCCTCCGCCACAAGTTCGGTTGAGAATCCAGCTCAGCCGAAGGCCGATGAGGCGGCAGAAGCCAAGTAATCTTAAAGATCTCTCTTCGCATTGTTGCTCCAGTCAGCTTGGATGCGGAGCGGACTGGAGCAACATATCCTCAGCAGGGCCGTCGAGGGTCGATCTTCTCGCCGAAATCTCCCTTGACGCCTGTGTTTTTGCCGCCAACCACGTTGCCGCAGATCTTGCCCTGGGGGCCACGCTGCACCTTGAAACTGCCGACGGCATTATCGCGGAGGGTGTTGGCATAGGCGCTGTTGCCGATCCCATCGTCATCTTCATCGCCGCCAAGACGGATGCCCGCGCCACGGTTCCCATAAACCACGTTGTGACGAAAAGTGTTGCCACTGCCCCGCGCGTCGAGACCTGCCGATTTCTTGTCTCTCTGTCCCGTACAGCGATTGTGCTCGACGATGTTTCCGGAGGAGCCCTCCTTGATGTCGACGCACTCGTTGCCACGGGTGTTGAAAGTGTTGTGATGAATCCAGTTTGCGTCGGAGCGGTCGACCGATGCGTCCGGCACGCCACGCTTTCCAAGCTGCTCAGGCGCGGTTCCGATATAGATACCTTCGCCGTTCTTGCCGCCATCCTTGTAGACGAAGTCATAGATGCCGCAATTTTCAATGGTCGAACCGGCAATCTCGTTGCGCTGAGCCTGATAACGCAGCCTGATGCACTCGCCGCCCGCATTCCTCAGGCTCATGCGGATGATGCGCAATCCGGTTACTCCATCGCCAGGGCGGTTGCCGACTGCATATACGAGCTTGTCGCGATAGCTGTCCTTGCCCTCTTCAAGCGCGTGCTTCCCGTCAATGGTGAAGCCATGCAGCTCGAGATAATCGTGGTTGATCTCGGCGATCCTGTTCGCGCCTGCGCCCGAAACGACTGCATTGCGTGGGCCCCGGATGATGATTGGTCTTCCGGGCTGCCCGTTTCTGACAGTTCTGAAATCCTGTAGGTATCGGCCAGGCGAAAGACTGATCGTATCCCCTGGCATGGCACGGTTCAAAGCCTCCTGTATGCTGCTTGAAGGATTGACGTGATAAGTTTCCGATGAAGCGGTACTGGCGAAAAGAAGCATGAACAGCGTCATCAACGAGGCGCGCATCATGCTCTGAGTCATGGATTCTCTTTTCATGTGCATCTCCGGATCGATTGGGAATCATGGGCTGCCGAAGCGCATCCAATCGGCGTCTTCGGTCCACTCATGCGTATGACGTACGCGGTTCCATTCTTGAGCCGAGAGGGATACGTGCGGCCCGTGCCAGATGATAGCGGTTTTGATGACGCTTATCCGAAATATCCTAAGCGCCAGCGGGTATGACATCTTGTCGCTGAGATTTTTGAGAAGTGCAGCGCTCGCTGAAAATCGATGTCGTTAGCAGAGGAATGACATTCTCGAGTGGAGTAGAACTTCTCTACTCCCTAAGCGGTATCCGTTACTCCCTTTGCCTCAGTAGTCCTTAACAGGACGCGCCGTATAATCGGGGGTAATCTTTGCGAAGAGGGTTCCTGCATGACGACCATTCTCCAGGTCACGACGGTTCTAGGCTGCCAGAATTCCATGCTTCGCGAAGGAATCAAGCATATTCTATCAAGTACCCGTTACAAGGTTCACCCTGAAGACCTGAGCTGCAGAAGTACTGCGCTGCCGCAGCTCTACGGCGCTGCGCCTTTCCTTTTCATCATCGACAGTAATCTCTACCCGAATGGATTGGGCAACGTAGTGCGGGAACTCAAGGGCCAGCACACGAATGCGCGTGTTGTCATCTTGGCAGACGGTTTCGATCTGGACGAGATGAGACTTGCCATCCAGGCCGGGGTCGACGGCTATTGCCTATCGACGACTGGGTGCGAAGCCCTGATCAAATATCTCGACCTTGTGATGCTGGGTGAAGTGGTCTTCCCATCGTCCGCATTCCTAAAAGCCATGCTGCCCTCGCACGAGAGCGTGATCGTGCAGAAGGAGGCCCTTCCGGTGGCGATGCTGGCGCCTCAGGCGGAGCGCACCGGCGATGCCAAGGATTCCGTGATCCGCACTTTGTCGAGCCGCGAGGCCGAGATTCTCCAATGTCTCATGGAGGGTGCGCCGAACAAGGTGATCGCGCGCAAGCTCGAGGTCGCTGAGGCAACCGTGAAAGTCCACATCAAGGCAATTCTGCGCAAGATCCGTGTCGCCAATCGAACGCAGGCGGCGATGTGGGCGGTCAGTCACCTGTCAGGGTCAAGCCAGGATGCAGCATGGGTTCAGGCGGGCGAGACTACTCCGTCGTCGAGACCCTCATTGCTCAAAGCCTTCTGAATCTCCTCAAGAATGGGGCTTCGCCTTCCCGGTACGATGAGGATGCCTCTGATCTGTTCACGTGACATGTTCCTTGGCCGAAGCATCAGGTGCCAAGGTCTGCATCGGGTGCCGCATTCGAGCCTCAGTGCAGCCCGTAAGTGAGCTTCAGAGAAAAAAGGATGTTGCCCTGCGCGTCTGTGGCTTGCAGGCTCCAGCGATCCCACTCGACGAAGTCTCCCTCCGCCTCCTCACGGAGTTCCGCAATTGCCTTCAAGGCTTGAGCCCAAGCTTGATCGATGTCGCGGACCTCAACGCCTTCGTCGTCGATCATCGACTCATCGTCACTGACTAAATTGAAGTAACATCTCATCGAGAATATGCGACCGGCTTGTTCAGGGACCGTTATATTATTTTTAGACTAGATGACTGGTATTTCCATGGATAGGGCAGCAAGTCCCTGATTCCCGCGACGAGGCTCTCAGCTTAGATCTCGGTCATGTGACATAGACGCCTATATGGATCGTTTTTACGGCCCGTGAAGAAGAAAAAGGGCATTCTTTCTCATAATTCAACGTAATATAGTTTCGTTACTCTGGCTTTTTAACAAACGTTTATCAGATGTGAATAGGAAGCCATTGTTAACAAAAGGTAAATAAGCTAATTTACCTAGAGGAATGTACCATTGCCCTCGCGTTCGAATTCACGGCCAGAAAGGCGCTCTTATGCGGAAAAGCTATGATCTTGATGGCTCATCGGTCTCGAGCGCACCATTCACGAGAGATCTCGGCCATTCCACATATCTGGAGCTGGCGCGCACGGCAGAGCCAATCCAGGCCAAATACATGGATGTGCAGACAACGCCAACTCTTCTCGTCGAGTCCAACACCCTCTTGCGCGAGGGCTTGCGGCGGATCTTGGCAGAGACGGCCTACAATCCGGTCTCCCTCGCTTCGTCCTTCGACGAAGCGCTCGGAGGCTGGGAAGCTGCCGGCAACCCATTCCTGATAATCTTGGATGGCGCGCGAGATCACGAGGAAGCTTGCAATCAGGTTCGTCGGCTGAAAGAAGAATATTCTTCGGCCCGCGTGCTGATGCTCGTCGATCGATATGATCTCAAGCAGATCATCACGGCTTTCCAGGCCGGCGTAGATGCCTATCTCGTTAAGTCGGTCTCCTGCGAGGTTCTGGTAAAGACCTTGGACCTTGTCATGCTTGGGGAGGTTGTCTTCCCCTCGATCGTTCTTGATCTGCTGCGAGAGCACGCGCTTCAGGCAGATTTCGGATCGGAACAGCAGAGCACGGACAAGCCTTCAGAGGGGCAGTTCCAGTCGAAAGGCCTGTCGGTTCGAGAGACGGTCATCCTGCGCTGCTTGATGGATGGCGATTCGAACAAGCTGATCGCCCGCAAGTTCGACATCACCGAGGCAACGGTAAAGGTTCATGTGAAGGCGATCCTGCGCAAGATCCATGCAAAGAACAGGACGCAGGCCGCCATCTGGGCCGCGAGCCACCTTCCAGCTGACGGACAGACATCCGCCTGAACAACGACCTTGGTCCTCAAGCCGATTGCCGGATCACTTCCACACTGTGGGCGTGATCCTCAAGGATCATGGCCGCGCCTTTTTCAGCGATCATCAGGGTCGGCGAGTTCGTATTGCCGCTGGTGATCGTCGGCATCACCGAAGCATCAATTACCCGAAGCCCCTCGACACCGCGAACCCGGAGCCGGTCATCCGTGACGGCCATGGGATCGCTCTCGATGCCCATTTTCGCCGTGCCAACCGGATGGAAAATGGTGGTGCCGATCTCGCGCGCGCCGTTGAGAAGCTCGTCATGTGAGTTGAGATGGGCGCCCGGCTTGTATTCCTCGGGCCGATATTTCTGAAGAGCGGGCATGGACACGATACGGCGCACAAGGCGCAGCGAATCGACTGCGACTTGCTGATCTTCAACAGTGGCCAGGTAATTGGGGCGAATCGACGGGGCGTCAGACGCGTTGACGCTGCGGATCCTGATGCTGCCGCGGCTTGTCGGCCGAAGGTTGCAGACGCTTGCCGTAAAGGCGGGGAAGGGGTGAGGATCCTCTCCGAACTTGTCCAGCGACAGGGGCTGGATATGGAACTGCAGGTTCGGCGTGGCATAATCGGGGGATGACCGTGTGAAAGCGCCCAGCTGAGAGGGCGCCATCGTCAGCGGGCCGCGCCTGAACAGGACATATTCGAGTGCCATGAAGCCCTTCTTCATGAGGGAGGCATAATCCTCGTTGAGCGTTCGCACCCCATGAACCTTGTAGATTGGGCGCAGCTGCAGATGATCCTGCAGGTTCTCGCCCACGCCCGGCAGGTGCTGAATGACAGGGATCCCATGCTGCTGCAGCAGGTTGCCGTCGCCGATGCCGGAGAGCTGCAGGAGCTGGGGCGATGCGACTGCGCCTGCGGAGAGGATGACCTCCTTGCGGGCGTGAATGCGTCTGAGAGTGCCGTTCTGCACGATCTCGACTCCAACAGCCCGCCTGCCCTCGAAGAGAATGCGCGTCGCATGCGCGTTGATCTCAACCTTCAGATTGGAGCGTGACAGGGCTGGCTTCAGAAACCCGCGTGCCGCCGACCAGCGACGCCCGTTCTTCTGGTTGACGTGGAAATAGGAAATGCCTTCGTTGCTGCCCGTGTTGAAGTCGGTCGTGCGGGGTATGCCGGCTTCGACGGCGGCCTCGATGAAGGTGTCCAGAATGTCCCAGCGCGTGCGAGGCGCTTCGACCCGCCATTCCCCGCCTGCGCCATGGTGTTCGCCGGCGCCGAGGTAATGGTCCAGGTGCTGACGGAAGATCGGCTTCACATCGTCCCAGCCCCATCCCCTCAGGCCCATCTGCCGCCAGTTGTCGTAATCCTCACGCTGGCCGCGCATATAGACCATGGCGTTGATGGCGGAGCAGCCGCCCAACACTTTCCCGCGCGGATAGTTCAGCGCGCGCCCGTTCAGGCCAGGCTCGCTCTCCGTCCTGAACATCCAGTCGGAACGGGGGTTACCGATGGCAAAGAGATAGCCCACCGGGATGTGATACCAGATCCAGTTGTCCTTTCCGCCTGCTTCGAGCAGGCAGACGGAATTGCGGGGATCCTTGGAGAGGCGGTTCGCCAGGACGCAGCCTGCCGAGCCTCCTCCGATGATGATGTAATCGAACATGGTGCTGTCTGACATGACACGGCTCGATCATGGGGCGTAGGTACGCTTTTTCTATGGAGCGCCCTTAGCCTTCCGTTTCATCAATTCCAGAACCTCACCTACGATGCCCCGGCGGAACAGAAGCACGCAGATCACGAAGATGATGCCGATCAGCACCGTGACGGGGAAATCGTAAGCGGCAAGATAGTTCTGGAGGGCGATCACCAGACCTGCTCCGACGATGGGGCCGACCATGGTGCCGATGCCGCCGAGCAGGGTCATGAGAATGACCTCGCCGGACATCTGCCACTGCACATCGGTGAGCGTGGCGAACTGGAAGACGATAGCCTTCGTGCCGCCGGCGAGGCCAGCGAGCGCCGCCGACATCACGAAGGCCCCGAGCTTGTAGCGATCGACTCGATATCCGAGGGAAACTGCGCGGCGTTCGTTCTCGCGGATGGCCTTGAGAATGTTGCCGAAGGGGGAGTTCACGATCCTCCAGATGGCAAAGACGCCGAACAGGAAGACGGCGAGCGTCACGTAATACATCGCGAGCGGCTCGTTGAGATCGATAACGCCGAGAAGATGCCCACGCGGCACGCCCTGGATCCCGTCCTCGCCATGGGTGAACGGCACCTGCAGGCAGATGAAGGCGAACATCTGGGAAAGCGCCAGGGTGATCATGGAAAAGTAGATGCCCTGACGCCGGATGGCGAGGAAGCCGATGACGAGCCCCAAGCCGGCTGCACCGGCTACCCCCAGCAGGATGCCCGCCAGAGGTTCCCATCCCCATACCTTGACCGCATGGGCGGTGAAGTAAGCCGCACCGCCGAAGAAGGCAGCGTGGCCGAAGGAAAGAAGACCCACATAGCCGATGAGCAGATTGAACGCGCAGGCAAAGAGCGCGAAGCACAAGATGCTCATCAGGAAGACGGGGTAGAGAAAGAAGGGAGCCGCGAGCAGGGCAGCCAGGGCGATGGCGCCGAGGACGAGCGAGGTCGTGCGCAGCTTCGGCTGTTCCGCCAGATATTGTGTTCCAACAGCCATGGTATCACTCCTCCCGCCCGAAGAGACCGGCCGGTCTGACGAGCAGAACGATGGCCATGATCACAAAGATAACAATGCTCGAGGCTTCCGGGTAGAAGACCTTGGTCAAACCTTCCAGCACGCCCAGCACATACCCTGTCACGATGGCGCCGAGGATCGATCCCATGCCGCCGACGACCACGACGGCGAAGACGATGATGATGAGGTTCGAACCCATCAGGGGACTGACCTGATAGATCGGCGCCGCCAGCACGCCCGCCAACGCAGCAAGGGCAGCGCCCAAGCCATAGGTGAGGGTGAGCAGCAGCGGGACGTTCACGCCGAAGGCCTGAACGAGCGTGGCATTTTCCGTGGCCGACCGCAGATAGGCGCCAAGCCGGGTCTTCTCGATGAGAAGCCATGTGCCAATGCAGACGACCAGGGATGCGACGACCACCCAGCCGCGGTAGATCGGCATGAACATGAAGCCGAGATTGAGCGCCCCGGTCAGCTGGGCCGGAGGCGCATAGGGCTTGCCTGCAGCGCCGAACCAGTGCCGGAACGCGCCTTCCATGATCAAGGCCAAACCGAAGGTCAGCAGGAGCCCATAGAGCGGATCGAGTCCGTAAAGGCGCCGGAGCATGAAGCGCTCGATGGCGATGGCCACGGCTCCAACGATCACGGGGGCCAGAATGAGGGCTGGCCAATAGCCGACGCCCAGATAGTTCAGCAGGAGATAGGCCGCAAAGGCGCCGAGCATGTACTGCGCGCCATGGGCGAAGTTGATGACCCGCAGCAGGCCGAAGATCACCGCCAGACCCAAACTGAGCATGGCGTAGAACGAGCCGTTGATGAGGCCAATAAGAATTTGCCCGTAGAGGGCGGGGGCGGGAATGCCGAAGATCGTGCTCATGTGACGTTACACTCCCAGCACTTCGTGGAGTTCATCCATGCGCGCATCGAGCTCATGGCCTGGGAAGGAATTGACCATGCGGCCATCCTCCATGAGGTAGAAGCGGTCGGCGACTTTCCTGGCGAAGCGGAAGTTCTGCTCCACCAGCAGGATGGTCATGCCGCGCTTCTTCAAAGCCACGAGAACGTCACCGATGCGCTGGACGATGACGGGCGCGAGCCCTTCGGTCGGCTCGTCGAGAAGGATGATCCGCGCGCCTGTGCGCAGAACGCGGGCGATCGCGAGCATCTGCTGTTCGCCGCCGGAAAGCTTGGTGCCCTGGCTGGAGCGACGCTCATGCAGGTTAGGGAAGAGCGTATAGATCTCATCCAGACTCATGCCGCCTTCCGATACGGTCGGCGGCAGCATCAGGTTCTCGGCAACGTTGAGGCTGGCAAAGATGCCGCGCTCTTCAGGAACGTAACCGATGCCCGCTTGCGCCACCTTGTGCAGGGGCAGGCCGAGGAGGTCCTGGCCGCGCAGGCGGATCACGCCCTCCCGGCGGCGCAGGATTCCCATGATGGCGCGAAGCGTCGTCGTCTTGCCGGCGCCGTTGCGGCCCAGGAGCGTCACGGTTTCACCCTCACGGATATCGAGATCGACACCATGGAGAACGTGGCTTTCGCCGTACCATGCATTCAGCCCGCGAACTTCGAGGAGAGGCGCGTTACTCATGCTCGGTCCCCATATAGGCTTCTCGCACCCGCGGGTCGGCACTGACGGTGGCGTACGATCCGTCGGAGAGAATTTCGCCGCGCGCCAGAACGGTGACCCGGTCGCACAGATCGGCGACGACGTTCAGGTTGTGCTCGACCATGAGCACCGTGCGGTTCTTGGCAACGCGGCGGATCAGGTCGGCAATGCGTCCGATGTCTTCGTGCCCCATGCCGGCCATCGGCTCATCGAGCAGGAGCATGGCCGGATCGAGGGCAAGGGTGGTGGCGATTTCGAGGGCGCGCTTGCGGCCGTAAGAGAGCTCGGACGCTGTCAGATGCGCATAGGCCGAGAGGTTGACCGCATCGATCAACTCCATGGCGCGGTCATCGAGAACGGAAAGGCTGCTTGAAGGAAGCCAGAACTGCGTGGCGAGGCCCTTGGGGCGCTGCAAAGCCACGCGCACGTTGTCGAGCACCGACAGGTGCGGAAACACGGCGGAAATCTGAAATGAGCGCACAAGGCCCAGGCGCGCGACTTCGGCGGGCTTGAGGCGGGTGATGTCGCTGCCGCGAAAGACGATCTGTCCGCGTGTGGGCGTGAGAAACTTGGTGAGAAGGTTGAAGACGGTGGTCTTTCCGGCGCCGTTGGGGCCGATCAGGGCGTGGATCGTGCCCTCGTTGACGGAGAGGGTCACGTCCTTCACGGCGACGAAGCCACGAAATTCCATGGTGAGGCCTGTGGCGCTCAGAATCGGTTGAGTACTGACCATATGCCGGCCGCTGATCCCGAAAGATGAGGAGGTCATGAGCGGCGAGGGCAGCTGGTGCTGCCCTCGCCTTTCTCGGATTTACTGCGTGACCTGGCAGCCGCTGTCGGCAGCCTTCATGTAGGCCTGATCGCCGGGCACCTTGGCGAGCTGCGTGTACATGTCCCACTCGCCCTTGCTTTCCGACGGCTTCTTCACCTGGAAGAGATACATGTCATACACCATGCGGCCGTTGGGCAGCACCTTGCCGTTCTTGGCGAAGACGTCCTGAACCGGCATCTCGTGAAGCGCCTTGGCAACCGGCTCGGTCGCATCCGTGCCGGCCTTCTGGATCGCCTTCAGATATTGCGTCACGGCGGAGTAGGTGCCCACATGGATCATGTTGGGCATCTTGCCGGTCTTGGCCTGGAAGCGCTTGGCGAAGGCGCGGTTCTCGTCGCTCTGGTCCCAGTACCAGCCCTCGGTGAGCGTCAGGCCCTGTGCGGCCTGCAGGCCCAGGCCCTTGACTTCAGCGAGGGTGAAAAGCAGCGCCGCAAGGCGGGTGCCGCCCTGAGTAATGCCGAACTCGGCAGCCTGCTTGATGGCGTTGGACGTATCGAGACCGGCATTCGCCATGCCGATCACGTTGGCGCCGGAGCTCTGGGCCTGCAGCAGGAAGGACGAGTAATCCGTAGCGGCAAGCGGATGGCGTACCGAGCCGACGACCTGACCGCCCTTCGATTTCACGAACTTCGAGGTCTGATCTTCGAGCGAGTAGCCGAAGGCATAATCCGCGGTGAGGAAGAACCACTTGTTGCCGCCGTTCTCCACCAGCGCGCCGCCGGTGCCGACGGCTAGAGCATGCGTGTCGTAGGCCCAGTGGAAGCCGTAAGGCGAGCAGGCCTTGCCGGTCAGATCCGTCGTCGCGGCGCCGGTGACGATGTTGATCTTCTTCTTTTCCTTGGAGAGGCCTTGCACGGCAAGTGCCACGGATGAGGTGGTCAGTTCCATGATGGAATCGACTTTTTCGGTGTCGTACCACTGGCGTGCGATGCTCGAAGCAACGTCAGGCTTGTTCTGGTGGTCGGCGCTCACGATCTCGATCGAAGCTCCGAGCACCTTGCCGCCGAAATCCTCGATGGCCATCCGGGCCGCTTCCACCGATGACTTGCCGCCGAAATCGGCATAGACGCCGGATTGGTCGTTCAGAATGCCGATCTTCACCACATTGTCGGAGACCTGCTGGGCGTAAGTCGCCTGTGCCGCAACTGTGCAGCTGAGGGCAAACAGAATTGGCTTGAGAACTCGCATCGTATACCTTCCCTGGGCTGGTTGACGGCAGGTTGGTCCTGCCTTGTAGCGGACCGCATGGTGGAACCCCCCATGAAGCCGGTCAAGACAAGGTAACGGCAGCAAGCGCCTTAGCAATGTGATGAGGGTTTATCCTTAAGTCGCAAATTCCGCCGAAGTCACGGCTTTGTGTGTTCACGCAGCCAAGCTCCCTGTTGCAGGCAACCCTGCCCGGCGCGCCATGCGGTGTTCACGATGAGCCGGAATGTCTATATCCACCTCAACCGTCCATCACTCAGGCTGGAGTTCTCCATGACCGCACATACGAAGCCCGTTGGCCCCCGTGTCCCCGCCCTGAAGGATCCCACCCTGCTGGAGAGCCGTGCCTATGTGGCGGGGGAGTGGGTCGACGCGCCCGAGGGCAAGACCATCCCGGTCACCGACCCCTTCGACGGCGCCCTCATCACCCATGTGCCCGATCTCGGGGCGGACGCTGCCCGTCGGGCCATCGACAAGGCCCATGAGGTCCAGAAGGACTGGGCCAAGCGCACCGCCAAGGAGCGCAGCGCCATTCTGAAAAAGTGGTACGACCTCATCATCGAGAACGCCGACGACCTAGCGCTCATCCTCACCACCGAGCAGGGCAAGCCGCTCGCGGAGGCCAAGGGCGAGGTCGTCTCGAACGCTGCCTACATCGAGTGGTTCGCGGAGGAGGCCAAGCGCATCGACGGCGACATTATCCCAGGAGCCAACCCGGGCCAGCGCATCCTGGTGCTCAAGCAGCCGGTAGGCGTGTGCGCCGCCATCACCCCCTGGAACTTCCCTAACGGTATGATCACCCGCAAGGTTGGTCCGGCGCTGGCTGCCGGGTGCACCATGGTTCTCAAACCCGCCGCCCAGACACCGCTCTCGGCCCTGGCTCTGGCGGTGCTGGCGGAGCGGGCAGGCGTTCCCAAAGGGGCCTTCTCAGTGATCACCACCAATGAGGCCAAGCCCATCGGCGAGGAGTTTTGCCACAATCCCAAGGTGGCCAAGATCACGTTCACCGGCTCCACCAATGTAGGCCGGTGGCTGATGCGGGAGGCGGGCGACAGCATCAAGCGCCTCTCTCTGGAGCTGGGAGGCAACGCCCCCTTCATCGTGTTCGACGACGCCGATCTCGATGCGGCGGTGGAGGGAGCTACGGCTTCGAAGTTCCGCAACGCCGGCCAGACCTGTGTCTGCGCCAACCGCATCTATGTGCAGGAGAGCGTGGCGGAGACCTTTGCCGAGAAGCTCGCGGCCAAGGCCAGGAGCCTCAAGCTTGGGCGGGGAACGGAGAGCGGCGTCGCCATGGGGCCGCTGATCGACGAGCGGGCCGTGGCGAAGATGGAGGACCATGTTCAGGACGCTCTCGCCAAGGGGGGCAAGGTTCTGGTCGGGGGCAAGCGCTCGGAGCTGGGCGGCACGTTCTTCGAGCCGACCGTGATGACCGGCATCACCCAGTCCATGAGGGTGACGAAGGAAGAGACCTTCGCCCCGCTGGCGCCGATCATCCCGTTCAAGGACGAGGCGGAGGTGATTGCCATGGCCAACGACACCGAGTTCGGTCTGGCGTCGTACTTCTATGCCAAGGACATGGCTCGGGTTTGGCGCGTGGCAGAGGCTTTGGAGAGCGGGATGGTGGGCGTGAACACGCCGGCCCTCGCCAACGAGATGGCGCCCTTCGGTGGGATCAAGCAGTCGGGCTTGGGCCGGGAAGGCTCCAAATACGGCATCGAGGGCTTCCTCGAAATCAAGTACGTCTGTCTGGCAGGCCTCTGATCAGCAGAGCCGGGCTGCACCGCAGCCCGGCTTTCTCTTCAGGATCGAAGAATGGTCGCGAGCGGCTGATGATCGGATGTCGTCGTTTCGATATCGACGCACAGATCGGCAATCTCGGCGTTGAAATCAAAAAGTTTGAAGACGTTTTGCGTTGAGGAGGAGTTCGGCCAACTCGGCAAAGCCGTCGCCTGAGTGCCCCTTGGCGATATAAGCCGGCTTGTTCTTCAGACGATGCTCGAAGGCGTGGATATTGGCCACGCCGACGCTGAGCGGGAAGGCGGCGAACATCGGCTCGTCATTGGGCGAGTCGCCGGCATAGATGACGGATTGCCGTGCCTGCTCCCAATCCATGCCGAACAGGTCGGACAGCAGCGTCCTGGCCATGCTGAGCTTGTTGTAGTCGCCGAACCAGCCGTTCACATGAATGGAGCTGACCTTTGCCTGCGCTCCGTGGCGTTCGAAGATGGCAACGATCCTGTCGACCTCGGACTCAGGCAGAGGAGGCACATCCTCGCAGAAGTCGATGGCAAGATCCGCAAGGCGATAAGCCTGGTCGCTGGCGAGCGCCGAGCCCGGCACTGACTCGAGCACCTCCTTTTCGATGGCATCGAGTCTGGTTCGGTTCTTCTTCAGCTCTTCGGGGGAAGCCCAGAAACGCTGGTCCATCTTCTTTCGCGCGCGATCATACCGGAAATAGAAGGCCCCATTCTCGCCCACGATAGCGTCCACGGGCCACATGCGGGCGATATGATCGCACCAGCCGGCCGGACGCCCCGTTACCGGAATCACAAGGAAGCCGGCGCGCTGCAGGTTTTCCAGCGCGGCATAGGCCGAGGCCGTCAGCATGCCCTCCGTCGTAATGGTGTCGTCGATATCGGTGAGAACGACGCGCACGGAGCGTGCCTTTTCCAGAGGAAGCTGAGAAAGGGGGATCATGCTGCCGCTCCCATGCCTGTGGAGCTGCAGAAATGCAGAGCGGTCTCGTGCATAAGCCAGCGTTTCCTTCCGGGGCACTCTTGGGTGCCGTGCATGAAGTTTCGGTATGGAATTCGGAGGTTCAATCATATTTTGTGCGATATTCCAACCTTTTCAGCCCCGTGATGTTGGCTTGGGCGCACCTTGAGGCTCGGGAACGCGTCCTGCCCTAAGGGAAAGAGCGCGGCGCCCCTAGGGCCGACTTAGCCGAGCCGAGCCAGCCTCATCCTGTTCCACAGACGAAGGATCGAACAGGACCTCAACAGGTGCTGTGTCCTCGCAGCTTGGGAGTAGACGGCCAGTCGGCCCGGACACTTCACGCCAGGAAAATATCGCATAAACTAGCAGCATGACTCATGAGGCTATCATCCTCCGCACCCTGTTCGACGCCGCGTTGAACGCGGCTCTTCCCGATGGAAAGTTCGAAGGACGTTTGCCGCCCAAGCCGAAGGGCCGGACGATCGTGCTCGGTGCCGGCAAGGCTTCTGCGCGCATGGCAGCAGCATTCGAAGAGGCCTGGGCAAAAGAGGGCGGCACGTGTGAGGGCCTCGTCGTCACGCGCTATGGCCATGCGGTTCCGACGCAATCTATCCGCATCGTCGAGGCAGCTCACCCGGTTCCTGACGAGGCGGGGCTGAATGCGGCCAAGCGCATTCTCTCGCTTGCCCATGAGGCTGGGCCCGACGATCTCGTTGTCTGCCTGATTTCTGGCGGCGCCTCCGCGCTCCTTTCGCTTCCTGCCGAAGGCATCACATTTGCGGACAAGCAGGCTTTGAACCGCGCTCTCCTGAAATCAGGCGCGCCCATCGGCGAGATGAACCTCGTGCGCAAGTCGCTCTCTGCCATCAAGGGCGGCAGGCTGGCGGCGGCCATCGCCCCGGCGCAGACCGTCACCTATCTCATCTCGGACGTGCCGGGGGATGATCCTTCCAGCATCGGCTCCGGCCCGACGATTCCGGAACGGGTCGAACCCCATGTGGCCCTCTCGATCCTCGACAAGTACGACATCGACGCTCCTCAGCACGTCGTGGAGGCGATCCAAGCAAATGTGGTCGACAATGCGGTCGAGGCAGGAACCGTGCATATGCTCGCCACACCGAAGATGGCCCTCGATGCGGCCGCTGCGAAAGCGCGCGAGCTCGGAGTGATGCCCTTGATCCTTGGTGATGCCATCGAGGGCGAAGCGCGCGAGGTTGGACGGGTGATGGCGGGCATTGCGCGATCCGTGCGCATGCATGGAGTGCCGATGGCTGCCCCTTGCGTTCTGCTCTCGGGCGGCGAAACGACAGTCACCGTTCGTGGCGAAGGGCGGGGCGGGCGTAATGCGGAGTTTCTGCTGGCACTGGCTTTATCGTTGCGCGGCGAAAAAGGGATCTCCGCCATCGCCTGCGACACCGATGGCATCGACGGATCGGAGGACAATGCAGGCGCGTGGTTCGATCAGACCATGTTCGCGGCCGCTGAGGAAAAGGACCTGGACCTTTCTGAATATCTCGCCCGAAACGATGCCTACACCGCCTTCGCGCAACTCGACAGACTTGTCCTCACGGGTCCGACGCTGACGAACGTGAACGACTTTCGCGCTATCCTCATCCGTTCGTGCGTCAGCAGTGGAAACTGAACCTTGAGGGCGCGCTTCGTCCGGGCTCAGCACGGTCAGAGGGCACCTGCTGCACCAGTGATATTCGTCTCGGGGATTGTCAGCGTAACAGTTGTGCCTTGACCTTCCATGCTGTCCACGTCAAGCCCTCCGCCGTGCAGCTTCAGGATGTGCCAAGCGAGACTGAGGCCAAGACCCGTACCAGGCAATTCCTTGGCATTCTGCCCGCGGAAGAAAGGTTGCATCAGGAAGGGCATGTCTCGTTCCGAGATTCCGATGCCTTCATCCTTGACCGAGATGATGATGCTTCCATCGATTACGAAGGATGTGACGGTAATCGGTTGAGTGGGTTCCGAGTACTTCATGGCATTGGAGAGTACGATCACAAGGGCCTGCTCCAACAGGATCGGGTCGCCCACGATCGTTTCGGGCAGATCGCGAATCTCAATGACGAATAAACGGTCGGGTTCGTGAGTGTTCTGCTCCTGGCAGGCTCGCAAGATCATGGCCTCCGGGTTGAACTCGGTGGGGTTGACCAGCATCCCGCCAGCGCTGGCGCGGGTGTAGGACAGGATCATCTCGATCAGTTCGTCCAGGCGCAGGCTGGCTCGCCAGATCCTCTCGGCGCGGCTTCTGACATCGTCGGCACTCATTCTGTCCGCGCGTCGCATCATTCCTTGAGCCAAGGCATTGATAGCTGAAAGCGGCGTCCTGAGTTGGTGGGCCAGAAGAGCGATGCGGTCCAGCGGCTGGGCAGTCTTCTTCTCGCCGGCCCGGTCGGCTGTTGCATGCTGAGCCTTCGAGGACTTCTTCGGGGGCCTTTGGGCAGGAGGCACGGGAGACTCGTATATGTTAAAGTTATAACGTTATTAGGGTCCTCGATTTAGCGCAAACGGATCCCGTGTCCATGTCTTGGCTCGAGAAAAGTGAGGTGCACGTCTAAGTTGAGAGGCGAAATGTGCCAATTAACACATGCAAATCGCAGCGAACGTCAGAATTGAAAGTAATTTGGTCCGCAGGTGGGCTTTTATGCTTATCCGCACGAGTAACAACCGGTTCTTTGCCAGAAATCCTGCGGCACGAATGAAGATTCTGTCCTTACAGGAAAAATGTATCCCGCGGCTGAGCTTGAAACCTGCGCCTTCTGCAAAGCGTTTTTTGTACAGTTATCATGAGGAGAAAGATCATGGATCATGATCGCAGCGAAGGCAGCATGAAGAACATCAAGGGACGCGCAAAAGAGGGTCTCGGTAAGGCTCTTGGCGATTCCAAAATGGAGACCGAAGGCAAAATGGACAAGGCCAAAGGCCGGATCCAGAACACCATCGGCGGCATCAAGGACAGCCTGCGTAAAAGCACCTGATCCTAAGTAATCGATTCAGGGCCCGGCATCAGCCGGGCCTTTTTCATGCACTCTTGTCCGCGCGGGCGATCAGAAAGCTGATGCTGCGTTCATCCTGCTGCTGCTCCAGGAGCGTGTCTCCCAACTCTCTTATGAGATTGGGCACATCAATTCCCGCGAGAGGATCCGTGCATATCACACGCAATCGGTCTCCAGGGCTCATGGACAGCAGGGCCTTGCGTGTGCGCAGCACCGGGAGCGGGCACTTCAAACCGGACAAATCCAGCTCAACCATCGCAACCCTCCTCCGTGTTGGATCCAACTTGCCAAGGCCCGCTGGTATCGAGCGGCGCGCAGTTCAGCATGGAAGCCGCGAGCCCTAGATCTGCAGGGGTATTGATATTGAAGAAGGGGTCGATCGGTTCAAGAGGCCAGACGGCGATCGCAAAATCATGGGACTTCACCCAGTCTTCCACGCGCCGCATGCCATCGAGCACCAGCGCACGGCGTAGACGTTCACGCAATGAAACGGACCAGAGACCTGTCACGTAATGCTGCCGAGATCCCGAGGCCGCACAGGCCATGGCACCGTGTGAGTCGTTGCGCGCCGCATGAAGACGCTCGACCAGGTCTGTCGGAATGAACGGCGTGTCGCAAGGGACGCTGACGATCCATTCCACGAAAGGCTTCTTGCTGACACACCAATCCATGGCTGCGAGAAGACCTGCCAATGGACCTGGATGATCCGGGACTGTGTCCGGCACGACAGGAAGACCCGTCTCCGCGAAGCGCGATGGATCCCCATTCGCGCTGAGAACGATGCTCTCGCACTGAGGACCTAATCGATTCGTGACGTGAGCAAGCAGCGTTTGCCCCTGAAGCCGCAGGAGCGTCTTGTCGTTGCCGCCCATGCGCCTTGACAGGCCGCCTGCGAGAATGACACCCAATGTGGCAGGGAAGGGCCCCATGCCGGGACTATTCGATGACGATGCGTGGGGCCGGGCGTGCTGCTGTCCCGCCTGACAACGCTGTCCACACCTGCTGCGCCATGGCCTTGTAGATGCTGGCATGCGGCCCGTCCGGATCTGTCGCTGTCACTGGACGCCCTGCGTCGGAAAGCTCGCGGATCGTCATGTTGAGCGGAACTTCGCCGAGGAACGGAACGCCGAGGCGCGCGGCTTCCTCCCGTGCGCCGCCATGTCCGAAGATGTGGGAGGTCTGGCCGCAATGGGGGCACATGAAGGTGGCCATGTTCTCGATGATGCCGAGGATCGGGATTTCCACCCGCTTGAACATGGAGACACCGCGGCGCGCGTCGATGAGCGCCAGATCCTGCGGTGTCGAGACGATCACGGCGCCGGCCAAGGGTGTGGCTTGCGCCATGGTGAGCTGGGCATCGCCGGTGCCGGGGGGCATATCGACGACGAGCACGTCAATCTCTCCCCAGGCAACCTCGCGCAGCATCTGAGTGATCGCGGACATGACCATCGGCCCGCGCCAGATCATCGCCGCTTCCTCCTCCACGAGAAAGCCGATGGACATGACTTTCAGGCCATAGGCTTCCATCGGTTCAAGGATGCGGTTCTCCAGCAGTTTCGGCTTGCCGTGAATGCCGAAGAGCTTGGGCATCGAAGGACCGTAGATGTCGGCGTCGAGAACGCCGACCTTCAATCCAAGGGACTTCAAGCCGAGAGCCAGATTGCAGGCTGTTGTCGACTTCCCGACGCCGCCTTTGCCGGAGGCGACCGCAATCACGTGCCGCACTCCGGGAATACGCTGGTTCTTAGGTTGCGCCGCTGCCCGGGGGCGCTGTGCGGCGGCCGGCGAGGGTGATGAGGTACCCGCTCCAGCGGGCCGGTCGGCCGTGAGGCTGGCGAACACACCCTTCACCCCCGGCAGACCCTGAACGGCGGCGGCAGCAGCCTGGCGAACCTGCTCCATCGCCTGGGCTTCGGATGGATTGATGGCGATCGAGAACATCACACGGCCAGCATCGTCGATATGGACGTCCGACAGGCGTCCTGATGCCACCAGGGTTGTTCCGCTGGCATCGACCCGCACAGTCGAGAGCGCTTGCAGCACATGGTCACGCGTGATTGCCACGATGGAGGCTCCTGAAAGTCGACCAAACAATCTTCTGACCCTCATGTATAGGCTCGCAATCCATCCGTTAAGGCATTGTCTGGCAGTCATAGTCGATATCCGAACCAAAACCGAGCCCGTCCGTTGACAAGCCGGTCCCTCAAGGGTCGGCGAGGCCAGCCGGATACCGGCGTTCGCGCGTCGCCTCCCCGGTATGAAGTAACGCAATCAGGAAACAGGAGACGATGATGCATCAGCACGGCCATAACGATCCGAACGCAAAGAAGCTCTATGAGCTCGTCAAGGATGTGAAGATCGCCATGATGACCACCGTCGATGCCGATGGCAGCCTGCACAGTCGTCCCATGCACAGTATGGAGGCTGACGAGCACGGGGATCTCTGGTTCTTCACCCAGATCCAATCGCCGAAGATGACGGAACTCTCCCGCGACAACGAGGTGAATCTGGCATACAGCGATCCCAGCAGCCAGACCTATGTTTCCATCGCCGGCAAGGCAGAGATCGTGCGCGATAAGGCCAAGATCGAAGAGAAATGGTCGGAGCCTCTCCGGGCTTGGTTCCCGAAGGGCGTCGACGATCCGCAGATCGCCCTGATCCGAGTCCATCCGTCCAGGGGCGAGTACTGGGACAGCCCATCCTCCACGATCGTGCATCTTTACGGCTACGCCAAGGCCGCTCTGACCGGGAAGCCGCCCCATCCCGGCGATCAGGCCAAAGTCAATCTCAGCTGACGCTGCTAGCACCGATCCTTGCAATCAGGGCCGCTTAGCGGCCCTTTTTCATGCTGCCTCTTTGTTTCATTTTTCACAGCTTTGACTTGGGTACAATCGGCGGCAACAAAGCATAGTAACCTGGAGCTCATCCGAAGGTTCGCATCAGAGAAATTGGCGGGGGTGTTCCCACGGAGGGAAGAATGAAATCCATCTGGCTTGCCGCCGCCTCTCCTGCAGAGTTCGCATCGACCAGTTTCGCTCAGCCTGCTGCTCAGCCGCCGACCAGCAATCTCGATAAAGTGCGGACATTCCAAAGCACCTCGCCCTTGCCGCTGACGCCAAGGCCGGGCGCCAGAAGATCACCGTCTTTCAAGGCCTGCCATGGCTTGGACGGGTTCTCGAAGTATCCGGAGGCGCCGAACCTCGCGGGGCAAATCCAGGGCTATCTCGTGAAAGCGCTGACGGATTACAAATTCGGAGAGCGCAAGAACGAAACCATGAACATTGTGGCAAACGACCTGTCGGAGCAGGATATGACCGATATCAGGGCCTATTGTTCGTCCATTCAGGTCGATGTTCTGCCTCCCTGAACAGGGGATTGGACCAGCCGCCCTTCCTTCATGTGCCGGCCTTCGCTATTGTCCTGCCTCCTGAAACGACGAGGAGCAGGCGATGGTGGACATCGCGACCAGGGTCTACAACCATACCTGGAAGATCGACCCTATCGTTCGGTCGGTCCTGGATACGGACTTCTACAAGCTCCTGATGGCGCAGACGATCTTTCGCCGCCACCGGGACGTACAGGTCACATTCGGCATACACAACCGCACCACCCGGATCCGGCTGGCCGATATCATCGATGCGGGCGAACTGCGTGAGCAGCTCGATCATGTTCGCAGCCTCTCCCTGACACGCGGCGAATCCACCTGGCTGCGCGGCAATACGTTCTACGGCAAGCGGCAGATGTTCTCGCCAGAATTCATGGACTGGCTCGAGACCTTCCGCTTTCCGGAATACCTTCTGGAGAAGGAAGACGGCCAGTATGTGCTCACCTTCCACGGGCCGTGGATCGAGACCACCATGTGGGAGATTCCGGCGCTCGCCATCCTCAACGAGCTGCGCTCGCGCGGCGTCTTGAGAGGCATGGGCAAGTTCGAGCTGCAGGTGCTCTATGCCCGCGCCATGACCCGCGTGTGGGAGAAGATCGAGCGGCTCAAGAAGCTGCCTGATCTCTCCATCTCCGATTTCGGCACGCGCCGCCGCCATGGCTTCCTCTGGCAGGACTGGTGCGTGCAGGCGATGATCGAAGGCTTGGGACCTGCCTTCCTCGGCACATCGAACTGCCTGATCGCCATGCGCCGCGAGGTCGAGGCCGTGGGCACCAATGCTCATGAACTTCCCATGGTCTATGCCGCCCTCACCGCGAGCGACGAGGAACTTGCAAAGGCTCCTTATCGCGTGCTCGCCGACTGGCAGGAGGATTATGAGGGCAACCTGCGAGTCATCCTGCCGGATACCTACGGCACGACGAACTTCCTGCAGAACGCGCCTGACTGGGTGTCTTCCTGGACCGGTATTCGCATCGATTCCAAGGATCCTATCGAAGGAGGGGAGGAAGTCATCGCGTGGTGGCAGCAGCGCGGGCAGAACCCAAGGGACAAGCTCGCAATCTTCTCAGATGGCCTCGATGTCGGTCTTATCGAGCGCATCCATCAGCATTTCCGTGGACGCATGCGCATCGGCTACGGCTGGGGCACGCTGTTGACCAATGATTTCCGCGGCCTTGCTCCCGATGGAAGGCTCGATCCCATTTCCATCGTCTGCAAGGTCATCTCGGCGGATGGGCATCCGACCGTGAAACTCTCGGACAATCCGACAAAGGCGCTCGGGCCGGAAGAGGAAGTCGAGCGCTACAAGCGCGTGTTCCATGTGGGGGCGCAGACGGCGCAGCCGGTTGTGGTGTGAATGCCATGAAGGTCGATCTGAACTGCGATATGGGCGAAGGTTTCGGCCCCTGGCCCATGGGGGACGACGAGGCGATGCTCGATATCGTCTCTTCCGCGAACATTGCCTGCGGGTTCCATGCAGGCGATCCATCCATCATGTTCCGCACGGCGGAGACAGCGAAGCACAAGGGCGTGGCCATTGGCGCTCACCCCGGCTTCAACGATCTGCACGGCTTCGGACGGCGCGTCATCCGGGGCGACACGCCCGCCGATATCGAGCGCATGATGGCCTACCAGATCGGCGCCATGCAGGCGGTTGCCGCGCTCGCCGGTCATAAGGTCACCTATGTGAAGGCGCACGGATCGCTCAACAACATGGCGAACGAGGACGAGAGTTTGGCGCTGGCCATTGCCCGCGCCATCAAGGGTGTCGATGCGAGCCTCATCAATGTCTGCATGCCAGGTCTTCTGATGGAGAAGGCATCGGAAAAGCTTGGCTTGCGGATGGCGCGGGAGTTCTTCGCCGACCGCACCTATGAAGACGACGGCACGCTGACGTCCCGGAAGAAGCCTGGCTCAGTTCTCCACGACGCGGATGCTGCCGCCGAACGTGTGCTGCGCACGCTGCAGGACAAAGCGGTCGTGACCACATCGGGCAGGCGCATTCCGATCGAGATCGACACGATCTGCGTCCATGGCGACGAACCGAGCGCGGTGGCCATGGCGCGCACGATCAGAGCCAAGCTCGAAGCAAGCGGAATTGCAATCGCTCCATTTTCGGGAGCATGAGATGTCGTTCAAGGATCACTTCTCGACGCGATCCGGAGATTACGCAGCCTACCGTCCCACCTATCCTGCGGCGCTTGTCGATTATCTGGCGAGTTGCTGCGCGGCGAGAGAGACGGCGCTCGATGTCGGCTGTGGCACGGGCCAGCTCTCCGTCCTGCTTACAGAGCGTTTCGATCGCGTGATCGCAACCGATGCAAGCCCGCAGCAGATCGAGAAGGCAGAAGCGCATGAGAAGGTCGAGTATCGCGTTGCGCCGGCCGAGAAGAGCGGCCTTCCTGATCATTCGGTTGATCTGATCGTGGCGGCGCAGGCCGCTCATTGGTTCAACCTCGAAGCATTCTATGCGGAAGCGCGCCGCATCGGAAAACCGGGAGCGGTATTGGCTCTCGTCACCTACGGAGTCATCCAGGCGGATGCCCAGATCAACGAAGCCGTCCAGCACTTCTACAAGGAGATTGTTGGCCCCTATTGGCCGCCGGAACGCCGCCATGTGGAGGAGGGATATCGGTCCTTCGCGTTCCCCTTTGACGAATGGTCGGCGCCGCCATTGGCCATTGAGGTTCAATGGCAGGCCTCCGATCTCCTCGGCTATGTGGACACGTGGTCAGCCGTGCGTGGCCTCGAGAAGGCGAAAGGACGTGCGCCGCTCGATGAGTTCGGACGCCAATTGTCAGTTCTTTGGGACGAGCCTCAGCGTCGGCGATTGATCCGCTTCCCCCTGTCGCTGCGGGTCGGCCGAATATGAAGCTGCAGCGAAGGCCTTCGCAAGAAAAGGCATGAGAGCCGCGAGCGTCTCGTCGGGAGCTTCCTCGGCGAGATAATGGCCGCATTCGATGCCGTGGCCCTCCACATGGCTCGCCCATTCGCGCCAGACCGCCAGCACATCGTACCAACGCTCCAACCCGTTTCTCATGGCCCAGAGAGCCTGCACCGGGCACGTGATGCGCCGTCCGGCCCGCTTGTCGGCTTCATCGACCTGCATGTCGATGGTTGCGCCGGCCCGGTAATCCTCGCACATGGCATGAATGGTTGCCGGATCGGTATAGCACCGCCTGTATTCCGCCAGGGCACCTGGATCGAACATCGTGCGTCCGCGGCGCAGATAGAACGTGTCGGGATCGGCGGTGATCAAGGTCTCCGGGAGCGGATGCGGCTGAGCGAGAAAGAACCAGTGCCAGTAGCCCATGGCAAAAGCCATGTCGGTGCGGGTGAAATGCTCGTAGGTCGGCAGGATATCGAGAACGGAAAGAGCGATGATCCGGGACGGGTGATCGAGCGCCATGCGGTAGGCGCAGCGGCCGCCCCGGTCATGCCCGACGACGGCGAAGCGCTCGAAGCCAAGAGCCTGCATCACCTCGACCATATCGCGCGCCATGGCCCGCTTGGAATAAGGCTCATGATCTGCCGTCGTGGGTGGTTTGGAACTGTCGCCATAACCCCGCAGATCCGCGCAGACGACACTGTATTCCTCAGCCAAACGGGGAGCGACCCGGTGCCACATCGCATGAGTTTGCGGATGTCCGTGCAGCAGCAGAACGGGCGGACCTTCACCGGCATGGCGTAGGTTGATGACGGCTCCGGATGTTTCGACCCGGCGATGCGTGAAGTTCTCGAACATGCTCGGAGTGTCTTACACTTTCTCACCCCGTTCCAGTGCGACGAAAGCAGGCGGAGGAGCCCCCTGGCGCATGAGCCGGATCAGGATCTTCTCTCGCCTGCCATGATGATCGTTCTACCAGGAGCGGCGCTGGCCGTTATCGATATGAATGATGCCGTTTCGATACATCTTGAGCCCTCCCACATCCGGACGGGCGCTCAAATAGGCCATCACGCCGCGTGTGCGCGCCTTGACCCTGAAGTCGATGGCTCGGCATGCGATGTGGAGGGAGTGCGGTGCTCCGCCGGCACGGCGGTTGTGCCCCGCGCTTCGGTGGGTGGATTCGACGCTCACAGGGCCAAACTTGCCGGCGACATCCGCCACGATCTCACGAAGCTTATCTGGCAGGCAATTGGTCGGAGCGCTGGCGCGCAGCGTGATGGTGCCGTGGGAAACAAGAGACGCAAAGCCTGACAGGGTTCGCGTGCCGAGCGTATCCGCCTGAGGCAGGCTGCCGGTCGTGGCGGGATCTGTGATCCGCTCAGCGGACGGGAGACTGGTGTACTCGGTTTGGGAGAGAGACTTGGGGAGTGCGCGACGAGGTGCTTTTGCTCTCGGAGGATCTTTCGATCCAGGCTCGGCTGCGGGTGAGGGGTCGGGATTAGACATCGGGAGCGGAATGACGATTCCGTTTGATGCCGGATGTGGGCTCTGGGCATGGGCGAGATGGGTGGAAAGCCCTGCAAGACATGCGCTGGACATGAAGACGAGCCAAGGTGCGCGACGAACTTTGAATTCGGTGCTCATCGGGTTCTCCCCGTTTCGAGCCCCCACACAAGGGAACGCCGTGTGGACGGTCCTCCTCAACGGCAATGATGTTATTGGCCAGTACACTGGCAGTTGCGTTTACCGCTTGGGGGCAAGTACCTATGCTGCAGTCTAGATGAGGCAAGGGAGTTGCCAGGAGATTTGCATACCCAAAAAGTGTTATTGGTTAGCGAAATCCTTATTTTGCATACGTTCTAGCCTGCTGAATTTTTTATACTTGAACGTAATAAAATTAATACTTCATTGTAACATATTACAATTCTGGGGTCTTGCAGCCTCCATTATCGCTACACATATCATGTTGCGAGCCGTAACATCGGCAATCGGAGATTGGAATGCCCGCTGTCCGTAGCGACCTGTTCGACCTCATCAAAGCCGCCGGCCCGAGCCGGGAGGATTCCCTTGCGCGCATCACGCTCGTGGCAAAGCTGATGGACAGCGCCTTCGTCATTCCGGGACTGAACCGTCGGTTGGGCCTCGATGCCGTCCTGGGTCTTGTGCCGGGCATCGGCGATGCCCTATCGGCAGCCGTGGCGAGCTACATCATCTGGGAAGCGCGCCAGCTCGGACTGCCGCGCTGGAAGATTGCACGCATGGTTGCGAATGTAGCCGTGGACACGGCGCTTGGCGCCGTTCCGCTCGCCGGCGATGTGTTCGACGTGTTCTTCAAGTCCAATGAGCGCAATCTGCGCATCATCCACGAACACCTTGGGACGCCCAAGCGCGGCCCCAAGGAGATCGACGGCACGGCGGTGCGCGTCAGCGAGCAATGAGCTTCAGCAACCCTCAAGTGGAAAGCGCGGCCTCTGGGCCGCGCTTTTGTTTTACCGATGGGTTGAAATGAACTGCTTGAAGCGCTCGGATTTCGGAGCGCCGAACACCTCCGCCGGCGGTCCTTCCTCCTCCACGACACCCTTGTGAAGAAACACCACGCGGTTCGACACATCGCGGGCAAAGCCCATCTCGTGCGTCACCACCAGCATGGTGCGGCCTTCCTCGGCGAGCGAGCGCATCACGCGCAACACTTCACCCACAAGCTCGGGGTCGAGCGCTGATGTCGGCTCGTCGAAGAGCATCACGTCGGGCCGCATGGCAAGCGCACGCGCAATCGCCGCCCGCTGCTGCTGGCCCCCGGAGAGGTGAGAGGGATAATGGTTGCGCTTGTCGGCGATGCCCACCTTCGCGAGCAGCTCTTCAGCCTCTGCGATGCATTCCGCCTTCGGGCGCTTCTGCACATGAACCGGGGCCTCGATCACGTTCTCGAGAATCGTCATGTGAGACCAGAGATTGAAGCTCTGAAACACCATGGCGACCCGCGACCGGATGCGATCGACCTGGCGCTGATCCGCCGGCACCATGCCCTTGCGGCTCTGCTTCAGTTTGATCGTTTCGCCGCCGATGGTGACATCGCCGCCATCTGGCACCTCGAGCATGTTGATGCAACGAAGCATGGTCGATTTGCCGGAGCCGGAGGCACCGAGAATCGAGATCACATCGCCTTCATTGGCGCTCAAGGAAACGCCCTTGAGAACCTCTAGCGGCCCGAAATTCTTGCGCAGGTTGGTGATCGAAACAGCGGGAACGGTCTGGGACGACAAGGACGAGACTCCGTTAGACATGCGCGGCCTCCAGGCGCGGCTCGACGGCCGGCGGGCGGCGCAGATGAGGCGAGAGCCACCACTCGATGGCCATGATGATGCGGGTGATGATGAAGTTCAGAACCAGGTAGATCGCACCGGCCACAATGAAGACTTCCACGGCCCGGAAGGTTTGCGAGATCATCTTCGCGGCAAGACCCGTGACTTCCATCATCGTGATGACGGAGGCAAGCGAGGTCGCCTTCACCATCAGGATGATTTCGCTGCCGTAGGCCGGGAGCGCCTGGCGCACGGCGATCGGGAAGATGATGCGGCGGAAGAGCAGGAAGCCCGACATGCCGCAGGCGCGCGCGGCCTCGACCTGGTGGTGGGGAACCGCCTGCAGGCCGCCGCGAATGATCTCGCTGCCATAGGCCGCCGTGTTCATGGTGAGCGCGAGAACTGCGCACCAGTAAGGCTCACGGAAGAAGCTCCACAGGCCCAGCGCGTCCAGCGTCGGACGGAACTGTCCGAGGCCGTAATAGATCAGGAAGATCTGCACGAGCAGAGGCGTGCCGCGGAACACGAAGACATAAGCCTGGGCCGGCCAGTTGAGCACCCTGATGTTCGACATGCGCATGAGCGCGAGCAACATGGCGAGAACGGCGCCAAAGACAATCGACGTGAAGGCGAGATTGAGGGTGAGCGGAATGCCGCCGATGAGACGCAGGAACGCTTCCTGCATGAAGGCGAAGTCCATCAGGAAGCCCTCCGCATGCCGCGCAGCGAGTAGGTCTCTGCCCGCTGGAACAGGTAAGTGGAAATGACCGTGATCACGAGGTAGAGAACCGCTGCCGTGATATAGAAGTCGAACGGGCGGCGGGTGGAGCCTGCAGCCACCTGCGACTGGCGCAGCAGCTCGACGAGACCCGTAACCGAGATGAGGGCTGATTCCTTCAGCACCAGCTGCCATGTGTTGCCGAGGCCGGGGATGGCATAGCGCAGAACCTGCGGCGCGATGATCCGGCGGAACATCAGCCAGCGGTGCATGCCAACCGAACGGGCGGCCTCCAGCTCGCCGCGGCTGACGACCTGATACGCGCCCCGGAAGACCTCCGCCTGGTAGGCGCCCGAGACGATGCCGATGGCCATGGCGCCGGTGGCGAAGGCCGGCAATCCGATGAAGCCTTCGGCTCCGAAGAGGCTGCCGATCGCGCCGAGCGCAGCGCTGCCGCCGAAGTAGAACAGGTAGATGACAAGGAGATCAGGGATGCCGCGCAGGACTGTGGTGTAGCCGTCCGCGAGCCACCGGACCGGCGCGTTTCCGCCTATCTTGCCCCAGGCGACGAAGGTTCCGACGATGGAGCCTGCGAGAAAGCCGCAGGTGGCGACCGCAATCGTCATGCCCGTCGCCGTCAGAAGAGCCCATCCCCATCCGTTGGGGCCGAACCCGACGAGTTCGAAATAGCTCAGGTGTTGCACGCTTTAACCTTCTTGACTGTGCCCGTCCTCTAAAGCGCAAGACGGGCCGTTTCCTCTCGATGTCCGGCTTTGCCGGTCTCCGCTCCCCAGCCGACCTGGACCGGGGAGCGGTTTTGCCGCTCTCTTGTCAGGTTTGCGGCGTCATGTCGATCTTGAACCACTTCTGTGTGAGCTTTTTCACCGTTCCATCGTCGATGGCGGCCTGAATGGCCCTGTCGAACGAGGCCTTCAGCTCCGTATCCTCCTTGCGAAGGCCTACCGCGACCCCGCGCCCGAGAACGTCGCCGCTCACGGCTCCGCCCACGATCTGCATGTCCTTGAATTCGGGTTTTTCGGTCGAGGCCTTCAGAGAGGAGTGGGCCGCGAAGATCGCGTCCAGACGGCCGGCAGAGAGGTCGAGGTCGTGCTGCTCGGTGGTTTTGTATTCGCGGATCGTCACCGTGTCCTTCAGATATTTTTCAAGGAACTGGGCATTGACCGTGGAGCCCTGCGTTCCGACGGTCTTGCCCTTCAGAAGCGGCTTCCACTCCTCGATCATCTTCTTGGCCGCGTCGGCGTCCTTGTCGAGGCTCAGACGCTGCCCCTGGCCGGCGAGCTTTTCCAGGGGCGAGCCCTTCATGACGCCCCAGCCATGCGGACCGGAAGCGTAGGGGCGGGAGAAGTTGATGGTCTCCAGGCGCTTTTCCGTGATGTTCATGCCGGCCATGATGGCGTCGTACTTCTTGGCCTGAAGCGCCGGGATGATGCCGTCCCAGTCCTGAGCCACGATCTCGCACTTCACCTTCATGCGGGTGCACAGATCGTTGGCGAGGTCGATCTCGAAGCCTTCCAGCTTGCCCCCGGCGCCTGTGAAGTTCCACGGGGCGTAAGCGCCTTCCGTGGCGATCTTGACGGTCTTTTCCTGTGCCCAGGCTCCGCTCATGCCAAGAACGGAGGCGAGGAGGGTAAGACCCAGTGACTTGAACAGTTTCATCATCGTTCCCCTGGTCGGCTTTGACTGATTCTCTGGCTCAAATAGCTGTAACAGCTCGCCATTCGGCTCCCAAAGGTAACAGTCAAAAGCCAAACCGGCGCAAGGCCTAATCCTGCCGAATCGACGGGCCGGACTGGCTTTTTCGGGTGTATCCGGCCCCTTGAAAACGAAAAGGCGCGGCCGTGGCCGCGCCTTGGATGAAAGACCGAAAAAATCAGCCTTTCGGGGAGATGTCGATCTTGAACCACTTCTCCGACAGCTTCTTCACGGTACCGTCCTTGACGGCGGCCTGGATGGCGTCATTGAAGGCCTTCTTCAGCTCGGTGTCTTCCTTGCGCAGACCGACGCCCACGCCTTCGCCGAGCAGGCCGCCCGTGATGGACGGGCCGACGAGAACATAATCCTTGAACTCGGGCTTCTCGAGGGTGCCCAGGATCGCGGTGGAATCCGCCAGTACGGCGTCGATGCGGCCGGCAGCAAGGTCGAGGTCGTGAGCCTCGGTCGTCTTGTACTCGCGGATCTCCGCCGTGCCCTTGTAGTACTTGTCGGCGAAGTTCGCGTGGATGGTCGAGCCCTGGACACCGACGGTCTTGCCCTTGATGAGGGGCTTAACGGCGTCGATGGCCTTCTCGGCGGCGTCCTTCTGGGAGGTGAGATTGAAGGCTTGGCCCGTGCCTGGCATCTTGGCGAGAGGGGAGGACTTGGGAACGAGGAAGCCGTTCGGGCCGGCGGCATAGGGGCCGGCGAAGTCGATGGTCTTCTTGCGCTCGTCCGTGATGCTCATGCCGGCCATGATGGCGTCGTACTTCTTGGCCTGAAGCGCCGGGATGATGCCGTCCCAGTCCTGAGCCACGATCTCGCACTTCACCTTCATGCGGGTGCACAGATCGTTGGCGAGGTCGATCTCGAAGCCTTCGAGCTTGCCCCCGGCGCCTGTGAGGTTCCACGGGGCGTAAGCGCCTTCCGTGGCGATCTTGACAGTCTTCTGCTGGGCTGAGGCTCCACCGATGGCGAGAGCGGTGCCGAGGACGGCGAGGCCGACAGTTTTCACAAATTTCATAGTCGTTCCCTTAACTTATGGGCTCAGTTACACCTTGAGCCTGTCTTGCTCGCGGCCCGCGAGGGCCGCGCCGTGACGCAGTAACTGCCAATCTCGGCAAAAAGGCAAGGGGCTGCCGGAGGCCCTTACACAACCCTCACTTCGATCTCGCCGAGGCCTTCGATGGCTCCGATCATGGTCTGACCCTGGAGAACGGCGCCAACGCCCTCAGGGGTGCCGGCAAAGATCACGTCGCCGGGCGCGAGCTCGAAATAGGAGGAGAGATAGGCGATCTGCTCGGCCACAGACCAGATCATGTGGGAGAGATCCGCCTTCTGCTTCACGGCGCCGTCGACGGACAGCGAGATCGCGCCCTTGGACGGATGGCCGATCCTGGAAGCCGGGTGGATCGGACCAACTGGCCCTGATAGATCCGCAGCCTTGCCCAGTTCCCAGGGTCGGCGCAGCTGCTTGGCTTCGTCCTGAAGATCCCGCCGGGTCATGTCGAGACCGACCGCGTAGCCGAAGACGTGATCGAGCGCTCCGGCAACGGGGATATCCCTGCCGCCCTTGGCGAGGGTGACAACGAGCTCGATCTCGAAGTGATAGTTCTGGGTCTTCGGCGGGTAGGGATGATCGATAGTCCGGCCTTCCGGCACCGTCTGCAAGGCATCGGCCGGCTTCATGAAGAAGAACGGCGGTTCGCGGGTCGGGTCACCGCCCATCTCGCGGGCATGAGCTGCATAGTTGCGGCCTACGCAAAAGACGCGCCTCACGGGAAAGAGATCATCCGAGCCGATGATCGGGAGGGCTGTGATGGGAGGAGGGGGGATGACATAGGCCATGATCGTTGTAGAGGCTCACTGATCGAGGGGCGGGTAGGCGTCTTTTCTTTTCCGGTACTAACCTCCTTTGTCGTCCTTGGTCACCAATAAATCGGTCTGCCCCGAGTTCACAAAGCTTGAGGGGGCTGGGGACGCTGGGGAGGATCTGTTCTCAATCGGCGCCATTACGGGAAAATCCGGAGCCTATCGCTGAGGATGGACGAAGTGCTGGGCAGCTATCGGATTTGGGGGTAGCTGCCCTCGTCGCCACTGGCGGAGACTTCACACTGGTCGATTTTGCAGTCTTTTAGGTATTCCCGCAAAGAATTGACGAGGTCATCTTCAGAAAAGATGAAGGCGCCCTCCTTGTCATCTTTAATGTCGATGGCGCTTTCGGTAACGGTGATCCGCTTCAGAACAGAGTCGTAGCGAACCTTGTAGGCTTGCTCAATGTGCGGGTGATCACAGTAGATGACCTGGTCGCCCTGGAGGCGAATAAAGCACTTGCCATGGGTCTTCTTAACGATGGCATAGAAGCGTCCCAGCGTCCCAACTTTCTCGGAGTTGAGAGACGTTAAGGCATAGATCTCGGTCGCGGGTGCAAGGGCCAGCGGTTGAAAAAGCTCCAAGGCGGCTTGTTGGGCAGGGCAGGCCTCGGCCGCCGTGATGAAGATCGCGAGCGAGGCAAGGAACAAGTGATGCATGGAAGAGCCCCCTTCTGGCCTCCTATGCATTATCGGTTCACGGGCCTAGGTAGTATACGGCTTTTGGCTGAGCTCTCCAGAAATCGGATATGGTCTCGCGGCGGACATCGATGGAGTGACGAGGCAGTTGCCCCCGTTCGATAGTGGGAATGGGCACGACGCATCTTGCGGTGCGGACCACAAGACGTCATGAACAGGGGCCCCACACGAGGAATGGCAATGACTGCATACGGCAGCACCGGCACGGCTCTCATCCAAACCCTGACGGACAGGCTTGGAGCAGCCTATGTGCTGACGGCGGGGGACATCGACGGCCATCTCACCGAGGCGCGCGGTCTTTACAGGGGAGAGGCCCTCGCGGTGGTGCGGCCGAAGGACCGTGACGAAGTTTCGTTCGTGCTCCAGGAATGCGCGAAAGCCGGCGTGCCCGTCGTACCGCAAGGTGGCAATACCGGCCTCGTCGGAGGCGGTGTTCCCTATGGCGGCGTGGTTCTCTCGCTCACGCGCCTCGACAGGATACGCGAGATCGATCCGGTCAATGCCACGATCACGGTGGAGGCCGGCTGCATCCTGAAAACAGTTCAGGATGCGGCGGACGACGCCGGTTATCTCTTTCCTCTTTCGCTCGCTTCCGAAGGCTCGTGCCGCATCGGCGGCAATCTCGCCACCAATGCGGGCGGCACCGCCGTTCTTCGTTACGGCAACATGCGCGATCTGACGCTCGGCTTGGAAGTCGTGCTCGCCGATGGCCGCATTTGGAACGGCCTCAAAGGTCTGCGCAAGGACAACACCGGCTACGATCTGAAGAATCTGTTCATCGGATCCGAAGGCACGCTTGGCATCATCACGGCGGCGGTCCTCAAGCTCTTTCCGAAACCCTCCTCGCGCGTCACGGCCTTCATCGCATGCACCTCGCCTCACGATGCTCTGAAGGTTTTCCAGCGCTTGCGCGAAGCGGCGGGAGATCAGCTCACCGCTTTCGAATATATCCCTGAATTCGGGCTCGAGATCGTGCTCAAGCACATGCCGGGTTCCGTGCGTCCGCTCGCGGAGAAGCACAGCTCGTACGCCTTGGTCGAGCTTTCTTCGCCGCAGAAGGATGCGGATCTGCACAGCCGGCTCGAAGCCGTTCTCGGGGAGGCCTTCGAGGAAGGCCTAGTGCACGATGCGGTGCTCGGCTCAAGCGAGGCACAGAGCCAGGCTCTCTGGGGATTGCGCGAGCATCTCTCGGAAGTGCAGCGCATGGAAGGCGGCTCGATCAAGCACGATGTGGCGGTGCCCGTTTCACGCGTGGCCGAGTTCATCGATGTTGCGACGAAAGCCTGCGAGGCGGAGATGCCGGGCGTGCGCGTCTGCGCTTTCGGACACTTCGGCGACGGCAATATCCACTTCAACTTGACCCAGCCGGTCGGCATGGACAAGGCCGAGTATCTTGGCCAGTGGAAACGGTTCAACAGGATCGTGCACGACATCGTGCATGGGATGAACGGATCGATCTCCGCCGAGCACGGCGTCGGCCTCATCAAGCGCGATGAGCTGGCACTCTATAAGGATCCAGTGGCCCTCGACCTCATGCGCAGCATCAAGCGGAGCCTCGATCCTCAGAACATCCTCAACCCGGGCAAGGTTGTCTCCATCGGAGAGAATGCGCCTGCGGCATTGCCCCAATAATCCTCCCAAGTAAGCCTGCTCGAGTAGGACACGTCATGAAAAGCATTGATCTTCTCACCTTCGGCGAGCCTTTGATGGAATTCGCGGAGGTGCAGCGCGACGGCGAGCGCCTGTACCTTCCTGGATTCGGGGGCGATGTGTCCAACACTGCCGTCGCTGCTGCGCGGCAGGGAGCGAAGGCTGCGATCTTCACGGCCCTCGGTCGTGACTTCTTTGGTCAGGATTTCCTCGATCTCTGGCACCGGGAAGGGATCGACTGCTCATCGGTCATTCTGCGCAAGGACGGACGCACGGGCGCCTACTTCATCAGCTACGGCGCAGATGGACACGTCTTCTCCTATGCCCGCGCCGGATCGGCGGCAAGCCTGATCACCGTCGATGAACTGCCGCTGATCCAGATTGCATCCGCCAGGATCCTCCATGCATCGGGCATCACGCAGGCCATCTCGGAAAGCTGCACCGATGCGGTGTTCGCCGCCATGCATCATGCGAAGGCGAACGGGACGGTGGTGAGCTACGATACGAACCTGCGCTTGAAGCTCTGGCCGCTGGAGCGCGCCCGCGCCATCATTCACGGTGCTTCCGCCATGGCGGATATCCTGCTGCCCGGTTTCGACGATGCGCGTCAGCTCACGGGGCTGGAGGGAGCCGAAGACATCTGTGCCTTCTATCTCAACCTCGGCTGCGGCGTGGTCGCGCTGACCATGGGCAAGAACGGCACGATGGTCGCCACGAAAGAACGGTTGGATGTGATCCCTGCAAAGCCGGTTGAGGCCGTAGATGCGACCGGCGCAGGCGACACGTTCGACGGCGCCTTTCTCGCGGAATGGCTTGTGCACCGCGACCCATTCCGTGCAGCAGCCTATGCCAATGCGGCAGCGGCCTTGTCGACGCTTGGCCACGGCGCCGTTGCGCCCATTCCGCAGCGTGCCAAGGTTGAGAGCTTCCTACAGACTCCATGAAAAACGGCGGGTCCGTGGGACCCGCCGCAGGAGCGTCATATCTGCACGCCGCTTAGCGACGGCGGCTCGCAGCCGCACCCGGAAGGCGCCGGGTTTCCGCGAGGTGGTGCTCGATGTGCGGCACCACGGAAGCCGCGAACTGGCGCAGGGACGGATCGCCGCCCGCCTGAGCGTAGCTGGCGTGCAGGTTCAGGGCCTCCTGATGGGCCATGCGCTGATACTGGCCATAGAGACGATCGAACTGAGCGCCGGAGGTGGAGGCGAGCTGGTTCAGCATGGCCGTCTTCTCAGGGCTGAGCGGAACGGCAACGCGAACCTGGCTCACGGAGCCGGTTGCGCCCACATCGGCTGCTGAGCCGGCTGCGGCACCCGTCGTGGCTCCGACGCCGGCACCCACGGCCGCACCGACCGGGCCGCCGACCAGAGCGCCAACACCGGCCCCTGCCAAGGCGCCCGTAGCGGAGCCTGCGGTTCCGCTAGGCGATGTGGCTGCCGCCCCTGCAGTGGTGCCTGCGGCTGCACCGACACCGGCACCCACGGCCGCGCCGACCGGGCCCCCGATCAGAGCGCCGATGCCGGCACCGGCAAGCGTGCCGCTTAGGGAGCCGCCGATGAACTCACCGGATGCGGTGTAAACCGCACGGCCGCCGTTCAGCGCCTGGCTGGTCATGCCGTGATCGCGGATCATCTCGGTTGCGAAGCGACGCACGCTGGGATTGCGGGAGCGTTCGAGCGCGAGCTGGCTAGAAGCAATTTCGAACGCATCGGATTGGGCCGCCATCATGCGGTAGGTCTGGCTGTCCATCACCGTCTGTGAGAAAGCGGGGACGGAAATGGATGCAAGCAGGGCTGCAAGAGCAACATGCTTCTTCATGGTGGAACTCCTGTCTGTAAGGCGCAGAACACCGTGCGAAGCCTGCGAGGCTTGCAAGGGACATGGGTGGCTGCTGCTCCCCTTCAACGGGGAGCGATCTGGGCGGTTCCAGAAAAGGAAAAGATATATCCGCCAAGCTCGATTCCCGATCGAGCCAAGCTTGCGAAACATCGAAAGCCGTCGATCCTTAACGCCGACAAGCTATGACATCTTGATCGTTACGGCTTCCACAGCCTTGGCCAAAGCGTTCGGATCGACGGAGAAGACCGCGTGGGGCGTACCGGCCGCAGCCCACACGATGTCGTGCACGAGAAGATCAGGATCGATGAAGGTTTTCATCGGACGATCATGTCCGAACGGCGGGATGCCGCCGATGGCAAAGCCCGTCCAGTCGCGCACGGTCCGTGCATCGGGCCGGGAGAGCGCCTCGCCGATACCGTGTACCACGCCTTCCTGATCGACCCGGTTCCTGCCGGAAACCAGCAGCAGATATGGCGCGCCGCTGCTGACGCCTTGAAACACCAGCGACTTGACGATCTGGGCCACATCGCATGCGCAGGCAGCCGCCGCCTCCTCCGCCGTTCGGGTCGATTGCGGCATCGCTCGCACGTGAATCTCCAGCCCGAGCTTTGCGGCGCAATCCTCCACCTTCTGCGTGCTTGTTGGAAGCGGGGCGTTCATGGTTGGGCCTCGGCCTTTCTGATGCGAGCGAGGGAGAGCATGCCCATGCCGCCGACTGTGCCATCGGGCCTCAGGCCCCGCAGCTCGGCTGTCAGCAAGAAGCCTGTTTGATCGCGGTCGATGGTGAAGAGATGATAGCCAGCCTTGTGCGTGAGCGTTCCTCCGCGAGCCGAGGCGGAGGGTGCCCCGACGATAGGAACGGGGCCGCGCGGGCCGTCGATATGCGCGAGCGAGCCCACGTGATTGTGCCCGTGGAGAATGAGTTCCGCGCCGACGCGCCTGATCGTCTCTTCGAAGCGCTTGGCGTCGGTAAGATTGCGCCCGGGTTCCGCGCCGCCCACATGGGGTGGGTGGTGAATGAGCACGATGCGGAAGCACGATGGGTCACGCCCCAAATCCGCGAGGATGGCTTCCACAGCCTTCGTTTGCTGCGAGCCGACTCGGCCGGTGGCGACAAAGGGCAGTGTCGGAATGGCGGAGGACAGGCCGACGATCGCGATCTGGCCGTAGCGGCGCAGATAAGGGAAGACGGCTTCGCGTCCGTCGTCGCCGCGTGTCCACGGTGCGACCTTCTTCAGCAATCCTTCCAGCGAGCCGCGCACATAGGCATCGTGATTGCCGGGCACGAATGTCACGCGCGACGGGTCCCCGAGGCTTTGCATGAAGATGCGCGACGTTTCCCACTCGTCGGGCAGGCCGATGTTGCAGGTATCGCCGGTGCAGGTGATGTGATCAGGCTTCTGCGCATGGATGTCGGCTACGAGTTCCGCCAGAAGCTCCATGTCGTGCAGGTCATGCCGGCTGCGATGCCAGTTGTACCAGCCGGTCAGGCGCTTGCTCAAAAGCTGCTTCAGGCGGGGCCGGGGGAGGGGGCCCACATGAGGGTCCGTGAGATGGGCGATGCGAAACATGGCGGCCTGATGCGAATGGACGGACGAGAGTTCCCCCGACCGGAGCGTGCCGTCAAGCGTTGCCGATGAAGATCCCGGCGAGAAGCACCAGCACGCCGCCGACGATGACCTGGTAGGTGGCGCTCCAGAAGGGCGTGTCCATGTACTTCGTGCGGATCCAGGAGATCGCCACGAGTTCAACGGCCACGACGAGGGCGGCGATGCTGGTCGCGAGGATGAAGGCGTTGGGCCAGGAATCGGGCACGAGATAGGGCAGCGTATGGCCAAGGCCGCCCGCGGCCGTCATGAGCCCGCAGACCAGACCGCGCAGCCAGGGAGAGCCGCGGCCCGTGATCTCGCCGTCGTCGGAGAGCGCCTCCGTCAGGCCCATGCTGATGCCTGCGCCCACGGAAGCCGCGAGCCCCACGAGAAAGGTCTCCCAGTTGTTCCCGGTCGCGAAGGCGGCCGCGAAAAGGGGTGCCAGGGTCGAGACAGAGCCGTCGATCAGGCCGGCCAGACCGGGCTGCACGTATTGCAGCACGAAGAGGCGGCGGCGCGCATGCTCCTCGGCCGCTTCGGCATGGGCGGACAGGTGGGCTTCGTGGAGTTCGCTGGCCCTGCGCTCGTGCCCGCGCTCGATCTCGGCGAGCTTCGTGAACAGCTCGCGGACGGACACATCCAGGGTCTGCCCGGCGGCTTTCTCGTAGAAATTGGCTGCTTGCAGCTCCATGACCTCCGCCTCGCGGCGCATCCGGTGGAGGTCGAGATGGGCGTTCCACCAGAACGCCCGGCGCTTGAGGAAGCCGCGCACGTCCTCACGGCGGATCGGCGGCAGATGCTCGCCGAAACGGGAACGATAGAAGTCGTAGAGGAAATTGCGATGCTCCCGCTCCTCCTCGGCCATTCCGTCGAAGATCTCCGCGGAAGCGGGAAAGTCAGGGCGAAGGCGGTCCGCGAAATGCTGGTAGATCCGCGAGTCTTCTTCTTCGTTGGCGATGGCGAGCGCAATGACCTCGCGCTCGGACAGTTCGGAGAGAGATTTCATAACCGCCTCTGTTTTAGAAGTATTCTAAACAGAGTGCGAAGTGACAGCCAAGCCCTCTCCGGGAATGGCCTGAAACCGTGGCGGTTCAGTACTGGGTGCCCGGGATCAGGGTCGAGTAGATCGAGCGATCCTCGAGGTTGAGGGCCGGGGACCAGACGAAACGGGCAGAGCGGTTGATGCGGGACAGGAACAGCGTGAGAAACATTGCAACACCTTTGGTTGATGTTGTGTTAGACCTTAGTAGGGTGCCGGTCACGCGTTATTCCCATGGAGCAGCTATGCAATAGGCGAATGACGTTGTTCATTTTCCCGTAAGTTTCGTGTGATCTATTCCGCCAATGTCCGACTCTGCGCCTTCGAGCAAAGCCAGCCGCTTCGTCACCTGGGGCTTGCATACCTATTGGCGCTTTGCCCGAGGCATGACGCTGGGCGTCCGGGCCGTAGTCCTCGATGGTGAGAACCGGGTCTTTCTCATCCGCCATACCTATGTTCCCGGCTGGCACCTTCCTGGAGGGGGCGTCGAGACGGGGGAAACGGCCCTCGACGCCCTGGCTCGGGAACTGCGCGAGGAAGCCTGCATCGCCCTTCAGGAGCCGCCATCGCTGGCGGGGGTGTTCTTCAACAGGCGGATCTCCCGGCGCGACCATGTGCTGGTCTACGTAATCCGGCGGTTCACGGTTCTGTCCGAGAAGAAGCCCGACCGGGAAATCGCGGAGGCCGGTTTCTTCCCCCTCGACAGCTTGCCTGAAGGCACGACGGCGGCCACGCGCCGGCGCCTGGCCGAAATCCTCGAGGGGCAGCCCCCTTCAAGCACCTGGTGAGACAGTAGGGTTTGCGTGGCGTGCCCAGGGCTGATATGGCCTCACCATTCGAGGAAGCGCCGCACCCATGACCAGCATCCGGATTCAGCGACGACGACAGGGCTGACGTGATCGTCCAGCCGCCCTTGCCGTCATTCCATGCGCTTCGAATCCGTCCATGACCGAGCTTTCCCTTCTCATCCGTTCCGAGCAGCCCATCGACGCCGAGGCCATCGAGCGCCTTCACGAACGCGCTTTCGGCCCCGGCCGCTTCGCCCGCACGGCGTCTCGCCTGCGGGAGGGCGCAGGCCACATCCTCGACCTCTCCTTCACCGCCATGGTGGGCACGCTGCTCGTCGGGTCCGTGCGCCTGACCCCGGTCATGGCCGGCGAGGTGCCGGCCCTGATGCTCGGTCCGCTCACCGTCGAGCCCGCCTTCGAGAACAGGGGCATCGGGGCTGCGCTCATGCGCCGGTCGCTGGAAGCGGCCAAGGCGAAGGGGCATCGGCTGGTGCTGCTCGTGGGCGACGAGCCCTATTACGTCCGCTTTGGCTTCAGGCGGGTTCCGCCGCAGCAGCTGCAGCTGCCCGGCCCGGTCAATCCGATGCGCTTTCTGGCCCTGGAGCTGGAGGAGGGCGCGCTGGGCGACGCCAAGGGCATCGTCATGCCCCTGCCGAAAGAGGCGTGATCAGCGCCCCGCAGAGCTGCAGGCCCGGTCACGGAGAAGGCAAGGCGGTCCGCCCGCGCAGGCGAAAGGGTGGATCCGTGGGGCTGGCGTGGCCGCTTCTCCCCTTCCGATCCTGACGGATCGCCGGAAGACGGCAGCGGGTGTTCTGTCAAAGAGCAAGTGGCCAACGAGCCAAGCGGGCGAGCGTGATTGTCCTCACGCGCTTTGTCGCTGCGAGGGTGTGAGATCGAGGGAGGGCGCGAGGAGGCGTCCGGCTCGTTTGTGTCGATGTGAAGAACCCGACGGCTCCTCGCGCACGGTTCTTTTAGGCGGACACCGCGTCTTGCAGCGGGCGGCCTCCCACAGACAGGCGTGCGAGACCTGCCGCAGGACCGTTCCCCGCCCCGTCTCTGCGACGCCTCGCGAGCGCGCCCCTCGTCGGACCGGGATGCGCAATGATATAGCCAAGGTTGCAGCCGCTGTCAAGAACAAAGGTGGAACATCACCCCGCCAGCCTCCGCCGCTCGTCGTACCCTCTGCTGGTCCTGCGATCCTCTCACCGTCATCCCCGCGCAGGCGGGGATCCAGAACCACAGGCGGAGCAGAACGGAGCACCGCCC
>DASQML010000059.1:0-58869 GCA_035645515.1 Microvirga sp.
TGGCATCGAGCCCCCGCTCCTGCTGTCATGAAAGACGAAACATGTTCGATACACAACGCGAAGAACTGATCTGGGGCGGGCGCAAGCTCACGCTCGAAACCGGCCACATGGCCCGCCAGGCCGATGGCGCCGTGGTCGCCAGCTATGGTGAGACCACCGTGCTCGCCACCGTCGTTTCTGCCAAGGAGCCGAAGGCCGGCGTGGACTTCTTTCCGCTCACGGTGAACTACCAGGAGCGCGCTTACGCTGCCGGTCGCATCCCGGGCGGCTACTTCAAGCGCGAAGGCCGTCCGTCCGAGAAGGAGACCCTGGTCTCCCGCCTCATCGACCGCCCGATCCGCCCCCTCTTCGTCGAAGGCTACAAGAACGACACCCAGGTTGTCGTGACCGTGCTCTCGCACGACCTTGAGAACGATCCCGACGTGGTGGCCATGGTTGCGGCCTCGGCTGCCCTCACCCTCTCCGGCGTGCCCTTCATGGGCCCGGTGGGCGCCGCCCGCGTCGGCTATATCGGT
The DNA here is from genome assembly GCA_035645515.1 of Microvirga sp. Lineage (GTDB taxonomy): Bacteria > Pseudomonadota > Alphaproteobacteria > Rhizobiales > Beijerinckiaceae > Microvirga. The sequence goes on from DASQML010000059.1 coordinate 516, forward strand.
GGCCAGTACAAGCTGAACCCGACGCTCCAGGACATGGAGCAGTCGGACCTCGACCTCGTGGTCGCTGGCACAACGGATGCGGTGCTCATGGTCGAGTCGGAAGCCAAGGAGCTGGCGGAAGACGTGATGCTCGGTGCCGTGATGTTCGGCCACAAGCACTTCCAGCCGGTGATCGAGGCCATCATTCGCCTTGCCGAGAAGGCCGCCAAGGAGCCGCGCGACTTCCAGCCGGCCGATGTCTCCGACGTGGAGAAGGCCGTTCTCGAGATCGCCGAAAAGGACCTGCGCGAGGCCTACAAGATCACCAAGAAGCAGGACCGCTACGCCGCCGTCGACGCCGTGAAGGCGAAGGTGATGGAGGCGCTCGTTCCTGCGGAGGGCGAGGCGAAGTTCGATCCGGAGAAGGTCAAGGCGGTCTTCAAGGAAGTCCAGGCTAAGATCGTGCGCTGGAACATCCTCGACGAGGGCAAGCGCATCGACGGCCGCGACCTGAAGACCGTTCGTCCGATCCTGTCGGAAGTGGGCGTTCTGCCCCGCACCCACGGCTCGGCGATCTTCACCCGCGGCGAGACGCAGGCTCTGGTCGTGACCACGCTCGGCACCGGCGAGGACGAGCAGTTCATCGATGAGCTGGAGGGGACCCGCAAGGAAACCTTCCTGCTGCACTACAACTTCCCGCCCTATTCCGTCGGCGAGACGGGTCGCATGGGCTCGCCCGGCCGCCGCGAGATCGGCCACGGCAAGCTCGCTTGGCGCGCCATCCACCCGATGCTGCCGCCCTCCCACGAGTTCCCCTACACGATCCGTGTCGTGTCGGAGATCACGGAATCCAACGGTTCCTCGTCGATGGCGACTGTCTGCGGCGCTTCGCTGGCGCTGATGGATGCAGGCGTGCCCTTGCGCCGTCCGGTGGCGGGCATCGCCATGGGCCTCATCCTTGAGGGTGAGCGCTTCGCAGTCCTGTCCGACATTCTCGGGGACGAAGATCACCTGGGCGACATGGACTTCAAGGTGGCCGGTACGGAGCAGGGCATCACTTCGCTCCAGATGGACATCAAGATCGCCGGCATCACCGAGGAGATCATGCGGGTGGCGCTGAGCCAGGCCAAGGAAGGCCGCGCTCACATCCTCGAGGAGATGAACAAGGCCCTCACCGCCCCGCGCGCCGAGCTGGGCGAGCATGCGCCCCGTATCGAGACCATGCAGATCCCGGTCGACAAGATCCGCGAAGTCATCGGCTCGGGCGGCAAGGTCATCCGCGAGATCGTGGAGAAGACCGGCGCGAAGATCGACATCAACGACGACGGCCTCATCAAGATCGCCTCGGCCGATGGCAAGTCGATCAAGGCGGCCTACAACTGGATCCGCTCCATCGTCGCAGAGCCCGAGGTCAATACGATCTATGACGGCACTGTGGTGAAGGTGATGGAGTTCGGCGCCTTCGTGAACTTCTTCGGTTCCCGCGACGGCCTCGTGCACATCTCGGAGCTCGCCAAGAACCGCGTCGCCAAGGTGACGGACGTGGTCAAGGAAGGCGACAAGGTGAAGGTGAAGTTTCTCGGTACCGACGAGCGCGGCAAGGTCCGCCTTTCGATGAAGGTCGTGAACCAGGAGACCGGCGAGGACATCACCGAGCAGCTCAAGGCCGAGCGCGAAGCCGAAAAGGCTCAGCGCGACCAGCAGAAGGCCGCGAACGCCGGCGAGTAAGCCTTTCCGACAATCTCACTCATGAAGGCGGCCCCTGGGCCGCCTTCTTTTTAGGTTTGAATCGCGGCGAAGGGACGAAGCCTTCCCGCAGCACGTCGCCTGGCAATAAAGTTGCGGCTCCCGGTGGGCAAGCAAAGTTACTGAATTATATAACGGAAAAATGGAGGGCTGGAGACGGGCTGATGCCGCCGAATACCATGACGCACCACCTTTCTATCGTCGCTCATGCGGGGATGGACGCTTCTCGGCTCGCGGTAGGACCTGCAGCCTTAGGTGACTGGAATTGGGACGCCGCCGAGAACGTTCTTACCCTGTCGGGATCGGCATCCCTTATCCTCGGTATTCACTCGCGCACGGTTCTGAGCTGGGCGGAGCTCTGCACCCGTCTCGAACCCTCCGATGCAGAACGAGTGCGCAAGGCGATCGAAGAAGCCATGGCGACCGGAACCCCCTGCAGCTTCGAATGCCGCGCCCGAACATCGTCCGACACTTGGCGCTGGCTGTCCGTGGTGGGACAGCCGGCATACGCCCACGGACAGCTGACGGGAATGCATGGCATCGTCCAAGACATCTCGGACAGGAAGCAGGCTGAAACGGCGCTGATATCGAGCGAGGAGCGTTTCCGCCATATCGCCCACCTGTCGCCGGTCCTGATCTGGTTCGGCGACGAACGGGGTGATGCGGGCTTCGTTAACGAGAAGTGGACTGACTATACGGGCCTTTCAGATGAGGCTCTCCTCGGAAGGGGCTGGCAAAGCACGGTCCATCCGGATGATCTGGCCAGGAATCTGACCAAATTCGAGAATTGCGTCGCCCGGGGCGAACCTTACGAATTCGAGGTCCGTTATCGGCGGCGTGACGGCGAGTACCGGTGGCACCTCGCCAGGGCCGTCCCGCTGAAGGACGCGGGCGGAAAGGTCCAAGGATATTTCGGCACGGCAACCGACATTCATGAATCCAAGACCCTGCGCGAGCAGCTGCGCTTGACGAACGAGCGTTTGCTGATGGCGCATCAGGCGGGTCGCTCCGCGACGTGGGAATGGAACCTGCGCACGCAGGAGGTTTTCTGGACGGACATGTCGTCTGCCAGGAGCCTGTTCGGCTCATGCCTGCCTGAGAAGAATCCCCTCAGCTGGGAAGAGTGGATGGGAATCATGCCTGCGGAGGACCATCCGTCGGCCTTCGCGCAGATTGCCGAATCCCTCCCCCGCGGAGAAGGCCGTCTCGAATTTCGCGTTCCCATCGACGGTCGCTATTCCTGGTTCGAGGCGCGGGGGCGAGTGGTCGAAACAGACTCAGCCGGCATTCCCCTCGTGATCATGGGCGTGACGACCGACATCACGGAACGAAAGAAGAGAGAGCAGCACCAGCTGCTGCTGATCAACGAACTCAATCACCGGGTGAAGAACACTCTCGCCACCGTGCAGTCGCTCTCGATGCAGAGCTTTCAGAAAGCGACTTCACCCGACGAAGCGCAGGCCAGCTTCACCCTGCGACTGATGGCGCTTGCCCGCGCGCATGACATTCTCACCCGCGAAAGCTGGGAAGGCGTGGATCTCGCCGATGTTGTAGAGGGCGCGCTGGAGCCTTACAAAAATCTGCCCGGCCATCGGCTGAAATGGGACGGGCCACGGGTCTGGTTGAAGCCGCAGCCCGCTCTGGCCATTTCCATGGCCTTTCACGAGCTTGCCACGAATGCCATCAAGTACGGATCTCTGTCATCGGATGCTGGCCGTGTTTCGATTCTCTGGGATCTGGAGGACGCCGATGACAGCCGCCGCCTGCGGATCGTCTGGACAGAGAAGGACGGTCCTTCCATCGCGCCGCCGACGCGAAAGGGCTTCGGCTCGCGGCTGATTGAGAAGGGTGTCGCGGGAGAACTCAACGGGAGCGCCCGGATCGAATATCCGCCGACCGGAGTCGTGTGCACGATCGAGGCGCTGTTGTGAGAAGGGCAGCGCCTGTCTTCGGTAGTCTAAAGAGCCCTCTCTTTAAGACCCCCTACTTCCGTGCCAGTTCACCCATCTGCGGAATGATCCAGCTGTCGAGAGGCGCCGCCCTCCCCCGAATGGGGACGGTGCGCCGTTCGCGGTCTGAAAGATCGAGCCCTGCGCGCACGGCGATGTCATGCGAGATCACGAGCTCCGCGTCGAGTTCCTTGGCCAGACCCTCCAAGCGGCTTGCGGCATTGATGGTGTCACCCACGGCCGTCAGACCCGTCGCCTGACCATATCCCATTTCGCCGACGATGGCAGGGCCTGCGTGAAGGCTCATGGCGATCTTGAGAGGCTTCTCGAACTCGCTGGCATATTGCCTGTTGAGAGCGGTGAGCCCTGCGTGGATTCTCAACGCCGCATCGACAGCCTGTTTGGCGGCTTCCTGAGGTGTCGTCTTGAGGCCGAAAAGCGCCAGCACGCCGTCGCCGATGAACTTGTCGATATAGCCGCCGGCATTCTCCACGCACTCGCCTACCATCTCGAAATAACGGTTGAGGATGAAGACCGTGTCGAACGGCAGGTGCCGCTCCGCGAGACTCGTGAAGCCGCGCAGATCGCAGAACAGGACGGCGATCTCACGCTCCTGTCCCTGAGCCCTTCCGCTCCGGACCAAGGATGCCACGCCATGGCGGCCCGTGGACAGGATCGGCGCCACAGCGACATCGTGCACGGGCCGGAACTGGCAGGCGAGCCTGACAAGCGGACCCGCCTTGATCCGACTCAAGGTTCCGCGCTCCTGATCGTTAGGCGGAGGCTGTCCCTCTTCCCCATCGATGAGGCGCACACGGCAGGTGGAGCAGCGCCCTCTCCCACCGCAGACGGAAAGATGCGGGACGCCCGCCATTCGGCTTGCCTCCAGCACGCTGAAGCCCAGAGGCACGCTGACGATCCGGTTGTTGGGATAGATGATCCGTACGGTCCGTGACTTCAAAAGGCTTCTGCGGATCAAGCGCGCCAGGAGCGCGAGCACAATGAGCGCCGCGAAGACCGCATAAAGTGCCGTGTTGATGCCAGCGAGCATTGCGGCGGCCGATGATGAGATCCGCATGGCCGGGCCATATTGATCCGGTGCCCTCGCGATCTCCTTGCCCGCAGCCGCAAAGCCGAGCAGCGCCAGAACCGGCACGAGAACGGCGCCTGTGTAGAGGAGCAGTGCATAGCGCGGGAACCAGGTTTTCGCACGCAGCCAGAAGAAGATTCCCAAACATCCATGAAGCCACGCGACGATCAGAGCGATCGCCTGCCGAAGGCCGATCTCGGGCGAACGGATCCAGAGATTGCGGACCACTTCAGGATAACCCGAGGCCCAACCGGTCAGGCTCCACTCCACCCGGGTCCCGACCACATGCGAGATCACGAGAAAGGGCAGCGAGAGCCCCAGGATCAGCTGCATCGCCTCTTTCCAGGGCATCTTCAAGGTGCGTCGGCGATAGAGAGCCTGGAGCGCCATCAGGAAATGGGTCAGCAGTGATCCGTAGAGCAGGATCGTGCCAAGCGGGTTGCGCCAGAGACGATTGAACCACCCCCTGCCCTGCTCCATTGCCTCGATGGAGATGAGGCCAAGGGCATGATTGGTGAAGTGCGTGAGCAGGAAGAAACCGAGCACGAGGCCCGTTACGAGACGAACCTCACGCCACCGGAACGCGACGGTGGCGGAAGTGGTCTCACGGGCCGGTCTGGCTTGATGGTGCTGCATGCGTCTCCTGAGCGGCCCCCTCCCGCGGGAATCAGCCGATCCCTTCAAGGAAGAGCAGGTCCAGGTCTGCTAACATGCAGTCGCCTCCCCCGCATCTTGTCAAATCACTATCGCTGAATGGCGAGCGCCTGCTCGTTTCTCGTCAGGATCAGCCCTTGCGCTCCGAGAGTGTGAACCAGCCGATGCCAAGGATGACGAGCGCGGCACCCAGCCATTCGGCGCCGCTCACCGCATCGCCCAGCACCGCCATGGCGAGCAGGATGGTGACCACGGGGCTGAGCATGCCGATGGTGGCGTTGGCCTGAGCGGAAATCTGCTTGAGCGCGGCGCTCAGGAAAAACGACGGCAGCACCGTCGCGCCGAAGGCCAGCGCAAGCCCCAAGCCCCACAGGGACGGTGACACGAAAATAGCCTCGACGGGATGCGTCACCAGGAACTGCAGGATGACGGCGACGCCTGCCGCTCCCATGGCGATGCAGGTGAAGAGCTGCGGGCCGATCCTCATGATGAGCGGCTTCGCAAGAAGCTGGTAGAGCGCGAACGTGACCGCCGCTGCGAGCACGTAGAAGGCGCCCGTCATGACGCTCGCGCCGAAGGTGGAGAAGTTCTGCGCGAACATCACCGCCAATCCCGCATAGCTCACCGCGAAGGCGAGCAGCGCCTTCACCCTGATGGGCTGCCGGAAGAACGCTGCGCCCAGAAGAACGACGAAAAGCGGGTAAGTGAACAGGATCAGCCGCTCGAAATGCGCGGAGATGTATTCGAGCCCTTTGAAGTCGAGATAGCTCGACGTCCAATAGCCGATAAGACCGACGCCGATCATGCGCAGCCAGAGCCGGGCATCCGGGAACTCGGCCCCGCGGGCCTTCATGCCGGCAAAGGCATGGATGCCGATGACCAGGTAGAAGGGCAGGGAGAGGATCATCCTGAGCGCCAGCGTCGTCTCCGCATCGATTCCCTGAGCATAGGCGAGCTTGATGAGGATACCCTTGGTGGCAAACAGCGTCGCCCCCGCGGCCGCCATGGCGTAGCCCAGGTATGGCGGGCGCTTGGCGTCCCTGGCAGCGGTGTCGATGGAGGCGGTCATGACGAGTTCCTTCGCCTGACACCTCTTTCATACGACTTCGCATGACACAAGGTTTTGCGCCGCATCCCACCGTTGCGAAGAGCGGAGGGCGGGTCTATGCCTGAGCCTTGAACGAAGGATGGGCTTTCTCCATGCCGGCCACGATCTCCAGCATCGCAGACCTCGAGGCGCTCTACGGCGCCCCCGCCGAAGCCTCGATCCTCAAGGAAACCGGCTGCATCATTCCCGAATATCGCGCCTTCATCGAGGCTGCGCCTTTCGTGGCGCTCGCCACCCGGGGCCCTGAAGGGCTCGACTGCTCGCCCCGGGGCGATGCGGCAGGGTTCGTGCGGGTGCAGGACGACAGGACCCTGCTGCTCCCGGACCGGCGCGGCAACAACCGCATCGATTCTCTGCGCAATATCGTGCGCGATCCACAGGTGGCCCTGCTCTTCCTGATCCCCGGCATCGGCGAGACCCTGCGGGTGAACGGGCGTGCGGTGATTTCCGTCGAACCTGCCCTGCTCGAGAGCTTTGCGATCGACGGAAAGACGCCGAAATCCGTGATCGCCATTACGGTGGAGGCCGTTTATTTCCAATGCGCCCGCGCGATCCTGCGCTCGGATTTGTGGAACCCGCAAAGGCATGTGGTCCGCAGCGCCCTGCCGAGCGCAGGCCAGATCCTTGCTGCCGTGAGCCAGAACCGGTTCGACGGCAGGGCTTATGACCAAGCGCTGCCCGAACGGCAGAAGACAACGCTCTACTGAGCCTTGACCTGAAGCCCCCGGCCATCGAAAAAGCCTCTCTCGTTTTTGTGGCTCAAGGACATTCCATGACGATCCAACGCATCAAGCCCGGACCCCGCATGAGCGGCGCCGTCGTGCACGGCAACACGGTCTATCTCGCAGGTCAGGTCGCCAGCCAGACGGCCGGCAAGAGCGTCACCGAACAGACGCAGGAAATCCTGTCCATCATCGATGGCCTTCTGGCCGAAGCCGGTACCGACAAGTCGAAGATCCTCATGGCCAATATCTGGCTTACCGACATGGGCACCTTCCAGGAAATGAACGCCGTGTGGGATGCCTGGGTCTCCCCTGGCAACACGCCGGCCCGCGCCACCGTCGAGGCGAAGCTCGCCGCTCCCGCCTTCAAGGTCGAGATCGCGGTGATCGCGGCAAAATAACTTCTAATACGAAAGAAGCGGGCCAAAAGCCCGCTTCGATCTTTTCAGCCTCACGCCGTTTTAAGGGCAGGGATGACGCATGCCATCGTAGCCCAGATAAGTGCCCGAGGCTGGATCGTAGGAACGGTAGCGCTGGGCACAATAAGCGTGGGTGCTGCCGCCGTAGGCTGGGGCAGCCTGAGCCTGCGAATTGGCGATGGCACCGCCGATGATGGCGCCGGTGGCCAGACCCAGCGCGCCTGCGGCCAGGGCATTGCCGCGATCATAACGACGATAGCCGTAACGATATGGACGGTCGTAATAGCGACGCTCCACATAGCGCGGGGCCCCGCGGTAGTAGTAGCGGCGGTACTGCACATAGTCGGACTTCACGTCGCCCTTCTGGACGGCGGCGACCAGGTCGTTGACGGGGGTGGTCTTTACCTCGGCGGCCGAGGCCGGCGCCGTGAAGGCAGCGGTCCCGAGGGCCGCGGTGGCTGCAAGAGCCATGAACATCTTACGCATGGGGTAACTCCTCCAGGAAACTTCAGCGTTGTGAGGCGAACGCATCACCAAACGTGTCGTTCCCCAGCGTGGCCTTTTTTGCCTAGGCGCCCTCGCGAAAACGTGAGGGATCGGTCGATGCGGGCATCGGTTCTTGCTTACCGCCCGAAGCAGCCGCGCCCTGCATCCGTGCGCTCCCGGTGGGACAGAGGTCGAGGATCGCACAGCGCCCGCAGGCCGGACTGTTGAAGAAGCAGCAACGCTGGCCGTGCAGCATCATCACTTCATGGTGGTCGTAGACGGCCTGCGCATCCCACTCGGACGGGAGGAGGGCAAAGAGAACCGCATGGGATGGCCCCACCGCCATGGTGCGGGCGATCAAGCCGGTTCGCACGGCCACGCGATGATGATGGCTATCCACGGGTAGAGCGGCCTTGCGCAAGCTGGAGAAGGACAGAACGGCCGCGCTCGTCTTCGGTCCGATCCCGGGAATGCTCTCGAGCCAGGCGCGTGCCTCCTCGACGGGCATGTCTCTCAGGAAATCGAGGGAGAGGGCACCATGCCGCTCCTGGATCCCCCGCAGCACCGCCTGAAGGCGGGGAGCCTTCTGCTCCGGCCAGGTCACGCCCTGGATCGTTTCCTCCACCTCCTCCACGGGGGCGTCCATCAACGCCGCCCAATCGGCAAAGCGCGCCCGAAGAGCCTTGAAGGCGCGGCCGGAATCCGCGTTGCGGGTGCGGTGCGACAGAAGCGAAGAGATCAACTCGCTCAACGGATCGAGGGAGTGGAAGTAGGGGATCGGGCAGCCATAGACCGCGCAGAGGCGCTCATGGATTGCGAGCGCCTTGGCTTGGAGGTCCTGGAGTTCCGGATTCATGGTGGGCTAAGTCGGGGAGGGAGTCTGCGGTTCCCTCCACCGTCATTCTATGGTCGCGCAGCGCAGCCCCGAATTCACAACCGCTGACGGTGCACAGCAAGGCAGCGTGTCTATGGATCCGCTTTCGCTGGTATAACAGAAGCGCCTTACAATTCGGTCGGGACAAGCCCGACCGGAACGAGTGTGATCGTCAAAGAATGAACCGGCTGAGATCCGTGTTCTTCGCAAGCGTCTCCACCTCGCCGCGCACGTAAGCGGCATCGATGGTCACCCTCTCGCCGGAGCGATCGGGCGCGGTGAACGACACGTCGTCCAGCACACGCTCCAGCACCGTCTGCAAGCGGCGCGCGCCGATGTTCTCCACGGTGTTGTTCACCTCGACCGCCACCTGAGCCAGCGCATCGATGGCATCGTCCGTGAACACCAGCTCGACGCCTTCGGTGCGCATGAGCGCGACCGACTGCTTGATGAGGCTTGCCTCGGTTTCCGTAAGAATGCGCTTGAAGTCTTCCACGGTGAGCGGCGAGAGCTCCACGCGGATCGGCAGGCGGCCCTGAAGCTCCGGCAGCAGATCCGAGGGCTTCGACACATGGAACGCGCCGGATGCGATGAAGAGGATGTGGTCCGTCTTCACCGGCCCGTATTTCGTGGACACCGTGGTGCCTTCGATCAGCGGCAGGAGATCGCGCTGCACGCCCTCGCGGGAGACATCGGCTCCGCCCCGGCTTTCGCGGGCGCAGATCTTGTCGATTTCGTCGAGGAACACGATGCCGTTGTTCTCCACCTGGCGCAGGGCCTCCTGCACGATGGCATCCTGGTCGAGGAGCTTGTCGGCCTCCTCCGTGACGAGCGGGTCATAGGCTTCCTTCACGGTGGTGCGGCGGGTCTTGCGCTGGCCGCCGAAAGCCTTGCCGAACATGTCCGAGAGATTGATCGCGCCCACCGACGCCCCGGGCATTCCGGGAATCTCGAACATGGGCATGCCGCCCCCGCCCGATTGCTGCAGCTCGATCTCGATCTCCTTGTCGTCGAGCTCGTTGTTGCGTAGCTTCCGACGGAACGCATCGCGGGTGGCGGCGCTGGCGGTCGAGCCTACGAGCGCATCGAGCACGCGCTCTTCCGCCGCCACATGCGCCTTGGCCTGCACCTGCCGGCGGCGCTCGTCCTTCACGAGGCCGATGCCGATCTCCACGAGATCGCGCACGATCTGCTCCACGTCGCGGCCCACATAGCCCACCTCCGTGAACTTCGTCGCCTCGATCTTGATGAAGGGTGCCCCCGCAAGCTTGGCGAGGCGGCGGGAGATCTCCGTCTTGCCGCAGCCCGTGGGGCCGATCATCAGGATGTTCTTCGGCGCGACTTCCTCACGCAGCGAGCCTTCGAGCTGCTGACGGCGCCAGCGGTTGCGCAGGGCGATGGCGACAGCGCGCTTCGCGTCATTCTGGCCGACGATGTAGCGGTCGAGTTCGGAAACGATTTCGCGGGGGGAGAATGTGGTCATGATGATGAAAGAATGGGGTGTGGCAACCGTTGCGCAAGATGGTTCGGGAGAAGTCGCAGCAGGGCCGTGCGCACCGGACGCCAGCCCGCGCTGAGGAGGAGCACGAACGCGCCGAGAGCGAGGAGGGTCGCAGGCACGGTCTGGTCCTCGAGCCCGACTTCGCGGATCAGGGATGCGAAAGCGTAACCGGCATAGGCGAGCCCCGATACCAGAATGGCACGGCGGTCGATGACGACAGCCACGGCGCCAAGCAGAGCGAACATCGCAAGCACCGCGACCGACATTCCCATCGGCGGCAGAATTGTGTTGCCGAGGAAGCTGGAGACGAGCGGATGCACGATCATGGGTGCGGCAAGCAGGTGAAGCCAGAAGGCGATGTCGTTGCGCCGCGTCACCCGCTCGGGATCGGATAGATCGAAGCGCATCGCCAGGGCAAAGACTCCGCAACCCGCCAGGAAGAGCGTGAGCAGGATCATGCCGCTCGGAGGCTTCGGGAAAATCGCCAGCAGCACGCCGAGCAAGGCCACGACCAAGGCAGCCGTCCCGGCTGCAATCGTGACCGGAACGCGAAAGCGCCGATAGTGCAGGGCGGTCATTCCCACGGTGATGAGACCTGCAACAACAGCGATCCATGGACTCTGAAAGAGCCATATCCTGAGTGGCAGATAGGATTCAGGAGCGCCTTCGAAGGCCCACCGCAGGGCATGCGCCGCGGCTGCGAACACGGAGAACGCAAAGAGACCTAGCAGCGCAATGCTCGGCAAAGCCATTCGGCGCTTGCGGGTGAAGAACTCCGCAAGGAGCCAGGCGGCCACGGCGAGTACGGGCCACATGACGATGGAGCCGAACAGGGAACCGAAATAGCCGAGTGAGCCCGTGAACAATCCCAATCCCAGGGTCACGAAGATATCGCTGAAACCCGTCACGAACCGCAGCTTCTCGTCGTCTTCCGGCTCCGGGATCGCGGCAGCAGCCATGTCGCGGGCCAGAATGCGCAGGCTGTCCACCTGCTCGTTCGTCACAATGCCTCGGACAACTCCCTGTTCGAGAACGGCGTCGGTGATCATAGGTCGAGGCTCTCTATAACAATGTTGCTGTTGGTATAGACGCATATCTCAGCCGCGATCATGAGGGAACGGCGGACGATGGCTTCCGCATCCAGATCGCTGTCGGCGAGCGCCCGCGCGGCGGCGAGGGCGTAATTGCCGCCCGAGCCGATGGCCATGATGCCGTTTTCCGGCTCCAGCACGTCGCCGGCGCCGGAGAGCAGCAGGCCTACCTCCTTGTCGGCCACGAGCATCATCGCCTCCAGGCGGCGCAGATAGCGGTCGGTGCGCCAGTCCTTGGTGAGCTCCACGCAGGCGCGGGTGAGCTGGCCGGGATATTGCTCGAGCTTGGCCTCCAGCCGCTCGAAGAGGGTGAAGGCATCGGCCGTGGAGCCGGCAAAGCCGCCGATCACGCCGCCCTTGGACAGGCGCCGCACCTTGCGCGCATTGCCCTTCACCACGGTCTGGCCAAGGCTGACCTGCCCGTCGCCGCCGATGACGACGCGCCCGCCCTTGCGGACCATGAGGATCGTGGTGGCGTGCATGCGGGGGGTGGTGTCTTCGGACACGGGATACTCCAGCGGGCGGGGAGGGGGAGAAAGCCTTACGAACCCTGACTTAATCACTCATGACTCAAAAGCAACGCGGGTAGCGTTTCCCGCACACTCTTGGTAGAAGGCCCTCGTCTCATTCTCCGCAAAGGACATTCATGATGCGCTCCGCGAGCGTCAGCCGTCGCACCGCCGAGACCGATGTCAACCTGTCGATCGCCCTCGACGGCACCGGCAAGGCCGAGATCTCCACGGGGGTCGGCTTCCTCGACCATATGCTGGAACTCTTTGCCCGACACGGCCTCTTCGACCTGAATGTGAAGGTGACGGGCGATCTGCATGTGGACCAGCATCATACGACGGAGGATACGGGCATCGCCCTGGGCCAGGCCATCCTGAAGGCTCTTGGCGACAAAAAGGGCATCACCCGCTATGCGGACATCCATCTGCCGATGGACGAGACGCTGACGCGCATTGCCCTCGATATCTCCGGCCGCCCGTTCCTGGTCTTCCGCACCTCCTTCCCCACGGAGAAGATCGGCGCGTTCGACACCGAGCTGGTGCGCGAGTTCTTCCAGGCTTTCGCCGTGCAGGCGGGGCTGACCCTCCATGTGGAGACCCTCTACGGGGAGAACAGCCACCACATTGCCGAGAGCTGCTTTAAGGGTCTGGCACGGGCCTTGCGTCACGCAGTGGCCGTGGACCCGAGGGAGGAGGGGCGCGTTCCCTCCACCAAGGGCACGCTCTAAATCCGAAGAGACGCCTTGTCCTGCGATCCGGCCATGCCGGAGAAGGCTTGAGGGAAACGACGCCATGACCACCTATACCCTGCACCTTCCGCGCGATGCGCGGCCGGGCGATCCGGCTGCTTTGGAAGATGCCGAGCTCGTGAAGGATGCGTTCTCCTGGGGCGCGTTCTTCTTCACCTTTCTCTGGTTCTTCTTCCACCGGCTCTGGCTCGCGGGCTTTGGTGTTCTCGTGCTCGTCCTTGCCTTCGGCGCGCTGATGCAGCTGCTCAACGTGCATGAGGCTGCCGGCACCGTGGCGGCCTTGCTCCTGCAGGCGCTGATCGGCCTCGAGGCCAACAGCCTCAGGCGCTGGACCCTGAACCGGCGGGGACTGGCCCTGGTCGATGTGGTCACAGCCGCCAACAGGGACGAAGCCGAGGCCAAGGCTTATGCCCGCTGGCTCTCGCAGCGTCCTGCCCCGACCCGCGTTCCGGCCTCCGCGCCGGTCCCTGTCGCACCCCGGAGACCCGATCCTGTCATCGGCCTCTTTCCCGATGTGGAGCGTCCCCGGTGAGCGTCGTCATCATCGATTACGGGTCCGGCAACCTGCACTCCGCCGCCAAGGCCTTCGAGCGCGCGGCCCGCGAGGCGGGCCTCGACGAGACCATTGCCGTCTCCTCCGACCCGACCCTCGTTGCCAAGGCCAGCCGGATCGTGCTCCCGGGTGTCGGCGCCTTCGCGGATTGCCGCCGCGGCCTCGATTCCGTGCCCGGCATGGTGGAGGTTCTCCAGCGCCGCGTGCGCGAGGAGGGAACGCCTTTCCTCGGTATCTGCGTGGGCATGCAGCTCATGGCCACGCGTGGCCTCGAGCACACCACGAGCTACGGTCTCGATTGGATCCACGGCGACGTGAAAGCCATCACGCCCGAGGATCCGTCCCTCAAGATCCCGCATATGGGCTGGAACACGCTTGCGCTGGCGAAAACCCATCCCCTGATGGACGGTATTCCCACCGGCGCGGAGGGGCTGCACGCTTATTTCGTGCATTCCTATGCGCTTTCCGCCGCCGATCCGAACGACGTGATCGCCACCACCGATTATGGGGGGCCGGTCACGGCCATCGTCGGACGCGACAACATCGTCGGCACCCAGTTCCATCCCGAAAAGAGCCAGGCGCTCGGCCTCAGGCTCATCGCCAATTTCCTGAGGTGGCGCCCGTGATCCTTTATCCTGCAATCGACCTGAAGGAAGGCCGCTGCGTTCGCTTGATCCAGGGCGACATGGACCAGGCCACGATCTTCAATGACGATCCGGCCGATCAGGCTGCGACATTCGAGCGCCAGGGCTTCGAGTGGCTGCATGTGGTCGATCTCGACGGGGCATTTGCCGGCAAGCCGATGAACGCGTCCGCCGTGGAGGACATCCTCAAGCGCGTGACGATCCCGGTGCAGCTCGGCGGCGGCATCCGCGACATGAAGACGGTCGAGGGCTGGCTCGCCAAGGGCGTGACCCGCGTGATCATCGGCACGGCCGCCGTGCGCGATCCCGCTTTCGTGCGGGAGGCGGCGCGGCTCCATCCCGGCAAGATCGCAGTGGGAATCGATGCGAAGGCTGGTCTTGTCGCCGTCGAAGGCTGGGCCCAGACCTCGACTCTTTCGGCGGAAGAACTCGGCCGCCGTTTCGAAGACGCCGGTGTGGCCGCGATCATCTACACGGACATCGCCCGCGACGGCATCCTCAAGGGCCTCAACTTCCCGATGACCCTGGGTCTTGCCCGCGCGGTCTCGATCCCGGTCATCGCCTCGGGGGGCCTTGCCTCCATGGCCGATATCGAACGTCTCACCCAACCTGATTGCGCCGTGCTCAACGGCGCCATTTCCGGCCGCGCGCTCTATGACGGGCGCATCGATCCGGAAGAAGCGCTGGCGATGCTGCGTGCCGCGCGCAAGGAAAATGCCTGATGCTGAAAGTGCGTCTCATTCCCTGCCTCGACGTGAAGGACGGGCGCGTCGTGAAGGGCGTGCAGTTCGTCGATCTCGTGGATGCGGGCGATCCGGTGGAAGCGGCAAAGGCCTATGATGCGGCCGGGGCGGACGAACTCTGCTTCCTCGACATCACCGCAAGCCACGAGGCGCGCGGCATCCTGCTCGACGTGGTGCAGCGCACGGCCGAAGCCTGCTTCATGCCCCTCACCGTCGGCGGCGGCGTGCGAACGGTGGAGGATATCCGAAAACTCCTCCTCGCTGGCGCCGACAAGGTCTCGATCAACACGGCTGCCGTGAAGAATCCCGACTTCGTGCGCGAGGCCGCTGAAAAATTCGGCGCGCAATGCATCGTCGTGGCCATCGACGCGAAGAAGGTCTCAGGCCCAAGCGAGCCTCCGCGTTGGGAAATCTTCACCCATGGCGGGCGCAACGCCACGGGCATCGATGCCATCGCTTTCGCCAAGCAGGTGGCGGAGCTGGGCGCGGGAGAACTCCTCGTCACCTCCATGGACCGGGACGGCACCAAGGGCGGCTACGACCTCGCACTGGTCCGTGCTATCGCGGACGCGGTTTCAGTGCCGGTCATCGCTTCCGGCGGCGTCGGCAATCTCGATCACCTGGTCGACGGGGTGAAGGACGGCCACGCGAGCGCCGTGCTCGCCGCCTCCATCTTCCATTTCGGCACGCACACGATCGGCGAGGCGAAGCGCTACATGGCGAATGCCGGGCTGAAGATGCGGCTGGACGCGCCGGCGCAGAACATTCCAAATCGCCATTGAGTCCGGTGGTCACGACACTTCCAGCCAATCATTCCCGGCAGCTAAAGGAATTTCGCTCATGACGATCTCCAACGAGGACGATCTGAACAAGCTCCAGGAGATCGGCAGGATCGTCGCCAACACCCTTGAGGCCATGGCTGCGGCGCTCGAGCCGGGAATGACCACGGCGGAACTCGACAGGATCGGCCGCAAGCTTCTCGAGGAAGCCGGCGCTCGTTCGGGCCCGGAGCTTGTCTACGATTTTCCCGGCGCAACCTGCATCAGCGTGAATGAAGAGATCGCCCACGGCATCCCCGGATCCCGCCGGATCGAGGCGGGCGATCTCGTCAACATCGATATCTCGGCGGAAAAGAACGGGGTTTATGCCGATACCGGCGCTTCCTTCCCGGTTCCGCCGACCACCAACGCCATCAAGCGCCTGTGCCGGGACGGCCGTCGCGCCATGTGGGTCGGATTGCGCCAGGTCGGTGCCGACAAGCCGATGGCGGGCATCGGCCAAGCCATCGGACGATTTGCCCAGAAGAACGGCTACACCCTGGTGCGCAATCTCGCGAGCCACGGCATCGGCCATTCTCTTCATGAGGAGCCGGGGGAAATTCCCACCTGGCCGGACCGCTCCGAGCGGCGGATCATGAACGAGGGCCTTGTGTTCACGGTGGAGCCCTTCCTGTCGCTGGGAGCGAACTGGGCGACGGACGGCGACGATGAATGGACGCTGCTGAGCGACCCGCGCGCCCCGACGGTCCAATACGAACATACGGTCGTCGCCACCCGTAACGGTCCTCTTGTCGTCACACTGCCGGGCTAGTTCAACCATGACCTCCTTCACTCTCGATGATCTCGCCCGCATTGTCGCCGAGCGCGCGGCGGCGCCTGTCACGGAATCCTATACGGCAAAGCTCCTGAGCGAAGGCCCTGCGAAAGCCGCCAAGAAACTCGGAGAGGAGGCCGTGGAAGCGGCGCTCGCCGCCGTCCAGGGCGACCGGCAGAACCTCACGGCCGAGGCGGCGGACGTGCTGTATCATCTTTTGGTCGTGTTGCAGGGCGCGAACATTCCGCTAATTGACGTAATGGCCGAATTGGAACGCCGCACCGCGCAATCGGGGCTCGCCGAGAAGGCCGCGCGCAAGTCGTGACCTTCAGGTCGTGACCTCAATGCCGTGACCTCGCAAAGGGGGGCTCGCATGGACCAGCCCAAAGTGGTTTCTCACCAGGCCGATGACGGCCTTTCGCCCTACCGCACGTTCACGCGCGATGAATGGGCGAAGCTGCGTGCCGACGCGCCCATGACGCTGACCGCCGACGAGGTGATGCAGCTCCAGTCCCTCAACGATCCGATCTCGCTCGACGAGGTGGCGGCGATCTACCTGCCGCTCTCGCGCCTGCTCTCCCTCTACGTCGCGGCGACCCAAGGGTTGTTCAAGGCGACCCAGCGCTTCCTGCTCGCCGAGCGGGAGGAGAAGGTGCCCTACATCATCGGGGTCGCGGGGTCGGTGGCGGTGGGCAAATCCACCACCGCGCGCGTGTTGAAGGCCCTTCTCGCCCGCTGGCCCAACACGCCGAAGGTGGACCTCGTCACCACGGACGGTTTCCTCCTGCCCAACGCCGAGCTGACGCGACTCGGCCTGATGGAACGCAAGGGCTTCCCGGAGAGCTACGACACCGGCAAGCTCCTGCGGTTTCTCGCCGACATCAAGGCGGGCAAGCGCAACGTGAAGGCCCCGCTCTATTCGCATCTGGTCTATGACGTGGTGCCGGGGGAGGAAACCACGATCGACCGGCCGGACATTCTCATCGTGGAAGGGCTCAACGTGCTTCAGCCCGCACGCCTGCCGAAGGACGGCGAGGCCATTCCCTTCGTGTCCGATTTCTTCGATTTCTCCGTCTATATCGACGCGGAGGAGGAGGACCTGCACCGCTGGTACGTGAACCGCTTCCTGCGCCTCAGGCACACGGCCTTCCGTGATCCGCTCTCCTACTTTCGCCGTTACGCCGAGATCCCGGAGGAGGAAGCCATCGGCATCGCGGACGGCTTGTGGAACCGGATCAACCTGGTGAACCTGCGCGAGAACATCGTGCCCACGCGCCAGCGGGCGAGCCTCATCCTGACGAAGGGCGCAAGCCACCGGATCGAGACCGTGGCGCTGCGACGCCTGTAAGACTGACCCTTTTCGCAATCTTGAGCGTTGTGCCTGCATCAGATGGAGGATGCATGGCCACACCACCGGTCGAGGACAAACTCAAGCGCAGCGCCGAGCACGCAAAAGAGGCGGCGGTACAGACCCAGGAAGCGGCGGAGAACACGCAAGCTGCCGCCGAGCAGACGCAGGCCGCCGCGAAAACGACCGCCACGACAACCGTTCAGCTCAAGGACAGCGCCGACCGGCGCACGGAACTGGCGGCCAACCGCACGGTCTTTGCCGCCGAGCGCACCTATGCGGCCTGGGTGCGCACGGGCTTGGCGTCGCTCGCTTCCGGGATCGGCGCGAAGAAACTTCTGGAAGGCGTGGTGCCGGAGTGGATGATCGTCTCTACCGGCTCCGTGCTGGTGCTGTTCAGCGCCTTCTGCTTTGCGGCCGCCGTCTGGCGTCAGCTGTTCACCGGAGCGCAGCCGCCGCAGCCGGACGTGCAGAAGATCCCGCCCTACCTCTTCCTGGTCTTCAACGGCTTCCTCGCCCTCGTCTCCCTCGCAGCCCTGTTCGGGCTGTGGTTCGGGCGTACAGGGGGATAACCTGAAGCCTCAGCATCTCTACTCTCATCCCTGCGCAGGCGGGGATCCAGAAACACGGCATTGAAAAGTAAAGCGCGACGGCCCCTGTTGCGCTTTGTTCTGTTTCCTTTGCGGCTCTGGATCCCAGGCTCCTCTACGCGCCCTCGGGATGACAGCTTGGACTTACGCCAGCAAACCCTGCTGCTGCGCCAGTTCCCTGAGGTTCGCCTGCGGCCGGGCGCCGAGATGGCTGATGATTTCCGCCGCCGCCAGGCCACCGAGTCGCGCGCAATCGGCAAGCTCCAGGTTCTGCACCAGACCGGCAAGGAATCCCGAGGCGAAGAGATCGCCGGCGCCGGTGGTGTCGACCACGCGCTCGACGGGGAAGGCGGGAACTTCCAGCGTCTCGCCGCGGCTCACCACCAGCGCGCCTTGTGCCGAACGGGTAATGGCGCCGAGCACCTTTTCCTCACGCAAGGCAGCCAATGCGCTCTCGGCCGAAGACGTGCCGTAGAGGCTCTGCAGCTCGTGGATATTGGCGAAAAGGATGTCGAGGCTGCCGTCGCGCATGAGGCCCAAGAACTCGTCGCGATAGCGGTCGACGCAGAACGCGTCCGAGAGCGTGAGAGCGACCTTGTTGCCTGCCTCGTGCGCGATCTTCACCGCCTTGCGGAAGGCCTCCTTCGCAGCCGGCGGGTCCCAGAGGTAGCCTTCGAGATAAACGATGGAGGAGGCGCGCACCGTGTCCGGATTCACGTCGTCGGGGGTGAGATTCTGGCAGGCGCCGAGATAGGTGTTCATGGTGCGCTCACCGTCCGGCGTCACCAGGATGAAGCTACGCGCGGTGGCGGGACCGTCTTCGGCCGGCTTCACGTCGTAATGCACGTCGATGGCCTTGAGATCGTGGGCGAAGAGCTTCCCGGTCTCGTCGTTCTTCACCTTGCCGATGAAGCCTGCCTTCACGCCGAAGGACGCCACGCCTGCCGCCGTGTTGGCACCCGAGCCGCCGGACACGATGATGGCAGGACCCATGTCCCGGTAAAGCTCCTCGGCGCGCGCTTCGTCGATGAGCTGCATGGCGCCCTTGTGCACCTTCTTCTGGAGCAGGAAGGACTCGTCGGTATGGGCGAGCACGTCAACGATGGCGTTGCCGAGCGTGAGCACGTCGATGCGGGTCTGGGGCATGGAAAACCAAAGATGTTGAAGGAACAGGGCGCTTTGGCATCCTCAGCCCAAGCGGTCAAGACGGGAGCATCGGACGTGAAAAGTGGATTTGGGCTTTTGGGACTGATCCGATGCCTTGTGTCTCGGGGCCACGGGTGAAAGCCGGGTCCGCTTTCGCCGGCGACCTCCTGGACCCGCACGATGCGCTCACGCCTTTTTAAACGGCGTCCTGCACGGCCTGGATCGGCACCGGCAGGCGCCGCTCGCGGCCTTGAGCACGATCGAGGATGGCGAGCATGTCATCGAGCTCTGTTTCCGAGAGATTGCGGATCTCGCGGGCGAGGCGGTTGGCGAGCAGCGTAGCCTTCGGATCGGCCCCGGCGGTGTCGATCTTCACTCGCGGGTCGGAGAGATCGGCCAGCCGCGCCAGCTCGTCGGCCTCGTCCCAGATGATGTGGAAATATTGCAGCACGCCTTGAAGAAGGGCCCAGGTGGGCTTGCCACGCTCCCCGCGCTCCAGGGCAGACAGATAGGCGCTCGACACGCCCAGATGAGCGGCCATGTCCTTCAACATCAAGCCGCGTTCGCGGCGCAGCTGCCGCACCCGTTCACCGAAGGGAGTCATGGCGTCACCCCGTACCCCGCCTCCGGCGGAGCCTGACATAGAGTGCACCGGAACCGCCGTGTTGGGGAGAGGCCTCTTCGAAGCCGACCACAAGAGATCTGAGATCCGCCAGGCGCAGCCAATGCGGCACCATGCGGCGCAACACCCCGCGCTCCTCGAACAATCCGTTGTCGACAGCGGCGCCGCCTTTGCCCGTGATGACGAGCACGATGCTGTGGCCGGAATTCTGCGCCCGGTGCAGGAAGCGGATCAGGGCGAAATGCGCCTCCTCCTGGCGCAGGCCGTGAAGGTCGATGACGCTGTCCACTTCCTTGCGGCCCCGGCGCAGGGCCTGAAGCGTCTTGCGTTCCAGGGAAGCGAGCGGCGGCAAGGACGGCTTCTTCTGCGGCGGGGCGGGCAAGGGGGCCGGAGGAGAAAGCCTCACCGGAGGGGCCGGGGTCGTCGCCGGTTTTAGCTCGGGCTCCGGCTCGGGCGGATGCGCCTTGCCCTTCATCGGCTTTACATGGCGGGCCACATGGGACCAGAGCCGGCGCTCCTCCGGGCTCAAATTGCGGGCACGGCGCTTGGTCATTTTAGGGCTTTGGGCTTGAGCACCACGAAACGCGTGGTGTGGCGCAGGAGGCCTGCGCGGGTCCCCGCCTCCTCGCCGCTTCCGAAGAAGAAATCGCCCCGCGCGGGACCGACGATGGCAGAGCCCGTATCCTGGGCGATCATGAGCCGGCGCAGGGGTTCGGACCTATCCAGGCTCAAGGGCAGCTCGCCTTCCAGCCAGAAGGGCAGGCCATAGGCCCAGAGCCCACGGTCGACGGCAAGGCTCCGGCCCGGCACGAGGGGGAAGCCGGCACCGCCGATTGGGCCATCCTCGAGGTTCAGCTCGTCGGCTTCGCGGAAGAAGATGTAGGACTGGTTCAGCCGCATCAGCTCCCTAGCCGGGCCGGGATTGTTCTTGAGCCACCCCATGAGCTTTTCGAGCGTCATGGATTCGAGATCCATGACGCCGCGCTGCACCAGCACGCGGCCGATGGAGGTGTAGGGATGCCCGTTGCGGCCCGCATAGGCCACACGCATCACCGAACCGTCCGTGAGGCGGATCCGCGAGGAGCCCTGCACGTGGATGATGAAGGCTTCTGCCGGCTCGCGCAGGAAAACGACGGGTTTCGCGAGCGATCCCAACGCGCCGTCCTCGATGGCGGCGCGGTCCGGATAGGGCTCGTAGCCCCGTCCGGTGCGTCGAGCGGCCTGAAGACCTCGATCGATCCCGGGAAGCGTCTCGCCCTGGGCGATGGTGACGAGATCGTCGGGCCTGGCAAGGAGAGGCACCTTGTAGGTGGAGTCCGGCGTGCGAGACCCGAGAAATTCAGGTTCGTAATAGCCGGTGAGAAAGCCGTTGCCGGAATGGGGAACGACGGCAAAGGGCTGGAAATGCGTTTCGAAGAACCGCTTGGCTTCCGACCGCGACAGGTTTTCGTTCCTCAGCGCCGTCCGGCAGACACCGAGAAGATCACGCTCGGGGGCCTGGGCAGGCCGCAGTTCCGCGGCCCTGGAATCGAGCGCGCGGCAGGAGCGCAGAAAGGCCTTGAAGGCTGCGGCGTGATCGTCCTGCGCCCACCCCTCGAGATCCGCGAAGGACAGGGCTTCAAGGCGCGCCTGAGCCGCCAGACGGGATGCGGCTTCCGTCTCCGGCATGGTCACGATCCAGGCGAAGAGACACGCGAGAAGCGCTCGTCCGGCATGCCTCATTGCCCCGCTTCGGTGGCGACGAGCTGCCAGTTGGGATCGCGGCTGCCGAGCTGACGGGCAAAGGTCCACACATCGGTGACTTCGGCCACCTGATCCGAGCTGCCGTCGACCACGGCGCCCGAGGCATCGCGGGTGACGGTGATGAGCTGTGAGACGAAGCGCACCACGATCTGCCCCGTCTTGCCGACGGCCTCCGCCCCGGCGATCTCCGCCTTGTCGATGGAAACGAACGTGGTCTCGACGCGCTCGCCACGCTGCTCACGCTCGGTGATGGCGCGCTCGAAGCCCTCATAGACCTCCCGGGACAGGAGGTCCTTCAAGGTCTTGCGGTCTCCCATCGCAAAAGCGGTGACGATCATCTCGTAGGCCGCCTTAGCGCCCTCCAGGAATTCCGCGGGATCGAAATTGGGCTCCGCGCGGGCGATGCTGTCGAGGGCTGTAGCCATGGGCGTGCCGGGCTCCGCGATACCCTTCCAGCGCTCGGCGGTCTGGACCTCGGCCGCAGGACGGGCCCCATTGGCGCCGGGAAGGCGCACCACATTGTGATCCGGCTCCGCGTTGGCGTTACCCGGACGCAAGGGGGCGTCCCGGCGCGAGAGCGGATCGAAAGGCGGCTGTTCGCTGCCGGTCTTCTGCCCCAGCACCGAGCGAAGGCGCCAGATCACGAAAATGGCGAGAACGATGAAAATGAGGGTCGTGATGTCGAAGGAATCCTGCATCGTCGATCCGTTATGAGCCTGCCCGGACCTGGCTGACGCCAGGGGTTGCCCCGAGGTGAGAAAATGTCATTCTTTGCATATGGGGTTTAAGGGTCGTAACATCCACCTTTCCCCGCGACAAGCGAAGGAGGCTCGCCAATCTTGCCTCCCGAGCCGGAAACATGGTAGCGCGGGGACCGATGGCCCGTTGCCGCTCAGGCGCGTCACCGATGTGAAGCGCCCCGTTCGGGTCGACCGATTACCCTCTCTTCGGAGCATGAAACCATGGCCGACAACCCGGCAAACAACGGAGCGCCCGGCGGCATGCCCGCGCTGAACGCCCTTGCGCAGTACTGCAAGGATTTCTCGTTCGAGAATCCCAACGCTCCCCGCTCCCTGCAGCAGCAGGGCCAGGGCCCGCAGATCGAGCTGCAGGTCAACGTGAACGCCAAGCAGCTCGCGGATGCCGATTTCGAGGTGGACCTCACCCTCGAGGGCAATGCCAAGGTTGGCAACGACGTGCTCTTCGCCTTCGAGCTCACCTATTCCGGCGTATTCCGCGTACAGAACATCCCGCAGGAGCAGCTGCATCCGGTGGTGATGATCGAGTGCCCGCGCCTGCTCTTCCCCTTCGCGCGCCAGATCGTGGCCGATGCCGTTCGCAACGGCGGCTTCCCGCCGCTGTACATCGATCCGATCGATTTCGTGGCGCTCTACCGCCAGCGCGCTGCCGAGATGCAGTCCCAGCAGGGTGGCCAGACCCTGTCGTAAGACGGTCCGGATTTCGGTCTTAAAGGAAGGCGGGGTGGGACACTGCTCCGCCTTTTTTGTTGCTCCCAGAACGGAGCCTCTCCTTAGGAAGCGCAGCGGCTCCTCAGGATGAGGGCGGCGCTTGGCTGATAGCCGCTTAACGGTTTGAACTTATGATGCTTCCGTCGAAGCCTCGCCGAGATACTCGCGCCAGAGAGCGTTGGGTCCGAGCTGCTCGATGAAGGCCGCATGGGCGGCGCGCTCCGCATCCGTCAGACGTGAGATCATCGGGCGAGGCTTGGCTTCTCGCGGTGCGGCCATGACGCCACGGCCCCCGGAACCGTTGGCCTTCGCGGGCTGCGCGGAAAGATCGAAGCCCACCTGCCGTCCGCCGATCAGCTCGATATAGACTTCCGCGAGAATCTCCGCGTCGAGCAGCGCGCCGTGCTTGGTGCGCTTGGAATTGTCAATGCCATAGCGGGAGCAGAGCGCATCAAGATTGTTCGCCGCGCCCGGATGCTTGCGGCGCGCCATGATGAGCGTATCGACCACATCCGCCAGATTGATCGGCGGATGGCCGGTGCGCGCGAATTCCGCATTGATGAAGCCGATATCGAAGGCGGCATTGTGAATGACGAGACGCCCGTCGCGGATGAAGTCGTAGAACTCGTCGGCAATGGAGGCGAAAACGGGCTTGTCGGCGAGGAACTCGTCGCTCAGCCCGTGCACGGCGAATGCACCTGGATGGACCGGGCATTCCGGGTTGATATAGACGTGATAGGTCTTGCCCGTCGGAATGTGATTGAGGAGCTCGACGCAGCCGATTTCGACGATCCGGTCGCCCTTGGCGTGATCGGTTCCGGTGGTTTCTGTATCGAGAACGATCTCTCGCAGCATCGTCAAGCACTCTTCTTCAACACGTCACGACGCCCCGGCCGCCCGGCGAGACAAGCCAGGATAGACCGCACTTGAGCCTCGGCGGAAGCAAAGCCGCGGCTCGTATCGACAAGAAAATGCGCGCGGGCACGCTTTTGCGCATCCGGCATCTGCTTATGCAGGATGGTGTGAAAAATCTCTTCCGTCATGCCGGGCCGCGCCATGACGCGTGCGCGCTGCACATCGGCAGGTGCCGTGACGACGAGAACCGCATCGCAGCGCCCCTCAGCGCCTGTTTCGAAGAGAAGCGGAATATCGAGCACAGCCAGCCTCGCCATTGCCGACGCTCGGGCCAGAAACTTTTCCTCTTCCTCGCGCACGAGCGGATGCACGATGCTCTCCAGCCGCTTCAGCTTTTCCCCATTGTCGAGCACGGCCCGACCAAGCTTGCGGCGATCTACCACACCATCCGTCACCGTGCCGGGAAACGCCTTCTCGATCAGTGGCGCGGCGCGCCCGCGATAGAGCGCATGTACGGCAGCATCCGCATCGTGCACAGGAACGCCGAGATTCCGGAAAAGAGCGGCGGTGGCCGATTTTCCCATCCCAATGGAGCCGGTGAGGCCGAGGACGAACGTCATTTCGCGCCCTCGATATCGGCGATGATCAGCGCCCGCAGGTCCGGCGTCACGTCGGGCCTGACGCCGAACCAGCGCTCGAAACCGGGCACTGCCTGGTGCAGCAGCATTCCCAGGCCGTCGACGGTTCTCAGACCGCGGGCCTCGGCAGCGGCGAGGAGAGGGGTCTTCAAGGGAACATAGACGATGTCGGAGACGATGGCATTGCGAGGCGCGTTCGCGAGATCCATGAGCAGCGGAGGCTGGCCTGCCATGCCGAGCGACGTGGTGTTGACGATGAGCTGCGTTTGCCGGAGCACGCGGTCGAGATCCTCCCAGACATGGACCTCGAGCTTCACATCGCTATGGGATTCAAGATCGCGCGCCACCTCTTCGGCCTTCGCGATCGTGCGGTTGGCGATGACGATGCGCTTCAACGGACGGTCCTGCAGTCCCGCCACAACGCCGCGCGCAGCACCCCCCGCGCCGAGAACGAGCGCGGTTTCCACATTCTGCTCCCAGCCTATCCCCAGGCTCTGATCGAGATTGGCCATGAAGCCGAGCACATCGGTGTTGTCGCCCCACAGCACGCCGTTCTCGACCCAGAGCGTATTGACCGCTTTCAGGCGCTCCGCGCGCTCGGTTCTGCGCGCCACACCCGCGAAGGCTGCTTCCTTGTGCGGGATCGTGACATTGCCGCCGGCAAAACCCTGTTCGTGGAAGGTGTTCAGGAAATGCCCGAAGTTCACAGGATCCAGATCGATGCGCTCGTAGGATCCTTCGATGCCGTATGTCTTCAGCCAGTGCCCGTGAATGAGCGGCGAGCGGGAATGCTTGATGGGATGGCCGACGACGAAGGCCTTTGTCATGACATGCAAATCCTAGAGAGCAACGCAGCCGATCCGCCGCAGGGCTGACAGCAGCGGGAGAAGCGGCAATCCGAGGATGGTCGAGTGATCGCCTTCGATCCTGTCGAACAGGTGAACACCCAGACCTTCATAATGATAGACTCCGACGCTGTGCAGCACGCCGGGACCCGCCAGTTCCAGATAAAGATCGATGGCCTCGACGGTGAGCGGCCGCATGGCCAGAGTGGCGGTGGCAACGAAGCTCTCCACCACCTTCCCGCCGATGGCGAGCGCTCCGGCGGAATGAAGGGCGTGGGTCTTGCCCGACAAAGCCTGAAGCTGCCTTCGCGCGGCCTCGCGGTCGTCAACCTTGTGAAACACCCGGTCCTCGCAGGCAAGAACCTGGTCCGCCCCGAGCACGATGCGCTGAAGGTTCCGACGGCTCACGGCAAGCGCCTTCTCGGCGGCAAGGCGCATGGCGAGCGCAGGCGGATCGAGCCTCTCACCCTGCGCGGCGTTCTCGATGCCGCGCTCGTCGACATCCGGGCTTTGCGTTTCCACCGACAACCCCGCGCTGACGAGCAATGCGAGACGCGTCGCGCTGGTCGATGCGAGCAGCAGCTTCTCCGAGGCGGTCCAGAGCGCGGGCATGGATCTACTCCGCGATGAATTTCAGGCGATGATCGCGATAGAGATCGATGATGGCAGCGGCCGTCTCCTCGATGGAACGGCGCGTCACGTCGATCACCGGCCAGCCATGGCGCGCGAAGAGCCGTCGTGAGGCTGCGATCTCCTCCGCCACCGCCTCGCGATCCACGTAGGACGTATCGTCATCGGCGTTCAGGCTGAGCAGACGGTTCTGCCGGATCTGCACGATGCGCTCCGGCGTCGCCACAAGGCCGACGATGAGCGCCTTTTTCGCCGCCTCCAGTTTCGCCGGCAGCGGCATTCCCGGTACGAGCGGGAAATTTGCGGTCTTCAATCCGCGATTGGCCAGATAGACCGCCGTCGGCGTTTTCGAGGTGCGACTCACCCCCACGAGGATCACATCCGCTTCGTTCAGATCGTCGGGCAAGTGCCCGTCGTCATGGAGAAGGGTAAAGTTCATGGCGTCGATGCGCTTGAAATATTCCGCGTTCAGCATGTGCTGCGCGCCAGGCCGCGCGGTGGAATGCGTGCCGAGATAGGATGAGATCAGCGAGTGCACCGGCGCCAGCACGGAGAGGCACGGCGAGCTCGTGGCACGGCAAACCTCCTCCAGGCGTGACGTGAGATCCGGGTCCACAAGCGTATAGAGAACGATGCCGGGAGCCGTTTCGATCTCGCTGAGCACGCGCTCGAGCTGCGTCGTGGAGCGTACGAGCGGATAGACATGCTCGATGGCGGCCACGCCTTCGTATTGCGCCACCACCGCGCGGGCGACGGTGATCAGGGTCTCACCCGTCGAGTCGGAGACGAGATGGAGATGAAAATAGCTGCGTCCCGCCACTGATGTTCTCCCGACGAGGATGACACATCGTTCGGGCTGGAGATCCGGATCCCGTTATCCCGCCCGATGCGCCAGAGGAGTCGATTAATGTGGATAGAACGGCTCCATCCCGAGGTCCAGGGCAGGAGCCTGTGATTTGCCGGACCGGCCATCAACAGGGCAGCCTCTTGTGGGAGTCTGAAATCTCAAGCTTGGGAGAATCCGGCACGAATCACGTTCGATTGTGGCGTTAACGATCCGTTCATATTCATTAACAGGCTGTTAAGGTTTAAGAATTCGGAAAGGATTGAGGCAGGCCTGCCTCACCCGTTAATGAACAGTTAACGAGTCGGGCGATGTGGATGGAATGTGGACGGGGTTGCGGCTTTGTGATTCACGGCCCAAGAGAAACATCAGATTCTTAGATTCAAAGATTATTCTTTTTTGAGAGGGCCTGTGAGCGAGCGTCCCACCAAAGCGATCCTGCGGGTGCTGAACGGCGAAAACGTCTGGCCTCTGCCGATCTGGATCATGCGGCAGGCAGGCCGCTATCTGCCGGAATACCGCGAGACCCGGAAACAGGCAGGCTCCTTCCTCGATCTCTGCTACACCCCGAGGCTCGCCGAGGAGGTGACCCTTCAGCCGATTCGCCGCTTCGGCTTCGATGCCTCGATCCTGTTCTCGGACATCCTGGTGATCCCGCACGCCTTGGGCCAGGACGTGCGCTTCGTCGAGAACGAGGGTCCGAAGCTCGATCCCGTCACCTCGGAGACGGATTTCTCCCGCCTCGCCGACGAGCTGCCGCTGGAGCGGCTCGATCCGGTCTTCGAGACCCTGGATCGCCTGAGCAAGAGTCTTCCGAAGGAAACGACCCTTCTCGGTTTCTGCGGCGCACCCTGGACGGTGGCGAGCTACATGATTGCGGGGAAGGGCACCCCCGACCAGGCCCCGGCCCGGCTCGCCGCCTATCGCGATCCGGCCTTCATGGATGCCCTCATCGACCGGCTGGTGCGGGCGTCCACCGCCTACCTCATTCGCCAGATCGATGCGGGCGCGGAAGCGGTCCAGATCTTCGAGAG
The DNA here is from genome assembly GCA_035645515.1 of Microvirga sp. Taxonomy (GTDB): domain Bacteria; phylum Pseudomonadota; class Alphaproteobacteria; order Rhizobiales; family Beijerinckiaceae; genus Microvirga. Next base: position 28,690 of record DASQML010000059.1, read on the forward strand.
CTTCGGTTCGGCCCTGCCGCCAGCGCTTTTCGACCGGCTCTCGCTGAACCCGATCCGCCGCATGGTCGAGGGCCTGAAGGCAGCCCGCCCCCAGGCCAGGACGATCATCTTCGTGCGCGGCGGCGGGGCCAATCTCCACCGTTTCGCGTCCGCCGGGATCGGGGATGCGCTGGCCCTCGACTGGACCCTTGATCCTGCCGTAGTGCTGCCGAGCCTTCCGGACACCCTCGCGACCCAGGGCAATCTCGATCCGCTCGCCCTGATCGCCGGCGGCGCCGCGATGGAGCAGGGGATCGACCACATCCTGAAGAGCGTCCAGGGGCGGCCGCACATCTTCAATCTCGGGCACGGGATCCTGCCGGAAACGCCGATCGCGCATGTCGAGCAGATGATCGCTCGCGTCCGGGGAGCTTGAAACCGATGCTGTACCTCTGGCTGAAAGCCTTTCACGTCATTGCCGTCATCGCCTGGATGGCGGGCATGCTCTATCTGCCGCGCCTCTTCGTCTATCATTGCGAAGCCCCGAAGGGCTCGATCCAGTCCGAGACCTTCAAGATCATGGAGCGGCGCCTCCTGAAGGCGATCATCAATCCGGCGATGATGGTCACCTGGCTCCTCGGCCTCTATCTTCTCTGGGACGGCGGCTGGTACACGTCCGGCTGGATGCACGCCAAGATTGCCCTCGTGCTGATCATGTCGGGCCTGCACGGCGTCTATGTACGCCGCCTGAAGGATTTCGCCGCGGACAAGAACACCCGGCCGGCAAAGTATTACCGCATCCTCAACGAGGTCCCGACGGTGCTGATGATCGGCATCGTGATCCTGGTAATCGTGAAGCCGTTCTGACAATCAAGCCGTCGTTCCGAATGGAGCCTATTGGAGATCCGGGATGGCGAGGCGACGAGCGTCCTGTTCTGATGACGATTCCGGACCGGCTCATGCCGTCTGGGACGATGCCTCCCGAGGAACCGAACAGGTTATCCAAACACCCCTTGAGAACCGGCTGGAATAAGGCTATAAAGAAGTCCTCTTCCATAAAAGACAGGTTGCGCTGCACGGGCCCCACGGGGCTCTCTCGACTCACCTCCTGGTGAACGGAGCGGCCCTGTCGAACATTCCCCCGACCTCCCCCCGCGCAATTTTCACCCGCGCATTGACCCCGAGAGTGTTCCCCGATGAGGGAAATCAAACTTCAAGACCTGAAATCCAAATCCCCGACCGAACTCATTGCCTTTGCCGAAGAGCTCGAGGTCGAGAACGCGAGCACGATGCGCAAGCAGGAGCTCATGTTCGCCATCCTCAAGCAGCTTGCCGCCCGCGAGGTCGAAATCATCGGCGCGGGCGTCGTCGAGGTGCTGCAGGACGGCTTCGGCTTCCTCCGCTCGGCTGATTCGAACTACCTGCCGGGCCCCGACGACATCTATGTCTCGCCCAGCCAGATCCGCCGCTTCGGCCTGCGCACCGGCGATACGGTGGACGGCCCGATCCGCGGTCCCAAAGAGGGCGAGCGGTACTTTGCCCTGCTCAAGGTCAACACGATCAACTTCGAGGATCCCGAGAAGATCCGGCACAAGGTGCATTTCGACAACCTGACGCCGCTCTTCCCGCAGGAGCGCTTCAAGCTCGAGATCGACGATCCGACCCGCAAGGATTACTCGCCGCGCATCATCGATATCGTTTCCCCCATCGGCAAGGGCCAGCGCGCGCTCATCGTCGCGCCGCCGCGCACCGGTAAGACGGTGCTGATGCAGAACGTGGCGCAGTCGATCACCACGAACCATCCCGAGTGCTACCTCATCGTGCTGCTCATCGACGAGCGTCCCGAGGAAGTGACCGACATGCAGCGCTCCGTGAAGGGCGAGGTCGTGGCCTCCACCTTCGACGAGCCGGCGACCCGCCACGTGCAGGTGGCCGAGATGGTGATCGAGAAGGCCAAGCGCCTCGTGGAGCACGGCCGCGACGTGGTGATCCTGCTCGATTCGATCACCCGCTTGGGCCGCGCCTACAACACGGTGGTGCCGTCCTCCGGCAAGGTGCTCACCGGTGGTGTGGACGCCAACGCCCTGCAGCGTCCGAAGCGCTTCTTCGGCGCGGCGCGCAACATCGAGGAGGGCGGTTCGCTCACCATCATCGCGACGGCGCTCATCGATACCGGATCGCGCATGGACGAGGTGATCTTCGAAGAGTTCAAGGGCACCGGCAACTCGGAGATCATTCTGGACCGCAAGGTGGCCGACAAGCGCACCTTCCCGGCCATCGACATCACCCGTTCCGGCACCCGCAAGGAAGAGCTGCTGGTGCCGAGCGACACGCTCAAGAAGATGTACGTGCTGCGCCGCATCCTCAACCCGATGGGCACGGTGGACGCCATCGAGTTCCTCCTCGACAAGCTGCGCCAGACCAAGTCGAACCAGGAATTCTTCGACTCGATGAACACCTGAGGCGGATTCGTCGCCTTCATGGCCATGGCCCCATCCTCCCTGCGGAGGGTGGGGTTTTTTGTTCGGGACTAGAGCACCCCCATGAGGAACAGGATGAGCAGGGTGAGGCCAGCAGATACCAGGAGCGAGCCGAGGCAGCCGATCCGGTTCGAGAAGAAAAAGAACATCGCCACTCCTGCGTCTGACAGCCGGTCGGGTCCCGTCAGGCCCTTGCGTTCGAAGAGGCTCGACGGAGAATACCGCTTGCCAGCACAACGCCCGACGTGGCCAAAACGATTCCCGTGAGGGCCGCCGCATCCGGCCTTTCGCCAAGAGCGGGGATGGCCAGGAGCGCCGCCAGCACGATGGACAGGGGCGACACGGCGGCCGCTCGCGAGGCGCCGAGCCGGTCGACCGCGATCCCGTAAAGCACGATGCCGAGGACGCCCGAGAGGAAGCCCTGAACAAGGGCCTGCAGGATGATCGAGCGGCCGAGACCCTCCTGAAGCGCAGTGATGAGCGGAGGAGCGCCGAACGGAATCAGGAGGAGGAAGGACCAGAGCCCGATGAAAGCCGCGGCCTGCAGCGCCGACAATCCGCTGCGGCGATAGGCATGGGTGTAAATTCCCCAGAGCATGGCGCCGCCGAGCAGCAGCAGATGACCGCGCCAGGCGCCGCTGCCCGCCAGCAGCAATCCATGCCCGCCGATGGCGACGACGCCGATCAGGATGAGCGCGAATCCCAAGGTGCGTATGCGGTCCAGACGCTCCCCGAACGCTATCCATCCGATGACGGCTACGAAGAGGGGCATTGTCCCCGGCAGGAGCGGGCCGATCTCGGCAGCGGGTGCGAACTGCATGCCCAGGGCGACGGTCAGGAAGAAGGGGGCACCCGAACCCAGCAGGCCAAATCCCTTCATGAGTGTCAGCCCTTTTGGGAACAGGCCGGTCCGCCAGATGATCGGGGCAAAGACGAGAGCCGGCACGCCAAACCTGAGAAGCCCGATGGCGGCAGGGGGCAGATGATGCGTCACGGCGTGACGGGTGCCGACAACCCAGACCGCCCAGATGGTAACGGTGGCAAGGGCCGCCAGCCAGCCGGTCAGGGCAGGCCTGGAGATCGGGCGGGGCAGGGTGCCGGACATCTCGGACATGGGAAGCCTCCTTCGATGCTCTTCAGCATGCCCTATCAGGGCGAGGCATGTCCTTGCGAAGTTCAGCTTGTGTATGGCCTATTCTTGGCAGAAAGTTGCGCGGGAACATCAGCCGGCGAGTTCATGCCCTCTACCCATCTCGATGCGATCGATCTGCGAATCCTGAATGCCTTGCAGGAAGATGGACGGCTGACCAACCAGGAACTGGCCGATCAGGTCGGCCTGTCCCCTTCGCCCTGTCTGCGGCGCGTCCGTCGGTTGGAGCAGGATGGCTTCATCCGCACCTATCGCGCCGTCCTGGACCGGGACTCGGTGGGCCTTGGGCTGACCGTCTTCGTCGATATCAAGGTCGAGAAGCATTCCCGCGAGAACGCGACGGCGCTTCAGGAGGCCCTTGCCGCAATGCCGGAAGTGGTGGCCTGCCACATGGTATCCGGAACGGCCGACTTCATCGTCGAGATCGTGGTCGCCAACCTCAAGGCCTATGAGCGGCTCCTGACGGAAAAGCTCCTGACCTTGCCGATGATCGGCGATATCCGCTCAAACTTCGCCCTGGCGCGGGTGAAGTCGGACGCGGCGCTGCCGCTGACCCATCTCGGCCGGATGCGGGCAGCAGCGAAGGCCGAGTCCTAGGGCATCGCGGATGAAGGGCTTGCTGTCATGTCGGTCACCTGAGCGATCAAGGCTTCAGCGGTGGTGACAGGGAGGGAGCAGCGCTGGCCTGCGCAGACGAGAGCCTGTGCCTGTTCGCCTGATGAGGCGAGAGCCTTGGCCGGGTGGTTGTCATCCAGCAGGTCACCGGGGCGAAGCCAGCGCACGCTCCGACCGGGATAGGGCACGCGCAAAGCGGCCTGATGAAGCAGCTCGGCCTTTCTTCCCGTGATCAGAATGCTCACGCCGCCAAGGTGCAGATCGAGGGCATTGAGGATGGAGGCGTGGCCGAGGGGCGAGGAGCGGGCGACTCCGACAAGTCCTTTCAGGATAGCCGTCGCGCGCTGGTGATCGGCCTGCTTCTCCGTAATCTGCGCCAGCCGTACCAAAGCCTCCGCGAATACCCCGTTGGCATTGGGCACCGCCTCGTCGTGGGTCGGCTGAGGCCTCACGACGAGAGGGTCCGCTCCCCGGGCGGTCATGGCGAGGCAGCCGGTCTCCTCGATCATGAATTCGTTCAGCAGCCCGTCGCGCCAGGTCTCGGCATCCTGCAGGTAGGAGGCGTCGTTCGTCGCCTCGTACAGGGCAAGGGCTGCCCGCATCATCGCTGCATGGTCGAGCGCGAAGCCCGGGAAGATCAGCGCGCCTTCGCGCCAGGAATGTCCCAGCCGGCCGTCACGGCCCATTACCTGGTGAACGAAACGATAGGCACGGCGTGCCGGTGCGAGCCATTCGGGGTGATCGAGGAGGGGAGCAGCCCGAACCAGGGCAGCGATCATCAGCCCGTTCCAATCGGCGAGCACCTTGTCGTCGAGCCCGGGACGGACGCGGGTGGAGCGGCGCTCCAGCAATTTCGTCCGCATGGCGGAAAGCCGCTGCTCCACGGGGGGAGGGGCTTCCCCGGTGATCAGCCGGCTGGGAATGTTGCGGCCTTCGAAATTGCCTTCTGCGGTGATGTCGTAAACCTTTGCGAAGAAGGCGCCGTCCTCCTCGCCCAGCACCTCCTGAACCTCGGACAGGCTCCAGATGTAGAAGCGGCCTTCCTCGCCCTCCGAGTCTGCATCGAGACTCGAGGCGAAGCCGCCCTCCGGCGTTACCATCTCCCGTTCAAGCCAGGTGACGATTCCCTCCGCAGCCTCCTTGAACAGGGCCCGCCCGGTCTGCGCATAGGCGAGGGCATAGAGCTCCAGAAGCTGCGCATTGTCGTAGAGCATCTTCTCGAAATGCGGCACGAGCCAGCGCTCATCCACCGAATAGCGGGAGAAGCCTCCGCCGAGATGATCGCGGATGCCGCCGAGCGCCATCTGCTCCAGGGTGAGGAGAAACCGCCGGAGGGCCTCCCCGTCGCCGGCTCTGCGGGCATAGCGGAAGAGATATTCGAGGATCGGGGGATTGGGGAATTTCGGCGCGCCTTGAAGGCCGCCATGCTCGGTGTCGATCAGTTCCGACAGCCGCAGGCCCATGCGGTCGAGGTCGGCAAGGCTCAAGGTGCCGCCGTCGGACTCCGCGCCCTTCGCGAGATGGGCTTTCAGCACATCCCTGTTCTTGAGGATGCGCTCGGGCTCCGCGCGGTAGAGGCGGGCGATCTCCCTGAGCACCTGCACGAAGCCGGGACGGCCGAATCGTGGTTCCTTCGGGAAATAGGTGCCGCCCCAGAAGGGCTCCCCTTCGGGGGTGAGGAACATGGTCAGGGGCCAGCCGCCTTGTTCGCCGAGGAGGTGGAGCGCGTTCATATAGACGTGATCCACGTCGGGCCGCTCCTCCCGGTCGACCTTGATGTTCACGTAAAGCTCGTTCATGACCACCGCCACATCGGGGTCTTCGAAGCTCTCGTGAGCCATTACGTGGCACCAATGACAGGCGGCATAGCCGATGGAGAGCAGAACCGGCCTGTTGAGCCGCTTGGCCTCGGCGAGCGCCTCCGGCCCCCATTCCCACCAGTGGACAGGATTGTCCCGGTGCTGCAGGAGATAGGGCGAGCTGGCATTTCCGAGGCGGTTCATGGATCCTGCTCCCAAGGGTTCGGGTGAACGGGCCCGTGGCAATCGATTCTGATCGAAACCGATCTGCGGCGGCCCCACGCCCGGCGTCCTTCAACCATAATCGCCCGATCGGGTGAGAGGTCCATGAAGTCTATGAGGTTCTTGTCCAAGGATCATTGTAATGCGTTCGGATGACACCATCTTCGCCACCGCCTCCGGCCATGGCCGCGCGGCCGTGTGTATCATCCGCGTCAGCGGACCGAAGAGCCGGACCGTTCTGGAGACTCTCGCGGGCAGCGTGCCCGAGCCGCGGCATGCCGCCGTCCGCATTCTGAGGGAGCCCGCCTCCGGCGAGCCCCTCGATCAGGCTCTCGTGCTCTGGATGCCGGGACCGCGCAGCTTCACGGGGGAGGATCAGGCCGAGCTCCACATCCATGGCGGCTTGGCTACCCGGGCGGCGGTTCTGAAAGCCCTCGGCACGATCCCGGGGTGCCGTCCGGCGGAGGCGGGCGAGTTCACCCGCAGGGCTTTCCTGAACGGGCGGATGGATCTTTCGCAGGTCGAGGGCCTCGCCGATGTGATCGATGCGGAGACGGAGGCGCAGCGCCGCCAGGCGATGCTCCAGCTCGAGGGTCGCCTCGGCAACGCCGCCGAGACTTGGCGCGAAGGCATCCTCCAGGCCCTCGCCCTGCTGGAAGCGAGCCTCGATTTCTCGGACGAAGGAGACGTGCCCGAGGATCTGGAGGCCGACATCCTGCGCAGGCTCAACCGTCTCCAGGAGGAGATCGGACGGGTTCTCTCAAACCGCAGCGGCGAACGCCTGCGTGAGGGCTTCACCGTCGTTCTTGCCGGGCCTCCCAATGCCGGCAAGTCCACCCTCCTCAATGCCCTGGCCCGACGGGACGTTGCCATCGTCTCGCCAATTGCTGGAACCACCCGGGACGTGATCGAGGTGCATTGCGATCTGGGCGGCCTGCCGGTGGTGATCGTCGACACGGCGGGCCTGCGGGAGAGCGCCGACCTGATCGAGCAGGAAGGGGTCTCCCGCGCCCGCGCCCGCGCGCAGGATGCAGATCTCGTTCTCTGGCTTGTTCCGCCGGAGGGCGCTCAGACGGAGGCGCCGCCTGCCCGCCGCCTCCTGAGGGTCGCCACCAAGGCCGATTTGAATCGGAGCCGTCACGATTGCGATCTCCTTGTCTCGGCATCCACAGGGGAGGGTCTGTCCGACCTGATCACCGCCCTCGAACTGGAAGCGGAAACCGCCCTTGGGCAGGGGGATGCGATCCTAACCCGTGAGCGCCATCGCAAGGCGCTCGAGCGTGCCCATCAATCCCTGGCTGCTGGCCGGGAACTGTTGGAGACCCGTGGACCCCTGGAACTGGCCGCCGAGGAAGTCCGTCTGGCGGCGCGCGCCGTCGGCGAGATCACTGGCCGGGTGGATGTCGAGGACGTGCTGGACCGACTGTTTTCCAGCTTCTGCATCGGCAAGTAACCGTCCCGGTAATGATAAGACGATTTTGTGCGGCTCCTCACGAGTCCTGTTCACGAATCGGTGGAATGGTGCTGAATCGGATCTGCACAGCCTGTGTGAATCATGTGCAGAACCGGAATGTTTCACGTGGAACATTTTGCCCTTTTGACCTTCTCAGCAGGAGGTCATAGACCGCAGGCATGGAGTTTCCGTTGAGTCCAAGAGCAACGCCAGACATCTTCGATGTGGTCGTGGTCGGTGGGGGGCACGCCGGAGCCGAGGCAGCGGCTGCCTCGGCGCGTGTCGGCGCGCGCACGGCCCTGGTCACGCACAAACTCGCCACAATAGGCGCCATGTCCTGCAATCCTGCCATCGGAGGTCTCGGCAAGGGCCATCTGGTGCGCGAGATCGATGCCCTCGACGGAGTGATGGGCCGCATCGCCGATAAGGCCGGTATCCAGTTCCGTCTCCTGAACCGCCGCAAGGGGCCTGCCGTGCGCGGACCCCGCACTCAGGCCGATCGCAAGCTCTATGCCCGCGCCATGCAGGCGGAACTGCTTGAGACGGAGAACCTGATCATCGTGGAAGGGGAGGCGGACGATCTCCTCGTGCGCGACGGCCACGTGACCGGCCTTCTCCTGGCGGATGGCCGGACGCTCACGACCGGCGCCGTGGTGATCACCACCGGCACCTTCCTCTCTGGGCTGATTCATATCGGCGAGAAGAAGATTCCCGCGGGCCGCATGGGCGAGCGTCCGTCGCTGGGCCTGCCGAAGACTTTCGCTCGGCTCGGTTTCTCTCTCGGTCGGCTCAAGACCGGCACGCCCCCGCGGCTCGACGGCCGCACCATCGACTGGGCCGGGATCGACAAACAGGCGGCGGATGATGATCCGGTGCCGTTCTCGCTGCTCACGGACAGGATCTCGAATCCCCAGATCGAATGCGGCATCACCCGCACAACCGCCAAGGTTCATGAGCTGATCCGGGATAACCTGCACCGCTCGGCCATGTATTCCGGCGACATCCAGGGGACAGGGCCGCGCTACTGCCCCTCCATTGAGGATAAGGTGGTGCGCTTCGGCGATCGTGACGGCCATCAGATCTTTCTGGAGCCGGAGGGGTTGGACGACATCACCGTTTACCCCAATGGCATTTCGACCTCCCTGCCGGAGGACGTGCAGTTGGAATTCCTCAAGCATATCCCCGGCTTGGAGAGGGTGCGGATGCTCCAGCCGGCCTATGCCATCGAATACGACTATGTGGATCCGCGAAACCTGACCGCCGGGCTTGAAACCAAGGCGGTGAAGGGGTTGTTCCTGGCTGGTCAGATCAACGGCACGACGGGCTATGAGGAGGCTGGAGCCCAAGGGCTGGTTGCCGGCATCAACGCCGCCCGCCGAGCGGCTGGGCAGGAGAGCGTGATCTTCGACCGGGCCGAGTCCTATATCGGCGTGCTGATCGACGACCTGATCACCCGAGGCGTCAGCGAGCCCTATCGCATGTTCACCTCGCGCTCGGAATACCGCCTGAGCCTGCGCATCGACAATGTGGACGAGCGCTTGACAGGGAGAGGTCTGGAGATCGGATGCGTCGGCTCAAAGCGCGAGACGCATTTCCTTCGGGCTCAGGGAGAGATCCGAGCCGTCCGCGAGAAGCTGCAGCAGCTCACCCTCACCCCCCAAGAAGCCTCCCGTCATGGCCTCAGCCTGAATCAGGACGGAGTTCGTCGCAGCGCCTATCAGCTTCTATCCTACCCCACCATCGGCTGGAGTGACCTGGTGAAGGTCTGGCCTGACCTCTCAGCAGTGAGCCCCCAGGTGCAGGAGCGGCTGGAGACGGACGCCACCTACGCAGTCTATCTCGACCGTCAGCTGGCCGACATTGCCGCCTATCGCCGCGATGAGGGAATCGTGTTGGAGGACGACCTCGACTTCCAGGGACTCCCCGGCCTCTCGAACGAGATCAAGGCCAAGCTCCATCTGGTTCGCCCGAAGACACTTGGACAAGCTGCCCGCATCGAGGGCATCACGCCCGCCGCCCTGACCTTGCTGGCGGCTCATGCCAAGAAGGGGTCATCCCGCTCCGTCAGGCTCGCAGATCCGGTCGCGCCATGAGCTCTGCCGTCACCTCACCGTTGAATGTTTCACGTGAAACGCAGGAGAAGCTCGAGCTTCTGGAGCGCGAGCTTCGCCGCTGGCAGGCCATCAAGAATCTCGTCGGACCCGCCACACTGGAACATATCTGGGACCGTCACATCGTCGATTCCCTCCAGCTCCTGGATCTCGCCCCCAATGCCAGAACCTGGGTTGATCTCGGCTCCGGCGCGGGGTTTCCCGGATTGGTGCTCGCCATTGCCGGGCAGGCAAGGGGATTGCAGATGCATCTTGTGGAAAGCAATTCCCGCAAATGCTCCTTCCTCCGCCATGTGGCGCGCCTGACCGGTGCTTCGGTCACGGTGCACGCTACCCGCCTGGAGACTGTCATCCCAGGCTTTGTTGGAAAGGCCGATGTGGTCTCCGCACGGGCGCTGGCATCGTTAACCCAGCTCCTGGAATGGACCGAGCCCATGTTGAAAGCGGGGACAATCGGCCTCTTCCCCAAGGGGCGGGACGCCGAGTCCGAATTGACCGAGGCCCGGAAAAGGTGGACATTCGAGGCGGATATCCTGCCGAGCTGCACCGATTCCGAGGCCAGGATTCTTCGCATAACTTCCATCGAGAGCCTCTCATCATGACCGACCGCAGCGAATCCGAAGCTGGAGCGCGTGGCGTGAAGCCCCGCATTCTCGTGCTCGCCAACCAGAAGGGCGGCGTCGGGAAGACGACGACGGCCATTAACCTGGGAACGGCTCTGGCCGCGATCGGCGAGAAGGTGCTGATCATCGATCTCGATCCGCAGGGCAACGCCTCGACCGGCCTCGGCATCGACCGGAAGAGCCGACATGTTTCCACCTATCACGTGCTTGCAGGTGAAGCTTCGCTCGCCGAGAGCATCACCGAGACGGTGGTACCCGGGTTGTCCGTTGCGCCCTCGACGCTCGACCTCCTCGGCGTCGAGCTGGAGATCGCGGGGGAACGGGACCGGGCTCATCGTCTCCGCAGCGCAATCCAGGCTCTTTCGGCGGAAAAGGTAATCGATCCATTTACCTATATTCTGATCGATTGCCCGCCTTCTTTGAACCTTCTGACCATCAACGCCTTGACGGCAGCTGACGCGGTTCTCGTCCCCCTCCAATGCGAATTTTTCGCTCTGGAAGGCCTCAGTCAGTTGCTCAAGACGGTGGAGCAGGTTCGTTCGGCGCTCAACCCGGATCTTACGATCCACGGGGTGGTGCTCACCATGTTCGACCCCCGCAACAACCTGTCGGGGCAGGTGGTGGCGGACGTGCGCGAGTTCATGGGCGACAAGGTTTACGAGACCATGATTCCACGGAACGTGCGCGTGTCCGAGGCTCCGTCCCACGGCAAGCCGGTGCTGCTCTACGACATCAAGTGCACGGGCTCTCAGGCCTATCTTCGTTTGGCATCTGAAATCATCCAACGTGAACGCGCCCTGCGCGCCGCATAACAAAGCTAGAGAAGAACACCAATGGCGAAAGAAGCGAAGTCGCTCGGCCGGGGTTTGGCCGCCTTGATCGGCGAAGTCGGTGCCGAAATCGGCACCATGCAGAGCAGCAACAAGGGCGGCACGAAGAAGGTGCCGGTCGAGTTCCTCACGCCGAACCCGCGCAATCCGCGAAAGGTGTTCGACGATGCGGAGCTGCAGGAACTGACCCAATCCATCAAGGACCGCGGCATCATCCAGCCCATCGTGGTCCGGCCCGTGCCGAACAAGATCGATTCCTATGAGATCGTCGCGGGCGAGCGCCGCTGGCGCGCATCGCAGAAGGCGGGCCTGCACGAAGTCCCGGTGGTCATCGTCAACATCGACGACAAGACCTCGCTCGAATACGCCATTCTCGAAAACGTCCAGCGTGCCGACCTCAACCCCATCGAAGAGGCGGAAGGTTATGCGCGACTGATGGCCGAGTTCTCCTACACCCAGGAGAATCTCTCGAAGATCATCGGCAAGAGCCGCAGCCACATCGCCAACATGATGCGCCTCACCGATCTGCCCGATCCGGTGAAGAAGCTCCTCGTCGATCGCAAGCTCTCCGCCGGCCATGGCCGCGCTCTGCTCGCCGTGAAGGATCCGGTGGCGGTGGCCAAGCAGGTGCTCGATCAGGGATTGAGCGTGCGCCAGGTGGAAGCCATTGCGCAGTCCGACAACAGCGAGCCGTCCAAGCTTGAGACGAAATCCGCCGTCAGGCCCAAGGCGGAGAAGGACCCGGACACCCGTGCGCTGGAGCGCGTGCTGCAGGACGTTCTGGGCCTCACAGTCTCCATCGACCACAAGGGCAACGGCGGCGAATTGCGCATCCGCTACAAAACCCTGGAGCAGCTCGACGGCCTCTGCCGGCGGTTGAATCCGTAAGAGATCAAGATCTTAAGAGCCACACGGATGCCCGGACCCATTCCGGGCATCCGTTTCCAAGGCTTTTGCACGCCAAGACATGAATGATCATGACAAGCCCGGCCATGACGGGAAAGCGCATTCGCGCGGCAAGCCATTGGGCGAAGAAACTTTACCGCCGCGCCATTCGCGCAAGGTCGAGCAGGGTTTTTGCTGCAATCGTGTCGCCGAGATCGGACAGGCGGCGGGTGTCGAGAAGGCTCGACTGGAGCAGGGCGATGGCCGTCTTGAGGGTCTCGCTCGTCCAGCGCTGAAGGTGGCGTTCCACGAGGGGCTTGCGACGAAAATGCAGGCTGCGCATGGTTTCCATCACCGCCGGAATCGATCGCCCTTCCTCCACAGTAAGACGCGCGGTCAGCAGCATCAGCGCATGGCGCAGGGCTGCGCCCAGCAGCACGGAGGCATGGACACCTTCCGCCGCCAGGCGCCGTGATCCGATTTCGAGATTCGTGCCCTCTCCACCGAAAGCGGCATCGACCACCGCGTCCATGGCAAGGCTCGACACGTCACTCATGATCGCATCGACATCCTCAAGGGTGATTTCGCGCTGTCCATGCGCATAGAGCATGAGCTTGGACAGCTCTCCCCGTGTCGCCAGCCGGTCGCCGCCGAGGCTTGCGATAAGCGCCGTGCGGGCATCCCGGGTTATCGAGAAGCCGTTGGACTTCAGGGTTTCATCCACCACCGTGCCGAGATCGCGGCCCGTATCGGCGTAGCAGGGCAGGGCGAGAGCCTTCTGCGACCGCTCGCACAGGGTGCGCAGGGGCGAGGATTTCTGGAGATCGCCCCCTTCAATGACAATGATCGTATCCTGTAACTCGCCCTTCAACACCGCGTCGACTGCTGGAGCAATGTTGCGGGAGGTGGCTTTCACCCAGATCGCACGCCTGGCCCCAAAGAGGCCCATGGTGCCGGCTTCGTCCGCAAGCCGCCCCGGGTCGGAGGCGATGTCGTCGCCATCGATGCGGATGAGCTGGAAGGGATCGGACGGATCGTCCACTGAGCGTTCCGCAACGGCTCGGGCACGCTCGTTGATGAGCCCCATGTCGGGACCATAGAACAGATAGACGCCAATTTGCGGATTGGGGCGCTTGAGCACCCCGTCCACATCCCCGGCCTTGACGGCAACCATGTCAGAGGGTTCCCCGTGAACAGGGTGAACGCTCCAACGCCTTGAAAAGACGCATCTTCTTTCGCAAAGCCGGATCCACTTTTGCGGAAAATGCCTCAGGAGCCTGCGGAGAGCGTCGCCGCCAGGCGGGTCTTTACCTGTTCCGCCAGAACCTTGGCGAGCCTGATCTCGGCATCGCGGCCGGCGCGCAGGGTGGCGAAGCGTTGCGTGCTGCGGTCAAAGCTTGCCGAGGAGGTGGCCGACCCTTGCGTAATGATCTTGCTACCGTCGAGGCTCGTCAGCGTATAGGTGAGGGTGCCGCCGACGATGGCGGAGCTCGCGCGTCCCGTCTCCGTATCGACGACCGGCGTGGTCAGCGATTTGGTCAGGGCCAGCTTCAGCGCGTAGCGCTTGGGCGTTGTGGAGCCCGAGCCGTTCAGGGCATAGATCAGCTCGCTGCGCAGGTAATGGCCCATCACCGCCTGGTTGTCGGGCCAGTCAATCTCCGGAACGTCGATGGCAGCCAGGACCGTCTGGAGCGATTCGCCCGAAGCGGTCGGGCCGTAGAGCGGCTTGAAGCAGGCGGTCAGGCCAAGAAACATGCCGGTCGAGAGGCTCGCCACGACGGCAAGGCGAGCCAAGCTCTTCAAATTAAGCGACGACATTCACGATCCTCTGCGGAACGACGATGATCTTGCGGGCAGGCTTCCCTTCCATAGCCTTTTGTACGGCGTCTAGCGAGAGCACAGCCGCTTCGATCGTGGCCTGATCCGCATCGCGCGCCACGGTGACGTCGGCGCGCTTCTTGCCGTTCACCTGCACGGGGAGGGTGATCGTATCCTCGACCAGCAGGGAACGGTCCAGGACCGGCCAGGGCGTGTCGGTCACGAGGCCGTCCTGGCCGAGCGCCTCCCAGCATTCCTCTGCCAGATGCGGCATCATGGGGGCGAGCAGCTGCACGAAGATGCGGCCAGCTTCCGCGAAGGCAGAGGACAGGCCGGGCTCGTCGGAGGCCTTCGCCTGATTGGCCAGATCCTGCAGGCTGTTGGCGAGTTCGTAGAGATGCGCCACGCAACGGTTGAACCGCAGGCGCTCCACATCCTCCTCCACGGCGGCGAGCGCCTTGTGCGCGGCCTTGCGCACGGCGAGCCCGATCAGACCGTCCGGAGGCGCCCCGTTGCCGCCGCTCAGGCGGTCGGCGATCTCGCCGACGAGACGCCACACGCGCTGCACGAAGCGACCCGCGCCCTGCACGCCCTCCTCGGTCCAGATCACGTCGCGTTCGGGGGGCGAGTCGGAGAGCATGAACCAGCGGGCCGTATCGGCACCGTAGGAGGCGATGATCTCGTCCGGATCGACCGTGTTCCTCTTCGACTTCGACATCTTCTCGATGGAGCCGATCTCGATGGGGGCGCCGGTCTCCACATGGAAGGCCTTGCGGGTATTCCCTTGAGTCTCGAAGCGCACATCGGCCGGCAGCACCCAGGCGCCATTCGCATCCTTGTAGGTCTCGTGCACCACCATGCCCTGGGTGAACAGGCCCGCGAAGGGCTCGTCCAGGCCGGCATGGCCCGTCTTCTTCATCGCGCGGGTGAAGAAGCGCGAATAGAGCAGGTGCAGGATCGCGTGCTCGATGCCGCCGATATACTGATCGACCGGCAGCCAGGCATCGACCGTGGCGCGGTCGGTGGGCTTGTCCTCAAGCGTCGGGTCCGTGAAGCGGGCGAAGTACCAGGACGAATCCACGAAGGTATCCATGGTGTCCGTCTCGCGGCGCGCCGCCTTGCCGCATTGCGGGCAGTTCACGTGCTTCCAGGTCGGGTGACGGTCGAGGGGGTTGCCCGGCACGTCGAAGGACACGTCCTCAGGCAGGGTCACGGGCAACTGGTCCTTCGGCACGCCCACCACGCCGCAATCGTCGCAATGGATGACCGGGATCGGGCAGCCCCAATAGCGCTGGCGCGAGATGCCCCAGTCGCGCAGGCGGAAATTCACCTTGCGCTCGGCCACCGGGCGGTTGTTGCGGGTCTCCTTTTCGAGGCGCCTGGCGACCTCTTCCTTCGCTTCCGCGATGGTCATGCCGTCGAGGAAGCGGGAATTGATCATCCGGCCATCGCCGTCGTAAGCCGTGTCGGTGATCACGAAGGAGGCCGGGTCCTGATCCGGCGGGCACACGACGGGCGTGTTGCCAAGGCCGTACTTGTTGACGAAATCGAGGTCGCGCTGGTCATGCGCCGGGCAGCCGAAGATCGCGCCCGTGCCGTATTCCATCAGGATGAAGTTGGCGACATAGACGGGGATCGTCCAGTTCGGATCGAACGGATGGACGGCGCGCACGCCCGTGTCGAAGCCGAGTTTTTCAGCCTTCTCGATCGCTTCCTGCGCGGTGCCGATGCGCTTGGCCTCCTCGATGAAGGCGGCGAGCTCCGGGTTCTTCGCGGCAGCGGCCTTCGCCAGCGGGTGGTCGGGGGCCACCGCCATGAACTTCGCGCCGAACAGCGTGTCGGGACGCGTGGTGTAGATCTCGAGCTCGGTCTCGCCGTTCGGAGCGGTCTCTGGCTTCAGGGCAAAACGCACCAGCAGGCCTTCCGAGCGGCCGATCCAGTTGCGCTGCATGAGGCGCACCTTCTCCGGCCAGCGGTCGAGGGTGTCGAGCTTGTCGTCGAGGTCCTGGGCATATTCGGTGATCTTGAGGAACCATTGGGTGAGCTCGCGCTGCTCCACGAGCGCGCCGGAGCGCCAGCCACGGCCGTCGATCACCTGCTCGTTGGCGAGCACCGTGTGGTCCACCGGATCCCAGTTCACCTTGGCGGTCTTGCGGTCGACGAGACCGGCCTCCAGGAGATCCAGGAACATGCGCTGCTGGTGCTTGTAGTAGCTCGGGTCGCAGGTTGCGATCTCGCGGCTCCAATCGATGGACAGGCCCATGGATTGCAGCTGCGCGCGCATGGTGGCGATGTTGGCGTAGGTCCATTCCTTCGGGTGGACCTTGTTCTGCATGGCGGCGTTCTCCGCCGGCATGCCGAAGGCGTCCCAGCCCATCGGGTGGAGCACGTTGAAGCCCTTGGCCCGCTTGTAGCGCGCCACCACGTCGCCCATGGTGTAGTTGCGCACGTGGCCCATGTGGATGCGCCCCGACGGATAGGGGAACATCTCGAGCACGTAGTACTTCGGACGCGGGTCGTCGTTGTTGGTCTTGAACAGGTTGCGGTCGTTCCAGACCTTCCGCCATTTCAGCTCGGCTTCCTTGGCGTTGTAGCGCTCGGGCCTCATTTTTCTCGTCATATCCGTCATTGGTAAGCGAAGCGGCTTGCGCCGCCGGGTTGCGCCGGACTAGGACACAGCTCTCCCGCGCGGTCAACGGTTTCGCGCGAGAAGACGGCTTTGAGAGGGTCCCATGAGCGAGAACAACCCCGTCGAGGGATTGAGGCAGGTGCGGGAGGCCATCCGCCGGGCCGCGTCCGACTACGAGCGCGACCCGTCCGGCATCACCCTGGTGGCCGTCTCCAAGACTTTTCCGTCCGAGGCCATCGAGCCGGTCCTGGCCGCCGGGCAGCGGGTTTTCGGCGAGAACTACGTGCAGGAAGCCAAGGCCAAATGGCCGGAGCTGCGCCAGCGCTACCCGGACGTGGAGCTCCACATGATCGGCCCGCTCCAGTCCAACAAGGCCAGGGAAGCGGTGGAGCTCTTCGACGTGATCCACACCCTCGACCGGCCCTCCTTGGCCGAGGCGCTTTCCAAGGAGATCGCCAAGCAGGGCAGGGCGCCGCGCCTGCTGGTCCAGGTGAACACCGGCGAGGAGCCTCAGAAGGGTGGCGTCGTTCCGGCCGAGGCCGACGCCTTTCTGGAGGCCTGCCGCACGAGGTATGGACTTACGGTCGAGGGCCTCATGTGCATCCCGCCGGCGCAGGATCCGCCGTCGCCGCATTTCGCGCTCCTCAACACCATCGCGAGAAAACATGAGCTCAAGATACTCTCCATGGGCATGAGCGCCGATTTCGACGAGGCGATCCAGCTCGGCGCGACGCATGTGCGCGTGGGAAGTGCTATCTTCGGGGCCCGATCCAAGCCCGCCGCGTGAGACATCGTTTTCGTGAAGCCGACACCTGCCCGATTTCATCAAGCAGCTCTCGCCGACCATGAGCCGCTGCCGCTCGATCATGTGCTCGCCGGTAATTCCGTCGACCTCGTCAAGACGCTTCCCGACGAGAGCGTGCATCTGATCCTGAGCGACATTCCCTACGGTATCGGCGCCGAGGATTGGGATGTGCTGCACACCAACACCAATTCCGCCTATCTCGGCGCGAGCCCCGCGCAGGCGAAGGCGGGCGCGGTGTTCAAGAAGCGCGGCAAGCCCATCAACGGCTGGTCGGAAGCCGATCGCGCCATTCCGCGCGAATATTACGAATGGTGCCTCACCTGGGCGCCCGAATGGCTGCGCGTGCTCAAACCCGGCGGATCGGCTCTCGTCTTCGCAGGCCGGCGCCTCGCCCATCGCTGCATCGCCGCGATGGAGGATTCGGGTTTTTCGTACAAGGACATGCTCGCCTGGATGCGCAAGCGCGCGCCGCATCGCGCCCAGCGCCTGAGCGCCGTATACGAGCGGCGCGGCGATGCGGATGCGGCAAAGAGATGGAGCGGCTGGCGTGTCGGCAATCTGCGCCCGACCTTCGAGCCGATCCTCTGGCTCACGAAGCCCTACAGGATCGGCGCGACCCTGACCGACAACGCGCTCGCCCACGGAGTCGGCGCGTACAATCAGGAGGCGTTTCTGAAATACGTGTCCGATCCCGACAACGTGCTCGATCTCGGCTTCATGCCGAAGGAGGCCGGCCTGCATCCGACGCAGAAGCCCGTTCGCCTGATGCAGGCGCTGATCGAACTCACCACGCAGGAAGGGCAGATCGTGCTCGATCCCTTCTGCGGCAGCGGCACGACGCTGGTCGCCGCAAAGCACCTGAACCGCCGCTTCATCGGCTTCGAGGCGGAGGAGGCTTATGCAGCAATCGCACGAAATCGGATCAGAGAAGGTTGAGCCCTCTCCCATCCGTCCCGATCCCAAAACCCCTCATAAGAAGGCGGTGCGATCTTCGGAAAGACCGCGCCGAGTACCTGAGAACTTAAACTTTCTCGCTGTCCAGGTGGCCCATGAGGGCCGTGGGATAGCGATCACCAGCGGCTGCACCCTTGGGAATTGCCCGTTCGATAGCGGCCAGGTCCTCCTCGTTGAGCCACACCTCAAGGGCGCCGAGAGCCTCGCCGAGCCGGTCACGGCGACGGGCGCCGACCAGGGGCACGATGTCCTGGCCCTTCGCAGCCACCCAGGCGATGGCGATCTGTGCCACGCTGACGCCCTTCGCATCCGCCAAGCGGCGCAGAGCTTCGACCAGCTCCAGGTTCTTCTCCACATTGCCTTCCTGGAAGCGCGGACCTGCGGCACGCCAGTCGCCGGCGCCGGCCCTGTTCTTCTGCCAATGCCCGCTGATCAGTCCGCGCGAGAGCACGCCATAAGCGGTGATCCCGATTCCCAGCTCCCGGCAGACCGGCAGGATTCGGTCCTCGATCCCGCGCGAGAGAAGGGAATATTCGATTTGAAGATCGCAGATCGGATGCACGGCTGCGGCGCGGCGGATGGTGTCCGCACCCACTTCCGAAAGACCGATATGGCGGACATAGCCTGCCTTCACCATGTCGGCGATCGCGCCGATCGTGTCCTCGATCGGCACGTCCGGATCGAGTCGCGAGGGGCGATAGATGTCAATGTAGTCGACCCCTAGCCGCTTCAGGGAATAGGCCAGGAAGGTCTTCACTGCCTTCGG
This sequence comes from Microvirga sp., assembly GCA_035645515.1. Lineage (GTDB taxonomy): Bacteria > Pseudomonadota > Alphaproteobacteria > Rhizobiales > Beijerinckiaceae > Microvirga. The sequence continues at coordinate 47,809 of DASQML010000059.1, forward strand.
GCGCGCATCGTAGCCCATCCAGACTCCGGACGGGTCACGCAAGGCGCCGAACTTCACGCTGATCAGGGCCTGATCCCTGTCTCTGCCCTTCAAGGCTTCCCCGATCAGCATCTCATTGTGACCCATCCCATAGAAATCACCGGTATCGAGCAGGGTGATGTTGGCTTCGAGCGCCGCGTGAATGGTGGCGATGCTCTCAGTCCGGTCGGCAGGCCCGTACATGTCCGACATTCCCATGCAGCCGAGTCCCAGCGCGGAGACCCGTGGCCCGGCCACACCCAATTGGCGGTTTTGCATTGCACTGATCCTTGTCTTTGCAGCGAGCGGCGCACCGCTCATGACGCGAACAATCGCACCTTCCAGTCCGTGCGATAATCCGGCATAACGAGAACAGGTTGTTTGGAATTTCGAACAATGGCCGAGCCCGATCTTGCCGACCTGGAAGTTTTCGCCGCCGTCGCCCGCGCCCGCAGCTTCCGCAGCGTAGCCCGGCAGCGCGGGGTTTCCGCCTCGTCCCTGAGCGAGGCGCTGCGCCGGCTGGAGACACGGCTCGGGGTGCGGCTTCTCAACCGCACCACCCGCAGCGTGACGCCGACGGAAGCCGGTCAGCGGCTGCTGGAACGGCTGGTCCCTGCCTTGAGCGAGGTGACCGCCGCACTCGACGTGGTGAACGGCTTTCGCGACAGCCCGACGGGCACTCTGAGGCTCAACGTTCCGGGTGCCGTCGCCAGATTGGTTCTGCCCGCCATCGTGCCGGCATTTCTCAAGATGCATCCCGGCATCAACATGGAGGTGTCGGTCGACGACAGCTTCATCGACGTGCTCGCGGCAGGGTTCGATGCAGGCATCCGCTACGACGAGCGTCTGGAGAAGGACATGATCGCCGTGCCCATCGGGCCGCGCGTCCAGCGCTTCGTCACCGCGGCCTCACCGGCCTATCTTGCCGCCCACGGCAGACCGCTGCATCCGAGAGACCTGCTGAGGCATGCCTGCATCCGGCACCGCTTCGCCAGCGGCGTCACGCTGCCATGGGAGTTCGAACGGGATAGCGAGATCGTTAAGATCAGCCCGACCGGACAACTCATTGCCAATACGATCGACCTGGAGATCTGCGCGGCCGTCGAAGGACTTGGGGTGATCGGTACCTTCGAGGGTTTCCTTGAGCCTGCGCTTTCGAGCGGCGCCCTCGTGCCGATCCTGGAGGATTGGTCTCAGGGCTTTTCGGGTCCCTTTCTGTACTATCCGAGCCGCCGCCACATGCCCGCCCCTCTGAGGGCCTTCGTCGATTTCGTCAAGGGAAGTGCTGACAAGGCGTGAGAGCCTGCAAGAGAGATCGCGAAGATGTCGAACTCCCTACCTTCCAAGCCGCTCAGCGAGCGCACGAGCCATCCGCCCGGCGCTTCCGGGTGCGAATTCGAGATAGAGATAGGGATCGATCAGCTCCAGTTCCGTCAGCATGAAAGCGCTGTCGCGCGCGATCCCGTCGACGCGGGCGTAGAGAGGGACTTGCGGAAGGCGGGCAAGATACGAGGAGCCTGCATCGATCAGGTCCTGGCGCGGCGCGACACGCTCGTAGGTGATGCCGAACTGCGCATTGGCGCGCCACTCGCCGGGCTTGAGGACACGGCGGACGGCATGGGAGAAGACGCCTTCGATGAAGGTCATGGTCGTCTCGCCGAGCGCGCCGAAATCCGCCTGAAATTCCTGGAGCAGCATCGCGTCGGCGAGGGGCCCTACGGTCCATCGATCACGCTCCGCCCAGTCGAGCTTCTGAACGCCGTGCCCGCTCTGACTGGAAACGGGCTTCAGCACGGCCACCCGCCAGCCCTGCGCTGCCATGGCTTCTTCGATGGCGGTGCGGTCCGCGTGAGGCAGATGAAAGGTCTTCGGAACGGGAAGTCCCGCCTTCGCGAATTCCAGCAGGTACGTCTTGCGGAAATTCCAGCGCAGCAGGGACGGATCGTTGATCAGACGCACGCCTCGCGCTTCAAGGGCGTCGATCCAGGCCATGAAGGTGGCCGGATCGTCGTAGTAGTCCCAACAGCACAGGGGCAGCACGGCATCGGCGGCTGCGAAGGTTGCCAGAGGAGACGTCTTCCAGGGCCGATGTTCTGCCGCCAGACCGAGCGCATGAAGCGCCTTCAGTAAGGCTTCCAGATTGGGAGTCGGATGGGGGTACTCGGAGCAGGTGGCGATCAGGATCATGGGGTCAGCCGACGATCTCGATGCGAGTCTGCGGCCCGATCCGCTCCAGAAGCCGCCGGATCATGCGGGGCTCCACCGCGACGCAGCCCTCGGTCGGCAGGAAGCCCGGGCGGGCGAGATGGAGGAAGATGGCGCTGCCACGCCCCTTTTTGATGGGCCCCCGATTCCAGGCGATGTCGATCACCACGTCATACAGGTGGTCGTCCCGCCACATCTTCTCATGGCTCGTAGGGCAGGGGAGCGGCACGAGGGTGTTGTAGCGCCGGTCTCCTGCATCGTCCGACCAGCCGTCCATCGGGCGGATGGGCCTGAGCTTCAATCCCGTGCGGGGGCGGGGACCATGATCGGCGCGGTAGAAGGCCTGCAGCAGGCGAAACCGTCCGACCGGAGAAGCGCCGTCCCCTTCGCGCTTGGCATGGCTCGTTCCCGAGCGACCGATGGCGCAGGGGAGGGTGAGGTTGCCGGCCGTCAGCCTGCCCCGCCGGTGGTCGAGCGGGGAACGGTGGACGCGGATGACATTGACGCGAGTACGCTTCATCGGCAGTGGAAGGGCAGGAGCTGCCTCTTGTTGTCAAGCTGGGAATGACTACTCTAATGCAACAAGCGTGATCGGAAAGCAGAATCCTTGCTCCGGCAGGGCCTTGAAGGGCCGAGACGGGGCGATCATGCGGAACGACAGGGAGCAGGCTCGAGGTCTCTCCCTTCGGGCCTGCCTCAGCGCTCACGCTGTCCACCGTGCAAAAGGGTTTGAGATGTCGAATGCCAGCCGCCTCCTCGTCGTGGACGACGATCAGGATCTGCGCGACACCCTCGCCGAACAATTGGGACTCCACGAGGAATTCCAGGTCGCCGTCGTCGAGACGGCCGGAGCCGCCATCGAGGCGGTGAAGGGTGACCGGATTGATCTCGCGATCATGGATGTGGGCCTGCCCGACATGGACGGTCGCGAGGCGGTGAAGATCATGCGCCAGAACGGCTTCCGCAGTCCGATCATCATGCTCACCGGCCAGGGATCGGACACCGACACCGTCATGGGGCTCGAGGCGGGGGCGAACGATTATGTGGTGAAGCCCTTCAAGTTCGCCGTGCTGCTCGCCCGTATCCGGGCGCAGCTGCGCCAATACGAGGCGAGCGAGGATGCGGTGTTCCAGATCGGCCCCTATACCTTCCGTCCGGGCTCCAAGCTTCTGACCAACGAGAAGGGCTCGAAGCTCAAGCTCACGGAGAAGGAAACCGCGATCCTGCGCTATCTCTATCGTGCCGGGCAAGCGGTGGTGGGCCGAGACACGCTGCTGACGGAGGTCTGGGGCTACAATTCCAACGTCACCACCCATACGCTGGAAACGCATATCTATCGGTTGCGCCAGAAGATCGAGGCCGATCCCTCCAACGCCCGCATCCTGGTGACCGAGCCGGGCGGCTACAAGCTGATCCCGTAACAGCCATGGCTCTCGATGACGATATCGCGGTGCTGGCCCAGGCTCCCCTGTTCAATCTTCTGGAGCGGGATGCCCTGCGCCTCGTGGCCTTCGCCTCGGAGAGCCGAAATCTTCGCGTGGACGACGTGCTGTTCCGCAAGGGCGACCGGTCGGATGGCGGCTATGTGGTGAGCCGGGGCGCCATCGCGCTCGATGCCAGCGAGGACGGCTCGCCTGCAGCCTTCGTGGCCGGTCCCGGCTCCCTCATCGGCCAGGCCGCGCTCTTCACCCGCATCGCCCGCCCCGCGACTGCGACGGCCCAGGAGGCCTCCACGGTGATCCGCGTGACGCCAAGCCTCATGCGCCGCGTTCTGGAGGAGTTCCCCGATGCGGCCGCTGCCATCCAGGACGCCATGGCCGCGGAACTCGCCCGCCTCTCTCAGGGCCTGGAGCGGGTGCGACAGAAGCTCATCGCTATCGACGGCGAGGAGATTCCGGCTCAAGGGCGTGATCGTTCCTGATCAGGAAAACAAAGGCTTTTCCATCAAAGTGAAGGCCATCTGGTCATTCAGACAACATTCCTTCCCTGCAGCTTGAGATATATAATAACATACCATATGATGAGACTTTGCTCGTCGGCTCCGCCGGGCCGCTCTGTCAAGGTCTGCCATGCTTCATGTCACCTCCTCCCTGGTGTCTCCGCTCACAGTCCAATCGACTGCCGCGGGGATTTATCTCTCGCCAGGCGGAGACACGATTTACGGCAGCCAGACGAACGATCTCATCATCGCTGCTCCCGGTGATCTCAGCTCCGGAGACTGGATCGATGGGGGCGCCGGCATCGATATCCTGGAGCTGAACGCCAACGGCGGCAGCGGACATTACGAACTCACGGCCATCGCCTATTTCGCAGGCATCGACATCATCCAGGGTTCGGCAGGCGCCGAAATGCTGTCGGTCGGGGATCATGACCTGAACGGAGTCGGCACCATTGATGGGGGCGCCGGAAACGATGACAGCTTGAACCTGTATGGAACGACGTTCGACCTGACAGGCAAGACGATCATCGGCTGGGAGACTATTCGTCTCGGATCCGAGACGCGGGAGGTGAAGGTCGACAATCTGGCGACAGCGCAGCTCATCGACGGGTCGTTCTCGCAGGAGGATCACCTCGTCATTACAAGCGACGATCTCACGGACGCCGAGCGGGAGGCGTTCTTCGCCCGGGGGATCGACACCATCACCGACCGAAGCGGCCGCACGACCTCCAACGCGGCGCCGCAGCTTTCGAATCTCGACGGCGGCCAGGTTATGACCGCTCCGGGCGGCAGTGTCCTTCTCGATAATGGCGATGCCACCCTCAGAGCGCAGGACACCGACCTGGGCGCTCTGTCCGTTTACTTCAACAATTATGGCGAGGCGGATATCGCCCTCGAAATACGCACCGGATCCACGGGGGTCACCGTCGACGGGGACAAAGTGTCCGTCGACGGCGTGGAAATCGGCACGATCGGGGAGTGGTCGGACGATTGGTGGCTCGACATCTACTTCAACGAGGCGGCGACACCCCTTCTGGTTCAAAAGCTCATCCGTGCTTTGGCCTTCAAGAACACCCTCGAGGCCGGAACACCCGCGGCGCAGTATGGAATCTCGATCGTTCTGGCTGACGAGGGCGACAGATATGCAGAGGCCTATGTCACGGCAACGGTCGCCCCTGAGAACACGCAGATCCTGACTTCGGATGTCCAGAGCCTCGTGGGCGGCAGCGTGGACGACACCTTCCTGGCGTCGGAAGGTTCCATCAACACCGGCGACGCACTCAATGGGAGCGGGGGGAGCGATACCTTGCAGCTCACCTTCGGCGTCAGCGATCTGACCCGCCTTGCCGCCCTGACCGACATCGAACGCCTCAGCGGCTCAAGCGGGAACGATACCATCCTGGCGAATGCCGCACGCCTTGCCGGGTTTGCGAGCATTCAGGGCGGCGCGGGCGTAGACGAACTGCGCCTGCAAGGAGGCGCCTATGACCTGAGCGGGAAGAGCATCACGGGGATTGAGACGATCACGGTCCTGGACAATGCCACGATCACGTTCACCGATCGGGCGAGTGCCCTGCTGGTGAATCCCCTGATGGGCAAGAATGTCACCGTGGCCCTGGCAGGGGCTGCTTTCACTATCACCGAGAAGGCGCAGCTCTTCCGGCAAGGGGTCAAGACGATCCAGGACAGCGCCGGCACTCACACCAACGCTGCGCCCGAGGAGATCAGTCTGAGCCGGGCCATCGTGCGCGAGCTTTCCGCCGCCGGCACTGTCGTCGGCACCCTCATTACCGACGATCCCAACCCAGGCGACGCCTTTACCTATCGCTTGATCGGCAATGCGGGCGGGCGCTTTGCGCTAGGCGCCGACGGCAAGTCCATCGTGGTGGCCAACGGCTATGCCCTCGATCGGGAGCAGGCCGTCCACCACACCGTGGTGGTAGAGGTCAAGGACCGGGACGGCGATACCCTGATCCAGAACCTGACCGTAACGGTGAGCGACTGGGCGGCGGAGGTGACCACGGGCTCGGCGCAAAACGACCGCTTCATGGGCGGCGCCGGAATCGACCGGCTCTCGGGCGGTGCCGGAAACGACACCCTCGACGGAGGCTACGGCAACGACGTTCTCGCCGGCGGTGGCGGTGCGGACCGGTTCGTGTTCAAGAACCGGCTGAGCAAGATCGGCAACGTGGATACGATCACCGACTACAACAAGAGCTTCGACTCGATTCAGCTCGACAACAGGTACATGGCGAAGCTGGGCGCAGCGGGCCGGTTGAGCAGCGCCAAGTTCGTGCTCGGCACCAAAGCGAAGGATGCCAACGACCACCTGATCTACGACCGCGGCACGGGCAAGCTCTACTACGATGCGGACGGCTCAGGGGCAGGCGCGCAGGTGCTCATCGCCCAGTTCACCAACAAGGCTGCTCTTACCTACGCCGAGTTCGCCATCATCTGAGGTGCCGGAAACGGGATCGCACAGCGCGGTCTCTCAACGACGGCCGCGCCATCAATTCCGAGAGAAACGAGGCGTCAGGTGGTCCGAAAGTCGGTTGCACTTTTGAGCCTGATGCCTTTGCTCCTTATGCCGCCTTTACGCCGGACAGGAACGAGCTCACCTCGCGGCTCAGCGTCTCGGAATGGCGCGCCAGTTCCTGTGCCGAGGTGAGCACCTGCGCGGCGGCTTGGCCGGTTTCGCCGGCGCCCTGGCGCATCTCGTGGATGTTGCCGGTCACCGCTTCCGTGCCGCGGGCGGCCTCCTGCACGTTGCGGGAGATTTCGGCGGTTGCCGCGCCCTGCTCCTCCATCGCCGCCGAGATCGAGACCGAGATCTGCGACATCTCGCCGATGGTGCGGGCAATCGCCTGGATCGCCTGGACGGCCTCGGCGGTGGCCTGCTGCACGGAGCTGATCTGCGCCGAGATTTCCTCCGTTGCCTTCGAGGTCTGCGTGGCGAGATGCTTCACCTCGCTCGCCACCACGGCAAAGCCCTTGCCGGCCTCGCCGGCGCGGGCCGCTTCGATGGTGGCATTGAGGGCGAGAAGATTCGTCTGCGAGGCGATGGTGTTGATGAGCTGGACCACGTCGCCAATGCGCTCGGCGGAGGACGCCAGCGTCTGCACCGTGGCGTTGGTGCGCTGTGCATCCAGCACCGCCTGCTCCGCGATACGCGAGGACTGGCCCACCTGGGTGGCGATTTCGCGAATCGAAATCGACAGCTCCTCGGTGGCCGCCGCCACCGTCTGCACATTGGCGGAGGTCTGCTCGGCGGCGGAGGCAACGGTCATGGACTGATGGGTCGTCTGGTCGGCCACCGACGTCATGGATTGCGCGGTCGATTCCATCTGCGTCGCGGCGGCGGCAAGGCCGCTGGTCAGAGCCGAGACATTCGCCTCGAACTGCCGGGTGAGCTCGTCCAGCATCTGAGCACGACGCATCTTGGCTTCGGCTTCGATGGCGGCGGCCTCGTCGGCTTCCTTCTTGGCGATCAAGGCCTCCTTGAAGACCTGAACCGCCCCGGCCATGGCGCCGATCTCGTCGACACGCTCGATATCGGTGACCGTCACGGCGGTATCGCCGCTGGCGAGGGTCTTCATTGTTTCCGTGATGCGGGTGATCGGGGTGGCGAGCGAGCGGGCCGCCCACCAGGCGCCGAGCAGAGCAAGGACGAGCAGGCCGCCGGCGGTCATCAGCATCAGGTTGCGCGCGTCGATTGCGCCGTCAACCATCGCATCGGCCGGCACGGCGATCGACAGAATCCAGGGCTCCTCGATTCCGGGGAAGGTCACCGGAACGACGGCACGATAAATCTCTTCACCCGAGGCATCCACGATCGTGGTATCGGCATAGCCGTCCGAAGAGGCTTTGGCTTTCTCCAGCAGATTGGCGATGAGCTTGTCCTCGGAGGGCTTGCCGATAAGCCCGGCCTCTTTGTTGGCAACCCATAGATTGCCGGATCCGACTAGGCTCACGGTCCCTTCGCCGAATGGCTTCAGGCTTTCGATCGCCTCCGAAATCTTCTTCAGGGAGAGGTCGGCGGTGATGATGCCGATCGGCTTGGCATCGCGGCGCACGACGATGCTCACCGTGGACATCAGCACATCCTCCCCGTTGACCGGGTAGACATAAGCCGGTGTGATCTGGCTGCGGTTCTCGCGCAGAGGCTTGTCATACCAGCTCTCGGCACCTTTCATGTTCAGGGGTTCGACCGCAACCTTCCCGTCCTTCGTCCAGAAGAAATAGGGCGCGAAGCGGCCGGTGGGATCGGAATAGGTATGGGCGAGAAAGTCCTTGTCGTGCCTGTCCAGGGCATCCGGCTCGAACGCAAGCGCCATGCCGACCAGATTGCGCTGGCTCTCCACGGTTCGCGCGAGCACCTCCGCCAGCTCGTCGCGGTCCACCTTGTAGTCGTAGGCCACGGCTTCGACGGTTGCGTTCGCGACCGTGGCGGCAGCCACGGCCCGGCTGACTTCGGCCTGAACGAAGTCCTTATACTGGTTGAGCAACGCGTGCGCCGTCGTGACGGCCTCACTCCGGCCCCGGCTCATCATGATCTGCGTGCCTGCAAAGGTCAGAACCGTGCAGGCGGTGATGAAGCCTGCTCCGGCGAGCAGCAGAACGCGAGTCTTGATCGAACGCAGTTTGAGAACCATCCGCTTGCCCCCGACACATGGCTTCTGAATTTATTCGCGTTCTACGAAGCTTGGCTTGCGTCGGGCTTGTGAAGGTGCGGGGATCGGTCACGGCTGCCCCATGGCAGGCGGGCAACCCCTGTCATGGGGCAGCCCGGCTCGTTCGCTTTCGAGCTTACAGCTCCAGTTCCATCGTCACAGGCGCGTGGTCGGAGGGGCGTTCCCAACCCCGCGTGTCGCGGGTGACATCGATGGAGCGAAGGCCCCCTTTCAGGGCTTCCGAGATCCAGATGTGATCGAGGCGGCGGCCCTTGTCGGCGGCAGCCCAGTCAGGGGAGCGGTAGCTCCACCAGGAGTAGATCTTTTCCGGCTCCGGACGAAGGGCACGCATGGCGTCGATCCAGCCGGCCTCCTGGCGCAGTTCTTCCAGAGTTTGGGTTTCCACCGGCGTGTGGCTCACTACGTCGAGAAGCTGCTTGTGGCTCCACACGTCGTGCTCGAGCGGAGCCACGTTGAGGTCGCCCACGAGAATCGCCGGCGCCGAGGTGGGTTTCGCCTTCGAGCCCCAGCTGCGCATCTCGGCCAGGAAGTCGAGCTTGTGACGGAATTTCTCGTTGATATCCGGATCGGGGATGTCGCCCCCCGCCGGCACGTAGAAATTGTGAATCGTGATGCCCGTGGCGGCTTTTGCCTGGCCGAGGGTCACCGTGATGTGGCGCGCATCCTGGCGGCCGCACATTTCCATGACGCTCGTTTCCGAAAACGGAAAGCGCGAGAGGATCGCCACGCCGTTATAGCCCTTCTGGCCCATATGCACGACGAAGGGATAGCCGAAGGATTGCAGCTCCTTCAGAGGCAGCTTGTCGTTCGGGCACTTGGTCTCCTGCAGGCACAGGATGTCAGGACGCCGTTCTTTCAGGAAGCGCTCGACCTGATCGATGCGCAGGCGCACGGAGTTGATGTTCCAGGTGGAGACGGTGAGTTTCACGGGAGGGTCCTTCGGTAGACCGTCCCGGGCTACGACAGTTTTCAGCCGGATGGAAGTATCCCTAGCGGTTGCCGTCGCCGCGGATCTCTTCGTACTGGATGTGGAACAGGTCCTGGTCGAGGCGGCGGCCCTTCTGGACCTCGTTGAGCACCACCACGGTCTGGAAGCCCTGGGCGTCGATGATTCGCCATTGGTTGAGGTTCTGGACCTCAGGATCGAAGAACAGGGTGATCCTGGAGGTGCCGCCGAGGGTGGACGAATCCTCGAGGTTGATACGCACCGCGTTGGGTTCGCTCGAGATGCCCGTGATCTTGATGTCCTGGCCGAGATTGACCCGCTCGCGCAGGAGGAATTTCAGCGGCGTCTGGGAAATCGAATAGAGGTCCTGGGTGGCGAGCTTGCGGTCGCGCACCGCCACCGAGCGCCCGTCGGCGATCACTTCCAGGGTGGCCGGAGGATCGTATTCGAAGCGCACCTTGCCGGGGCGCTGCAGATAGAGCGTGCCGCCCATCCTCCGCCCGTCGCCGCCCACCTGCGTGAAATCCGCGATCAGCGTATTGAGATTGGTGAAGTAGGCATTGGCCCGCTCCACAACGGCGCTGTTCGGCAGAGGCTGGCCCTGGCCGACCGGACCCATGGAGGCGGTTACGATAGGCTTGGGCGCGATCGTGATCGGCTCTCCGCCCGATGTCTGGGCAGGTTCGACGAAGGCCGGGCGGGCAGGGGGGAGCGGCGCTGTCGCGGCGAGCACCTGTTCGGCATTTACTGGCCTGACGATGGCGGGTCGGGTGGGCTGAACCGCATCGCTCACCGGAAGCGCAGGCTGGGCTGCGGCAGACGCCCGGTGAAAGGAGGAGGTGGGAAGAGAGGTCGCCGAGGCGTTGAAGCCCTGCGTGACCGGCCGCTTGGGCGGCAGGATCATCTCCATCGGCAGCGTCTGCGCGGCGGCCGGCAGCAGGCCCACCAGGGCGGACGCCACGGCCACCGGACCGGCAAGGCTGAGAAGACGCATCAGGACCATCCTTCGAGAACCATTATGACCGCAGCCGAGCTTTTGCACAGCGCTGAAAGATGACGCAGGGCTGCGGTCAAGGTTCCGCTTCTATAGGCTAATCTTCTCCGCCGTGAGGGCTTTCCAGCAGGATTTCGCGTTTACCGGCGTGGTTTGCTGGGCCGACGATGCCCTCCTGCTCCATGCGCTCCATGAGCGAGGCAGCCCGGTTGTAGCCGATCTGCAGCCGGCGCTGGATGTAGCTCGTCGACGCCTTCTTGTCGCGCAA
>DASQML010000060.1:0-59942 GCA_035645515.1 Microvirga sp.
CGCCGAAGCCCGGAGCCTTGACGGCGGCAATCTTCAGGCCGCCACGCAGCTTGTTGACCACGAGGGTGGCGAGAGCCTCGCCCTCAACGTCCTCGGCGATGATCAGCAGCGGCTTGCCGGTCTGAACGACAGCCTCGAGGATCGGGAGCATGGACTGCAGCGAGGAGAGCTTCTTCTCGTGGATGAGGATGTAGGGATCCTCGAGTTCGGCCACCATCTTCTCGGCATTGGTGATGAAGTACGGCGAGAGGTAGCCGCGGTCGAACTGCATGCCTTCCACGACGTCGAGCTCGGTCTCGGCGGTCTTGGCTTCCTCGACCGTGATCACGCCCTCGTTGCCGACCTTCTGCATGGCATGGGCGATCATCTCGCCGATGTCCTTGTCGCCGTTGGCGGAGATGGTGCCGACCTGGGCCACCTCATCGGAGGACTTCACCTTCTTGGCGCGGGCCTGGATGTCCTTGATGGCTTCAGTGGTAGCGAGGTCGATGCCGCGCTTGAGGTCCATCGGGTTCATGCCGGCGGCCACGGCCTTGGCGCCCTCGCGGACGATGGACTGGGCGAGCACGGTCGCGGTGGTGGTGCCGTCACCGGCGATGTCGTTGGTCTTCGAGGCCACTTCGCGCACCATCTGGGCGCCCATGTTCTCGAACTTGTCGGCGAGCTCGATCTCCTTGGCGACCGACACACCGTCCTTGGTGATGCGGGGAGCGCCGAAGGACTTCTCGATCACGACGTTGCGGCCCTTGGGGCCGAGGGTGACCTTCACCGCATCGGCGAGGATGTCGACGCCGCGCAGCATCTTTTCGCGGGCTTCGGAAGAAAACTTAACGTCTTTGGCAGCCATGGGCTTTGCCTCCAGTTAAATTGGAAAACTCGTGACGGGGATCGCAGCGGCTCTGTTAGCCGACGATGCCCATGATGTCGGATTCCTTCATGATCAGGAGATCCTGACCGTCGATACGCACCTCGGTGCCTGACCACTTGCCGAACAGAACGCGGTCGCCGGCCTTCACGTCGAGAGCAACGACCTTGCCGTTCTCATCGCGGGCGCCAGGGCCGACGGCGATGACTTCGCCCTCTTGCGGCTTTTCCTTGGCGGTGTCCGGGATGATGATGCCGCCGGCCGTCTTCTCTTCGGCCTCGATGCGGCGGACGACAACGCGGTCGTGCAGCGGACGGAACTTCATGGAACTTCCCCTTTGACTGTTAACGCAGCCCCGATGGCCACGCCCTGGTCTTATCCTGTTAGCACTGTCGGAGGACGAGTGCTAACGATGGAGGCGAGATAAGGAGGCGCCAGGGAGGAGTCAAGCCGGGCTTATAAACTTGACCAGCACTTGCGTTATTTAATAATATTTCCAAATGGCAAACCAACCTCTCTACCAGCCCCTCTGGGTCTCTCATACGAAGCTCTTGGCCCACTACAGGATGTACCTTGCCCGCCTCCTCAAGCCCGTCTCCATTGAAAGCGCACAGCGCCTTCTCGACGATGGAGCCGTGGCGGGCGACGCCATCGAGGATCAGGAGGCACTCGGGGTTCTCATCGGGGACGAACTCGTCCGGACTGCTGGCTTCGAATGGGTCACCGTGGACGACGGGTATGGCTCGGAACCCGTGGTGGCCCACCCTCATAAGCTGGCCGTGATCGCTCCCGTTTCCGCTGTTATCAATCGTTTCGAAGATGGCGACATTCCGTTTGGGATCCAAGCCTTCATTCAAGAAGCCCTCGCGACCGTCACGGACGTTGATGCCGGGGACCGCAACTCCTCCCTGAACGGCCTCCGCTAACGCCGCGTGGTGAGCATGGCGGCGGCCACGATGAGGAGCCCTCCTCCGAGGGTAGCGAGCGTGGGCACCTCGCTGAACACGCCATAGCCGATCAGGACCGCCCAGATCAGGGCAGTGTATTCGAGGGGGGCGAGGCGGGCCGCTTCCGCCTTGGCATAGGCGGTGGCCATGAGCACATGGCCGATCACCCCCAGGATCCCCATGAGCATGAACCAGGCGAGATGGGTCGGGTTCAGCGGCTGCCAGACCCAGAGGCCGAAAGGCATCACCAGGAGCGCCGGGCCGATATTCTGGAAATAGACGATGTGCAAAAACTTGTCCCGCTGGGCGCGCTGGCGCAGGAGCACAAGGCTGAGGGCATAAGTGATTGCCGAGAGCAGCGCCGCACCGACGCCGAGCCAGGAGCGGGCAGCCGAGGCCTCCCCCGTCTGCCCGAGAACGACGACGAGCGTGCCGCCGAAGCCGATGGCGATGGCCGCGATGATCTTCGGATCCACCCGCTCCTTGAGCATCAACAGCCCGAACAGCGCGATGAACATAGGCGAGAGGAACGACAGGACGAGCGTTTCCGCCAGCGGCAGCTGGCCCAGCGCATAGAAGAAGCTGACAGCCGTGACGACTGCGATGACCGAGCGCAAGGCGTTCGCCCGCACCGTCTCTGGGCTCGGCCAGCCCGGACGCATCACGGCGACCACGCCCGTGGCGATGATGGTCCCGCAGGCAAAGCGCAGGAAGGCGACCTGGAAGGTCGGGTAGGAGGCGGACATCCCTTTGATGACCGCATCCATGACGGACAGGACCGCGATGCCCGCGGCTGCCCGCAAGGCGGGACCGTATTGCATTCCAATCACGACGATGTGAGACGCGCGCCTCCGGAATGGGGGCCTTCGCAGAAGAGTGAAGCTCTTACAGCAATTTGAACGCCGCTTCATCCTTCGTTTCTTCCTGTCGACAGGAAAGCCGGATGTGCGCTGGCGCATGGAGGAGGTTGCCTGATGGAAACAAAAGCCGCGCTTGCCGTTTATTGTTTGAACAACAAACCAGGATATGTCGAATGCGCGCTTGGATCCCTTGCACCGCAATGCTTTTCGTCGCCCTCGCTCCGGCCTCCGGATCGGCTCAATCGATCTATGGCGGCGGGCATTACTACGGCAATACCTACATCTCTTCGGAATACGACTATCCCTATGCCCGCACGCAGGATGGTTATGCTGAGGATTATCCGCTCGTGACGCGCCCTGCGACGCGCGGATCCTATCCTTATACATCCGGTCCCTACACCACGGGCTCCGTGCGGGCCGGCACTCAGGTCGCGGCCCTGCCGCAGACCTATTCTGATCCCGGCTACGACAACAGCATCGATTATGCGATCTCGCCTGAATTCCAGCGCCAGATCGTGTCCTATCGAGGCGCCGAACGCCCCGGCACGATCGTCGTCGATACGAACGAGAAGTTCCTCTACCTCGTGCAGGAGGGCGGACGCGCCATTCGTTACGGCATCGGCGTTGGCCGTCCCGGCTTCGAATGGGCTGGCCGCAAGACCGTATCGATGAAGCGCGAATGGCCCGATTGGCGTCCGCCGGCGGAGATGCTGCGCCGTCGCCCCGACCTTCCGCGCTACATGGAAGGCGGCCCCGACAATCCGCTCGGCGCCCGCGCACTCTATCTCGGCTCGTCTCTTTATCGCATCCACGGCACCAACGAGCCGCACACCATCGGCCAGGCCGTGTCCTCCGGCTGCATTCGCATGCTCAACGAAGACGTGATCGATCTCTACAACCGCGTAACGGTCGGAACGCCTGTCATCGTGATCTAACCATCGTCATGGCCGGGTCCGGCCATGCACGCCTCCTTCAGCGTTGGTTCTTGAGCACTGTATCCCCGGGCTTGGCCCGGGGATCACGCGTGAAGACTTCAATGGCTCGCGATCAAGCCCAATCGCCGTTGTCGCCGGCATCGCCTCCGAAATCGGAGAAGTCGTCCTGCCTTTGAGCCGGTGTCTCATAAAGAGAATCCGTAATGCCGGCTAAATCCGTGTTGCCGCCCGGCTCGTTGCCGAGATCGGCAAGGGACGATTGGCCAGCAGCCGCCGCATTGTCATCGCCGCCGAAAGCATGGGTGAGCGCGTTGGCGATCATCATGCCGCCGGCCACGCCGGCCGCTGTCGAGAGGGCCGTCTGCAGGAAGCCTCCGCCACGCGATTGCATCATCCCGCCGCCCCAGGGGCCGGGAGCCTGAGGTGGCATGCCATAGGAGGCCTGCGGCTGCTGAGGCGCTCCCCATGGCGAGGCACGGCGGGCAGGCGGCGTGTTGTAGGCGGGTTCCGGCGGGCGGGGTCGGCCACCGAAGATGCTGGACAGGAAGCCGCCCTGCTGCGGCTGACGGCTTGCATGATCGAGTTCGGCGCGCAGCTGCTCGTTTTCT
This sequence comes from Microvirga sp., assembly GCA_035645515.1. Taxonomy (GTDB): domain Bacteria; phylum Pseudomonadota; class Alphaproteobacteria; order Rhizobiales; family Beijerinckiaceae; genus Microvirga. The sequence continues at coordinate 4,216 of DASQML010000060.1, forward strand.
TCCTGAAGCCGCGCCAGGGCCTGCTCCTGCACGAAGATAGCCTGCGCCATCGCATAGGGAGCATAAGGTTGCTGGCGCAGCTTTTCGGCGATGAAGCGCTCCGCCTCCGGGTCGCGTGGCTGGTTGGCCACCTGCTCGAGCCGTCGGAAGATATCGGCAATGACCTCGCGTTCCTGATCGTTCATGGCATACCTCCTTCGTGCATGGACCGTAGAACCATCATGTAAGCGCAGCTTCCGGTTTTGTTAGAGGTCCGCGAGGCCGAGCTTTCGCATGTTGCTCAAGGCCTGGGGCGCGATGCCTTCCAGCTCGGCCACGTCCCGCCAGGCGGCCTCGTGCACCTCCGCCGGATCGGGACGGACTGCTCCCTCCTCCGCTCGCACCACATAGCGGATGTCGTGGTGCCAGTGCTCGGGCTCGCCCTTTTGCGGACGCGCGGGAATGAGGTGGCTGTCGATGTCGATGGGAAGGCCGGATGTCCGGTGCCAGGGATCGAGCATCAGATTCGACACGCTCGTCTCCTCGAAGGCTTCGCGGAGCGCGGAAGCCTCCAGGGTCTCCGGCGCCTCGTAATGTCCGCCCGGCTGGAGCCACCGTGCGAGAGAACGGTGATGGATCAGCAGAATGCGCCGGCCCGACCGGTCCAGAATGAAGGCCGACGTGGTGACGTGCCCGGGGAATGTGGAGCGGGAATGAATGGCATCTCCCGCTTCGATCTGCCGCCGCAGGACAGCATGCCGCCCGTCGATGGCGCCGAACGTACGATCATGCTCGTCGATCAGATGCCTGACCTGCGCGCGAAAGGCAGCCGGGTCGAATGGTTCTCTCATTTTCCCTCCATCACCTTCGCGAACGCATCCTTGTACTCGGGATGCCAGCGCGAGAGCGCAGGACGGTTCTCGATGATGTCCTCCGCCGCCCAGCGGATGCGTTTCTCGTCAGTGGCCCGCGTGGTCTCGTTGTCGGGGCAGAGCACGTAGAAGTCGCCGCGCTCAAGCGCAGGCAGCAGGAAGTCGATCACCTGCTCCGGGGTCCAGGCCCCGGCGGGCTTCTCCGTCACGCCACGCGCCCGCGTGAAGCCGGTAAAGACGAAGCCGGGGATGAGCAGATGCGCCGTCACCCGGCAATCCGGCGTGTTGCGCAACTCATGCGCCAGCGCTTCGGTGATCACCTTCACACCCGCCTTGGAAACGTTGTAGGCCGTGTCGCCCGGCGGCGTGGTGATGCCCTGTTTGGAACCCGTATTGATGATGGCGCCGGGCGTGCCCTGCGCGATCATGACGGGTGCGAAGACCTGCACGCCGTTGACGACGCCCCAGAGATTGGTTTGGAGAATGGCCCGCCAGCGCTGCGGATCTCCGAGCACCTGGCCGCCGCCTTCGGTGCCTGCATTGTTCATCAGCACCGCGACCTCACCGAAGGCCGCGACCGCCTTGTCTTTGAGCTGCTCCACATCCTCGCGGCGGCCCACATCGGTGGGAACGGCGAGCACCTTCGACGCGCCTGCGATGGCGGCCACTTCCTGCGCCGCCTGCTGCAGCGCCTCCCCCGGAAGGTCGGCGAGGCAGACCTTCATCCCCAGTTCCGCAAAGCGCTTGGCCGCCGCGAGACCGATGCCGCTGGCTGCCCCCGTGATGACGGCAGCGCGATCGGGAGTGATTGCAGGGTGATGAGCCATGGTTTGAATCCTTCGCTGAACAGGTTTGGCCGATGTCCGCGCCGGTCTTGAGTGCGGCCAATGCTCCAGCTTGGCAAGCGGCCGCTGACGCTCTCAACAGGAGCCTCGCCGACCTCACAACTGGCGCAACCTAATCGGCTTCCAAGGGTGGAGGCATGGCTGCACGATGACGGGAGACATTGACGCAGACCGGCAGGAGCGGTAGAAACGCGCATGATCACAAGCCGCACCAATTTCGTCAGCTATTATACGCCGTCCCCATAGGGCGGCTGCGTTTGGTTGCGACCTCACGATCCATGCCGCCGCATTCCGGCGGCGTTTTCATTTCTGGGATCGGTCTCCGGTCTGCGGCTTTCCCGAAAGCCCAGGAGACACCGATGACACACCCTCAGTCACTCTTTTTGAAGACGCTCACGGAGCGCGGCTTCATCCATCAATGCACCGATCTGGCCGCGCTCGATCAGGCGCTCTGCGCCGGACCCGTTGCCGCTTACATCGGCTTCGATGCGACGGCGGACAGCCTGCATGCCGGAAGCCTCGTGCAGATCATGGTGCTGCGATGGCTGCAAAGGACAGGGCACAAACCTGTGATCCTCATGGGCGGAGGCACGACGCAGATCGGCGATCCGAGCTTCCGTGACGCCAGCCGCCCCCTGCTCGATGACGCCCAGATCGCACACAACATCGCCGGAATCAGGAAGGTCTTCTCCCAATACCTCACCTTCGGCGACGGTCCGACCGATGCGGTGATGGTGGACAATGCGGATTGGCTCGATCCGTTGCGCTACCTGCCGTTCCTGCGCGACTTCGGCACTCATTTCACGATCAATCGCATGCTGACCTTCGACAGCGTGCGCCAGCGGCTCGAACGCGAGCAGCCGCTGACATTGCTCGAGTTCAACTACATGGTGCTCCAGGCCTTCGACTTTCTGGAACTGTCGCGTCGTCACTCCTGCATCCTGCAGATGGGCGGTTCGGATCAATGGGGCAACATCGTCAACGGCATCGAGCTCGCCCGAAGGATCGACCAGCGACAGCTCTTCGGCCTGACGACTCCGCTCCTGACGACCTCGTCGGGAACCAAGATGGGCAAAACGGCGGGAGGAGCGATCTGGCTGAACAGCGAGCGCCTTGAGCCTTACGAGTTCTGGCAGTTCTGGCGCAACACGGAAGATGACGATGTGGCGCGCTTCCTGCGTCTCTTCACCGAGCTGCCCCTCGACGAGATTCAGCGCCTCGGCAGGCTGAAAGGATCGGACATCAATGAGGCAAAGCGGATTCTGGCAACCGAGGTGACGCGCCTGGCCCATGGCGAGAAAGCGGCGCGCGAGGCGGCTGAAACGGCCTACCATGCGTTCTCCGGAGGCACGTCCCATGAAGGGCTGCCCAGCATTGCGATACAGACCTCAGAGCTGGATGCCGGGATTTCCCTCGCCGCTCTTCTGCAGAAAGCCGGTCTTGTCTCATCGCGCAGCGAGGGGCGGCGGCTGATCAAGGGCGGAGGGGCGAAGCTGAACGGAGATCCTGTCGCCGACGAGGAGGCGCTCGTGACGAGAGCCAACCTGAGCGATGGCGTATTGATGCTCACGGCAGGCCGCAAGCGTCATGTCCTTGTAAAGGCGAGCTGACGCGAACGCGCCGGAGCTGCCGCAAGAGCTAAAAGCAAAAGCCCCGCTGGTGCGGGGCTTTTCGTCTTATTCGGCATCCGTGGATTTCAGCGGATGGACATTGGTCTCGACCTCTTCCTCATCGAGGAGGCCGGCATCGTCCTCCTGCGAGTCGAGGCGGGTCTTCTTGCGCAGGGCAATGTATTTCTTCTGGATCTTGATGCGGCTTTCGCGCGCGATCTCCAGGGCGCCCTGCACGAGGGAGCGCTCGGCCTTCTCGTTTTGCAGCTCTTCCGTGAGGCGGCGGTTGGCGGCCTCGAGGGTGTTGCGCTCCTGCTCGAAGCGCTTGGTGAGCTGGTCGATGCGCTCGGTGAGGCTCGTGAGCTTGTTGTCGGAGCTTTCGATCTGGAAGTCCTTGGCGGCAATGGCCTTGCCCAGCATTTCGACGCGCTCCTGCAGCTCGATGCGCGAGCGCTGAAGTTCGTTGACCATGGCCACCTGGCGCTCGACCTCCTGCTGCGTCGCCTCGAGGCGGCGGTCGAGGGTGTTCTTCTCGATGGTGGTTTCTTTGAGGCTGCGCTCGACGGAACGCAACGCCTCGTTCTTGTCGCGCAGCTGGTCGCGGGTATGAGCCAGGATCTTGTCGGTCGCGGCAAGGCGCGAATTCAGGCCCTCGATCTTCATGTCCAGCGCCGAGAGATCGGTCTGGTGCGAGGAGCGCTCGGAATCGAGCTGAGTCTCCAGGCGCTGGCGCAGCACCTGCTCGGCCATGAGCTTCGTCTCGAGCTCGGAGGCGCGCTGACGGGTGGCCTCGAGCTGGGTCTCCAGCTCGCCGTAGCGGTTGGTGAGGCTGGAGAGGCGGTAGTTCTGCTCCTCCGCCACCTTCTGCAGGCGCTTCACCTCATGATCGAGGAGCCCGTTGCGCTCACGGGTCTCGATGAGCTCGCGCTCGGCGCGGGCAACCGCCTGGTCGGCCTCCTGCGCCTCCAGGCGCAGGGCCTGGTTCTCTTCGGTGATGTTGCGGGCGCGCTCGGTCTCGATGGCCAGCTGGTTCTCGAGGTCTGCGACGATCGCCTCCTTGTCCTTCACGTTGAGGCGCAGATCCTCGATGTGGGATTCCTGCTCGCGGGTCCTGGCCTCGGCCTTGCGCAGCTGGGACACGGTAGCAGCCAGATCGTCCATGGTACGGGCATGGACCGTATTGAGATCGTGCAGCTCGCGGCGCAGCGAGGCGGTGTTCTCCGTCTCCTGCTTGAGAACGGCCTCCGCTTCCAGCAGGCGCGACTGGAGCTGGGGATAGCTGCGGATGAGATCGTTCACCGGCTCGCTCAGGAGAGCGAAATCTTCCTTGAGGCTGCGGATCTCCTCAAGCCTGTCGATCATGTTGGCGAAGCGGACGCGGATCAGCTCGTTCTTCTGGCCCACGGAGTCGAGGGCGCCGTTCGGGCGCACCACGATCGGCTCCCTCTCCTGGGGAGCGGCGGTCGCTGCAGCCGCCGGTGCCGTTGCGTCAGCTTCAGCGGGCAGAATGCTGACGACCTCTTCACCCGGCTTCTTGCCGCCGAAACGGTTTCTGAAAGACGTCCAACCCGAAGACATGGAGCCGCCCCTTTTGCGCCTATTCGTCACACGTGGGGCCTCTTTTAACCCAGAGTCAGGTCGCTTGGAAACATAATTTCGTTGCGGTATTATGTGACATACTTACTCAGCGGTAAGAGCTGAAGGCTCATCCAGGCGGCGCTTGAAGCCTGCCTTTTCAAGGGGTTCAGGCATGGGACCGCCGGTCGCCCAGTCCAGCAGCTCGACCGTATGAACGATCGGAATCCCGGTGCCTTTGCCGATCTGGGTCATGCAGCCGATATTGCCGGTGGCGATGAGGTCCGGCTTTGTGCGCTCGATATTGGCGACCTTCCGCGCCCTAAGCTGGGCGGCGATCTCCGGCTGGAGCAGGTTGTAGGTACCCGCGGAGCCGCAGCAGATATGGCCCTCCGGCACGTCCTTGACCGTGAAGCCCGCCTTCTTCAGCAGGGTCTTGGGCTCGGTGCGGATCGCCTGGCCGTGCTGCATCGAGCAGGCGGAGTGATAGGCCACCACGAGGTCGGTTTCCCGGACCGGCTCCATCAGCTCGAGAGTCTGGGCATATTCGGTGATGTCCTTGGCGATGGCGGAGACCCGGGCCGCCTTCTCGGCATAGGCCGGATCGTCCCGGAACATGAAGCCGTAATCCTTGATCGTGGTGCCGCAGCCGGACGCGGTGATGATGATGGCATCGAGCCCCTCCCCGTCCATCTCGGCGATCCAGGCATCGATGTTGCGCTTGGCGAAGGCATGCCCCTGCTCTTCGCGTCCCATGTGATGGACGAGCGCGCCGCAGCAGCCCTCCCCCTCCGGCTGCACCACATCGATTCCGTGCCGGTTGAGCAGCCGGATGGCGGCTTCGTTGAAGCCGGGCTTGAGCACGGGCTGGGCGCAGCCCGACAGGATGGCCACGCGCCCGCGGCGCTCACCCTCGGCCTTGAAGGTGCCCGGCTGCTCCAGGGGCGAACGGGCGGGCACGCGGGCCGGCGCCAGATCAATCATCGCCTCCAGGCGGGTGCCGACGCCCGGCAGGGCGCCAATGAGCTTCCTGAACGGTTTAGCCAGGATTGCCGCCCCCATCGCCACGCGGAAGCGGTTCGGATAAGGCAGGATGCGCGCGAGCAGACCGCGCAGCAGCCGATCGTGCCAAGGACGATGATACGTCGCCTCGATATAGGCGCGCGCGTGATCGACGAGATGCATGTAGTGCACGCCCGACGGGCAGGTGGTCATGCAGGACAGGCACGAGAGGCACCGGTCGATATGCTTCACCACCTCGCTCGAAGCGGGCTTTCCGCTCTCCAGCATGTCCTTGATGAGATAGATGCGCCCGCGCGGTGAATCGAGCTCGTCGCCGAGAAGCAGATAGGTCGGACATGTGGCCGTGCAGAAGCCGCAATGGACACAGGTGCGAAGAATCTTCTCCGACGCGGCCATGGCCGGATCTGCGAGCTGATCGGGCGTGAAATTCGTTTGCATGGTTTTATCTCAGATCGCCGATTGCCACTGGTTGATAGCCTCGATCGGATGGATCAGCATGATGATATTGAGGGTAAGATTGTCGTGGATCCAGTACCCGACGAACGCCTCCATCAGCACGCCCGCCGCAACCGTCAGCCAGATGGGAAGCGTGCGGGCGAGAGAGAATCCGAGGATCATGGCGACAATGTCGGAGAGCGAATTGATGACGCTGTCGCCGTAATAGTCGAGAGCGATATTCGTCGCACGGTAGCGGTCGATCACGGCGTTCGTGTTCTCGGCGATCTCCCACGCGGCCTCTACGCCGATGGCCAGCAGCAGCGCGAGCCCGAGCGGCAGCGCCTTGCCGCGCAGACGGCCGATGAGCCACGTGCCGCCATAGAACAGAAATCCATGGATGATGTGCGAAGGCGTGTACCAATCCGTCAGATGCTGCGAATTGCCGGAATCCCGTACGACCCCGTGCCACAGCTCCACAGACCCGCATTTGCAGATCGGCGTGCGGCCCATGGCGAGGAGGATCGCAGCGGTCAGTGCGACGATTCCGACGGCCAGAGCCCCATAGACGACAGGCTTCACGCCGCTCTTCCCAACCGTGGCGCTCAGCGCTGCAGAGCCGGTCATGTCACACCCCCGCATACATCCGGCCAGGATTGAGAATCCCCGCCGGATCGAAGGAAGCCTTGATGCCTTTGGTCAGTGTCATCACCGGGTCGGCCAGCGGCTCGAATACGTCGATGGCCGAACGAACCTCGGCTGGGGCGCGCACGAGCGTTGCGTGTCCCCCAAGGGCGCGCGTCGCTTCACGGAGAACCGATGCGCCCGCATCGCCTTTCAGCGGAGTCGAGATCCAGATAAGACCGCCGCCCCAATCGTAGAACCATTGCGCATCGAGCGACTGCGCAATGCGTGTCGTCAATTCAGGTCCCTTGGTCGGCGCCGTCGAGACGCGCCAGATTGCGCGGTCCGCACCATCCGTGAGCACGGTGGCATCGCGAACGGATTGCCATACGGCCTCGGCGCCCCTGCCCTCCAGGATATCGGTGGAGCCACTGACGCGCTTCAACAGGCGCCGCAATTCGCCAAGTCGGTAATCGACGGAGACCGAGAATCCCTCGAGACGGATCAGCGTGCTCGCCCCCTGCCGGTCGCGTGCAGGAATATGCGCCGCGCCCGTCACATCGTAGGGAGAGCCGAGCGCCTGCGAGAGCACTTCGATCGCCTGGTCATCCTTGAGGCCGCGCAGAACGAGAGTCGTCCTGCGCTCCTGCTTCGGCAGAACCTTGAACGTTACTTCCGTCAGGAAGCCGAGCGTGCCCCAGGAGCCCGCCATGAGCTTCACGAGATCGAGGCCCGTGACGTTCTTCATCACGCGCCCGCCGGACTTCACCACCTCGCCGCGCCCGTTGACGAAGCGCACGCCGATCAGGCTGTCGCGCGCCGCGCCCGCCATGATGCGGCGGGGGCCTGAGATGTTCATCGCAGCCACGGCGCCGATGGTGGGCTCCGCCTTCGTGCCAAGAAGCGGCCGGTAGTCCATCGGCTCGAAAGGCAGCTCCTGCCCTTTCTCGGCGAGCGTGCGCACCACCTCGGAGACAGGCGTGCCGCTCCGGGCGGCAATCACCATCTCCGCTGGTTCGTACAATGTGATCCCCGTCAGCGCTGCGGAGGAAATCGAGGCTTCCGTCTGGTTCGGACGACCCATCTCGGCTTTGGTGTTCTGGCCGGAGAGGCTGAGCAGGGTGCCTTTCTCGAAAGCCTCATGGATGATGGCAGAAGCATCCTGCTCGTCGCGGGGGAGATGATGGGTCACGCAGCAACCCTTCCTTCAAGGGGGAACACCTTGGCCGGGTTGAGGAGCCAGCGCGGATCGAACACGCCGCGCACGCGCATCTGCTGCGCGAGGTCGACCTCGTTGAACTGGTATGTCATGAGATCGCGCTTCTCGATGCCGACGCCGTGCTCACCCGTGAGGCAGCCGCCGACTTCCACGCAGAGCTTGAGAATATCCTCGCCAGCCTTCTCGGCCTTTTCCATTTCGCCGGGCACATTCGTGTTGAACATGACGAGCGGATGCAGGTTGCCGTCACCCGCATGGAACACGTTGGCAACGCCGAGGCCGTATGACTTCACGATCTCGTCGATGCGCCTGAGCACGTAGGGCAGCTGGCCCGTGGGGATCGTGCCGTCCATGCAGATGTAATCGGCGACACGCCCCGTCGCACCGAAGGCCGACTTGCGGCCCTTCCAGATCGCGGCGCTCTCGGCCTCGGACTGCGAAACCTTCATGGTCTTGGGCCTGAACGGTTCGGCAATCGCAACGATGCGGCGCAGCATGTCGTCGATCTCCTGATCGGAGCCCTCGACCTCGACGATCAGCATCGCTTCCACGTCCAATGGATAGCCCGCATGAGCGAAGGCCTCGCAGATCTGGATCGCGGGCTTGTCCATGTATTCGAGCGCCACGGGAATGATGCCGGCCCCGATGATCGCAGCCACGCAGGCCCCCGCATCCTCCACTCTCTCGAAACCGAAGAGGGCGGGACGGGCGCCTTCCGCCGCGCGCAGAATCCGCACCACCGCTTCGGTGACGACGCCGAGTTGGCCTTCCGATCCGCAGATGAGGCCCAGAAGATCATAGCCCGGGCTGTCGAGATGCTCGCCGCCGATCTCCACAACCGTGCCGTCGAGCAGCACCATGGTGACACCCATCAGATTGTTGGTGGTCACGCCGTATTTCAGGCAATGCGCGCCGCCGGAATTCATGGCGATGTTGCCGGCGATCGTGCAGGCGAGCTGGCTCGACGGATCGGGGGCGTAGAAGAATCCCTCATGCGCCACCGCCTGGCTGATGCCGAGATTGGTGATGCCGGACTGCACCCGGGCCGTGCGGGCCTTGAAATTGATGTCGAGGACCCGGTTCATCTTGGCGACGCCCAGCACGATGGCGTCGGCCTGAGGAATCGCGCCCCCGCAGAGGGAGGTTCCCGCCCCGCGCGGCACCACCTTCACGCCCTGCTCGTGGCAGAAGCGCATGATGGCGGACACCTCCTGCGTGGTGGACGGCAGCACCACGGCGAGCGGCATCTGACGGTAGGCCGTCAATCCATCGGTCTCGAAAGCCCGGCGCTCATCCTCGGTCACGATCAGGGCCTCGGAGGACACAAGCCGCCCCAGACCCTCGATGATCTCTTTGCGGCGGGCCAGAACGGCGTCATCCGGCTTGGGAAATGCAATGGTCATGACACCCTCCCTGGGAGTGATCCGGCTGCTTCCACGACATGGCTGCCTTACCCGACAAGGTAGCTGGCCTTGGGGGGTTTTTCCAATAATGTAGAATCTCTCTAGGATGGGATATTCATCCGGAAAAGGAGTTTTTGATGCGTTTCCCGGTTCTCTCCGCCGCCCTGCTCCTGGCTGGGCTCGTCTCTCAGGCCCAAGTCGATCAGGCCCATGCCCAGGATGCCGCGGCCGGCGAAAAGGTGTTCGCTCAATGCCGCGCCTGCCATCAGGTTGGCCCGAATGCGAAAAACGCCGTGGGGCCCGTCCTGAACGGCCTGTTTGGTCGCAAGGCTGGAACGGTGGAGGGCTACAATTACTCCCCTGCCAACAAGAATTCAGGCCTGACCTGGGACGAGGCCACCTTCCGGGAATACATCAAGGATCCGAAGGCCAAGATCCCCGGCACGAAGATGATCTATGCCGGCCTCAAGGACGAGCAGAAGATCAACGATCTCGTGGCCTACCTGAAGCAGTTCGACGCCCAGGGCCAGAAGGTCACCCAATGAGTACTCTGCCTGTGAGCCGATCCGGGAGGCCCCGTGTCGGCCTTTTCGTGACCTGCCTCGTCGACCTCATGCGTCCCTCCGTGGGCTTTGCCGCCGTCAAGCTTCTGGAAGATGCGGGCTGCATTGTAGAAGCGCCCGTCCAGACCTGCTGCGGCCAGCCCGCCTACAATTCGGGCGACCGGGGAACCACCCGCGACCTGGCCATGCGGCTGATCGAAGCCTTTCAGGGCTACGACTACGTCGTTGCTCCTTCGGGCTCCTGCGCCGGCATGATCAGGAAACATTATCCGGAGCTGTTCGAAGAGGATCCCAACTGGCGTGCCAAGGCTGATGCGCTTGCGGCCAAAACCCATGAGCTGACGAGCTTCCTGGTGGACGTGCTTGGCATCACGCAGGTCAACGCCTCCTTCGACGGCGCCGTGACCTATCACGATTCCTGCTCGGGGCTGCGCGAACTCGGCGTCAAGGCTCAGCCGCGCAAGCTCCTGTCGAGCGTGAAAGGCCTGACCCTCGTCGAGATGAACGACAGCGACGTCTGCTGCGGCTTCGGCGGAACCTTCGCCGTGAAGTACAGCGACATCTCGGGCGCCATCGTCGATGCCAAGGCGAGAAACATCGAAGCCTCGCACGCCCCAACCCTGCTCGCCGGCGATCTCGGCTGCCTCATGAACATGGCAGGCAAGCTCGGCCGCGACGGCAAGCCTATCGAAGTGCGTCACGTGGCCGAGGTTCTGGCCGGCATGACGGACGAACCGGCGATCGGCCTCGCCAAGGACACACGGGGCAAGTAACACTCAGTCATGACCGTTCACACCACCTCACCCCAGTTCAAGCAGAACGCCGCCCGCGCGCTCCACGACCCTCAGCTGCAGAAGGCGCTGAACAACGTGAAGCAGGGCTTCATCGACAAGCGCCAGGCCGCAGCCGACAAGCTGCCCGAGTTCGAGGCGCTGCGCGACTCCGCCTGCGACATCAAGAACCACACGCTGGAGCATCTCGACCTTTACCTTGAGGCTTACGAGGAGAAGGTGAAGGCCTCCGGCGGCCATGTCCATTTCGCCCGCAACGCGGATGAAGCCCGCGAGATCATCCTGAAGATCTGCAAAGACGCCGGCGCGAAGACGGTGACCAAGGGCAAGTCGATGATCTCCGAGGAAATCGGGATCAATCATCACCTGGAAGCCAACGGCATCCGCCCCGTCGAAACGGATCTGGGCGAATACATCATCCAGTTGCGCAACGAGTTGCCGAGCCACATCATCGCGCCGGCGGTACACCTCAACGCCACTCAGGTGGAACAGGATTTCCGGCGCGTTCATACGCATCTCGACGCCAAGCGCGACCTGTCGGAACCGGTGCACCTGCTGACCGAAGCCCGCGCCGTGCTGCGCGAGCGCTTTCTTGCGGCGGATGTGGGCATCACCGGCGCGAACTTCCTGGTAGCCGAGACGGGCACCTCGATCATCGTCACCAACGAGGGCAACGGCGACCTGACGCAGATCCTGCCGAAGACCCATATCGTGCTCGCGTCCATCGAGAAGCTCGTGCCGACGCTCGAGGACGTGAGCCAGCTGCTGCGCGTTCTCGCACGCTCGGCCACGGGCCAGGAGATGTCGGTCTACACCACGTTCTCCACCGGACCGCGACGCCCCGGCGACGCGGACGGCCCTGAGAACTATCACGTGGTGATCATCGACAACGGGCGCTCCGCCATGCTCGGCACGAACTTCGAGGAGATGCTGCGCTGCATCCGCTGCGGCGCGTGCATGAACCATTGCCCGGTCTATCATGCGGTCGGCGGGCATGCCTACGGCTGGGTCTATCCCGGCCCCATGGGCGCGGTGCTCACGCCCTCGCTCATCGGCGTCGACAAGGCGGGACACCTGCCCAACGCCTCCACCTTCTGCGGACGCTGCGAGAGCGTGTGCCCGGTGCGCATCCCGCTCCCCAAGCTCATGCGCCACTGGCGCGAGCGGGAATTCGAGCGGCACCTCACGCCCGCTTCCGTCCGTTCAGGACTTGGACTATGGGGCTTCTTCGCCCGGCGTCCCGCTCTCTATCGCCTTGCCACGCGCGCGGCCATGGCGACGCTCGGTTTCGCAGGTCGCCGGCGGGGCCGCTTCCAATGGCTGCCCTTCTCGAACGGCTGGACGAAGTACCGCGACTTCCCGGCTCCTCAAGGCGATACCTTCCAGGCGCGCTGGCAGCGCGAGCGTAAAGGACGGACAGCATGAGCGCCCGTGACGACATCTTCGCCGGCATCCGCCGCTCCCTCGGCGTGAAGGGCAACGAGACCATCCGCAGGCAGATCGTGCAGGATCGGCTGGAGCGCTCGCCCCGCGGCGTCGTTCCTGCCCGTGGGCAGGTTTCGGGGGAGGAGCGCATCACGCTGTTCAAGACGATGGCCGAGGCCTCTCTCGCAACGGTGACGGAAGTGACCTCCGCAGCGGAAGTTCCGCAATCCATCGCGCTCTTCCTGCGCAACCACAATCTGCCGGCAACCCTGCGGATGGGCAGCGACCCGCGCCTGAAGACGATGCCCTGGAGCGAAACCGCGCTGGAGATCTCGCACGGGCCAAGCGAGGGCCGCGACCTCAACGCGGTCAGCCATGCCTTCGGCGGCGTGGCCGAAACCGGGACGCTCGCCATGATCTCGGGACCTGAGAATCCCTCCACCCTCAACTTCCTGCCCGACAACCACATCGTCGTCGTCTCGGCCAGGGACATCGCGAGCGACTACGAATCCATCTGGAACCGAGTGCGCTTCAGCTTCGGCAAGGGCAGCATGCCGCGAACGGTCAACTTCATCACCGGCCCTTCCCGCTCCGGTGACATCGAGCAGACCCTGCTGCTCGGTGCACATGGTCCGCGGCGGCTGCATGTGATCGTGGTCCGGGAGTAAAGCGGGCTCGAAAAACCGGCGTGGCGGCATATTCTCTCCACTACGCAGGTTGGAGGTTATCATGCCGCCACGCCCCCTGATCTTCCGCACCATCCGATGGTCGGCTTGGCACGGCTGCGATGCAGGCCTGGAGCATGTGGACGTACGTCCCTCCGACGGCGGCCTCACGATCTCCGGTGTCGTGATCGGCCAGGACGAAGGGACAAAGTTCGGACTTCACTACCGGCTGAAGGTGGATTCCTCCTGGCACACCAGAGCGGTTCACCTTCAAACCACGTCAGGGCATGTCCTCGACCTGGAGAGCAACGGGCACGGCAGCTGGACCGGGAACGGGAAGCCCAGGCCCGATCTTCAAGGCTGCATCGATGTGGACATCCAGGCGACGCCGCTCACCAACACCTTGCCGATCCGTCGCCTCCAATGGACGGCCGGCCAAGCTGTCGAGGTCCGGCTCTGCTACATCGCCCTGCCCGACCTGACCGTCTCGCCCAAGGATCAGCGCTACACCGCACTGACGCCGGGCTCCCTTTTCCGCTTCGAGAGCCTGGAGAGCGGCTTCACGGCCGATCTGCCGGTCGATGAGGACGGGTTCGTACTGGATTATCCTGGCCTGTTCCGACGCCTGGACTGACGGATTGTCCAACCACCGTGACAACTCCGCACGCCCCGGAGCACTGGCGCTCGCCCAAGATTTCCGCTAAGTCTTTGAAATCACAGCTAGTTTTTAACAATTCTAAACTAGAACACCAAATGATCGTCTGCTCCTGTAACGTCCTCTCCGACGGCGATGTGAAAGCCTGCCTGAAGCCTGGCCCCGATTGCCCGCGTTCCCCTGCGCAGGTCTATCGCTGCCTCGGGTGCAGCCCCAATTGCGGTCGCTGCGCCCGAACGATCCGCGACATCATGGACAAGGCGCTGGCCGAGGCCGGCGTCGCGCCCGTCGCCGTCTGCCAGAAGGGCTGCTGCCCGACCTCTCTCGAGAAAGTGGCGGCCGAGCCGCACCTTTGAACAAAGAGTGTTTCACCCTAATTCATAAATCCTCTAAAGAGAGCCCGCTCGGTCTTCCGGGTTCTGTATTGATGAGAGGATTAGGATGAAGGGTGATCCGAAGGTTATTGAGTATCTCAATCGCGGCCTGCGCAGCGAGCTGACGGCGGTCAACCAGTACTGGCTGCATTACCGCCTCCTCGACGATTGGGGCTACAAGGACCTTGCCAAGACCTGGCGCAAGGAATCCATCGAAGAGATGCACCACGCGGATCGCTTCATCGAGCGCATCATCTTCCTGGAAGGCTTCGCGAACCTGCAGGTGCTCGATCCTCTGCGCATCGGCCAGAACATCCAGGAGATCCTCGAGGCGGATCTCGCCGCCGAGTACGACGCGCGCAACCTCTATGGCGAAGCCGCCGCCTATTGCGACAGCATCGGCGACCGCGTTTCCAAGAACCTCTTCGAAGAGCTGATGGCGGACGAGGAAGGCCATATCGACTTCCTGGAAACCCAGCTCAACCTGGTCGAGCAGATCGGTGTCGAGCTCTACGCTCAGAAACATATCGGCGGTCTCGAAGGCCACGACTAAGCCAAGTCATCCCGAAACACGCGGTTGACGAGGGGCGGTGACGCATCACAATGCTTCACCGCCCGTTTCTTTTGCACGCTGGTGTGATGAATCGCGCTCCATCCACCAGAGGCCTTTCATGCTTCCGACGCATCTCGCCAAATTCCGCTCTCTCGTGCTTGTGCTGATTGCCATGCTGTTCAGTGGCGGCATCTCCGTTGAGGTGCTCGCCAAGGACCAGACCCCGAAGCAGTTCCTGCAGGCGATCTATGCACCCTACAGCGCGAACGGATACGGCCTGCGCTGGCGCGGGCCCAAGACCGGCCAGTATTTCGACGAAAGCCTGACGAAACTCATCTTAAGGGATATGAAGGAAAGCGAAGGAGAGATCGGCCGCATCGCGGTCGACCCGTTCGTCTTCGCACAGGACTTCGGCATCTCCTCGCTGAAGATCGAGATCCTGAGCCAGGACATGCAGCGGGCGAAAGCCGTCGCTTCCTTCACCAATCTCTCGAAGCCGACAAGGGTCCTCTACGACCTTGTGAGCACAGCGCAGGGCTGGCGCATCGCGAACATCATCTGGCCTGAAGAGGGCACGGACATGCGGGCGATCCTGTCAGGACCCATGCCGGGCCAGTGACGGGAGACCTCGTTTCCTAGCCGAGATCGGCAAGCCTTCCGGGCTCCTCGATGGAAGCAATCGGCAACGTCACGATGCGCAGCTCCGGATCGTCGGGATCGATCTTGATGGAGAAGCCGAGGCTGCGGCACATGTCGAGCATGGTGGTGTTCTCGCGCAGCACCTGACCCTCGATCTCCCGCAGACCCTCCGCCTTCGCCCATTCGATCATGAGGCGCATCAGCATCCAGCCGAGCCCCAAGCCTTTCAGGTCGGAGCGCAGAAGAATCCCGTATTCTCCTGTCTCATGGTTCGCATCCGCGTGGACGCGCACGGCCCCCATCATCTCGCCGGTCTCCTGATCGAAGGCGACGAAGGCGATGGCGCGTGCGTAGTCGAGCTGCGTGAGCCGTGCAAGGAAGGTGTGACTGAAATCGCGCACCGGCGCGAAGAACCGCAGGCGCAGATCCTCCGGCGTGATCTTCTCGAAGAACTCCCTGAACCTCTCCTCGTCCTCAGGCCGCACCGGCCGAACGAAAGCGCTGCGCCCGCTGCGCAACGTGACCGTGCGCTCCCACTCCTTCGGATAAGGCCGCACGGCAAAGCGTGGATGGCCGCTCCCCTTGCGCACTTCCGGCGCCACGAGCACGCGCGCGTCGACGGCAATGACTCCCGTGTCGTCGGCGAGAAGCGGGTTGATATCGAGTTCGCGGACTTCCGGCAGATCGGCGGCAAGCTGAGCGAGCTTGACGAGGGTGAGCGCAATCGCCCGCTCGTCCGCCGCCGGGACGTCGCGATAAGCCTTGAGACGGCGCGACACGCGGGTACGGGAGATGAGATCCTCGGCGAGCTTCAGATCGAGGGGCGGCAGGGCGAGCGCCCTGTCGTTGATGACCTCCACGGCCGTTCCGCCGCGTCCGAACACGATGACGGGCCCGAAGGACGGATCGTCCGCGATGCCCACGATAAGCTCGCGCGCCTTGGACCGCCGCACCATCGGCTGGACGGTGACGCCTGTGATCGATGCGTCCGGCCGCAGCCGCCCCGCCCGCTCGAAGATGTCGGCCGCCGCATTTCGCACGGCGTTTTCCGTCGTCAGATCGAGCTTCACGCCGCCCACATCGGATTTGTGCACGATGTCGGGCGACAGAATTTTCACCGCGACCGTTCCGCCTTCGGCCAGAATGGGCTGTGCGGCTTTCGCTGCTTCATCCGCTGTCTTCGCTAGGACCACGGGCGCAGTGGGAATATCGTAGGCGCGCAGCAGCGCATTGACTTCCAGCGGATCGAGCCAGCGGCGGTTCTGCGCCATCACCTCCGCGATGATGGCGCGCGCAGCCGCCGGATCGGGGGAGAAGTCGTGCGGCAGGTTGTCCGGCGTTTCCATCAGCTGAGTCTGCGCTTCACGATAGCGCACGAGCTGGAGGAAACCGCGCACGGCGTCGGCCTCTGTGGCGAAATGCGGGATGCGCGCTTCTTCGAACACCCGCGCGGAATCCGGATCCTCTCCGATCCAGGCCGCAAAGACGGGCTTCTGCTGATAGCCTTTGGCGCGGTGGCGCTTGACGGCATCGCTCACGGCTCTGGCCACGTCCACCGCTCCCGCGACGGCCGTCGGCACATTGAGAACGAGAACGGCATCATTCTCGGGATCGGCCAGGAGCGCGTCGAGGGCGCCTGCATAGCGCGCCGGATCCGCATCGCCGATGATGTCCACCGGATTGGCATGCGACCAGGTCGGCGGAAGAATGGCGCTCAGCTTTTCGAGCGTCTCCGGCGAGAGGTTGGCCAGCGTCCCGCCCATGTCGATGAGACGGTCCGTGGCGAGGACGCCGACGCCGCCGCCATTGGTGAGCAGTGCCAGCCGTTTCCCGGGAAACGGCTTCTGCCGTCCGAGCGTCTCGGCCGCCGAGAAGAGCTGATCGAGATCGAGCACGCGCAGCAGGCCCGCGCGACGGAAAGCGGCTTCATAGACCGCGTCGGAACCCGCCAGGGCACCGGTATGCGTCGCAGCCGCCCGCGCGCCTTGCGCATGCCGCCCGGCCTTGATCACCACGACAGGCTTGATGCGCGCTGCCGCACGGGCGGCCGACATGAACTTCTTCGCGTTGTCGATGGACTCGATGTAAAGCAGGATCGCGCGGGTGCCGGCATCGGCGGAGAAGTAGTCGAGGCAATCGCTGAAATCCACGTCGATCTTGTCCCCGAGCGACACGACGGCGGAGAAGCCGACCTGGCGCTGGGACGCCCATTCCACCAGTCCCACCGCAACCGCACCCGATTGAGAGATAAGAGCGAGGTCTCCGGGCTTTGCGTCATGTGCCGCGAAACTGGCATTCATGCGCGCGCGCGGCGACAGGACGCCGATGCAGTTCGGCCCCACGATGCGCAGGCCATAGCGCCGTGCCGCAAGCCGCACCTGACTGGAGAGGGAATCCGCGCCATAACCAAGACCCGCGGTTGCGATGATCGCTGCGGCCACGCCTCGCCTACCGGCGTCCTCGACCACGTCCAGCACGTTGCGGGGCGGCACGGCGATCACCGCAAGGTCCGGCGTTTCGGGCAGCTTGGCAATGGAGGAGAAGCAGGGCATCCCCTCGATTTGCCGGTGATGCGGATTGACGGGATAAAGCGCTCCGGCAAAGCCGCCTTCGACCAGGTTCTTCAGAAACGTAAGCCCCAGGGAACCAGACCGAGGACTTGCCCCGATCACGGCGACGGACTTGGGAGCAAACAGCGTGTCGAGGCGATAGGTGGACATGACAGATCCCTCGTCCCGGAGGAGCCTTGGAGCGACTTCCCAAAGCTAACGCCTCCCGTCTGGGGGTCAAATGCGCTGGATCAACTATGCCCGGTGGAGGAGCAACTACTCCGCCAGCACCCGCGTAGGCGGGAAGATCACCTCAACCAGAGTGCCCTCGTTCGGGTGGCTTGAGATCTGCAGGGCGCCGCGATTGGCTTCCACCAGAGCCTTGGTGAGCGGAAGACCGAGGCCGGTTCCACCCGGCTTGCGGGAGGTGGCGATCTGACGGAATGGTTCGAGGGCGGCCTCGACCTCCTCCGCCGTCATGCCGATGCCGGTGTCCCGCACCCGGATCGCCACTTCGCCCTGGTCCGTCATCGCAGTGGAGACGATCACCTGGCCGCCCGCATCCGTGAACTTGATGGCGTTGGAGACGAGGTTGAGCACGATCTGGCGCACGGAGCGCTCATCGGCCACCACCGGCGGCAGCTTGTAGGCGAAGCTCGTGCGCATGACGATGCGGTCGCGCATGGCCTGCGGCTGAAGCAGGGCGACGCAGGATGAGACGAGATCGTTGAGGTTCACGCCGGTGAAGGACAGTTCGAGACGCCCCGCCTCGATCTTCGCGAGATCGAGCAGATCGTTCACGAGGCTGATCACATGGGAGCCGGAGGCATGTACGTCGCGCAGGTATTCCTTGTAGCGATCGTTGGCGATGGGACCGAAGCGCTCTTCCAGCATCACCTCGGCAAAGCCGATGATGGCGTTGAGGGGCGTGCGGATCTCATGGCTGATCTTGGCGAGAAGATCGGACTTCTGGGCGCTTGCTTCTTCCGCCGCGCGCTTGGCGCCCACGAGTTCGCCCTCCGTCCTCTTGAACGTGGTCATGTCGCGCAGGACCGCGCAGAACTTGCGGCTTTTCTCGCCCTCTTCTTCTCCCGCGCCGCCTCCCACCTGGCCCATGGTCATGAACAGCGGAATGGTTCCGCCCTGCCGCTCGCGGCCGAGAACCTCGCGGCCGTCGTTGAGCAGGCTCGCCACGCCCGGAGAACGCAGGCTCTCGAGATAATCGAGAGCGGCCTTGTGGCTCTCGGGCGCGAGCAGGATCGTGATGAGATTGCCCGCCACTTCCCGCTGGTTATAGCCGAAGAGCGCCTCGGCCGAGCGGTTGAGCGAGATGATGCGGCCTGCCTCGTCGAACAGGATCACGCCGTCCGTCGCCGTGTCGAGGATTGCTTCCAGTTCCTGAACCCGGCTGTCCTGCGACCGCGATCCCTTGCCGGAACTGAAGGATTTGCGGATCAGCATGAGCTCGGCCTGCTCGCCGTTCCACTCGACGTCCGACACTCGCACGCTGACGGGCATGGGCTCGCCCTGACGCGTCGTGAGGGCGAGGCCGGTCTCATCCTCTGCCGCTGCACGAAGAGCGGGCGAGTCGCGGAAGAGCTCCACGAGCCCTCCTGCATCCATGACCTGCGTGATATCCGAATAGCCCGTCAGTTCGAGAAGGAAGCGGTTGGCGAAGAGAACCTGCTCGCCGCGATGAACGAGAATGCCGACAGGAAGCCGGTCGAGCAGGCGGTCGCCGTTGCCGGAAGCGGCAGGAGGCATGGTCTCGATATGTTGCTCCCCGGCCTGTTCGCGCTCTTCAGCAGGCCCGTCATAGGATGCTGAATCCCCGGAAGCCGGAGCATTCTGCGCGCCTCTCTCCTCCAGCCGCGCGCCGAGGGCCCGGGCAATCTCGCGGAACGCATTGCGTTCGGCGGATGAGAGTGTCGAGCCATGTTCGGGATGCGTCTTTCCGGCTCTCGCTTCATTCCGCGTTCCGCTCTCGGGCTCGGCAGGCTCCTCCGAAGGCTTGGGACTTGCGAGAGCCTCGGCCACCCGGTCGCGTAAATGAGCGAACCAGTTCTCCTCGTCCTGTACCGTCGCGGCCGGAGCCTCCTCTTCCTCCTCGGCCGGCATCTCCTCCGGTGGGGCGAAGGGCAGGGCCGCATCGGTCAGGAAGGCTTCGACATCGGGATTGGCGGCAGGGGCCTTCTCCCGCTCGCGCCTCTCGTCCAGGCGCAGCAGGCCGAAGCCCCGGAATCCGACCAGCCCCCGGCCGGCTCCAAAGACCGGCATGCCCGCCCAATCGACAGGAACCTCCATGGCCCCATCGTCCATGGCCCAATAGATCGTGCGCGCGCTCCAGGTTTCGCCGCGCGCGAAGAGACCTTCGATCTCGCCCTTCGGATCGGACACGACGGAGCGTGTCAGCTCTTCCCAGGTCTTTCCCACCACATCCCCTGCCCTGGAGCCGACGGCCGCAGCGAGAGCGGGAGAGACTGCCGTGAACCGCGCGTCGGCATCGGCCTGCCAGATGAAGCGGACGGAACTGCGGGGCTTCTCCTGCGAGGGAGCTTCTTCCGAAACCTCGCTCACGGCCTGAGGAGCGGGCGGCGTTTCGGGCTCAGGGGAACGTTCGAAGCCCTGCGGAACGGCGCCAAGAAGCGCCGTCACCAGAACCTCCTCCCCGGTCTCGAGCCTTGCCAAGCGGCAGGCGCAGGGGACCGGTTGCCAGGGGCGGATCGGATTGAGCCGCAGCCGCTCCAGGCGGGCGCCTTCCCGGGGAGCGGCGCCTGCAGCCAAAGCCTTCAGACGCTCCCGGGCGCGCAGACCCGGAACAAGACGGCCTGCCCTGTCGGTAAAGGCCGCGCCTAATCCCTGCGCTGCTGGAGAAGTCCAGAGCAATGTCTCCACAGACCTGTCCCAGACGAGCACAGGCGCTCCGGGCCGGGCCATGAGGCTCAGGTCCGGCTCGGCGGCAAGCCGCGCGATCAGTGCTTCGTACTGGTTGGGAGCCGTGCTCATGGCATCCTTGGTCTCGCACCGCCCTGGAGGAGTCTTATTGAAGAGGTTTTAGACCAATGTTGGCAAGGAGGCAGCAGGGTTGAGCCCTTGAATCCTTTTACTTTGAGGTAACCTTAATGCCTCAGGTCGCAGGGCAGTTGATTTTGCATCGCACAATGTGATATTGCACTGCACAATGCTTTAAAGGAAGAGGAGCGATCCATGGCAACGAACCAGAACCAGAACTATGAAATCCCGGCGGAAATGCGCGACTTTGCCGAAAAGAGCGTCGAGCAGGCCCGCAAGGCCATCGACGGCTTCATGAGCGCCGCTCAGAAGACCGTCGACACCCTCGAGGGTTCGGCGAACACGGTGCAGGCCAGCGCCAAGGACGCCACCCGCAAGACCTTCACCTATGCCGAACAGAACCTCGCTGCGGCTTTCGACCTCGCCCAGCGCATGGTGCGCGCCAAGGACATGCAGGAAGCCATGCAGATCCAGGCCGAGTTCGTCCGCACGCAGTTCGAGGCGATGCAGACCCAGATGAAGGAATTCGGCTCGATCGCGCAGGCTGCCATGAAGCAGCCCACGTCGAAGAAGTAAGCACCTTACGCACTACCGCCCGCGAGGACGTCACGATGACGGAAACCAAGAAGACCAGGACCCGTAAGCCGGCGAGCGCACCGAAAGGCGCTCCCAAGGCCGATCTCGTCGCAATGGCGGCAGCGCCTGCCGCCGAGGTGACGGAGACCGTCCAGGCCGCAGAACCTGCGCCCGCTGTCAAGCCCGCTGTCTCTGCCGAGATGACGGTGACGGGGACCGAGCCCTTCGTCTTCTCCCTGAACGATCAGGGTGAGGCCCTCCGTCAGGCCATGCGGGAGGTTGTGTCCGTCTCCGCCAAGGGCGCCCTCGAGGTGAATGACAAGATCATTCAGGCCCTGCAGGTTCAAGGGAATGCGGCCCTGGACCTGTGGCGCACGGCGATCGACACGTCCCGCGGACCGGATGGCTTCAAGGCCCAGACCGGTGTGGCGCGCCAGGCTTTCGAGACGGCTTCCGCGCAATGGAAGGACGTGGCAGAGACCACCGCCCGCTGGATGACCAGAAGCATGGAGCCGCTGCAATCGGCCTTGCTGCGGCACCAGCGCTGATCGGCGGCTTCCGGCGGTCATTGCGATGAGATAAGGCTTGGCCATGTCTGGCCAGGCCTTTTTCATATGACCTCCCCGGTTCCCGCCGTCATTGCCGTCGTCATTCGCAGGGGCGAAGCGTTGCTGGTGCGCCGCGCCAATCCGCCGGATGCGGGCCTGTGGGGCTTTCCGGGCGGCAAGATCGAATTCGGCGAAACGGTCGCCGAGGCGGCCGTTCGGGAACTCCGGGAGGAAACCGCGATCGCGGCCGAAGCGCAGGACGTGATCACCACCCTCGATGTGCTCGTTCCCTCCGAGGATGGCGGCATCCGCCAGCATTACATTCTGATCGCTGTGCGTTGCCGCTGGCTCTCCGGCGAGCCTGCGGCCGGCGACGATGCTCTGGAGGCGCAATGGTTTCCCGTGAGCGCGCTCGACCCCCACGTGCTTCCCATGAGCGCGGACGTGGATGCGATCGCCCGCCGGGCCGAGGCCATGAACGAGGCGACATCAACGTGAGGCCGGGGCGATCCTGAACTCTCCCCCGCTGCAAAGAAAAAGCCCCGCCGCGAGGCAGGGCTGAAGTTTGAAGTCTCTGAACTTTGAGCCGGTAGGTTCAAGCTAATAATTTATTTACATACCAATTGTTCACCATAGCAATACCCTTGAGCCATTATGGTTTACGCATAGTAAATATTTATCAATCGTCAAGCATATCTTCAGCGAATACAAGCAATCATATTGCATAAATGACTCCCCCGGTCGTATGACGCCTGAGACAGGCAATTAATGCCTAGCTGTTTCGACGCTAACAACGGAACCCAAGTCATGCGTACCTCTGCTCTTGCTCTCTTTGCTGCCTCTGCAGCTCTCGCTGTTGCCGTCACGAGCGCTCAGGCAGCTGACCTCCCCTCCCGCTATTCTCCGGCCCCGGCCTATAGCGCCATGCCGACCTTCACCTGGAGCGGCTTCTATGCCGGCGTGAACCTCGGCTACGGCTGGAGCACCGGCACCAGCCGCTATTACGATCCGGCCTTCGGCGTGACGGGCGGCGGCCGCAAGGGCGGCTTCATCGGCGGCGTGCAGGGCGGCTACAACTATCAGTTCGGCATGTTCGTCGTCGGCGCCGAGACCGATCTTCAATACGCCGCCGTCGGAAACAAGGGCGCATCCTACGGCAACACCTATTACCCAGGCGACTCCGACGGCTATTTCGGCACGATCCGTGCCCGCGCAGGTGCGGCCTTCGACCGCGCTCTCGTGTTCGGCACCGCAGGCTTCGCCTATGGCGATATCGGCGGCAACAAGGCTCTCGACACGGAACTCGGCGCCCATCGCGAGAACAGCAACAACTGGGGCTGGACCATGGGCGCCGGTGTCGAATACGCCGTGACCAACAACTTCGTCGCGAAGGTCGAGGGGCTCTACGTGAATCTCGATACCAGGGACAACTATGCCCTCGCCGACCGCGTGAACATCCGTCGCGACACGGAGTTCGGCGTGTTCCGGGCCGGCCTGAACTACAAGTTCAACTGAACTGTCCTACCGCTTACGACCCCGGGGCCCGGTGCAACAAGCATCGGGCCTTTTTAGTTGGCTCACCTTCATGTATGAATAGTTGAAGCATCTGACTGCGAATATTATTATATTTCGTGTCTATAGTATGTATGACCGCGACAGCTTTGAGGGTTGCCTTGTGAGAAAAAGCAACATCATAATTCAGGACAAGAAGTTACGCTTCGCTCGAGCTGCGATCTCGCAGAATAGATACTAGAACAAAACTTGTGACCGCAGTCGCCTTGCGGTGAAGCCGAACATGAGTGCAGCTATGCGTTTCAGGGGTCTTTCATGGCTGCGCCAGCGTTTCCTCAGAAAGCCTGAGCAATCGCGGATCCAGGATCGGCCACCCTACTCGATTGATCTCTCCTATGCCCACGCTTTCATGGAAAGCACGTCGGATTGCGTATTCTTTCTCGACGGCGAATGGCGTTTCACCTTCTTCAACGCCCGTGCGGCAACGGAGCTGAAGATCAAGCCCAACGTCGTTGGAGCCTGCATCTGGGAGAGATTTCCGCATACCAACGGCACGATCTTCGAGGAGAACTTCCGCCGCGCCATGGCTGAACGTTCGACCCGGATCTTCGAAGCCTATTTCGAGCCTCTCTCGTCCTGGTACGAGGTGCATGCCACGCCTGTCGGCGAAGACCTCATGGTCATCTTCCGCAACATCAATGACCGCCATGCCGCGGCCGAAGCGCTGCGTTACAGAGAGACACAGCTCGCCACCGTCTTCAGCCAGACCCTGGTCGGGATCATGCACCGCGACATGAACGGACGCGTGCTGATGGTCAACCAGCGGTATTGCGATCTCGTTGGACGCACAAAGGAGGAACTGGACGGTCTGCCGATCGAGGCTTTCACCTACGAAGCGGATCTCGCCTCGAATCTGGCCGTGCTCCGGAAGCATCGTGCAACGGGCAAGCCTTTCCAGATCGAAAAGCGCTATGTCCGGCCGGATGGATCGCTTGTCTGGTGTGCCGTGACCGTGACTTTCGTCTGCGACGAAACGGGCAAACCGGTCTCTATGATTTCGGTCGCCGAGGATATCGACTCGCGCAAGCAGGCGGAGGAAAAGGCGCGGGAGAGCAAGGACCTGGTGCAGGTCGTGATCGACAGCATCCAGGACCTGATCTTCGTGAAGGATCGGGAAGGCCGCTTCGTCTTCTCGAACCGCCAGCTTACCCAGGCATGCGGACCGATCGAAGGAGTCGTCGATCGCGAGTTCTTCGCGAACGATCCATCCGACCTTCACCCCCTGTCGGATCATCGTGTGTTGACCTCCGGCGAAACGGTCACCATCGACGAGGTCATTTCGATCGATGGAAAGCCGCGCCAGTTCCAGACCGTCAAGGTTCCCTGGCGCAGGAACGGAGAAATCATCGGCGTGATCGGCATCTCCCGCGACCTGACCGAGCGGCTGCAGGCCGAAGCCGAGCTTCTGGAAAGCAAGCGCAAGCTCGCGACGCTCATCGATAACCTGCCGGATCTCGTCTATCAGTGCGGTGTCGCGGCTCCTTGGCCCCTCATGTTCCTGGGCGAAGGCGCAGAGGCGCTGACCGGATACTCGTCCTCGGATTTCATGGAGAAGAGAATCAGTTGGGGCGAGATTGTCCATCCGGACGATCTTCAGATGGTCGACGAGGCCGTTCTCGCGAGCGTCTCCAAGCGAGAGCCTTTCAATGTCGTTTACCGGATCAGGACCCGCTCTGGCGAAACCCGCTGGGTGGCGGACCGGGGACAATGCATTCTCGATACCTCAGGAGAACCCGCGTTCCTGGAGGGCATCATCAGCGACGTCACCGCGCAGAAGGAAGCGGAGGACAAGATCATCTGGGCGGCCCACCATGATCCGCTGACGAGACTTCCCAACCGCGCGCTCTTTCAGATCCGCCTCGCCAGCGCCCTGGAGGAATCGGCGAAATCCGGACGCAAGCTCGGCCTCGTCATCCTTGACGTGGACCACCTGAAGGAAATCAACGACACTCTCGGACACGATGCGGGCGATGCCGTGCTGCAGGCCGTGGCCAACAGGCTCAGCGCCGCCGTCCGCCCCATCGATACCGTTGCCCGCAACGGTGGCGACGAGTTCGCCATCGTTCTCCCGGACATCGGGGACGAGCAGGATGTCAGGGCGATCATCGGCCCTATCCTCGAGCAGTTGCGGAACCCTCTCCCCTATGCTGGGCGCATGCTTGATTGCCGCGCGAGCATCGGCGCCAGCATCTGGCCGGACCATGCACAGGAAGCGCCCGACCTTCTCAAGCAGGCCGATATCGCGCTCTACACCGCCAAGGCGGCAGGCCGGGACAAGGTGATGATCTTCGAGCCATCCATGCGCACGGAGGCGCAGCAGAAAGCCGAGATGCGCAACAATGCCCGCAGCGCCATCGACGCGCGCAGCATCGAGCCGTTCTATCAGCCCAAGGTGCACCTGAACTCCGGCGATATTGCAGGCTTCGAGGCGCTCCTGAGATGGCGCAACACACGTGCAGGCATCGAGCTGCCCGCGAGCATCCAAGCGGCTTTCGACGATCCGCTGCTGGCCGTTGCCCTGAGCAACCAGATGCACGACATGGTGTTCGACGATATGCGCCGCTGGCTGCAGGACGGCGTCGCCTTCGGTCATGTGGCGATCAACGCGTCGGCGGCAGAATTTCGGGAGCTGGATTTCGCCGACAGGATCCTGGAACGCCTGCGCGCGGGCAACATTCCCAATCACTGCCTCGAGATCGAGGTGACGGAGACCGTGTTCCTCGGGCGCGGCGCCGAATCCGTCGAGAAGGCGCTACGCACCCTCAGCGACGAAGGCGTGAGAATTGCCCTCGACGATTTCGGAACCGGCTATGCCTCGCTCTCGCACCTCAAGCAGTTTCCTGTCGACATCATCAAGATCGACCGCACATTCGTGCACGATCTTGCCAGCAACCCCGATGATCCGGCCATCCTTCAGGCCGTCCTCAATCTCGGCAAGAGCCTTGGCATCACCACGGTTGCCGAAGGCGTCGAGACAGCGGTTCAGGCCACGTTCCTGCGGGCTCAGGGCTGCGATCTCGGCCAGGGCTTCCTGTTCGGAATGGCAAGCCCCAGCGAACGGATTCCCGATCTGATCAAGACCTGGGACGCGAGCCAGTTCAACATTCCCGAACTGGAAACCCTCTTCCCCAAGGATTGGAAGCTGCGCCGCTAGCGGGCGCGGCTCTTTGCGCGCAGGCGCGCGTCCTCCTCCTCGCTCTGCTTGAGGGCAAGCAGGCGCCGGGCTGCCGTTCCGCCGGACTGCGCGGCGTAAAGCCTGTCGTTAAGAACCTCGATCTGCCAGCGCTGAAATTCGAGCAGGGCCTGCAGGCCCTTGATATGCGCACGGAGTTCGAGGGCGTCCTGTAAGGGATCTGGTCCGCCGACTTTCATGGGACCACCCCTGACCTTTCTGGGCTGAATTATAGCTGAACGCATAGAGTATGAAACAGGCGGCGATGGCCCGCGCAATGGATGGATCGTCAGTCGTGTTCTGCCGACCGGAACGGCGATTCCGATCGGCCGCGGCATAGAGATGAATCAATGCAGGCGACGGTGGCACAAGAGTCCATGGCCGGACCCGCTTCAAGAATATGCGGTCTTCTCTGCTGGCAACAGAACTATCTTACGTCCAGACACGGACGCAAGGCTCATGATGCCGCACGGCCAAGCTCGCAGAGAGTTCTCCCGCTTGCGGAAAAACGCGATTCATCCTTGGCGGTTTGAAAAGTGATCGTGGCCTTTTGAAGAAGCCCTCCCATGCCGGCACAGCCCCGCGAAGCGGAGGCGCAGAAGCTCCCTGCGCGGATCGCCACTCGGCTGCAGCCGCAGGATCGCAGCAAACCCGCCGCCCTATCGCGCAGGCCGTTGCGAGAGGGAAAAGCGGGGACGCGAAGAGTCGCCTGCCCGAAAGAATTCACGCGGCTAAGCCTTCCTTAACAGCAAAGGTGTCTTCTTCCTGCGACATCGGCATCAGGAACGGCCCTCATCTCCGGCACGTTGCCTTGATGTGCGATACGGCACAGTCGCGAGGCTTCGGACGTGATGATCTTCCGAGCATAGAGAGGACCGGCGATGCGACGTCTGGCGATGACTTTTCTGCTCGGCACCCTGGGGATTTTCTCCGCGCATGCGGAGGAAGCCAACAGCCGCGTCGTCACGATGCCCTATTCGGATTGCCTCGCGATCATCGCAGAGACCGCTCAGGAGATGGATGAGGCGCCTGTCCAGCTCGTCAACACGCACGACAAGACCACGGTCCGGATCAACGCATCGGACGGCTTCGTCACCGTCTCCTGCGAGCGCACCGGCAACAGGATGCTGCTCACAAAAAGCCCCGTTCCGGAAGCTGCCGGCCTGACAGCCGCCCGCTGACAGGGACCGATCTCCCCTTTCCTGCCGCAGTCGGCATCCCATCTCGCCCGTGCCAACAAAAAAGGCCAGGGCATCGCGCCTCTGACCTCGTTGCGATCGTTCTGCGGAGAGTGGTACAGCCGCCCCGGCTCGAACGGGGGACCCCCAGATCCACAATCTGGTGCTCTAACCAACTGAGCTACGGCTGCACGTGAGGCAGGGTGTAATCGCGCCCGCGATCAATTTCAAGGCTTCTTTGCGCCTGCAAGTGCAGAATTGACAACGGCGGGCCAATTGGCCCGCCGCTTCAAGAACTTAACGCTGGAAAACCTCACTCCGCGGTCGCGCCGGCTGCCTTCAGGACGGGGGTCCAGCGGGCCACTTCGCTGTTGACGAGCTTCTGGAGGCCTTCGGGAGTCCGCTCCTCGGCGCTCGGCAGAACACCGCCCAGATCCAGCAGGCGCTTCTTGGTGCCCTCGTCCTCGAGGGACTTCACGAGGGCGTCGTTGAGCTTCTTGACCACGTCCGCCGGAGTGCCCTTCGGAGCGAAGATGGCGTTCCATGCGCTGACCTGATACTCGCCGAGGCCGGCTTCCTTCGTGGTCGGCACGTTCGGCAGGACGGGCGAGCGCTCGGGTGTGGCAATGGCGAAGGCCTTAATGTTGCCGCCCTGGATCTGCGGAGCGACATTGACGATCTGGTCGGTCATGTAATCGACCGTGTTGGCCATGAGATCGTTGAGCGCCGGACCCGTGCCGCGATAGGCCACCATGGTGGGCTTCGCCTTGATGATCGAGTTGAACAGGATGCCCGTCGAGTGGGACACGGAGCCCACGCCCGCATGGGCCATGTTCACCTTCTCGGCATTGGTCTTCATGTAGTCGAGGAAGCCCTTCAGGTCGTTGGCCGGGAAGTCCTTCTTGGCCACGATGACGATGGGGGTGCCTGCGGCCATGCCGATGGCGGCGAAGTCCTTCGTCGGATCGTATTTCAGGTTCGGATAGAGAGCCGGGGCCGCACCGTGCGTGCCCATGTGGCCCATCATGATGGTGTACCCGTCAGGCTGGGACTGGGCGGCGCGGGTGATGCCCGTCGTGCCGCCGGCGCCCGCCACGTTCTCGATCACGATCTGTTGACCCAGGGTCTTGGACATGTGGTCGGAGACGATGCGCGCCACCACGTCGGTCGGCCCGCCCGCCGCGAAGGGAACGATCATGGTGATCGGGCGGGACGGATAGTTCTGAGCCTGTGCGCCCGTTGCAGCCAATCCGGCGACGGCCGCGAGGGCCAGAGCGATCTTTTTCATCAAGTTTCCTCCCTTGGGAAAGTTATGGCCTTACATTGTGGGCAGGCGTTGCCCGATTGCAAGCTATTCGGTGAACACCTCGTCCCTCCCCTTTCGTATGGAGGGCAGAAGAGCCAGCAGGAGCAGAAGGGCCGAAATCGCGAGCAGCGTCGCGCTCAAGGGATAGCCGCAGACAAGGCCCGGGTCCGGCTGCCCCACAAGCGGTGGAGCTGCAGGGCGGCACAGGGTGCCGTTGAAAATGCCGGCCCAGAATTCGCTCAACTGCATGGGGATCGTCTTGGTGAAGAAGATCCAGAGATCGCCGCGGGAAAGAATGAGAGAGCGCCGCAGGTTCTCTTCCATCAGCTTGCCCAGCACGAAGCCGAGCAGCATGGGCGCAGGCTCGAAGCCGAACTTGATCAGCATGTAACCCACGAAGCCGAACAGCGCGATGAACATGACGTCGGTGGGCAGCGAGTTGATGGAGTAGATGCCGATGCAGCAGAACAGCAGGATCGCCGGGAACAGCAGGCGGTAAGGCACCTTCAGAAGCCGCACCCACAGCCCCACCAGCGGCAGGTTGATGATGAGCAGCATCAGGTTGCCGATCCACATGGAGGCGATCATGCCCCAGAACAGATCCGGGTTCTTTGTCATCACCTGGGGACCGGGGATGATGCCGTGGATCGTCATGGCGCCGACCATCAGCGCCATGACCGCATTGGGCGGAATGCCGAGGGTCAGCAGCGGAATGAACGAGGTCTGGGCACCCGCATTGTTGGCGGCTTCAGGCCCTGCCACACCTTCGATGGCGCCGCGTCCGAAGCGGCGCGGATCCTTGGCAAGCTTCTTCTCCAGCGTGTAGGACGCGAACGGGCCGAGCACGGCGCCGTTGCCGGGCAGGATGCCGAGGATCGCGCCGAGGAGCGTTCCGCGGAGCACGGGCTTGTAGGCTTGTTTGAAATCGTCCCTGTTCGGCAGGAGGCGTCCGATGGCCTGGCGCACCACGTCGCGATGCTCGGTATGATCGAGATTGCGCATGATCTCGGCGATTCCGAAGATGCCCATGGCCAGCACCGCGAAATCGATGCCGTCGGACAGGAACGCCAGACCGAACGTCATGCGCTCCTCGCCCGTCTCGAGATCGAGGCCGACCGTGGAGAGCAGGACGCCGACGACGATCATGGCAATGGCCTTGAGGATCGACCCGCGCGCGAGCACCACCGCGAAGACAAGGCCCATGATCATGAGCGAGAAGTATTCCGTCGGGCCAAAGATCAGGGCGAGACCGGTGAGCGGCTTGCCGAGAGCCGCGATCACGAGCGTCGCCACAGTGCCGGCAAAGAACGAGCCGATCGCGGCAACGCCGAGCGCAATGCCGGCGCGGCCCTGGCGGGCCATCTGGTGACCGTCGAGGGCCGTCACCACGGATGTGGCTTCGCCCGGAATGTTGACGAGGATCGCGGTGGTCGACCCGCCGTACTGCGCGCCGTAATAGATACCCGCGAGCATGATGAGCGCGCCGGTCGGATCGAGGCTGAACGTGATCGGCAGCAGCATGGCGATGGTGGCGATGGGGCCGACCCCCGGCAGAACGCCGATCAACGTGCCGACGAGACAGCCGATGAAGGCCGCCACCAGGTTCTGCAGGGTCACGGCAACGGAGAAGCCGAGGCCGAGATTGGAAAACAGATCGCCCATCAGATCCTCCCGCTATGGTCGGCGACATCGATGACGGTCTCGCGGCGGCCGCGTGTCGTCAGGAAAATCGCGAGCGCCGCCGCTGCCATGACGGCCGCGATGGTGCGCAGAATGGCGTTCTGCGACCAGCCCGCGGGGAAAAGCCCCGCCAGTGCCTGCGGGAACATCGGGATCGGCAGGTTGAGCAGCGCGCTGTCGCCGAACATCACCATGCAGATGGGAGTCAGGCTCAGACCCAGAATCACGAGATCCCTGAGGCGCGCCTCAGGCGTCGCGTGGCCGCCGATGATCACGGCGAGCGGCCCCGCCACCATCAGGCCTAAACCCGGCAGGCTCAACGGCCCCACCGAGACGGAGCCGAAGCCCAGGGTCCAGGTTCCGGCGCGGATCGTGAGGGCGAAGGCGAGGATCGCCCAGATGATGAAGAACGGTCCGCGGATGCTCCAGCGTTCCAGCGGCTCGCCGTCCTTGAGGAAGGCAAGGACGATGAGCGCAAGACCCGCGAGGCCGACGCCGAAGGCGAGCCAGCGGGGCAGCATGGCAGGACCCATGGCGTTCAGAGTGCCCTGGGAGAGATCCTTGGTGAGCCAAAGCGCCAGGGCGGCCAGGGAAACGAGGAAGAGCCCCCCGGCCAGGCTCTGCGGCGCCCGGACCGGCCCTGCCCCTGGACTTTCGTGAGGAGTGGACATGAACGACAACCTCCCGACAGGCGCCCCAGAGCGCCCTTTTGTTCTTCCGTCTCCTATGTGGACTAAGGCAAAGGTCGGGATCAAGCATCCGCCTCTTTAGGCGAAGGCTTTCGCAACGGAACCTCCCTGAGCCCCCAATCCGCGGCATGGTACGAAGTCTGAAAAAACTCCTTATATGGCACGAGGGCTTGATGGGAAGCTTGGGTGGAATGACTTGATCGACCGCCTGAGGTTGTCTAGATGATCGCGCTGTAACCAGGCCGGGCCCCTCTGGTCGCTCAATCTCTTGGGCGGCGATGTCGGACTGGATGAACCAGGGCGGCCTGGATTCGTTCAAGAAGGACGGTTGCGCCTGCATCTAGCCAAAGGTCAGAAGATGGCCTTGCGGTGCCGGACAAGCGCCTCCTCGAGCGTATTGCACGCGCTGCTCTTCAACCGACAACGAGGCAACGCATGTTTGAACTCTCCCAATTCTTCGGACCCGAGGTGGTCGCCTTCCTCATGGTGATCGGCATCGACCTGGCGCTGGCCGGCGACAACGCCATCGTCATCGGCCTCGCCGCCGCGGGCCTGCCGAAGGAACAGCGCAACAAGGCCATTCTTCTGGGCGTTCTCGCAGCAACCGCGCTGCGTATCGTCTTTGCCCTTATCACGACGCAGCTTCTGGCAATCGTGGGCCTGCTGCTCGCCGGTGGCATTCTGCTGCTGTGGGTGTGCTGGAAGATGTGGCGCGAGTTGCGCACGTCTCACGCCGAAGAAGAGGCGGCGGAGGAAGCGCTGGAGGGCATCGACATCAACAAGGACGGCACCATTGCCGGCAGCGCGCCGCGCAAGACCTTCGCCCAGGCGGCCTGGCAGATCATCATCGCCGACGTGTCGATGTCGCTCGACAACGTGCTGGCTGTCGCCGGCGCGGCGCGCGAGCATCCCTACATCCTGGCCTTCGGCCTGCTTCTCTCCATCGCTCTCATGGGCGTTGCCGCTTCTTACATCGCCCGCCTTCTTCAGCGCTACCGCTGGATCGCGTATGTGGGCCTGGCAATCATCCTCTACGTCGCCCTCAAGATGATCTACGAGGGCTATGTCGAAGTGGCCCCGTTCGTCACGAGCCTCCTCGCCTGACGAACATTCCGGTCGGCCTAAAAGCCGACCGTCCATCGCCTTCATGATTGACGGCGGGGATGCGGGAGGGCAGAGAGCTTAATTCTCATGCCCTCCTCTCCCCGCCCATTCTTTTCCCTCGCAGGCCTTCGCTACGGCGCACGCGCCGCCCTGCCGGCATTTCCCGGCTTCATCATGTTCGCCATCGCCTTCGGTACGGCGGCGGCCCAGAAGGGCCTGACTCTGCTCGAAGCCATGGGCCTCTCCGCCTTCGTTTATGCAGGCGCCTCGCAGATGGTCGGCCTTGAAATCTGGCAGAAGGCATGGACGCCTGCGACGATCCTCACCATCGTGACGGTCACCGCCGTCGTGAACTCACGCCTGATCCTGCTCGGCGCGACGCTCCAGCCCTGGCTGCGTCATGAGCCCGTTTCGCGCAGCGCACTCAATCTCTTTCTCATCACGGAAGCGGGCTGGCTCATCGGCACGCGCTATCACAACGAAGGCGGACGCGACGTCGGCGTGCTTCTCGGATCAGGGCTCATCCTCTGGCTGGTCTGGCAGGTCGCGACCATCCTCGGCTTCTTCGCCGGCGCGCTCGTGCCCGAGCCGCGGCGCTTCGGGCTTGATCTCGTGATGCCGATCTTCTTCAGCGTCATGCTGGTGCCGCTCTGGAAAGGGCCGCGCGCCGCCCTGCCGTGGCTCGTGGCGGGCCTCGTCTCCTACGTGACGCACGCTCTCGTGCCGGGCTACGGCTATATCGTCGCCGGCGCATTGGCCGGTGTCGTCGCGGGAATGCTGATTCCATGAACGGGTGGAGCGCGTTCATCACGAGCCCCTGGGGCGCGATCATCGCCATCGCGGCCATGACGCTGGTCACGTTCCTGTGCCGCATCGGCGGCGTCGTGCTCATGAGCCATGTGCGCATCACGCCTCGCATCGAGCGCGGGCTCCGCGCCCTGCCGGGCTCGATCATTCTCGCCACGATCCTGCCGGCTGCCCTCGACAGCGGCTGGCCGGCCATTGCTGCGCTTGGCGCCGCCGTCGCGGTGATGGCGGCGACGCGCATCGACCTCCTCGGCCTCGCCGCGGGCCTAGGCACCCTCTCCGTCATCAGGGCTCTTCTGTGAGCCCTGCTTGAGGCGCAGGCGGATGCGGTACATCAAGCCGTCGCGGATGTTGCGGTAGGCGTCGAGCACCTGATCGCGCGAGCCCTGCGTGATGGTCGGATCCGGTGTCGGCCAATACTCGACATCCGCCGCGATGGTGCGCGTCAGTTCGAGTGCGGCGTGATGCGCCTCCGGCGAGAGGGTGATGATCAGATCGAAGTTGAGGCCTTCCCACTCCTCCAGCTCCTCGAGCGTGCGGGGCTTGTGCTTGGAAGCGTCGATGCCGATCTCGGCCAGGGTGGAGACCATGAACCCGTCGGGCTCGCCTTTGCGCACGCCGGCGGACTGCACATAGATGGAGCGGCCGAAATAATGGCGTGCAATCGCCTCGGCCATGGGCGAGCGCACGGAATTCATCGCGCAGACGAACAGAACCGAATGAACCCGCTTCGGGCGCGCGTCGTCCAAGCGTCAGCCTTTCCAATGCAGCGCAAAGATCAGCGTGAACAGCCGGCGTGCCGTGTCGAAATCGAGCTCGAGCTTTCCGTCGAGGCGCTGCCGCAGCAGTTCGGCGGCTTCGTTGTGAAGGCCGCGCCGCCCCATGTCGATGGCCTCGATCTGAGCCGGCGAGGCGGAGCGGATCGCCTGATAATAGCTATCGCAGATCATCTCGTAGTCGCGAATGACCTTTCTGAACGGCGTCAGCGACAAGTGATGCGAGACGAGATGCGCGCCATCCTCCGACGAGACTTCGAGACAGAGCTTCTTCTCGATCAGCGAGATGCGCAACGCATAGGGACCGCCGTCGTAATTCGGCAGCGAGAAGCGGTTCTCTTCGAGAATGTCGTAGATGGCGATGGCCCGCTCATGTTCCTGATCCGGATTGCCGCGGCCGATGGATGCCTCGTCGAGGGTGACCGCGACGAGGCGGCACCGCTCCTTCGCTGTGCTCGACATCCACCCTCCGACTAGCCTCACAGGTTCAGGCGGATCGCCACGGACCGTGCATGCCCCTCCAACCCCTCAGACCGCCCGAGGGCGATGGCTGCGGGGCCGAGCGCCCTCAAGGCGCCCGGATCGCACTTCAGGATCGAGGTTCGCTTCATGAAGTCAAGCACCCCCAACCCAGAAGAGAAGCGGGCGGAGCGTGCCGTTGGGAGAACATGGTTGGGGCCGCCCACATAATCGCCGATGGCTTCCGGCGTGTGGCTGCCGAGAAAGATGGCGCCTGCATTGCGCACCTGCGCCGCCAGTTCCTCTGCGTTCCCGGCTTCGATTTCGAGATGCTCGGGAGCCAAGCGGTCGACGAGCGGGATGGCGTTTTCGAGCCTGTCGATGAGGATGATGGCGCCGTAATCGCGCCAGCTCGCTCCGGCGATCTCCGCCTTCGGCAGGGTCTCGAGCTGGCGCTCGACCGCCTTTTCGACCGCGTCGGCCAGGGAGGCGCTGTCCGTGATCAGGATCGACTGGGCAGCGGGATCGTGCTCGGCCTGGGCCAGGAGGTCGGCTGCGATCCAGTCCGGATTGGCATGGGAATCGGCGAGGATGAGCACCTCGGACGGCCCTGCGATCATGTCGATGCCCACCTGGCCGAACACGCGGCGCTTGGCGGCGGCCACATAGGCGTTACCGGGACCGACGATCTTGGCGACGGGCCTGACGCTGTGGGTGCCGTAGGCCAGGGCCGCCACGGCCTGCGCGCCGCCGATGCGGAACACCTCGTCGACGCCGGCAAGGCGGGCTGCGGCGAGCACGAGCGGGTTGGTCTCGCCCCGTGGGGTCGGCACCACCATGGCGACACGGGGAACGCCCGCAACCTTCGCCGGCACGGCGTTCATGAGAACGGACGAGGGATAGCTTGCTCGCCCGCCCGGGACGTAGAGGCCCACGGATTCGATGGCCGTCCAGCGCCAGCCGAGGGTGACGCCCAAGGCGTCCGTGGTCAGCTGGTCTTCGGGGCGCTGCACGCGGTGATAGGCTTCAATGCGGTCCTTGGCGAGAGCAAGAGCCTCGAGCGCCTCCTTCGGGCACTCGGCTTCGGCCGCATCGATTTCCTTGTCGGAGATGCGCAGCGTCTCGGGCTGGAGCGCCAGGCCGTCGAAGCGGTAGGTGTAGTCGACGAGAGCCTCGTCGCCTTTGGCCACCACGTCCTCGATGATGGCGCGCACCGCCTGGTCCACGTCCTCCGACACTTCGCGCTTGGCCGAGAGCAAGCCTGCGAAAGCGATCGGGAACGAGGCGTCCCGCGCGTCGAGCCGTTGCACCATCACAGGCTCCCCGCCTGAGGCAGACCCTCGTGAACAGGGCGGCTTTCGGCGGCCCAGACCGGACCGATGTCTTTCATCTGCATTTCGATGCACTCCAGGTCCACCTGGATGGCTCCGCCGTCGGCAAAGATCAAGGTGGCTGTGCCGGAAGGCGCATCGCCTTCCTCGAACGCAATGGCAAGAAGGTTAAGAACGGCGTCCTTGTTGGACTGATCGATGCCACGCACGCGCACCGCCTTCACATGCTCGAAATGCATGCAGGTCAAGCGGCGCTGGGGGGTGGCGGCTTCCCAGTCGTAGCGGCGCGTCTGGATCGCGAAGCGGCGCTCCTTGGGGAGGTAGACGATATCGCCGACCCGCAGCAGCGAATCCTGCAGGTGGGCCGAGATGACGGCAAGATCTTCCGGGTCGAACGCAACGAGTCTCAGGAGGTCCATGGCCCTAAACCTATGTTGAACATGGGTGTTTAGGTAGAGAGCCGCAGCCTCGTCCGCAACCTTTCGGCTTAAGCCGGGGTTCAGCTTTCAGACCCCATGATGGGGAATGTCAACGAAAGGATATGCCGGATGAAACGTTTGATGCTTGTGGCCCTGGCGGCCCTGACCCTGGCAGCGCCGGCTTCTGCCCAGTATTACGGCAGCCCCTATTCCTCACCCTCCTACGAGGAGGAATGGCGGCCTTCTCCGCGCTATGATTATGACCGGCCGCGCTACGGATACCGCCCGCGGCAGGATTATTACGACCAGGATTATGGGGGCGAGCGCCGTGTCTACCGCTACGAGCGGCCGCGTCACGAGTGGCGCCGTCAGGCCCAGCGCTACGGCAATGTCTGCGTCACCTCGCGGGGAAGCTGCGAGCATCCGCAATCCTACCCGCTCGGCGCCAAGTGCCGCTGCGATATTCCAGGCTTCGGCCCGAAGCGCGGAAACATAGGTTACTGACGGAGCGTTCGGAAGCGGAGGCGCGAGCCTCCGCCCGATCAACCGCGAATGCGCTCGATCTCCGCGCCGCAGCGGGCGAGCTTGGCCTCGAGGGCCTCGAAGCCGCGATCCAGGTGGTAGACCCGGTTGATGGTGGTCTCGCCCTCGGCCACGAGGCCGGCGATCACGAGGGACACGGAGGCACGAAGGTCGGTCGCCATGACCGGCGCGCCCTTGAGCGTCGGGACCCCCTCCACATAGGCGCAGTCGCCGTCGAGACGGATCTGGGCTCCCAGGCGGGCCAGCTCCTGCACGTGCATGAAGCGGTTTTCGAAGATCGTCTCGCGGATGCGCGACGTGCCGTTGGCGCGGGTCATGAGCGCCATGAACTGGGCCTGCAGGTCGGTGGGAAAGCCCGGGAAAGGATCGGTGGTCACGTCCACGGCCTGGATGCCGTTGCCGTTCCGGCGGATGCGGATGCCGCTATGGGTCGGGGTCACCTCGGCCCCGGACTGGCCCAGCACGTCGAGGGCCGCCTGGAGATATTCGGGCCGGGTGTTCTCGAGGAGCAGATCGCCGCCGGTCATGGCCACCGCCATGGCATAGGTGCCGGTCTCGATGCGGTCCGGCATGACGTCGTGAGACGCCCCGTGAAGGCTGGAGACGCCCTCCACCACGATCTCGGATGTGCCGGCGCCGGTGATCTTCGCGCCCATCTTGTTGAGGCATGCGGCCAGATCCACCACCTCGGGCTCGCGGGCGGCATTGCGGATCACCGTCGTGCCCTCGGCAAGCGTCGCCGCCATCAGGGCCACATGGGTGCCGCCGACGGTCACCTTGGGGAAGTCGATCTCGGCCCCATGGAGCCCCTTTGGGGTGGTGGCGACCACATAGCCCCCCTCGATCTCGATAGCGGCGCCGAGCTTGGCGAGGGCCATGATGAGCAGGTCTACCGGGCGGGTGCCGATGGCGCAGCCGCCGGGCATGGACACTTTTGCATGGCCGAAGCGGGCCACCAGCGGGGCGATGACCCAGAAGCTGGCGCGCATGGTGGACACCAGCTCATAAGGGGCGCAGGTGTCGATGATGTTCTTGGACGTGAGGCGGATCGTCTGGCCGGTCTCCGTGGACTGGCCTGGCCGGCGCCCGGCAATGGTATGGTCCACGCCGAAATTGCTCATGATCCGCAGGAGCGAGGCGATATCCGCCAGGCGCGGCACGTTGCCGAGCTCGAGCGTCTCCTCCGTCAGCAGGCTCGCGATCATGAGAGGCAGGGCCGCATTCTTGGCGCCAGAGATCGGGATCAACCCATTGAGAGGCGCGCCGCCCCGGATGCGAATGCGGTCCATGAACTTGATTCCCCTTCAATCTTCCAAGAAGCCCGACGCTATGCGGACTTTCAGCGTTACAGGCTAGTCTGACGGCTTGTCGCGCTCGGAAACGCTCAAGCTGTCGGATTCGTTTCCAGCAGAGATCGACGCAGTCTTGGCCGCCTGCCGCCGCCCGCGGGCCTGGGCCTTACGCTTTCTCAGATTTTCCTTTAAAGCCGCCTTAAGCCGCTCGGCTCTGTCTTGCGATTTCACGTCAGTCATGCTTCACGCGACCCATCGTCGCTTGTCCATTAAAGGCTTCGCGAGCAAGCCTCAACCGCAATATCCCCCCATCCCGCCTTTGACCAGGATCAATGTGGTCTGGCATAATGAATGGGTAAATCCCCGGGCATTGCATTGCCCACCCGGTGAGATGATGAACTATCAGGATTTCTTCACGTCTGCCCTCGACCGCCTTCAGGCGGAGCGCCGCTATCGCGTCTTTGCGGATATCGAACGCCAGGCGGGCCGCTTCCCCCATGCCGTCTGGCACAGCCCCGAGGGCCCCAAGCCTATCACGGTCTGGTGCTCCAACGACTATCTCGGCATGGGCCAGAACCGGGACGTGACCCGCGCCATGGTGGAGACCGCCTGGCGGCTCGGCACGGGCGCGGGCGGCACCCGCAACATCTCCGGCAACAGCCACCCCATCGTGGAACTGGAAGCCGAGCTCGCCGACCTCCACGGCAAGGAAGCCGCCCTCGTCTTCACCTCGGGCTACGTGTCGAATCAGGCCGGCATCTCGACCCTGGCCAAGCTCATTCCGAACTGCCTCGTCCTGTCGGACGCCCTCAACCACAACTCCATGATCGAGGGCGTGCGCCAATCGGGCTGCGACAAGGCGATTTTCCGCCATAACGACCTGGAGCACCTGGAGGAGCTGCTTCAGGCGGCAGGCAGCCGGCCCAAGCTCATCGTCTTCGAAAGCGTCTATTCCATGGACGGGGACATCTCCCCGATCCACGCCATCTGCGACTTGGCCGAGCGCTACGGCGCCATGACCTATCTCGACGAGGTCCATGCGGTGGGCATGTACGGCCCCCGCGGCGGCGGCATCGCCGAGCGCGAGGGCGCCATGCACCGGGTCGACGTGATCGAGGGTACCCTCGGCAAGGCTTTCGGCGTCATGGGCGGCTATCTCACCGGCACCAGGGCCGTAATGGATGCCGTGCGCAGCTTCGCGCCGGGCTTCATCTTCACCACCGCCCTCCCTCCGGGGGTGGCCGCAGCCGCGACCGCCTCGATTCGCCACCTGAAGGCCTCTTCCCAGGAGCGGCAGCTGCAGCAGCGCCAAGCCGCCCGCACCAAGCAGGTGCTGAGCGGCTTGGGCCTCCCGGTCATGGACACCGTGACCCATATCGTGCCGGTGATGGTGGGCGACGCCGAGGCCTGCAAGGCCGCCTCCGACCGCCTGCTGGAAAAGCACGGAATCTATATCCAGCCGATCAACTACCCCACCGTGCCCCGCGGCACGGAGCGCCTGCGCATCACCCCCGGCCCCTTCCACACGGACGCCCACATCAACGCCCTGGGTGCCGCGCTCGTGGACGTCTGGACCGCCCTCAAGCTCCCCCTCGGACCAAAAGCACAGGCTGCTGAATAAAAGATCGATTTCAATCTTGCGCACCGGGCCGCGCTGTGGCAGTAAGCGGCCCTCTTCGTTGGCGAGCTGCCGTAGCTCAGTGGTAGAGCACTCCCTTGGTAAGGGAGAGGTCGAGAGTTCGATCCTCTCTGGCAGCACCATCGACTCTGGCAACGAGAACCATCCCCGTTTCACAATCAGGTTGCCGAGGCCGTGACGAGCCCCTTTGCCTCTGCGGCTTGACGGAATGCGCCCGTGGCGCGATCGCTGCGTCAGATCGTCCAAACAAACAATGTTTGCACAGGCCTGCTTTTGAGTCGGCCCGAACTAGGCTAAAGTTCTCACGCTTCGAAGAAAGCGTCTCAAGAACAAAAACCAGGTTTCAAGCACGGGGCCTATGCGATGAATTTATCTCTGATCTTTTGAGCACGCATCCGGATCGGATGGCCGCTGGCATGCCCGGCCACAACGACCGTGCCGTTGCTTGTTAATATTGTCTTTACGCTGCGTCTGCTTGGCTCTTATCGCCCAGTTCCGCTCAATCCATTGCCATCGAAGAAATTGAACAGACCATGCCTGCGACCGTGTCCATCGCCCCTGCCTCCAACACTTATGTCAATGCGCTCGTGAGCGGCGAGAAATGGGCCACGGACCGCCTGACCTACAGCTTTCCGACATCGGCGTCCTATTACGGCGGATCCTATGGCGATGGCGAGCCCCAGAATCAGTTCGGCACCTTCCTGAGCGCCCAGCAGGCAGCTGCCCGCTCGGCCCTGAAGATGTATGCTTCCGTCGCCAACCTGTCGTTCGCGGAGATCGCGGAAACCGCTTATCAGCACGCAGACCTTCGCTTCGCGCGCTCCGCGTCGCCCGGCACCGCCTGGGCCTATTATCCGAACGATGATGCAAGCGGCGGCGACGTCTGGGTCGGCCGGAGCCAGATCTACGATGCCCCGCGCAAGGGCAACTACGCCTTTGCCACCATCGTGCACGAGATCGGACACGCGCTGGGCCTGGAGCATGCCCATGAGGGCAATGTCATGCCGATCAGCCGCGACTCCATGGAATACACGGTGATGAGCTACCGCTCCTATGTGGGCGCCTCGCTCTCAACAGGCTATACGAATGAAACCTGGGGCTTCGCGCAGTCGCTGATGATGTACGACATCGCCGCGATCCAGCACATGTACGGCGCGAACTACGCCACCAACAGCACGGCGACCAAGTACACCTGGACGCCCACGGGCCTGAGCTACGTCAACGGCGTGCTGCAGGCGTCAGCCGGCGGCAACCGGATCTTCCAGACCGTCTGGGACGGCGGCGGCAACGACACCTACGATTTCACGACTTACACCACCGGGGTGAACGTCAATCTGAATCCCGGCGCCTGGACAATCACATCGCAGGCGCAGCGTGCAAAGCTCACCTGGGACGGCTCGAAGCTCGCTGCGGGCAACATCGCCAATGCCCTCCTGCATCAAAACGATCTGCGCTCCCTCATCGAGAACGCGCTTGGGGGCTCCGGCAACGATCTGCTGAAAGGCAACATGATCGGGAACTCGCTGCAGGGCAATGCAGGAAACGATCAGCTCTACGGCTACAGCGGCAATGATATCTTGGCGGGCGGCATCGGAAACGATGTACTCATCGGGCACGCCGGAAGCGACGTTCTCACCGGCAGCAGCGGCGTCGACAGCTTCAGGTTCACGGCGTCAAGCGATTCCACGGCAGCCGCTCGCGACACGATCAGGGATTTCAGACGCGGGGAAGACTACATCGACCTGCGCAGCATCGACGCCAATACGAAGATCGCCGGCGATCAGGCCTTCGCCTTCATCAGCACATCCGCCTTCACCGGGGCCGCAGGGCAACTCAAGTTTGCGTCCGGGGTGCTTTCGGGCGACGTGAACGGCGACAAGATCGCGGATCTCGTCGTCGCCGTGACCGGTCTCTCCGTGCTGGCGAAGACCGACTTCTATCTCTGACGGAACCCTCAGGCGTCGAGAGCGGACTCTTTCAGATAGATCTCCACCAGCCGCTCGCATCCTTCCCGGTCCTCGTCGTCGAACCGGTTGGGGTGCGGGCTGTCGAGGTCGAGCACGCCGAGCACCTTGCCGTCCCTGATGAGCGGCACCACCAGCTCCGAGCGCGAGGCGCTGTCGCAGGCGATATGTCCGGGAAAAGCATGAACGTCGGGCACGACGATAGAGGCCTTGCGTTCGACGGCCGTGCCGCACACGCCACGGCCCACGGCGATGCGCACGCAGGCGGTTTTCCCCTGAAACGGACCGAGCACCAGTCCGTCGCCACGCATGAAATAAAATCCGGCCCAGTTCAGATCGGGCAGGATCTGGTAGAGCAAGGCGGACATGTTGGCCGCATTGGCGATGGCATCCGGCTCACCCTCCAGAAGGGCGGCGAGCTGCTGGGCCAGCGAGGCATAAAGCTCGGGCTTGCTGGCGGAGGGGGAAAGAGGCTTTGCTTCGAACATGAGGTTCACTTATGAGCCCCTACCCGCCTTGTCCAGCCCTGCGGGCTTCACTGGATGGTCATCTCGGCATCCCTCCTTCGAGCCCGAGCGTTCC
Source organism: Microvirga sp. (assembly GCA_035645515.1). Taxonomy (GTDB): domain Bacteria; phylum Pseudomonadota; class Alphaproteobacteria; order Rhizobiales; family Beijerinckiaceae; genus Microvirga. The sequence goes on from DASQML010000060.1 coordinate 46,664, forward strand.
ACGGCAAAACGGCCTTTCGCGAGCCTCGCAGCAGAGCCCTCAACCCGAAACGGACGGCCGACGATTCCATCGGCGGGTCGACTGGGCTTCATCGATTCCCGAATGCCCGATGGACTACACAACCGTAAGATCGACGATCTCAAAACCTTGGCCTGCCAGCCGCTGCGCCAGAACGCGGCGATGGCAATGGGCAGGATCGCGCTCGAAGCAGAGAAGGCAGATGGGCCTTGTCCGGGCCAGAGCTTCCAGATCCCGAAGGGCTTCCCGGGCTTCGTCGGTAGCCAGAACCTCATCGCAATAGATGCGGCGCATCAGCTCGCCGTCGCCGGCCCGCGCCGCCTGCCGCCCCTCCTTGGGCGTTCCCAGCTTGATGAAATGCTCATAGCCGATGCCGTGGTTCGCAAGAGCATCGCGGAGGGCGGATTTCGAGAAACCGCGCTTGCGCGACAGGGCCAACGCACGCACGTCGGCCAGCGTCGCGACGCCCGCGTCCTTCAGGGTGATGAGGAAGCGGTCGACATCCGCTCCCTCGTATCCGATCGTAAAAACCTGCGGCCTTGTCATTCCCACTTACATGGACGGCATCGGCCGCTGCGGCAAGTCCGGCTGAGTGTAGGGCCGCAAGGCTTCCGGCGTGCGGAAGTCTTGGGGAACCTCGAAATCGCTCGCTGCGCCGCGGGATTGATCGACGCCGCGCGGGAAGCCGGTGCGGTCCGAGTAATCCTGCATCGGCGGCAGCGGATGCGGGCTCTCGCGGCTGAGAGTCTGCGCGCAGTAGACGTCGAGCGCCGTCACTCCGGCCACCGCCGCCATGGCGATGCCCACATTGGTCCTGTTGGGGTTGTTGCCTTCGAGCGCGGTGGCGAGGGTAGCGAGATCGAGACCGTCGCCCGCCACACGGCCCCAGATCCAGGGAGTCGGATCCTTCGAGGCGAGAATGCCGATGCCCGTTGCGATCTCGCGCAGACCATAGCCCGCGATCAAGCCCTCCTGCCCCTTCATGCCGAGCACGCGCGCCAAGGCGCGCGGTGCGACCACTTCCGCGATGCCGAGCGCGATCGAGAAGAGGCCGAGGCCGCGGGCGAGAGTGTCGGTTGCGGTATCGGCGTGACCGCGCCGTCGGGTTCGTTCGGTTTCGTAGCGCATGACACGTACCTTTAGGGTTGAATGAAGACCTTGATGCAGCCGTCCTGCTTGTCACGGAAGATCTTGTACATCTCCGGGCCTTCTTCGAGGCTCACCTTGTGGGTAATGACGAAGGACGGATCGATCTGACCGTCCTCGATGCGACGCAGAAGATCGTCGGTCCAGCGGTTCACGTGAGTCTGGCCGGTGCGGATGGTCAGGCCCTTGTTCATGATGGCGCCGAAGGGAATCTTGTCGAGCAGGCCGCCATAGACGCCAGGGATCGAGAGCGTTCCTGCCGGACGGCACACATAGGCCATCTCGCGCAGCACATGCGGGCGGTCCGTTTCCATCATCGTCGCCTGCTTGACGCGATCATACATGGCATCGACCGTGCCGGCCGCGTGCGCTTCCATGCCGACGGCGTCGATGCATTTCTCCGGACCCTTGCCCTTCGTGAGCTCGTTCAGACGCTCGATGACGCTCTCTTCATCGAAGTTGATGGTGATTGCGCCGCCCGCTTCGGCCATGGCGAGGCGCTCGGGAATGCGATCGATGGCGACCACCTGCTTCGCGCCGAGCAGAATGGCGCTGCGGATCGCCATCTGGCCCACGGGGCCTGCGCCCCATATCGCCACCGTGTCGTCAGGCTGGATGTCGCATTGCACGGCGGCCTGCCAACCCGTCGGGAAGATGTCGCTCAGGAAGAGCAGCTTCTCGTCCGGGATCCCGTCAGGAACCTTGATGTGCGTGGCATCGGCGAACGGCACGCGCAGGTATTCCGCCTGGCCTCCGGGATAGCCGCCGGTCAGATGCGTGTAGCCGAAAAGTCCTGCCGTCGAATGCCCGAAAGCCTTCGCCGCAATATGGCCGTTGCGATTGGTGCGCTCGCACACCGAGAAGTTCCCGCGCTTGCATTGCTCGCATTCGCCGCAGATGATGGTGAAAGGGATCACCACGCGGTCGCCCACCTTCAGCTTGCCCTTGGCCTCGGCGCCAACCTCGACGACCTCGCCCATGGTCTCGTGGCCCATGATGTCGCCGCTCTTCATGCCCGGCATGAAGTGATCGTAAAGATGAAGGTCGGAGCCGCAGATCGCACAGCTCGTCACCTTGATGATCGCGTCGCGCGGATGCTCGATCTGCGGATCGGGAACGGAATCGCAACGGATGTCCGTTGTGCCGTGCCAAACAAGCGCCTTCATCGAAATCTCCCTTCAGCAAGCCAGAAAACGGCCAAGCTGAAACGCAGGGCCGTCTCGATATGGGAAAAGACTTCTTGAGGGGCTTTGCGTTCCCTGACCGGCGCAATTTTCGGGGCGCTACCTCAAAAGAACGCGCGCATCAGACATGCTGCGGAAGGCTTCGGATCAGCTCCGCAAGCGCGGGTTCCAGCACCTGGTGCGCGGCTTCCTCGACCTCGAACCATTGCGCCTCGCGCTGGCCTTTTTCGCGCCAGGACTTGAGCTGCTTGGAGACTTCCAAAGGATAGACGTTCACCCGGCAGAGATCGAAATGCGAGGCCCGGCGCTTCCAGTAATCGTAGTGGCCCAAGGGCTTCTGCTTGATCTCGCCCTTCACCCCGGCCTCCTCCTCGGCTTCCTGAGCGGCAGCCTTGTGCGGCTTCTTGCCCTTCATCGGCCATCCCTTGGGGATCAGCCAGCGCTTGGTCTCGCGGGATGTGACGAGAAGCACCTCGATCTTGCCGTCCTTGATGCGGAAGGGGAGCGCTGCGACCTGGCTGAGTTCTTCTTTGGGCGTCCTGGACATTCGACGAGAATAAAATTCCTTGCGGGTTAATTTGTAACGTAGTTGATTTGAGCCGGCTAATAAAGAATCAATTCTGCAGGTTCTGGGACATCTCCTTGGGAAAGAGGACGCGGTCCTCCGCATTCTCGCGATCCTTGATGAATGTCTGACAACAAACCGAACGCCTTTTTGATCCTGAGGGACGCTCGAACCCATGACAACCGACAGCCTCGACATGAGATTTGCTGCCGCCTGCGCCATCGCGCGCGAGGCCGGCGTTCTGGCGCGCAAGCGTTTCCTGGAGCGTCCGCGCTCGCAACGGCCGGACTTCAAGGGCCCGCAGGACTTTCTGACGGCCACCGACGCGGAGGTCGAGGAGCTCATCCGTCGGCGCCTGGGCGAGCTCTTTCCGGGCGACTCGTTCTTTGGTGAGGAAGGCGGCGGCTCCTTCGAGCGGGACGTATGGGTGGTGGACCCCATCGACGGAACGGCGAACTTCGCCCGCGGCATCCCGCATTTCGCCATCTCCATCGCCTTCGTCCGCGACGGCAGGACCGAGATCGGCGTGATCTACGACGTGATGCATGCGGATCTCTACACCGGCCAGCGCGGGCGCGGGGCCATCCTCAACGGGGAGCCGATCAAGGTCAGCGGATTGTCCGACATGCGCCAGGCCACGGTGGAGGCCGGCTGGTCCTCTCGCCTGCCGCCGGAGCCTTATGTGGAGGCGGTCGGAAAGCTGAAGGCGAGCGGCGCGAATGTGCGCCGCGCGGGTTCCGGCACTCTCGGCCTCGCCTATGTGGCGGACGGGCGGATCGATGCCTATTGCGAGCTGCACATCAATTCCTGGGACGCCCTGGCGGGTCTACTCATCATCGAGGAAGCCGGCGGCTGGACCAACAATTTCCTGGCCAGGGATGGGTTACGCAAAGGAAACCCCATCCTCGCCTGCACCCCCGAACTGGCCGAGACCCTCATGGCCGCCACCGGAATTGCCAAGGAACCCTGATGGGAACTGACCCGAGGGCATTATCCTAAAGATTCATTTTGGCATCGTCGGCATAGCTCTTGACCGGGTGCCCCATTGGGGGGAGCTTAGCCGACCAACTAATAACAATGACAACAACCCTATGGGAGGAATACTGTGAAGCTGAAGAAGAACCTCGTTGCCGCCACCGTGCTGGCGGGTTCCGTGACTGCCGTGTCGTTCCTGTCGGCCGGAGCGGCCCAGGCTCAGGGGCAGCTCGTGATGTATTGTGGCGTGCAGGAGGAATGGTGCCGCGCCATGACCAGCGCCTTCGAGCGCGACACGGGCATCAAGGTCTCGATGACCCGCAAGAGCTCGGGTGAGATTTTCGCCCAGGTGAAGGCGGAAGCCGCCAATCCCCGCGCCGATATCTGGTGGGGCGGCACGGGCGATCCGCACATGCAGGCCGCCGAAGAAGGCCTGACGGTGGAATACACCTCGCCGAAGATGAACGAGCTGCAGGATTGGGCCGTTCGCCAGTGGGAGCAGTCCAAGAAGCGCACGGTCGGCATCTATTCCGGCGCGCTCGGCTTCGGCTACAACACGGAGCTTGCCGCCTCGAACAAGGTGCCCGAGCTCAAGTGCTGGGCCGATCTCCTGAAGCCTGAATTGAAGGGCGAAGTGCAGGTGGCCGACCCGAACTCCTCCGGCACCGCCTACACGCTGCTGGCCACGATCGTCCAGATCATGGGCGAGGACAAAGGCTTCGAATACCTGAAGGCCCTGCACAAGAACGTGAACCAGTACACCAAGTCGGGCGCCGCGCCCGCCAAGGCGGTGGCGCAGGGCGAGACGACGGCCGGCATCACCTTCATGCACGACATGGTGACGATGGTGGTGGACAAGGCTCCGATCAAGGTCGTGGCTCCCTGCGAGGGCACCGGCTACGAAATCGGCTCCATGTCGATCATCAAGGGCGCAAAGAACCTCGAGAGCGCGCAGAAGTTCTACGACTGGGCTCTCACCGCCGATGCGCAGAAGCTCGGCGCCGAGGCCAAGTCCTATCAGGTGCCCTCGAACAAGAGCACGCCGATCCCGCCGCAGGCTCCCAAGCTCACGGACATCAAGCTGATCAGCTTCGACTTCGCCAAGTACGGCTCGTCGGAAGAGCGCAAGCGCCTGCTGTCCAAGTGGGACAGCGAAGTGAAGAACCTGCCCAAATAGGCAAGGCTCATGCGTCCCGGCGATGACTGCGAGGCTTCGCCGGGACGTCCTCATTTCAGGCTGAATTTCAAAGCCGGGTTCCGCCGCGAGCCCGCATCGACGTTTACGCGAGAACAGACATGTCACGGGCAACCCTTGGCTGGATCGTTCTAGGCTGGCTGGGCTTTGCCCTCCTGCCCTGGTACGGGTTCGACCGCACGGCCGCTTCGACGCTCACCGACGCCATCGTCGGCGGATCGGCTCTCGTTCATGGCCTGAAAGGCGCCTGGTGGCTTCTGCCGATCCTCGTACCGCTCCTGATGAGCCTGCGCCCTGCTCTTCTGCCGTCGAGGACCGATAACAGCACGTGGCTCATCGGCTCCGGACTCCTCGGCCTCGCTCTGATCGTCGTCGAAGGCTTCACCATCGGCCTGAACGGCTGGACGCTCGACATTCTCAAGGCTCTGACTGGCAGCAACGGGCCGAGCCAAGCAGGCATGGGCTACGGCGCCGCGCTGACCGCCACGGCATTTCTGATCATCCTGTGCCATGGCCTCGCCGCGCGCGGCTGGTGCCGCGGCGACGCTTTCGTCACCTCATCCATCGGCATCGTCGTCGCGCTCATCGCTGTCTTCGTCTTCTTCCCCGTCGCCACGATCCTGGCGAGCGCGTTCGCGGACAACAACGGCAATTTCGCTCCCCTCGAATTCGTGACGAAGTTCATGGACAGGTCGATCTGGGGCCTCGACTGCCTCACGAGCGACCTGCGCTGCGGCGTGGCTTGGAACACCCTCTTCCTCGGCCTGCTCGTCGGCGTCGGCACGACGGCCCTGGGTCTTGCCTTCGCACTCATCGCCACGCGCACCGCCTTCCGCTACAAGAAGCTCCTGCGCGTGATGAGCGTGCTGCCGATCATCACGCCGCCCTTCGTGATCGGCTTGGCCCTCATCCTCATCTTCGGCCGCTCCGGAGCGCTCTCCTCCGTGCTGTGGGAGTGGTTCGGAATTCCGCGCTCCCGCTGGATCTACGGTCTTCCCGGCGTCTTCATCTCGCAGCTTCTGGCCTTCACGCCCATCGCCTTCCTGGTTCTGATCGGCGTCGTGCAGGGCATCAGCCCGACCCTGGAGGAAGCCTCGCAGACCCTGCGCGCCAAGAGCTGGACGACCTTCTGGACCGTGACGCTGCCGCTCATGCGGCCGGGTCTCGCCAACGCCTTCCTGCTCGGCTTCGTGGAAAGCCTTGCGGATTTCGGCAACCCTCTCGTGCTCGGCGGCAATTACGAAGTTCTCTCCACCAAGATCTTCTTCGCCGTCGTGGGCGCACAGCAGGATCAGGGACGCGCCGCCGTGCTCTCCATCATCCTGCTTGCCTTCACCCTCGGCGCCTTCTGGCTGCAGCATGCCTGGCTCGGCAAGAAGGTCTACACCACGGTGACAGGCAAGGGCGATGCCGGGATCCCGCTGCCCCTGCCCCGCCGCGTGGCCCTGGCCTCCTACTTCACCGCCATTCCCTGGGCCCTGTTCACCGTAGCCGTCTACGTGATCATCCTGGTCGGCGCCTTCGTACGCTCCATGGGCCGTGACTACACGCCGACCCTTGAACATTTCCTCACCGCCTTCCGCATCGAATCCACGGAAAGGGGCTTCTTCTTCTCGGGCTCCGCCTGGGATTCGTTCTTCGCCACCATGAAAGTGGCGGCACTCTCCGCTCCGCTCACCGCCGCCATCGGCCTGCTCACGGCCTATCTTCTCACGCGCCAGCGTTTCGCAGGGCAGCGCTCGTTCGAGTTCGGCACGCTCCTCAGCTTCGCGATTCCCGGCACTGTAGTGGGCGTGTCCTACATTCTGGCCTTCAACGTGCCGCCCATCGAGATCACCGGCACGGGCTTCGTGCTCGTCATGTGCTTCGTGTTCCGCAACATGCCTGTGGGGGTGCGCTCCGGCATCGCAACCTTGAGCCAGATCGACAAGAGCCTTGATGAGGCCTCCCTCACCCTGGGCGCTCGCTCCGCCACCACCATGCGCCGCGTGGTGCTGCCGCTGCTGCGCCCGGCCATCGTCGCCTCGCTGGTCTATTCCTTCGTGCGTGCGATGACGGCGGTCAGCGCCGTGATCTTCCTGGTCACCGCCGAGTACAACATGGCGACCACCTACATCGTCGGCCGCGTGGAGGCCGGCGAGTTCGGCCTCGCCATCGCCTATTCCACCGTGCTGATCATCGTCATGCTGATTGCGATCATCGCGATCCAGCTTGCCGTCGGCGAGCGGCGTCTGGGACGCCGCTCCGCAAGCACCTCCGCCAGCCCCGTTGCCGCTCCAGCCATTCCATGAACCACATGTCCTCTCTCAGTTCCCAGTCCCGCTCTCCCACGTCCAAGAAGCAGGCAGCCTCGGTCGAGTTCCGCAACGTGACGAAACGCTATGGCAGCGTCACCGCCGTCGACAGCGTGTCCTTCACCATCGAGTCGGGCCAGCTCGTGACCCTGCTCGGCCCTTCCGGCTGCGGCAAGACGACGACGCTGCGCATGATCGCCGGTCTCGAAATGGCGAGCGAAGGCCAGATCCTCATCGGCGGCCGCGACGTGACGCATCTCTCGGCCGCGGATCGCGACGTGAGCATGGTGTTCCAGTCCTATGCGCTGTTTCCGCACATGTCGGTGCTGGAGAATGTGGCCTACGGCCCCCTCGTGCAGGGCATCGCGAAGAAAGAAGCCTATGAAATGGCGATGGAGAAGCTCGACATCATCGGCCTGAAGGGCATGGAGAAGCGCGCGCCGTCGGAACTCTCCGGCGGCCAGCAGCAGCGCGTGGCGGTGGCCCGGGCGCTCGTGCTGGAGCCCCAGGTGCTGCTCTTCGACGAGCCGCTCTCCAACCTCGACGCCAAGCTGCGCCGCCGGGTGCGCGACGACATCCGCGAGCTGCAGCAGAGCCTCAATCTCACGGTGGCCTATGTGACCCACGATCAGGAGGAGGCGCTCGCCGTATCCGACCATATCATCGTGATGTCGAACGCGCGCATCGCCCAGACCGGCACCCCGCGCGAACTTTATGAAGAGCCGGCGGATCTGTTCGTCGCCGACTTCATCGGCGACGCCAACATCGTTTCCGGCGAGCTGACCGATTTTTCAGGGCCTCAGGCGCTCGTGCACATCGGCAATCTCACTCTGCAGCTGCCACATCGTGGCGTGAGCCGGGGCCCGGTGAGGCTCGCCGTGCGTCCGGACGCCATCCTGCTCGACGAAGCCCCCTCCTCCGCGACGCCGCTTACGGGAACCGTGCGCAAGGCCTCCTATCTCGGCACGCAGATCGAGTATGAAGTCGAGAGCCCCATCGGCAATCTCTTCGTCGTGCAGTATGGCCGCAAGGACTCCATCGCACCGGGCTCGCCCGTCGGAATCTCCTTCGCAGCAGGACGGGGCGTCGCCATCGTTCCAGGGGCGTGAAGACTAGACCGCGCCTTCGTCCGGAATCTTGAGGATCGTGCCGCAGGCCTTGCAATGAACGGCATCCCGGTCATGGCGCTGCAACCCGCAGACGGGACAGGAATAGCGGACCTTGTTGGGCCGCAGGAGAACCTGCACGAGACGCAAGAAAAGCGTCACGCCGAAGATCATGATGACGACCGAGATCAGATGGCCGAGCGTCCCGGTCAGCGTGATGTCGCCGAAGCCGGTGGTGGTGAGCGCCGCCATGGTGAAGTAGAGCGCATCCACGTAGTTGTTGATCTTGTCGTTTGCCCGGTGCTGCGTTTCGTAGACGAAGCCGGTCATGATGAAGATGAAGACGGCGAGATTCACCGACGCGATGATCAACTCTTCGTTCTTGCGGAAAAAGGCGCTGTCCGCACGAAGGCGGGCGAGAAGCTGATAGGTGCGCAGTAATCGGATCGTGCGCAGGATGCGCAGAAAGCCGATGCCCTCTCCCACGATAGGAGCCAGAAAGGACACGATGGCCGCCACATCGGCCAGGGTTGACGGGTGGAACAGATCTTTCCATCGCGTACGGCTGATTGCCAGGCGCGCCGAGAAGTCGGCAAGCACCAGCAGCCCGATGACGATGTCGATCCCCTGCACGAGGGTGGTATGAGGCAGGAAGGAAGAAGCAACGATGAAGAAGATGGTGACGATATCGAACACCAAAAGGGCATAGCGAAAGCGATGGGCCTCCGGCTCATCCGCTTCATAGAGGAACCTGAGCTTGTCGATCATCCTCATGGTCGTTCCTGAACGCTCTTCTCGAAAAAACGGCACATGGGGAGCGACATCGTGCTTTCTGGACCGGAGACCCTCACAATATCTATATGGCAGCCCTGCAATTCCAACAGGGTGCCTTTTGAATAGAACCGGGTTACCTGATGGCCGGCTCCTTTCCAGACGAGACGCAAACGATGCTCAAGGCTCTGATTTTCGATATGGACGGCACCCTGGTGCACAGCGATCCCGTGCACCTTCAGGCCTTTGTCGAGGTGCTGGCTCCCGAGGGGGTGACGGTCGACGAACATGTCTACCGTTCCACGATCATCGGCCGCACGAACGAATCCATCTTCGCCAGCCTTCTGCCCCATCGCTCCGTCGAGGAGCATGTGGCCTTCGCCGAGGAGAAGGAGGCCACCTTCCGCCGCTTGGCCCTTGATCTGCAGCCTCTGGACGGACTTGTGGCGCTGCTCGACTGGGCGAGTGAGCGAGGCATCAAGGTCGCGCTCGTCACCAATGCCCCGCGCCTCAATGCCGAGCACATGCTGGATGTCCTAGGGCTGACGGAGCGCTTCCCCGTCCAGATCACTATCGATCAGGTGGCGCGCGGCAAGCCGGATCCCCTGCCCTATCTCACCGCCCTCGAACGCCTCGGCGTGCGGGCAGAGGAAGCCATCGCCTTCGAGGATTCCCCCTCCGGGATGAAGGCTGCCAAAGCCGCAAAGCTCTTTTCCTTCGGCGTCCTGACCGGCCTGAGCGCCCAGGAGATGCGGGAGGCGGGAGCGGACGCCACCATCGACGACTTCCATTCTGCCGCCCTGTGGGACGTGCTCAACAGCCGGGCCGCCGCCTGACAGGCTCAGGTCGCATCGGATCGCGTCCCAAAGCGCCGATCCGCTTCTCAGCTCCGATGCCCTAGGCGGCATCCGGCCGGGTTTCGGAGCCGCCGCCCTCGTCGAAACGCCGCCGCGCCTCCAGAATCTCGTCCCGGTTTTCGATGACCCAGACGCCTAAGGACCGCACAGCATTGAGCAGGCTGCAACCCAGCCCTGTGAGCCGGTATTCCACCCGGGGCGGAATGGTGGGGTAGACGGTGCGCGTGACCAGCCCGTCGCGCTCCAAGCCCCGCAGGGTCAGGGTCAGCATGCGCTGCGAGATCCCCTCGACCAGACGCCGCAATTCATTGAATCTTTTTGGCTTTTCGCCGAGCTGCATCACCACCTGGACGCTCCACTTGTCGCCGACCCGGGAGAGGATCTCGGTTACCGTGTGGCAGGTGGCAGGCACATGGATGTGACCCGGTGACATGAAAGTGCCTCCTTGCGCGATCTTTCAGAAGTTACTTAATGAGCCTCGGTTACAAAAGAGAACCTAATACCGGTTCTCCAATTTTGCAAATCCAAGAGGAATGACGATGGCTCTCAAGCTTCACACGATCATTGCCAGCACCCGCCCCGGTCGCGTCGGCCCCGCAATCGCGCAATGGTTCAACGATTTTGCCGCCGAGCACGGCAAGTTCGATCCCGTCCTGGTGGACCTCGCCGATTTCAACCTGCCGGTCTTCGACGAACCCGAGCATCCGCGTCTGCGCAACTACCATCATGCTCATACGAAGGCCTGGAGCGAAAGCGTGGCCCAGGCCGATGCCTTCGTGTTCGTCACGCCTGAGTACAATTTCGCTCCCACCCCGGCGCTGCTGAACGCGCTCAACTATCTCGCGGCCGAGTGGCAATACACCCCCGCCGGCTTCGTGAGCTATGGCGGCATCTCGGGCGGCCTGCGCGCCGTGCAGATGACCAAGCAGATCCTCACCACCTTCAAGATGATGCCGGTCCAGGAAGGGGTGCCCATGCCCATGGTGTTCCAGAACCTGGAGGATGGAAAGCTGAAGCCGACCGAAATCTACAAGACCTCGGCCGCCGCGATGCTGGACGAGCTGCACATCTGGGCCGAAGCTCTGAAGAACGTGCGCGCCAAGCACAAGGCTTCGCTGGAGCGCAGGGCCGAGGCTGCTTGAGCAGAACGCGCTTCGAACCGGCACCTCGTCGTCCCCGGACTTGTTCCGGGGATCAGCCTCAGGCATCGCTGGAGTCTGAAGACTCCGATGGCCGGGACAAGCCCGGCCATGACGAGCAGGTCAGGACTGTTGCGGGAGAGACTGAATCCGCTTGGGCCCATAGAAGATCACCCAGGTCTTGAAGTCCTCGGAGAAGGTCTCGAAGCGATGGGGGACATGAGCCGGAACATACAGGAGATCGCCGGCCTCGAACGTGACGAGTTCCTGGCCGCGGCTGAAGGTGCCGTGGCCTGACGCGACGATGTAGAGTTCGTCCCGCTCGTGCGGCTGCTGCTTGTCGGTGCCGATCGGCGCATAGAGCTCGACCGAAATCTCGTCGCCCCGGTCGAAGACGATGTGAAACGGATTGTCGGCTGACAGCCGCGCCGCCGCTTGGGCGAGCGTGACCTGGATGTCGCTGTGAGTGGCCGTTGTCATGATCCTCTCCCCTCCGGCTTCATAAAAACGGCGCATCGGCAGAACCGACACGCCGCTCAATCGGCACTCCTAATTTGCTACGTGGCAAGCGGATCAAAGCCGTCCAGCCAGCGCATCCTCGAAGAGCCTGCGCGCGCTCTCCTTGGTGATCGGCACGGGGTTGCCGCCGGCAGTGGGATCGTTGGGCGCCATCTCGGACATCTCGTCGAAGCGGGCGCTGTCCACCTTCAGGCCCTCGAGCGTGTGCGGCACGCCGAGATCCTTGCGCAGCTGCAGCACCCAGTCGAGGAAAGCCTGGAACGACGGTTCGAGCCCGATATAGGCGGCGAGACGCTCGATCTTCGTCTCGATGGCCTGGCGGTTATAGACCAGCACATACGGCATGAAGACCGCATTGGTGAGGCCGTGATGGGTATCGTAGAGCGCGCCGGTCGGATGCGAGAGCGCGTGGATCGCCCCAAGCCCCTTCTGGAAGGCGGTGGCGCCCATGGCGGCAGCCGACATCATCTGCGCACGCGCTTCAATGTCCTTGCCGTCCTTGTAGGCGCGCGGCAGGTATTCATTAACGAGGCGGATGCCCTCGACCGCGATGCCCTCGGCCATCGGGTGATAGCCGGGCGCGCAATAGGCTTCGATGCAATGGGCGAGCGCATCGAGGCCCGTGCCCGCCGTGATGTGGGGCGGCATGCCGATCGTCAGTTCCGGATCGCAGATCACGATCTTCGGCATCATGAGCGGGTGGAAGATCACCTTCTTGGTGTGCGTGGCCTCCTGCGTGATCACCCCCGCGCGCCCGACCTCCGAGCCTGTGCCGGCTGTCGTCGGCACGGCCACGACCGGCGCGATGCCCGCCGGGTCGGCGCGGGTCCACCAATCGCCGATGTCCTCGAAATCCCACATGGGTCGGGTCTGCCCGGCCATGAAGGCGATGACCTTGCCGGCATCGAGCGCCGAGCCGCCCCCGAAGGCCACGACGCCGTCATGCCCGCCGCCCCGCATGGCCTCCAGACCGGCCGCGATGTTGCTCTCGACCGGGTTCGGCTTGATCGCCGAAAACAGCGCTGCGCCAAGCCCCGCGCCCTTCAAGCTGTCGAGCGCCCGCTGGGTCATCGGCTGCGTGGCCAGGAATGGATCGGTCACGAGGAGCGGACGGCTCATGCCGGCGCTGCGGCAGGCCTCGGCCAATTCCGCGATGCGCCCCGCGCCGAAGCGGACGGCGGTGGGGTAGTTCCAGTTGGCCTTCGGTGCGGTCATGGCTCGGATCGTGTCGCGGGGTGGTGGGAGTGCGTCCCTCGGATCGTGTGACGCAGGTGACGGGGTGACGGGAGCGCCGCTCAAATGGTGTGACGCAGGTGATAGGATTTCGGGCGCGTGACGGAGTGGTAGCCCAGCACCGAGAGGCTCGCGCCGCGTCCCGTATCCTTCACGCCCGTCCAGGCAAGGCCCGGATCGAGGTAATCGGCGCGGTTCATGAACACGGTCCCGGTTTCGAGCCGTTCACCGATGCGCTCTGCGGCGTCCACGTCCGCGGTCCAGATCGCGGCGGAGA
>DASQML010000061.1:0-2769 GCA_035645515.1 Microvirga sp.
ACAATCTTGATCTCGGGTGAAATCCCGAAGGTATCTCCGCCTTATTCCTCGTATGATGGTAAGCGGAGGAAACGCCACCCCCGCTGACGTCTCGCGCACGTTGCTCCTGCGGGGCAGCATGCGCGGATGTCCACCTGTCCCAGCCCCCACCCATGGTCCGTCGCTGACGTCACCTTTGTTCGGATCCGTATCGAACAACCCCACGAGCGCCAGATGCGCGTCGGGTTCGACCGCGGCGTGACCCTGGTCATCACCGACGCCGAGCAGATCCCGCTAGCATCGCTGCTGATCGAAACCCTCCGCAACGGAGCCGGAAAGGAGGCCATCCGATGATCGGCTTCCCATCCAGCCTCGGCATCCACCTCGCGGTCGAGCCGCAGGACCTCCGCAAACCCTTCAACGGCCTTGCCGCGCTCGCAGGCGGCATCAGACCCGCTGGGCTTGAGGGCGGCTGCCTTTTCGCCTTCACCAACAAGCGACGCAACCGCCTCAAGATCCTCTACCACGACCGCACCGGCGTCTGCATACCGGCCAAGCGCCTTGAGACCGGCACCTTCTCCTGGCCGAAATCCGCCACCTCTCAAGCCACATCAATGTCGCTCACTCCCGAGGCGCTCCATCTGCTTTTCGATGGCATTGATCTCCGCGCCGCCACCATGCGTCCGTGGTATCAGCGCGACTGAAAAATTCTCTCTTAAGCTCCTACAAACCTAGTATCTGGCGTGCCTCCTGCTTCCGGGAAAGGCATCGAAACCATAGAACAAACCTGCGCCCGCCAGGCGCGGGAGATCGAAGCGCTAAAAGAGCAAAACCGTCTTCTTGAACAGAAGCTCGAGCACCTCATCCGCCGCCTCTTCGGCAGCAAAAGCGAAAAGCTCGATCCCGCCCAGGTTGGGTTCCTCTTCAAGGACATGCCGGAAAAGCCAGGAGCCTCCACCGGCGCGGACGCACCGGTGGAGGCCGCATCAAGCGAAGATAAGCCCGTTGCCGCCACACCGGCAAAACGCGCCGGCCACCGCTCCCGCATCAAGGGCCTCGACCAGCTCCCCGTCGAGACCGAGGAGATCATCCCCGACCTGGTCGCCGCCGAACCCGAAGCCTACGAGCGCATCGGCCAGGAAACCACCGAGCAGCTCGACTACATCCCCGCCCGTTTCATCCGCCGCCTTATCGTGCGGCCGAAATTCCGGCGCAAGACCCAGCGCCACCTTCCACCCGTCCTCGCCCCCGCGCCCGTCACCCCGCTGCTCGGCGGCCTCCCGAGCGCCGCCCTCCTCGCCCATCTGCTCGTTGGCAAATACATCGACCACCTGCCCGTTTACCGTCAGGAAAAAATCTTCCAACGTTCGGGAGTCCACATCCCGCGCGACCTCATCATCCACTGGCTGCACAAATCCATCGAATTGCTGGAACCCGTCGCCAGGGCCATCCGGCGTGAAACCCTCGCCTCCGGCTACCTGCAGATCGATGAAACCCCCGTCCGCTACCTCGCGCCCGGCACCGGCAAAGCGCCCCAGGGCTACCTGTGGGTCGTCAACGTCCCCGGCGGCAGCCTCTTCTACCACTGGGGCGTCGGGCGCGGCACCGCGGCCCTCATCGAATGCGTCGGCGAAAGCCGCCCCGGCGTCATCCAGTGCGACGCCCTGGGCACCTACACCAGCTACTGGAAAAAGCAGGCCGAAGGGAGCCTCTGCCTCATGTCCTGCCTCGCCCACATCCGGCGCAACTTCCACGACGTGTTTGAAAGCGGCCCGCACCCCCACGCCGCCCTCGTCCTGCGCCTCATCGCCCGTCTCTACCGGATCGAGGAACAACTGCGCGAAGCCAAAGCCGGCCCCGCCCTTCGCGAAGCCGTCCGCGCCTCGCAGAGCGCCATGATCTACCATCGCACCGGCAGGATCATGAAAGCCCTGCTCAAGCGCCACCGCCCGCAGCACGTTATGGGCAAAGCCCTCGCCTACGGCCTCGCCAACTGGGAGCGCCTTGGCGAATACCTGCGCGACGGACGCATCGAGATCGACAACAATCTGGCTGAAAACGCCGTCCGGCCCCTCAAGCTCGGAGAGAAGAACTGGCTCTTCTTCGGATCGAAGAACGCTGGCCACGCCGCCGCCACGATCTACACCATCGTGGAGAACTGCCGCCGCCACGGCATCGTCCCAGAGCCCTACCTGGCCGGGTTGCTCGACAAACTTCCCGTCATCCACGACCCGCTGGTCATCGACAGCCTGACCCCCGCCCGCCTCGCCGCAGCCGCCAGCCGCCGCAACACCCGCGCTGCATGAACCCTTCTAGGGGTCGCGTTTACTCCGCTTACCAACATGAAGAGAATGGCCTCGGAAAACCTCTCCGGCATCCAAAGGGCTTCCCGCCGGCATCCCTAGGTAACCTCGGCCTTTACAGGCTCAAGGGCTAATCCTGCAGCATGACATACATCGCATTCGGCGGCAGCTTTACCGTGAAAGCGCCCCCCGCGCGCGTGACAGGGACCGTTCCTGCAGCCATGCCGTTTGCGTCGAGCAAAGTCGCAGTTTTAAGAAGTGAATTGTTCACCTCAACAGTGGCATCCAAGTTCGTAATCTGAAAAGGAGTGGTTCCCCGTGCCACAATCTCCTTTCCCTGCACGGGCTGCTTGTCGTCGCCTTCGAAGGTGGCATCTTTTTCCTCCCAGCCGGTTGGCCGAACGATTGTCCCAACCTGCACCAGCAGTTTGCGCGACTGGCGGATCGGCAGATTGTCCATCGAAACCACGTTCAATGTGGCATACTC
>DASQML010000062.1:0-14428 GCA_035645515.1 Microvirga sp.
ATCACCCGGGCGCGGTGGGCGCCCGGCTCCATCTCGACCACGGTGGTGAGCCAGTCCTGCTCCAGGAGGTCCTGGCGCATGGCGGCATCGGCGGCTCTGACCCCGGCGCCGAGGAGCGCCCAGTCGTGGTCCTTGCCGCGGCTGAACAGGTCGTCGAGATACAGCGCCTGATGCGAGCGGTGGAAGTTGCCCACGCCCACATGCAGAATGCCCGCACGAAGCTCAGCCCGCGTGTAGCGCGGACGGCCAACGGAAGCGGGAACGGACGCGAGATTTGCGAGGGAGAGGGAATGTGCCATGTGACCCGAACCTATCGAAGAGCTCTGCCCGCTGCCCTTCGGGACTAATTGACCATGAAGCCGCCATCGACCGGCATCGCCAGGCCGTTCAGCATCGCGGCGCGGTCGCTCAGCAGGTAGAGGATCACCTCCGCGACGTCCTCAGGCTCCGCAAATCGCCCGAGAGGAATGCGTGAGAGCATGCGGGCCGACTTGTCAGGATCGCTCCAGGCCTTCGTCGCCATCGGCGTGAGAGTGACTGTCGGGTTGATAGCATTCACCCGGATCCGATGGCGCCCCAACTCATTGGCCATCACCCGCGTCAGGGCATCGAGCGCCCCTTTCGAAGCACAATAGGCCGCATGATCGGCAAACCCGATGAAGGACGAGACCGACGAGACATTGACGATCGCCCCGGGCAGGCCACGGCTCACGCGGTCCCGTGCATATTCCTGAGCAACGATCATGGGTGCGCGGGTATTGACCGCATAGATCCAGTCGAACGTCTCCGTGGTCACGTCGAGGAATGAGTCGAGCGCAGTCGTTCCCGCACAGTTCACCAGGTAGTCGACCGGCACGGCACTACGTGCGGCTTCCCGCGTCGCGGCCGCATCGGCCAGATCGACGACGATGGAACGACAGCCAATTTCCCCCTCAAGACTATCGAGATCCTCCCTCGTGCGGGTCATTGCCACGACCTGCGCGCCGCGCTCGGCAAGGAGCTTCGCCGTCGAGCGGCCAATTCCCTTGCCTGCTCCTGTTACAAGAACACTCTTGCCCTGGAAATCCATTGAACGTTCCTCATAAGCACTTTCAATCGCTATCTATCGCCAGGATGGCGTCCATGGTTAGGCATACTGCTCCCGTCGCATGCAGGAACACCGAAGCTCTCCGAAGCGCCCTGACTTCATCAGCCGGGCGCCCCTCACGCCAACCTCTGCCCGGACGCCTTGTCGAACAGGTGAACCCGTTCCGGATCCAATCGGATGTCCAGAGGGGCGCCCGGCTGCAGCGCAATCCGCTCCCGGAAAACCCCGACCAATGGATTGTTGCCGAGTGTCATGAACGCTTGCGTCTCCGATCCAGTCGGCTCGATCACCGAGACATGTGCGGCATGGCCGGGTCCGAGGGAAATGTGCTCTGGACGAATGCCGTAGACGACCCGTTGTCCATCGCGAAGCACTCCCGGTGCAACGGAGACCGGAAGGGCGATGCCGTCCTGCGTCGTAACGACAGGCCCACCATTCGCCATCGAGACCTGCCCCTCGATGAAGTTCATGGCCGGCGAGCCGATGAAGCCGGCCACGAACAGATTGGCCGGGCGGTCGTAAAGCTCGAGCGGCGCGCCGATCTGCTCCACCACACCATCGTGCATCACCACGATCTTGTCGGCCATGGTCATGGCCTCGATCTGGTCGTGCGTCACATAGATCGTCGTAGTCTTCAGCCGCTGGTGCAGAGCCTTGATCTCCGTGCGCATCTGCACGCGCAGCTTGGCATCGAGGTTGGAGAGCGGCTCGTCGAACAGGAACACCTGCGGATCGCGCACGATGGCGCGGCCCATGGCGACGCGCTGGCGCTGACCGCCGGAAAGCTGGCGCGGATAGCGGTCGAGGAGCTTGGTAAGCCCGAGGATCTCGGCCGCGCGGTCGACCCGCGCCTTGATCTCGGACTGGGGCGCCTTCTTGAGCTTGAGCGAGAAGGCCATGTTGTCGGCCACCGTCATATGCGGGTAGAGCGCATAGTTCTGGAACACCATGGCGATGTCGCGATCCTTGGGCGGCACGTCGTTGACCACGCGCGGGCCGATGCGGATATCGCCGCCGGAGATGTCCTCAAGTCCGGCGATCATGCGCAGCAAGGTCGACTTGCCGCAGCCCGAGGGGCCGACGAGAATGACGAATTCCCCGTCCTGGACGTCCACCGAAACACCGTGGATCACCTCGGCCGAGCCATAACGCTTTCTGATATTGCTGATGGTGACTGGCGCCATGTTCTTTCCCGTTAGGCCTCGTCCTGCATGTTGATCTGGATCTTAACCTCCCCCTTCGGCGCGGAAGCCGCATATTCGAACGCCTCGACGCTTTGGGAGAAAGGAAAGGTGCGGGTGATCAAAGGGCTCACATCGATGGAGCCCGACGCGAGCATGGCTATGCAGCGTGGAAACACATGAGCATAACGGAACACGTGCTCGACTCGCGCTTCCTTGACCTGAGCCTTGGCGACATCGTAGGCAATCGGCTCCAGCGGAATGCCTACATAGACGACACAGCCGCCAGGCCGGAGCGGATCGAACACGTCGGCGGCAGCCTTCTCGTTGCCGGAGCATTCGAACACGATATCGACGCCCCACCCATCCGTCTCGGCACTCACCACCTCGACCAGATCGCGGCTGCGCACGTTCACGGGCGTGACGGCTCCCAGCGTGCGGGCGAGCGCCAGCTTGTCATCATCGACATCGGTCACGATCACACGGGAACATCCAGCTGCCAGCGCGGCAAGCACCGTCACGAGGCCGATGGGTCCCGCGCCGATCACCACGGCAACATCCCCCGGCTTCACTTGAGCTTTCGTCGCGGCGTGGACGCCGACGGCCAGCGGCTCCACCATCGCAGCGGCTTCGAACGACACGTTATCCGGCAGCTTGAACGTGAAGTCCGCCGGATGGACGACGCTGGGTCGCAAGACCCCGTGTACCGGAGGCGTGGCCCAGAACCGGACGGACGGATCGAGATTGTAGAGCCCGAGACGCGTGGCGCGGCTGCTGAGGTCGGGAATGCCCGGCTCCATGCAGACCCGGTCGCCGACCTTGAGATCGCGCACATCGGATCCAACCTCCGTAATGACGCCGGCGGCTTCGTGGCCGAGAACCATCGGCTCGCGCACCACGAAAGGACCAATGGCACCGTGCGTGTAGTAATGAACGTCGCTGCCGCAGACGCCTACCACTTTCAACTGGATCCGCACGTCGCGAGGGCCGAGCTGCTCTTCGACGATGTGATCGCGGAGGGAGAGCCTCCCCTTTTCCTCAAGAACGAGTGCTTTCATCAAGAGTCCTCCTACCCACGCGCGACGATGATCGCCCCGACGATCAGCGACAGGACAGTCGCCACACCGAGCGGAAGAGCGGCCTCAACGAAGCGCATCCAGAACAAATGCAGAGCCACGAACACGAGCACGGAGATGAAGACGCGATCAAACGCATTCGTCTCGATCGGCAGGAAACCGCGACGTTCCACGACAACTTGCTTGGTCTCTTCGGCCATTCGTCACTCCTTCACCGCACCGAAGGTGAGCCCCGCCACGATATGGCGCTGTGCCAGGCCAAGAACCAGAAGAGCGGGCACGAGGGTCAGCATCGCAGTTGCCGCCATTCGTCCCCAATTCGTCCCCGTGACAGTGACAAACTCGGCAAGGCCGGTCGTAATCGTGCGCGCGTTCACGCTGGTCAGCGTTGCCGCGAACAGATACTCGTTCCATGCGAAGACCCAGGTGAGGATGCCGGTAACGGCCAAGCCGGGCTTCGCGAGCGGCAGGATGACCTTGGTCAGCACCTGCCAGGTATTGGCTCCATCCACGAACGCAGCCTCGTCCAGCTCCTTGGGAATGCCATCGACAACTCCGCGCAGCGTCCAGATCGCGAACGGGAGGTTGAAGACGCAATAGAGGAAGATCAGGCCGATCTTCGTATCGAACAGTTTGACATCCGCGACCACGAACACCTGCGTGTAGAGAAGAAACAGCGGCAGCAGGAACACGGCCGGCGGCGCCATGCGGTTCGTGATGGTCCAGAAGAACAGGTTCTCCTTTCCCGGCAGCTTGTATCGGGAGAGAGCGTAGGTCGCGAGCAGGGCCAGGGCCGTCACGAGCAGCGCATTCGAGGTTGCGATCACGATGGAGTTGATCATGTATCGCTGGAAGGCCGGATCGCTCAGCGTGCTCGTGTAGTTCTCCGTGAAGAAGCTCGATATCAGGAAGCTCGGGCTTCCGAAGAGCTGCACCCGGCTCTTGGCCGAGACCGCGAACATCCAGTAGATCGGGAGGAGCGTGATCAGACTCGCGATCATCCAGAACAGGATCGATCCAAGCGATGCAGGCGCTCTCTTGCGGAAATGACGCATCATTCTGCCCTCTTCAAATCGCGTCTTGCGACAAGGCCCGCATAGAGAAGCCAGCACATGACGATGGTCAGATAGAGTGTGATGAGAGACATAGCCGACCCATAGCCGTAATCGGTCTTCGGAAAGACGACACGCCAGATGTGGAGCCCGATGTAGCGAGTAGCCGCCCCTGGCCCACCGCCGGTCAGCATCCAGACCTCATCGACTGTACGGAGTGCATCCATCATCCTGATGAACACGGTGGCGAGGATGGCTGGCTTCAGCAGAGGCAACGTAATGTGCCAGAAAATCTGGAATCGGTTTGCGCCATCGATCTGAGCCTGCTCGAAGGGTTCCTTCGGCAGGGATGAAAGGGCCGCAAGGAGCGTCAATGTGACGAGCGGCGTCCAGTGCCACACGTCCATGATCACGGTGGTGAAGAAGGCTTGGTCGATATAGCGGCTGATATTGAATTCGTATCCGAACCAGCGATTGAGGTAATATGGCAGCGGTCCGAGACCGGGAACCGTGAGAAGTCGCCATGTGGCGCCAACGGCGATAGGCGCGATGACGAGCGGCAGTGTGTGGATGGTGCGGAAAAGGCCTTTTCCGGGGAAGTCGCGCATGAAGAGCTGAGCCAGGAAATAGCCGAGTACGACCTCGGTCACCACCGCAAAGAATGCGAACTTGAGCGTGAGCCACAAGGAATACAGAAACTGTTCGTCAAAGACGAGGCGCCGGAAGTTCTCAGCCCATGCGAATTGCATGTCGGGGTTTGCTGCGAAGCTGTTCCACTGCATGAAGCCGATGACAAGCACGTAGAGGAACGGAACAACGCCGAAGACAAAGAGGATGAGGAGGGTCGGCGCGAGAAAAAGCCATCCCACCGAGTTCGAACGCATTGAGTGCTCCTACCAACCGATCGCTGCCGTTCGGGACATCCGGGTTCAAGTGGCCACCGCACCGAAGCGCGGCGGCCCATTCATGACAAGGAAAGAGGGCATCACTTGCGATAGCCGAGGGTCTTCAGTTCAGCGTCGGCGGCCGCAGCTGCCTTGTCGAGAGCCTCGTCAGGCTTCAACTCGCCCGTGATCGCCTGATAAATGAAGGGGGCGATCGCTTCGCGGACCTGATTGTGGAACGGGAAGGCAGGAGCGCCGCGGAAGAGAGGACCTTTGTCTCGCATGAGAGTGTAGTAGCCGTCGACCTTCTTGTCCTGTTCCTTGACCTTCGGATCGTCATAGGTCGCCTTGTGGGTAATGCGGGATCCGGCGAGGGCCCAGTCGGCCTGCACCGATTCCTGGCCGATATATTGCAGCCAGAGAAGAGCGGCCTTCTTGTTCTTCGAAGAATGAGGAATGCCGAAGGCGCCTCCATCGTAGTAGCCGATATAGCCCGCTCCGGATGCCGCTTGGTCGATGACGCCGGGTTCAACCGGCGGAAGCGCAACTCCAACCTTTCCGACCACGGTCGACTTCTTGCTGTCCGTGGCAATCCAGGCAGCGTTCTCACCGTAGACCAAACCTTGCGCGACGCGCCCCGCTGCAAAGGTTGCCGCAACCTCATCCCAGGTGCTCGACGTCGATTCCGGCGGCGCATAGGCAAGATTGCCGATCCACCAGGAGAAGGCTGCCTTGGCCTCCGGGCTGTTCAGGCGCCCGCCATTGGCGACCGATGCGCCATAGGTTTTTGTGTCGATGCCCCAATTGTAGACGCCGAAGGTGGGAAGGACGCTTTCGACCACTTCATAAACGGAAGCAGGATGACCGGATGCCGCCTGAACGGTCGTTCCCCAAAGCTCCTGCCCGTTGGCCTTGCCCCATTCGGTGAAGAACTGGGCAATCTGGCGATACTCCTTGTGATCCTTTGCGGGCGCCAGATCGACACCGTACTTGGCCTTGTAGGCCTCCTTGATCTTCGGGTCCTCGAACAGGTCCTTGCGGTAGAGATAGACCTTGACGAAGGCCTCCATCGGCACGCCGAACAGATTGCCCTTGTCGTTCTTGAAGTTGTCGACGAAGCTCGTGAACTTCGACACGTCGAAATCGGGCGATTTGAGATTAGGACTCTCATTCAGCGCCTGCGTAATATCCACCAGGAAGTTGCGGGCGAGATAGCTGTAGATGATGTCCTGTTCGATATACACAAAGTCATAGATGCCTGTATTGGCCTCCATGTCCTTGATTGCCTTGTCGTACATCTGGTCCCAGGACGTGGCTTCGAACTCGACCTTGATGCCGGTGGCCTTGGTAAAGGCCGGGCCAAGAACATCCTTGGCATAGTTGGACGGTGGCGTGCTTTCGGAAATGCCTCGGATGGTTGTTCCCTGCAGGCCTTTTGCAGCATCCGACCAGAAGTCGGCAAAGGCTGGCGACGTGCTCGCCAGCAATGCTGCGGTGAGTGTCGAGGCAACCAGACTCTTAAAGTGGTACATCACGTTTTCCTCCCGGACTTGACTCCAAGCCAATTGGTTGGCGTTGCTTGAAGTCCAAATGAGCGGCGCCTCTTTCTGGAGGCATACCATGTCTTGTTTAGCAGGCGCTGGACGAGCGAGGCAGAACGGAGTGTCCCTATCCATCTCCTGGAAGGCACCAGACGCTTCGCACGACCTCCAGGGAATTTTATGGAGCGGTGGCGAAGACTTCCACGCCTCCGTTCATCGCGATCTGTACTTTTTTGTCCTTTCTCTCGTGAGATCCGTATGTGGCCGGCACAAAAGTTCGGTCTTGCATCGGGGCAGACGACGATGTCGCGCAGCGATGCGCCGTCCTGCGATAGGCGGTTGGCGTCTGACCGCAGAACTTCACGAACTGACGGTTGAAGTTGGCAATGTTGTTGAAACCCACATCGAAGCAGATCTCAGTGACAGATCTGTCTGTCTGCGCCAGGAGCGTACAGGCCGAGTAGATGCGCGTCTGGTTGACGAATTTCGCGAAGGTATGGCCTGTCTGCTTCTTGAAGAAGCGAGAGAACGCGCTGGGATCCATTCCGCAAAGCTGAGCAACCGTCGTCAGATGAATGTCTGAGAAATAGTTGCTATGGATATAGTTGATCGCCCGCTCCGCCTTCTCCGATGGGCGGGAGGGAGTGGTTGCAGCCGGCGCACGATGTGACAGGATTTTCCGCTCGGACGGGTTCTTCGCCAATGTTGCCAGCAGATCCAGGAACAGGATCATCCGCTGGGCACCCTGCGTACGGCCGATCTGCCGGAGAAGGAAGGCACCTTTTCGCGCGGTCTCGCCCGAGAACAGCAGCCCGAAGGCTGCCTCCGCCAGAAGCAACTGAATCTCTTCGAATTCGGGAAAGTTGCCGCAGATGCGGTCAGCACATTCGGGACTGAACTGAACCAGCATATCGCGGTCAGGTATGGTGAGGCTTCCCGTGTCGCTCAGCCAATTGTGAGGTAGGTTTGGTCCTGTCAGAACGAGGCAGTCGGGCTCGAAGGGACCGACATAATCGCCGATCATCATGGTGCCCGACGAGTTCTGGATTAGATGCAGTTCATACTCGACATGATAGTGCCACTTCGCGAGATGGTGGGGATAATCATGGACATTCCACCGAAACGATGCGGATGGTGGAAATACGATGACTTCGTACACGGGGACTGATTTACGTTCCATTGCGCCGCCCTCCATATGGTGCAGCAGGCTGTTTCCTCTTACGTCCGCTCTTTGGCGGTTATTGTTCCGCGTCTCCATTGAGGCGCGGCAAAGAATTCAAAACGAGCAGGTCAGTCAGTCGCAAGTTCCCGAGGATCTCCCTTCTTCTAAGACAGAGCTGCATGAGGCCGCCTCTCAACGGACTCATGGCTTGGCGCCATGACGAACTCGGCCGCGCGATGACCGAGCATCAAGGCCGCCGCGTTGGTGTTTGCCGACGGGATGAAAGGTATGGCGGAGCAGTCGATCACCCGCAGGCTGCCGATTCCCCGCACGCGCATCCGACTGTCGAGCACGGCCATCCTGTCGTCGTCGGGTCCCATGCGGGCGGTGCCGGACGGGTGGTAATTGGTTTTAACTGTTCTGCCGCAGTAATCGATGAGAGCCTCATCGCTTGCGATGCGGCTGCCTGGCAGAAGCTCCTGGGCGATCTTGGAATTGATCGGCTTTGTCGCGAGCAGTTGCCGGGCGACATGGAGCGAGGCGACCGTCAGGCGCAGATCGTCGGGGTGGCCGAAGAAGTTCGCGTCGATTAGCGGCTGATCGGACGGGTCTGCG
This sequence comes from Microvirga sp., assembly GCA_035645515.1. Lineage (GTDB taxonomy): Bacteria > Pseudomonadota > Alphaproteobacteria > Rhizobiales > Beijerinckiaceae > Microvirga. Next base: position 8,599 of record DASQML010000062.1, read on the forward strand.
CTGCGCAGGCGGACCCTCCCCCTCGCTTTCGGCCTGAGCAGGCAGGAGGTCAGCGTGACACCGTAAGTTGGCTTCGCGTCCGAGACATCTCGGTCCAGATAGACGATCGGGGCGCAGTAGAGCTGAATGGTGGGTCGCTCACCGCCGTCAGGATCATAGAACAGGCAGGATTCGATGCCTGTCGTCGTCACCGGTCCGGTGCCGAACAGGATGTATTGCAGGCCGTTTCGGACCATGCGCCAGCCCCTGTCCTGTCCGAAATAGCCACTCGGCCGGTTCGTGGATGCGATGACCGGCACCTCGTGATGGTCCTGCAGATTGGCCCCAACCCCCGGAAGATCGGCGACAATGGGGAGCCCGTGCTCCCGAAGATGATCCGCCGGACCGATGCCCGACAGCATGAGGAGTTTCGCCGTGTTATAGGTGCCGGCAGCGACCAGCACCTCCCGGTCGGCGTGGGCGCGCAAGGTCTGTCCGTGCTGGCGGTATTCCACACCGACCGCCTGTCCATGCTCGATGACGATCTTGGTGACGAGCGCGCCGGTCGCCACCGTCAGGCGAGGATCATCGAACACCTGGGAGAGGAAGGCCGATACGGCATCACAGCGCACCATCCGCCCAGCGCCGTTCCGGCCCATCGTGTGCTGCATCACACCGACGCCTGATTGTCGACGGCCATTGAAATCCGGATTGTAGAGATGGCCCATTTCCTGAGCGGCAAGGATGAAATCCTGCGTAAGGTCGCAAAGATTGCCTGGGTCGGAGACCAGAAGATCCCCATCAATCCCGTGATAGGCGTTGTTGAACTTGGTGTTGCGCTCCAGCGCCCTGAAGTGCGGAAGCACATCCGCGTAGGACCAGCCGGAGCCTGCGCCGAGATAGGCATCCCAGGCGTCGTAATCCTCCTGCTGGCCACGCATATAGACCATGGCATTGACGGCACTGCCGCCGCCGAGAACCTTCGCCTGAGGCACGATCGGCGCGCGCCCTCCCAGGCGTTCCTGAGGCAGGGTCCGGTGCATTTCGAGAAAGTCATCGCGGGCAAGGTATTTCATGTAGCCCGCGGGCATGCGCATGATGGAAGCGGTTCTGGCCGCCCCCCGCTCGATCAGAAGCACGCGACAGCCGAAATCACGAACGAGGCGCGTCGCGGCCACGCAGGCAGAGGAGCCCCCGCCGGCAATGATGAAATCGTACCGCGCCACTTGACCTGAAGACGCCATGAGGCCTCCACTCTGCCCCTCCCCATGGAAGGCTGGTCGGAAAGCCTACGATGGTGATTGGCAGTCGACTACAGCCACAACCGCACTCGATCTGTACTTTTTTGATCGAAATACAGCTTTAAAGTATATGCAATGGCCTTCGTACCGATATGCCATGGTGTTGAGGCGGGGCTGTGCAGACCGGCGCCCGAGGCGCTGAAACCACAGCAATGTAATCACGTATAATCGAAAAATTCGTTGATCTTCCAGGCTTGAATGGGCACCCGCTCGCCGACGCCACCCGATCTCAAGGTGCTTTTGTCGGTCAAGTACCACCGGCCACATCAGGATCACGGATCGGTTGAAATGGCGACCCTGGAACGTCATGCGTCTCCGGGTTCGCCGGACGGATAGGCCGAACTGAGTTATCAAAGAGGTTGCAATAGATCCAATCCCCTTTGTGACCAAGCGACAGTACTTTGACATCACAGCCAATAAGCTCCGGCGAGAGAAATAAATTGCTAGACGGCTAGGTTTAACTTCCGGGTAGGATGTTGCGCGCCACAAGCTCCCTGCTAACATCAACGGGAGCGTCACTCATGCTATACAGCCTGCGTTTCAAGTTGGCTGCAGTTGTGGGCTTGGTCGGACTGACAGCCCTCGGTCTTGCCGGATTTACCTCCATGCAGATGGATCGTGAGCACGAGCGCGCTCTAGTCGTGGATGCCGCCTGGAATCGAGCCTTGCAGGCGCAGACTCTTGCCCGCGCCATTGAGCACGCTGTCGTGGCATCGCACGCCGTCTATACGGCCGAGGACACGGACGATGCGAAGCGGAAGTTCCAAGCCCTCGTAACGGCGCTTGAAGAGATTGAACAGATCAGAGAGCCGTTCATAGGATCGCTTGCTGCGAGTGCACCCGAGAAGAAGCAGCTTCTTTCAGGTCGTCTGCAGGAATTCGTGGCTTACCAGCGGGATACTGCCGAACTTGGCATGAAGGTCTCTCCCAAGGCCGCGCTGATCCAGGCCACGGACGAGGCGACGATCAAAAGCCGCGAGATGATGGTCAGAGCTATCATGCAACTGGGAGATGAAACCAGGCGCTCGCTTGAAGCCTTCCGGGTATCGGCTGATGACGCACGCCGCCAGGCAAAACTCGTTCTATTGAGCCTGTCTTTCGGCAGCATCGTTGTGGCTCTTCTAGCCGCCTACCTGATTGCCACCGTTCAGATTCAGCGTCCCCTTCGAGGATTGCAGCGTGTCATGGCAGCAATCGCCGATCACGATCTCGACGTAGCGGTTCCTTTCCTGACGCGTCGGGACGAGATCGGCTCGATGGCCTCATCCCTCGCGACCTTCCAGCAAGCCCTGCGTGACAAGCGCGCGAGTGACCAGCAGGCTGCCGCCAGCATGGCTGAAAACGTCGAACGGGGCGCTCGCCTCGAGCGCAATGCCACCTCTTTCGAGCACCGCCTGCGTCAGGTGACCGAGGATCTCGCCCGGGCGGCCGGACAGATGGATCAGGTCGCCCGCTCCATGAGAGACAATGCGCAGACCACAACAGATCAGGTTGTGAGCGTTGCCGCCGGCGCCGAGCAGGCTTCTACAGAAATCAAATCAACAGAGCAGGCGACCCAGGCCTTGTCCAATTCGGCGCGGGGTATCGCCGAGCAGGTCAAAGGCGCTGTCATGATTGCAACGAGCGCGCTCTCCGAACTCTCCAGCACTGACATGACGGCCCGCTCGCTGATGGAAGCAACGAACGAAATCGGCTCAATCGTCGAACTCATCGCCGCCATCGCCTCTCAAACGAATCTTCTAGCCCTCAATGCCACTATCGAGGCCGCCAGGGCTGGCACGGCAGGCCGCGGCTTTGCCGTTGTCGCCCATGAGGTAAAAGCACTCGCGGGCCAGACCCGCCGAGCGACCGATCAGATTTCGGCTCAAATCCTTGCCATCAAGAGCGCAGCTGACGCGACTGTGGAGGCAATTGCCAAGACCGGGCAGACGATCCGGGAAATCAACGCAATTGCAAATGTCATTGCAACCGCAGCAGGGGAGCAACAGGAGGCTACGCAGCAGATTGCCGAGAGCGTTGTAGGCGCCGCCTCTGCTACTCGGGAGATGGCCAATGGGATCGCTTCGGTGCAGGCAGCCGCGGCGTCGAGCAGAACCACGGCTGAACACGTTCTGGACGTCTCGACGCGCCTTGCAGCCATCTCTCACGAACTTGGCAATGAAGTAACAGGGTTCCTGTCCCGCCTGCGAGCTGCATGATCCCCGGCCCAGCCTCCAACCGGCAGGCCATTAATCGGGCTGTCGGGATTAACCATCGAGAGCCACTAGCCGATCTGTGTCATAGAGCTGACATGCAAAGCGCTTAGCCGACGTAACAGGAGTTGAAGATTGCCGTAAGCCTGTCGGTTCGAGCGGGCAATTCGAAGGGCAGAATTCTTGTTTGGGTTTAGTAGAGGCGCAGATCCGTTCGGACTGCCGAGTGACCTTCAGGACACCGTCTCCCAGACCAGAAGTGGTTCAGGACGGCCATCCCAGCATACGATTTCCGTGGATACCGATGGAGCAGACGGTGCAACTGCTCTCCAGCAACGCTGGTACGCCCTACAGACGGGTCACGGATCCCTGCCCTCCTATGAGGACATGGTTCTTGGAGGGCTCGGCCGCCATGCGGATAACAGCGCCCTCGTCGTCACAAGCGGTTACGAGCCCCTGGCAATTCTCTGGGGCGGCGCCCGCTTCGAGCGTTGGCTGGGCCAGGAGATTCAGAGCCTCGAAATAGAGAGCCTGTCGGCTGATATCTCACACAGCATTCGCGAGATCACTCACAATGCTCTTCAATCACGGATCCCCTCGACGACCCACTGTATTCGCGCCCGCCAAGGCACGATCGAAAGCACGGGCCTTCTCGCGCTCCCTCTCTCAAACCGGCACGGCGTTCCATTCGTCCTCCTCTTCATCGAGGGAGTTACTTCGCGCCTTGACCTGGTCGACGCCATTTTCCGCGCCACCAATCAGGGCATGCTGGCTCTCAGTGCCGTTCGCGATAGCCAAGGAGAGGTGTCCGATTTCACGATTCTGGCGCTGAATGAAGGAGCTGCGCGACTGCTGCAGCGGCCCGTGTCTGATCTGTGCCTGCAGCGCCTTTCGAGCGTCGTTCCCAACCTGTCTGCAACAGACAGCTTGCGACGCCTCGCTCAGATTCACGGAGCCGGAGGGCGAGACTCTTTTGAGTTTGCCTACCCTGCCGCCGACGGCCGACACATTGATTTCAAGGTCGAGGTCGGATGCATAGGCGATCTCCTCGCCATAACCCTTGCCGACATCAGCGACGTCAAGGCGCGTGAGGCATCCTCCCGGCTGCTCTTCGAGAGCAACCCTATTCCCATGTGGCTGTTCGATCCGGACAGCCTGAGCATACTTCGGGTCAATGATGCTGCGGTGGCACACTACGGCTACCCTCGCGAGCGCTTCGAAAGAATGACGCTTCTGGACTTGCGTCCAAACGATGAATGGGAAGCCGTCCGCCAAATGGTCGGACGATTGACCGAAATGGACGGACTGAACAGCCTGTGGCGTCATCTGAAGGCCGATGGCAGCATCATCGAGGTGAACACCTTCGCGCAGACGATCGCCTTCGAGGGACGCACAACCGTGCTGACGGCGGCAATCGATGTGACCGAGCGCCGTCGGGCTGAGGCCCGTGTCGCCTACATGGCACATCACGATGCCTTGACGGATCTGCCCAATCGCGTTCTGTTCCGTGAACGTCTGGAAGCGGCACTTGCACGCATCCGGCTGCATGGCGGCGAACTGAGCCTGCTGTGCCTTGATCTCGACAACCTCAAACTGGTCAATGACACCCTTGGCCATCCCGCGGGCGATGAGTTCCTCCGCGAGGCCGCTGTTCGCCTGCAGCAGTGCCTGGCCGGTGACGATCTCGTTGCGCGTCTCGGGGGCGATGAGTTCGCCATTCTGCACATCAACTCGAAGGGCGTTCAGGACATCGCCGCTCTAGCCAGCCGCGTGGTCGACGCCATGAACAGGCCCTTCCTGATCCGGAACCAGCAGATCATGAGCGGCGCAAGCGTGGGAATTGCGATCGCTCCGACCGATGGCACAGCAACGGACATTCTCCTCCGCAACGCAGACATGGCCCTATACTATGCGAAGGGAGACGGGGGACGAACCTACCGCTTTTTTGATGTCGAGATGGACAATCGCCTCCAGGCGAAACAGATCCTGGAGCAGGAGCTTCGGCAAGCCTTCGCCGAAGGGCAATTCGACATTCACTATCAGCCGATCGTGAACCTGCGCGAGGGCAGGATCAGCGGGTGCGAAGCCCTCTTGCGCTGGCGCCATCCGGCCCGCGGCTATGTTTCGCCAGTTGAATTCATCCCGCTCGCTGAAGATACCGGCCTGATCGAGCCCATTGGCGAGTGGGTTCTCCACCAAGCATGTCGTGAGGCTGCCAGTTGGCCAAAGGAGATCAGAATTGCCGTTAACCTCTCCCCTGCACAATTCAACAGCGGGGCGCTCGTCGAATGCGTCAGGACGGCCCTCACCGGCTCAGGCCTCGATCCTTGCCGCCTTGAATTGGAGATCACGGAGTCC
>DASQML010000063.1:0-21848 GCA_035645515.1 Microvirga sp.
GCGCGCCCCTCGTCGGACCGGGATGAATGCAACATAGTTCATGTCGCCGCTGCAGTCAAGAACAAAGGTAGAACATCACCTCGCCAGCCGCCGCTGCCATCGCCGCCGCTCTGCCGTCATCCCCGCGCAGGCGGGGATCCAGAACCACAGGCGGAGCAGAACGGAGCACCGCCCCTGGTCAAGGATGTCCGCCGAGGGCGCAGAGTGAAGCGAACGGATGCCGCGGCGCCTTGTCTCCGATCGTTCTCGATCTGGATCCCCGCCTGCGCGGGGATGACGGCGCTGAGCAAGCACGGCAGGCAGAGCGGGGATGACAGGCAGAGCGCGGGAATGGCGGTGAGATCCGCGCCCTCTCACGTCATCCCCGGCCTTGGGCCGGGGATCCAGGTCTTGGACACGCCACAGCTTCAGAAGACGGGGATGGCCGGGACAAGCCCGGCCATGACGAAGGTGGGGACGACATGGCAGTCATCCCGGACGGCGTAGCCGATCCGGGATCGTTGTCAGGATCAAGCGCCATTCTCGTCATCCGATCCCAGATCTCCGCTGCGCTGCGTCCGGGATGACGCTCTCAACGCATTACACTCCCGTCATCCCCGGCCCAAGCCCGGCCATGACGGGAAAGGAAATGATGGCGAGATGTTATGCCCGTCCCCGTGCGCTCTTTGCCACTTTCACCCGGTGCTCGATGAAGTTGCGGATCTCGCGGGTGCGGCGGGTAGGTTCCAGCACTTCCGCATCGATGCCGTGACGCCAAGCCAGGTCGAAGCGTGAAGGTTCTTCATCGAGAGTGGTAAGATCGTCCGCGTAAGCGTGGACTTCCTCCGGCGTGCGGCAGAAGCCTTCGCGGATCATCAGCTCCGTGCGCTGGCGCAGGATCACCGCAAGTTCGGCGAGGCTGAATTCCGGATGGTACTGCACGCCCCAGAAGGTGCCGCCACTGTGACGGATTTCCGCAGCCTGAACCTCGGAAATCGGATTGGTGGCAATCACGACCGCATCCTTCGGCAGGGTCGTGACCATGTCGAGATGGATGGCGGGCGCGTCATAGACCTCCGGGCGGCCTTCCAGCATGGGATGGCCCCTCCCCGCCTCCGTCCGCCTGAGGCGCCGGGCAAAGCCTACCTCGCGGCCGAGGGGATTCTTCTGGACGTCGCCCTCCGCCGCGACTGCCGCCACCTGAAGCCCCCAGCAGGAACCGAAGGACGGGGTGCCTGAGGCGTAGATCGCCCGCATCAGGTCGATCTGGCGCAGGATCTCCGGAGTGCGGTCATAGATGTTGAGGTGCGATCCGGTGAGCACGATGCCGTCATAGGATTCGAGGCCCGCCCGGTCCGGAAGGTTCGCGCCCTCGTCCGTCGGGAAAGCGATGTCGCAGACGGCGCTCCTTTCGATGTCCTGGATCACCTGCGCATAGGACTCGGAGAGCATCTGTCCATAGGTTGCCTTGTGGGCCTCCCTTGCGCCACGCGTATTGCCCTCCACCACCAGAAACCTTAAGGCCATCATCATCACCCGCTATTCTGGCGCTGGTTTATCGAAACTGCGCAGGCTGCGGCAAGCGTTATGAGGTCCGGCCCTCCATGAAAATCCTGCAATCGCTCTGGAAGGGACTTTGGGGACAGGCTTACCTGCTCCTCATCCTCACCACGCTGATGTGGGGCCTCAACGCCATCGCCGGGCGTCTCGCCGTCGGCGAAGTCTCGCCCATGCTGCTCACCTGCATCCGCTGGGCCATCGTGGCCCTGATCCTCGGCCCTCTCGTCGGGCCGCAGGTCGTGTCCGAATGGCCGAAGATCGGATCCCGATGGCTTTATATATTCCTCATGGGCTCAGCGGGCTTTACCACCTTCAACGCCCTGTTCTACGCCGCCGCCTATCACACGACCGCGGTAAACCTCACGATCTTCCAAGGCGCCATTCCGGTTCTCGTGCTGATCGGCACCATCATCTTCTTCCGGGCGCGCGTGATCCCGCTGCAGATCCTCGGCATGATCGTGACGATCGCCGGCGTGGTGCTGGTGTCGTTGAAGGCGGACATCGAAGTGCTGAAGACACTCGCACTCAACATCGGCGACGTGTGGATGCTGATCGCCTGCGTGTCCTATGCGGGCTACACCCTGGGTCTGCGGCGTCGCCCGCCGGTCGCGGGCCTCGTCTTCTTCACCGCGATGGCGGGCGTGGCCTTCCTCACGTCCATTCCGCTTCTGGCGATGGAGTATGCGCAGGGCGCCGTGCAGTGGCCGACGCCGAAGGGATGGCTGATCCTTCTCTATATCGGCCTGTTCCCCTCGCTGCTCTCGCAGATCTTCTTCATTCGCGGCGTGGAGCTGATCGGCCCCGCGCGGGCGGGCCTGTTCGTCAACCTGGTGCCGGTCTTCGGCGCACTGCTCGCCGTGCTGCTGCTCGGCGAGCCGTTTGCCACTTACCACGCGCTCGGGCTGTTCCTGGTGCTCGGCGGGATCTGGCTGGCGGAGAGGAAGTAAGAGCTGCACCTGCAAGTCTCTTGCGTGTCATCCCCGCGCAGGCGGGGATCCATATCCGCTCACGATACAGAATCAAGCGAGCGGGCAACACAGCACCTTTCCTCCCGCCGTCGTGTTTATGGATTCCCGCCTGCGCAGGAATGACGGTTGGATCAATCGGCAAACACCACCGTCTTGCGCCCGTTGAGCAGGATGCGGTCTTCCAAATGGTAGCGCACCGCACGGGCGAGAACGCGGCGTTCGATGTCACGGCCCTTGCGCACGAGATCGTCCGCGCTGTCGCGGTGGGTGATCGGCTCCACGTCCTGCGCGATGATCGGACCCTCGTCGAGATCCGACGTCACGTAATGAGCGGTTGCGCCGATGAGCTTCACGCCGCGGGCATGAGCCTGGTGATAGGGCTTGGCGCCCTTGAAGCTCGGCAGGAACGAGTGGTGGATGTTGATGCAGCGGCCGGAGAGCTTCGCCGCGAGGCCGTCCGACAACACCTGCATGTAACGTGCGAGAACCACCAGGTCCGCCTGCGAGTCGCGGATGATTTCCCAGACCTTCGCTTCCTGTTCGAGCTTCGTGTCCTTCGTGACCGGAAGGTAGTGGAAGGGAACGTCGCCCAGTCCCACATGGCTGTAGGTTTCAGCGGGATGATTGGCGATGACGCCGACCGGCTCGAATTCCAGTTCGCCGATGCGCCAGCGGTAGAGAAGATCCGCCAGGCAATGGTCGAACTTGGAGACGAGCAGCATGACTTTGCGCTTCTCGCCGATGTCGCGCAGGGTCCAGGTCATGCCGAACCGTTCCGCCAGAGGCACGAAGCCGTCCTTCAGGGCATCGATGTCGCTCCGGCCTGAGACCGGATTGAAAACGACACGCATGAAGAAGCGATCCGTCTGCGTGTCGTCGTATTGCTGGGCGTCGAGGATGTTGAGGCCTGAATCGGACAGATGCCCCGCCACGGCAGCGACGATGCCGGGGCGGTTCGCGCAGGCGAGCGTCAGGACGAAGCGCTGTGACGGGACATGAGCCATGATCTTACCTCTTTTCTCGCACCTTTCTTCCGGCGATCCGGAATCCGCTTCGCCGGACGATGCTTTCAGAACCGGACGGCGCGGGCGCGCTTGACCTGCGGGATCTCCTCGATCCGGCGCAGAAGCTCGTCCGAAACCGGCTGATCGACCGATACGAAGCAGATCGCATCACCGCCGGGCTTGTCGCGGCCGAGCGCGAAGGTCGCCACGTTCACGCCGGACTCGCCCAGCAGCGTGCCGAAGCGGCCGATGAAGCCGGGCTGGTCGGCATTGCGCACATAGATCATGTGCGGCGCGAATTCCGCATCCACCGCGATGTCGCGGATCTCGGTGACGCGGGGCTTGCCGTCCTGGAACACGGTGCCGCCGGCATGGCGCGGCATGTCCTCCGCATCCACGATGATGCGAATGAAGCTCTCGTAGTCGCGCGCGGCGCTCTCGCGTTTGACCTCTTCCACCGTGATGCCGCGTTCGCGGGCGACGACCGGGGCCGACACCATGTTGATGTCCTGCAGGAACGGGCGCAGCACGCCGGTGATGGCGGCGGAGGTGAGCGCGCGGGTGTTCATCTCCGCGACAGCGCCCTCGTACTCGATGCGGATGCCCTTGATCGAGGCTTCCGTGAGCTGGCCGAGGAAGGAGCCGAGCTTGTCCGCGAGCGCCACGAAAGGACGCAGGCGCGGCGCTTCCTCCGCCGTGATGGAGGGGAAGTTTACGGCGTTCTGGATTGCGCCCTGGAGCAGGTAATCGGACATCTGTTCGGCGACCTGCAGCGCTACGTTCTCCTGCGCTTCCGTGGTGGCGGCGCCGAGGTGGGGCGTGCAGACCACGTTGGGGTGTCCGAAGAGCGGGTTGGTGGTTGCGGGCTCCTCGACGAACACGTCGAAAGCCGCACCCGCCACATGGCCGGAATCGAGCGCGGCGCGCAGAGCGACCTCGTCGACGAGGCCGCCGCGGGCGCAGTTGATGATGCGCACGCCCTTCTTCGTCTTGGCGATGTTCTCGGCAGAGAGAACGTTCTTCGTCTTCTCCGTCAGCGGCACGTGCAGGGTGATGATGTCGGCGCGGCGCAGGAGATCCTCCAGCTCGACCTTTTCGACGCCGAGTTCGAGGGCGCGCTCCGGCGAGAGGAAGGGATCGTAGGCGATCACTCTCATGCGCAGGCCGATGCCGCGATCGGCGACGATGGAGCCGATATTGCCGCAGCCGATGACGCCGAGCACCTTGCCGGTGAGCTCGACGCCCATGAAGCGGTTCTTCTCCCACTTGCCGGCCTGCGTGGACGCATCGGCCTGCGGGATCTGGCGCGCGAGCGCGAACATCATCGCAATCGCATGTTCAGCCGTTGTGATGGAATTGCCGAAGGGCGTGTTCATGACGATGATGCCCTTGGCCGTGGCGGCGGGGATCTCGACATTGTCCACGCCGATGCCGGCGCGGCCGATCACCTTCAGGTTCTTCGCCTGTTCAAGGATCTTCGCCGTCACCTTCGTGGCGGAGCGGATGGCGAGGCCGTCGTAATTGCCGATGATCGACGCAAGCTTTTCCTTGTCCTTGCCGAGGTCGGGCTGGAAGTCGACCTCGATGCCGCGATCCTTGAAGATCTGCACTGCGGCGGGAGAGAGAGCGTCGGAAATGAGAACGCGGGGAGCGGGCATGGTGCACCTGTTGTTTGCCGCCGTCCCACCTTCCCCTTGAGGGGGAGGGTCGGCTCGAAGAGCCGGGGTGGGGTGAGCGGCGCAGTCGGTTTGATGAGCTGTGCGTTTTGTCCGAGGGCGGCGATGACGGGCAGCGCTGCCACCCCGCCCCGCCGCCCTTACGGGCGTCGACCCTCCCCCTTCAAGGGGAGGGTGAAGATCAAGCCGCTTTCGCGAGCTTCGCCATTTCCTGCGCGAAGGCCCAGTCGAGCCACGGCGTCAGGGCTTCGAGATCGGATTGCTCGACCGTCGCACCGCACCAGATGCGAAGGCCGGGAGGCGCATCGCGATAGGCGCCGATATCGAGGGCGACGCCCTCCTTTTCGAGCGCGGTGGTGATGCCCTTGGCGACCTGCGCCACGGCCTCGGGACCTTTCGCCACCACGTCCCGATCGGCGATCACGAGGCACACGCTGGTGTTCGAAGCCGTCGCCGGCACCTTTGCGAGGTTGGCGATCCACGGGGTCTTTGCCACCCAGTCGTGAATGACCTTCGCATTGGCATCGGCCTTGGCAATGAGAGCCTTCAATCCGCCGATGGACTTCGCCCATTCGAGCGCGTCGATGTAATCCTCGACCGCGAGCATGGACGGGGTGTTGATGGTCTCGCCCTCGAAGATGCCCTCGATGAGCTTGCCGCTCTTGGTCATGCGGAAGATCTTCGGCAGCGGCCAGGCGGGCTTGTAGGTCTCAAGCCGCTCCACCGCGCGCGGGGAAAGGATGAGCATGCCGTGGGCCGCTTCGCCGCCGAGCACCTTCTGCCATGAGAAGGTGACCACATCGAGCTTCGCGAAATCGAGCTTCTGCGCGAAGGCGGCCGATGTGGCATCGCAGATGGTGAGGCCTTCGCGGTCGGCCGCGATCCAGTCGGCATCCGGCACGCGCACGCCGGAGGTGGTGCCGTTCCAGGTGAACACCACGTCGCGGTTCTTCGTATCGACCTGCTGAAGATCGGGCAACTCGCCGTAGGGCGCACTGATGATGCGGGCGTCCGTGAGCTTGAGCTGCTTGACCACATCCGTGACCCAGCCCTCGCCGAAGCTCTCCCAGGCGAGCATGTCGACGGGACGAGCGCCCAGCATCGACCACAGCACCATCTCCACTGCGCCCGTGTCGGAGGCGGGCACGATGCCGATGCGGTAATCGGCGGGCACTTCCAGCACCTCGCGGGTGAGGTCGATGGCGAGTTTCAGGCGCGCCTTGCCGAGCTTGGCGCGGTGGGAGCGGCCAAGGCTGTCGGTTTTCAGATTGTGCAGGGACCATCCAGGGCGCTTGGCGCAAGGGCCGGATGAAAAGAAAGGCGCGCGCGGACGCGCGTTAGGCAGGTCTGTCATGTGATCCATCCTTACAGATGGGCGCCTCTCGGTGGGGAGAGGTGTCCCGCCGACCGGTATGGCGGAAGCGGAGCCCCCGGTCAAGGCAGATGCCGAAAGGTCAGGCGCTCAAGAAAACGTCAGATTACGAAATCGTAATACAAAAGCCTGCGTTTGCTGCGTTATAGTCATAGAGCCTCACCCATGATGTGTTAGGCCCATCAGATCATTCGTGGCTGAAGAAGACTTGCCGAAGTTCGAGGAGCGAGCATGCGTGTGTCCGGTCAACTCGCCGTCATCGCCTTGCTGGGGGCAGCAGGGTTTGGCGGGTGGTATGCGTACCAAGGCGGATACCTGGACAATTACCTGGGCCAGCAGCCTGCAACGCAGCAGGGCGCTCCCGGCGGGCAGCGCGGCGGCAACCGGGGCGGCGCCCAGGGACCTGCCACCGTGGAGGTCGATACGGTCAAGACCGGGCGTATCGTGGAAACCCGCGAGGCCGTAGGCACGGTCCGCGCCTACGAATCCATTACCGTAACCGCCAGGGTGGCGGGCGTGATCGACAGGATCGGCTTCGAGGAAGGCCAGCTGGTCAAGGCGGGCGACCTGCTGGTGCAACTCGACGCGGCCGAGCGCCAAGCCGAGATCGATCAGGCCATCGCCGAAGCCAACCGGGCCGTCGCTCTCAAAAACGAAGTCGCCATCAAGCTCGAGCGGGCTCAGGCCCTGAGCCGCACGGGCGCCGGCACGAGCGCCCAGGTGGAAGACCTGACCGCCCAGATGAAATCCCTCGAGGGCTCCATTGCCTCCGCCCAGGCCCAGCGCAAGGCCGCCGAGGCGCGGCTGGAGGATCTGACGATCCGGGCCCCCTTCAACGGCCGCGTCGGTACGCGCGCCGTCTCGCTCGGCGCCTATATCGCGCCAGGCACGCGCATCACGTCCCTCGACGATCTCTCAAGGGTCCGCCTCGACTTCGCCGTACCCGAGAATCTGCTCGGCCGTTTGGAGCCGGGCCAGGCCGTCAATGCTATTTCCGCCGCCTACAAAGGCCGGACCTTCAAAGGCAAGGTGTCCACCATCGATCCCCGGGTCGATCAGGCCACCCGCACGGCGCGCCTGACCGCCGAGTTCGAAAATCCCGACGAGGCCCTGAAGCCCGGCATGTTCCTGGCCGTGGCCCTCGAAGTTTCCGTGAACGATCAGGCCGTCGTCGTGCCGGAGGAAGCCATCGTCAGCGAAGGCCTGCGCCACGTGGTTTATCCGGTGAAAGACAACAAGGTTGAGCGCCGCGTCATCACCATCGGCCAACGACAGGGCGGCAAGGTCGAAGTGGTGGACGGTCTGAAAGCCGGCGAGACCATCGTCGTGCTGGGCGTCCAGCGCGTGCGTCCCGGCGCGGAGGTGATCGCCCGCCCGCTCGGTTCGAGCGCGCGCGAGCCTCAAGCCGCGCCGGCCGCAAACCGGCAGCAGCCCTCGCGCAGCACGCTGAACACGCCTAACGCCATCGGCGCAGCGCAGGCAGCCGAGGCGAAGTGATTTTTCTCTCCCGCCTCGGCGGGAGAACTTTTGTCAATGACTGGTCCGGAGAGCCGGACCGCCAAGAGCTGAGCAACCATGCAGGTTTCCGACCTCTTCATCCGCCGACCCGTCTTCGCCGTCGTGGTGAGCCTGCTGCTGATCGTGGGCGGCCTGTCAGCGCTGATCAACCTGCCGATCCGCGAATATCCGAGCGTGGACCGTCCGGTCGTGTCCGTCTCCACGGTCTATCGCGGCGCTTCGAACGAGGTCATCGAGAGCCGCGTGACGGAGGTGATCGAAGGCGCCGTCGCCGGTATCGAAGGCATCAACCAGATCCGCTCGCAGAGCCAGAACGAGCGCTCGTCGGTGACGATCGAGTTCGACGTCTCCCGTGATCCGGAAGGCGCGACATCGGACGTGCGTGACGCCGTCTTCCGCGTCGTCGGCCGCCTGCCGGACGGCGTGGACCAGCCGGTGATCCGCAAGGTCGATGACAATGCCTCCGCCATCATGTGGGTCAGCGTCACTTCTTCCACCTACGACGCGCTCGAACTCAGCGACTTCCTCAAGCGCGTCTATGTGGATCGCCTGTCGACCGTTCCCGGCGTCGCCAACGTCAACCTCGCGGGCGAGCGCCGTTATTCCATGCGCATCTGGGTCGACCGCTCGGCACTGGCCGCGCGCGGCCTCACGGTGCAGGATCTGCAGGCCGCGATCCAGCGCCAGAATGTGGAGCTGCCCGGAGGACGCATCGAATCCACCCAGCGCGAATTCACGGTGAAGACGGATTCGCGCCTCTCGACCCCGCAGGATTTCGAGCAGCTCATCGTCTCGAACAAGAACGGCTATCTCGTGCGCCTAAACGAGGTCGCGAAGGTCGAGGTGGGGCCGGAGGACAACCGTTTCGAATTCTACGAGGGCGGCAAGGTCGCCATGGGGCTTGGCATCGTGCGCCAATCGACGGCCAACACCCTAGCCGTTGCCGAAGGCGTGCGCCAGGAGCTGGAGAACCTGAAATCCTCCCTGCCCCCCGGCACCACGGCGCAGGTCTCCTATGACGAGAGCCAGTTCATCAGCGCATCCATCGACGGCGTGCTGCACACCCTCATGGAAGGCATTGGTCTCGTCGTTCTGGTGATCCTGGTGTTCCTGCGCGACTGGCGCTCCACCATCGTCGCCATCGTCGCCATTCCGGTTTCGATCATCGCCGCCTGCATGGTGATGTCGTTCTTCAACGCCTCCATCAACGTGCTCACCCTGCTCGCAGCGGTGCTCGCCATCGGCATCGTGGTGGACGACGCCATCGTGGAGATCGAGAACGTGCACCGCCGGATCGAGGAGGGCCAGCCGCCGCTGCTCGCCTCCTTCGACGGCGCGCGCGAGATCGGATTTGCCGTGATCGCCACCACCGCCACGCTCATGGCGGTGTTCGTGCCGCTCGCCTTCATGAGCGGCAATACGGGCCAGCTCTTCCGCGAATTCGGCATCACGCTCGCCGCCGCCATCTTCTTCTCGGGCGTGGTGGCGCGCACGCTCACGCCGATGATGTGCTCGAAACTCATGGTGCCCGCTCATGGCCGCATCCAGACCATGACGGAGCCCTTCTTCACGGGCATGAACAACGTCTATCGCAGGATCCTGACACGGGTGCTGAAAGCGCCGCTCGTCATTCTTGCTGCTGGCTTCATGGTGTCTCTTTCGGCCTACGGCCTGTTCCAGATGCTGCCGAAGAACTTCGCCCCGACGGAAGACCGCGGTGCGATCATCGTGCGGGTCGAGGCGCCTGAAGGCGCAAGCCTCGACTATACCCGCGACCGCGTGAGGGAGGTGGAGAAGATCCTGCTGCCGTATCAGGAGCAGGGCATCGTCTCCTCCATCACGAGCCAGGTGGCACCGGGCTTCGCCCGCCCCTCGCCGGTGAATTCCGGCATGATCATCGTGCGCCTCGTCCCCTGGGATCACCGCACGATGAAGCAGCAGGATCTGGTGCAGGAGATCAACCGCAAGGTCGCGAACTTCCCGGGCGCGCGCGTCGCGCCGATCAGCCCAGGCTCCCTGGGCCAACGCGGCCCGTCGAAACCGATTCAGTTCGTGCTCGGCGGTCCCGACTACAACACCCTGCGCGAATGGCGCGACATCGTCATGCAGAAGGCGCAGGAAACGGGCCTGTTCGTGAACATGGATTCCAACTACCGGGAATCTCAGCCGGACATTCGTGTGCAGATCGACCGGCAGCGCGCGGCCGACCTCGGCGTCTCCGTCCAGGACATCGGCAGCACCCTCGAGCTGATGTTCGGCGAGCGCGAGGTCTCCACCTTCGTCAATCGCGGCGAGGAATATTCCGTCATCATGCGTGGCCGGGCCGAAGACCGCGCCACGCCCAACGATCTCGCCAACACCTTCGTGCGCTCCACGAACGGCGAGCTCGTTCCGCTTTCCTCCTTCGTGACATTGACTGAAGCGGCGGCTCCGCAGACGCTCAACCGATTCAACCGCATGCGCGCCATCACCATCGACGCAGGCCTCACCGGCACCACGTCCATCGGCGAGGGCCTCGCGGTGCTGGAGCAGATCGTGCGCGAGCACCTGCCGGCGGAGGCCCGCATCGGCTATACGGGTCAGTCGCAGGATTTCCGTGAATCGTCGAATGCGATCTATGTCACCTTCGGCATGGCGCTGCTCGTGGTGTTCCTGGTTCTGGCGGCGCAGTTCGAGAGCTGGATCAACCCCTTCATCATCATGCTCACGGTTCCCCTCGCGGTGACAGGCGGCCTCGCGGCGCTCGTGATCACCGGGCAGAGCCTCAATATCTACAGCCAGATCGGCATGATCCTGCTCATCGGCCTGATGACGAAGAACGGCATTCTCATCGTCGAATTCGCCAATCAGCTGCGCGAGCGGGGCATGTCCGTATGGGATGCGGTGATCGAGGCCTCGGTCCTGCGCCTGCGTCCGATCCTGATGACGTCCATCGCCATGATCGGCGGCGCGATCCCGCTCGCCTGGTCCACGGGCGCGGGCGCGGAAGCGCGCAGCGCCATCGGTACGGTGATCGTCGGCGGCGTGACCATGTCGACGCTTCTCACGGTGCTCGTGGTGCCCGCGATCTATCTCCTCATCGGCGGCTACACCAAGCCCGCCACTTATGTCGGTGAAATGCTCGACAAGCTCCGGGCGCAGACCGGCCAGCGCCCTCATGGAGAGGCCCCTGCTCCGCAGGTGGCTCAGCCCCCGGCGCATCCGGCGGAGTAAGCGGAGACGAGACCCTCAAAAAGAAAAAGCTCCGCCGACGAAGCGTGCGGAGCTTTTCTCTTTCAAGAAGGGAAAACCTAGAACACGTAGCGCCCGGCGGTCACGAAAACCCCGACCTCGCAGGTCTTCAGGCCCATGACGGAGGCGATCATGCTTTCTGCCGTCCAGAGGACACGGTTGAATTCGACCGAACTGACGCGGGGCGCCTCGACCACGGGCTGAGCGGTTGCCGGCTCGGTTGCCATCTGTGCCTGGTCCGGGTGCAGATAAGGCTGCAGGGCCCGGTGCAGCTCCGCAAGGGCATGGGCATTGAACTGAAGAGCCTGGGGCGGGCGAACGATCGGAGCGCCGGTTTCGAACATCAGTGCCTCTGCAGCGAATCGCGAAGGAATCCATTGAATAAAAGGTTAACTCCAAACGGAAAAGCCCCGGCCTTGGGCCGAGGCTTTTCTTGTCCACATGGGTTCGAATGCTTACTGAAACGCGTAGCGCACGCCCAGGCGCACCTCATGCGCGCCGATGGATTCCACATCGGCGCCCGCGCCGCTCGCATAGCCGCGTGTCTTCACATCGCCAAGGCTCACATAGCGATAGCCGAGATCGAGGGTGAAGCTGTCGGACAGTTTGTAGCCCACGCCCGCCATGAGAGCCCACGCGAAACTGTAGCCGCCGCCGCCCGCCAGGCGCTCCTGCGTCACCACGCCGAGCGCATCGACACTCGTGCGGGTGTAGCTGCCGAGCACGTTGTGCGCGACGCCGACACCGGCACCCACATAGGGCGTGAAGCCGCCATAGGTGCCGAGATCGGCATAGACATTGAGCATGGCCGTCGAAGACTGGAACCGGCCTCTGTCGGACACCGATCCCGTCGCGAAGCCGTCGTTCGCCGGAAGACCCTTGAAGCGCGAGTAGAAGCTGTGATCCAAGGTCACGTCGGCACGGAACATGGGGCTGAAGTAGTAACCGATGCCGACGCCGACCACCGCATTGTCGCCGAAAACTTCGCGGCTCATGCTGCCCGAGATGAGGCCCAGCGTGTAATCGGCTTCCGGGCGCTTGTAATGGGTGTACCCAACGTCGCCACGCAGATACCAGCTCTCGGTCGTGTCGAGGACGGGTGCTGGAGGCAGAAACAGCCTGCGCGGGAAATCGGCAGCGGAGGCGGCTGTCGCAGTCATGCCGATCACGCCGGCCAGAACCGTGGTCTTGATGAAACTCATGGTACTCTTCTTCACTCGGCACGCGCCGCCAGGATCGTCTGCGGCTCTGTTAGAGTGTAGCCTTCGGCTATGAAGAGACGGTTAATCTTAATTCTTAACCTTGTTCCCCCCTTCTCAAGTCGCCGCCATGAGGAGACCGGGCAAAAAGAAAGGGCATGGAGAAACTCCATGCCCTTTGCTCCTCGCGAGGGAGGATTCTTTACGCTGCGGCTTGGGAAGCGGCCCGGGTGACGGCATCCACCACGTCGTCCACCACCTGCGTGACGAGATCGGCATTGTCGCCCTCGCCCATCACGCGGATCACCGGCTCCGTTCCTGAGGGGCGGATGACGAGGCGCCCCGAAGTGCCGAGCCGCTCGCGGCCTGCCTCGATGGCCTTGATCACAGATGCCTCCTGCAGAGGCTTGCCGGCCTTGTAGCGCACGTTCTTGAGCACCTGCGGCAGCGGCTCGAAGCAGTGGCAGACCTCCGAGACGGTCTTGCCCATGCTCTTGACCACGGCGAGCAGCTGCAGCGCCGCAACCAGGCCGTCGCCTGTCGTGGTGTAGTCCGACATGATGATATGGCCGGATTGCTCGCCGCCGAGATTGTAGCCGTGCGCGCGCATGTGCTCGAGCACATAGCGGTCGCCGACTGCCGTGCGAACCAGGCCGAGGCCGAGGCCGTTCAGATATCGCTCGAGGCCGAGATTCGACATGATCGTGGCGACGATGCCCGGTTGGGAGAGACGTCCGTCCTCCTTCCAGGAGCGGGCCACCACGCCCATGAGCTGGTCGCCGTCGACCTTTTGGCCCTTCTCGTCCACGATCAGCACGCGGTCAGCGTCTCCGTCGAGGGCGATTCCGACATCAGCGCGCAGCTCGCGCACCTTCTGGATCAGCGCATCGGGAGCGGTGGAGCCGACCTCGTGGTTGATGTTGAAGCCGTTGGGCTCCACGCCGATGCTCACCACTTCGGCGCCAAGCTCCCAGAGGGCTTCCGGAGCGACCTTGTAGCCCGCGCCGTTGGCGCAATCGAGCACCACCCGCATGCCTTCCAGATCCACCTGACGCGGCAGCGTGCGCTTCGCGAACTCGATATAGCGCGCCTGGACGCTCTCGATGCGCTTGGCCCGGCCGAGCGTGGCGGAGCCGGCAAGGCGCGCCGTCATGTCCGAATCCATGAGCGCCTCGATCTGAAGCTCGACCTCGTCGTTGAGCTTGAACCCGTCGGGGCCGAACAGCTTGATCCCATTGTCCTCGTAAGGGTTGTGCGAGGCGGAGATCATGACGCCGAGGTCGCAGCGCATGGAGCGCGTGAGCATGGCCACCGCCGGGGTCGGCATGGGACCGAGGACGAGCACGTCCATGCCCACCGAGGTGAAGCCTGCGACCAGCGCGTTCTCGATCATGTAGCCCGAGAGGCGTGTGTCCTTGCCGATCACGACCCGATGGCGGTAATCGCCATTCTGCTTGAACATGAGGCCCGCCGCCTGGCCGACTCGGAGGGCCAAGTCCGGCGTGATGATGCCGTTGGCTCGTCCTCGGATGCCGTCGGTCCCAAAGTATTTCCGCATGGGCTTCAACTCTCCATTCCGCTGCGCCACTGCGCGTTTTGCCTTTTCAAAGCAACCCCCACGTTCCGGGTCAAGTCTTCGCCCCGACCAGACCCATCACAAGTGATGAGCAATTGTTACAAGGTGCGACGCTTCTCTTGTCGGCCTGAAAGTAAAAGGCGCAGGTCAACAAAAAAGAACGCTCGCATTCCAGCGAGCGTTCTGGTCATTCACAAGGGCTTCCCGTCTTAAGCCTGCGGCTGGGGCTCCATGCCTCCGTCGCTTTCCCGGGGCCGCCCGGGGCGGGTGGTCGGGACAGCGGAGCCGCGCACCGGGGTCACCGGATCGCCGCCCGCATCGCGCACCGGAGGCTGGCCGTCGAGGAGGTTGCGGATCTCCTCGCCCGTGAGGGTCTCGTATTCCAGAAGGCCGCGGGCCAGGGTTTCGAGATCGTGCTGCTTCTCGGTCAGGATGCGGCGGGCGTCGTTGAGACCGCCCTCCACGAGACGGCGCACTTCCGAATCGATCTTCTGGGCGGTCGCCTCTGACACGTTCTGCTGGCGGCCCATCTGCATGCCGAGGAAGACCTCGTCCTGGTTCTCGCCATAGGCCACGGTGCCGAGCTCCGGCGAGAAGCCCCAACGGGTCACCATCATGCGGGCGAGACGCGTGGCCTGCTCGATGTCGGACTGGGCGCCCGAGGTCACCTTCTCCTTGCCGAAGATCATCTCTTCCGCGATGCGGCCGCCCATCATGATGGCAAGCCGCGAGGTCATCTGCTCGAAGCTCATGGACAGCTTGTCCCGTTCGGGCAGCTGCATGACCATGCCGAGCGCGCGACCGCGCGGGATGATGGTGGCCTTGTGCACCGGGTCCGTTGCCGGAACGTTGAGGGCGACGATGGCATGCCCCGCCTCGTGATAGGCGGTCAGGCGCTTCTCGTCGTCGGTCATGACGAGGGTGCGGCGCTCCGCGCCCATCATCACCTTGTCCTTGGCGTCCTCGAACTCGCGCATGGTCACGATGCGCTTGCCGCGGCGGGCCGCGAGCAGGGCCGCCTCGTTGACGAGGTTCATGAGGTCCGCGCCCGAGAAGCCGGGCGTGCCGCGGGCGATGACCTTGAGGTCCACGTCGGGAGCAAGGGGAACCTTGCGCACGTGAACCCGCAGGATCTTCTCGCGGCCCGTGACGTCCGGGTTCGGCACCACGATCTGACGGTCGAAGCGGCCGGGACGCAGGAGCGCCGGGTCGAGCACGTCGGGACGGTTGGTGGCCGCGATGATGATGACGCCCTCGTTGGCCTCGAAGCCGTCCATCTCCACGAGGAGCTGGTTGAGGGTCTGCTCGCGCTCGTCGTTGCCGCCGCCGAGGCCGGCGCCGCGATGGCGGCCCACCGCATCGATTTCGTCGATGAAGATGATGCAGGGCGCGTTCTTCTTCGCCTGCTCGAACATGTCGCGCACGCGGGAGGCGCCGACGCCGACGAACATCTCGACGAAGTCCGAGCCGGAAATGGTGAAGAACGGCACGTTGGCCTCGCCCGCCACCGCACGGGCGGTCAGGGTCTTACCCGTGCCGGGAGGGCCGACGAGCAGCACGCCGCGGGGGATGCGGCCGCCGAGGCGCTGGAACTTCTGCGGATCGCGTAGGAATTCCACGACCTCCTGCAGGTCTTCCTTGGCCTCGTCGATGCCCGCCACATCGTCGAAGGTGACGCGGCCATGGGCTTCCGTGAGGAGTTTCGCCTTCGACTTGCCGAAACCCATGGCGCGGCCCGCACCGTTCTGCATCTGGCGCGACAGGAACACCCAGGCGCCGATGAAGAGCGCGATGGGCAGGATGTTCATGAGGACGGCAATGAACCACGGGGTCGAGTCCGATTGCGGACGGGCCGTGATCTGCACGCCTTTCTGCTGCAGCTTCGTGACCAGGTTGGGGTCGTTGGGCGCATAGGTCGAGAAGGTGCGACCGTCCGTATAGGTGCCGCTGATCTCGGGACCCGAGATGATGACGTTCGTGATGCGGCCCGCATCGGCGTCGTTCAGGAGCTGGCTATAGGCGATGTCGCTGCCGCCGCCTCGATGGCCCGGGCTCTGGAAAAGGGTCACGAGCGCCAGCACCAGGAGGAAGATGACAACCCACAAGGCGAAGTTGCGGAAATTTGAATTCATTGGATCAGGTTCTGCCCCAGAGGGAGATGAAGCACGAGGAAAGGATCGTCATCCCCATGCGGCTAAACTCAATGTAGGCACACCCTTTCCCCTTGCCAAGGGAATGCGGCGCGCATGCGGCATCATCCGAAGGTCTTGGCTAAGAGAATTGCCTAACGACCCCGTGACCGGGGCGGTTCCGGCTTCACTCTTAAGCGCCCCGACCGATCGAGATCAAGCAGGGCCCCGGCAATTGTCAGGCGCAGGGGATTCCCTGCCGGAATCGCCGTCCGCAGGCGTTCGAGGCAAGCCTCGAGCCGCTGGAGACGGACGGTTTCGAGGCCGATCCGGGCAAGGGCCTGCGCCAGGATCCGCAAGCCGATCTCGAACGGCTCCCGGACCAGGCACGCGGCCCGGAAGGAGAAACTCCCCTCCCCCGCTTCCGGTCCTGCGCTCTCCAGGGCCTGTCTTGCCTTGATCTCCAGGGCCTCGTCGGCCTGTGCCATCCGCTCCGCCAGGCGGGCCAGACGGTCGGCGGTGAGCCCCTCCTCCGCCAGCAGCGGCATGAGCCTGCGCCAGCGGACCCGGGCATAGCGCTCGTCCGCATTGGAAGGATCGGTCACGAAGCGCCAGCCGCTCGTTTCGCAGAGGGCGAGCAGCTCCCCCTTCGAGCGGTCGAGCAGGGGCCTTGCATGAACGATTCCTCCCAGGTCCCGCTCCCGGCGCATGCCGCCGAGGCCTTTGAGGCCAGACCCTTTGGCCAGACGCATGAGGATCGTCTCGGCTTGATCGTCCCGGGTATGGGCGGTGACGAGATGGGAGGCGCCAACCTCGCGGGCATGCTGCACGAGCAGGCGATACCGCGCCTCACGGGCGGCCTCCTGCAGGCCGGTCTCAGGCTTCTCACCCGTCCAGACCAGAATGCGATGGGACAACGCAAGCACTTTCGCCTCGCGGGCGACGAAGGCCGCCTCCTCGGCGGCCTCCGGCCTCAGGCCGTGATCGACGGTAGCCACGAAGAGGGGCGGCCGATCTTCAGGCGCCCAGCGGGCGAGAAGGTGCATCATGGCCATGGAATCGGGTCCACCGGAGACGGCGGCCAGGATACCCGTGGCCTGGCTCAGGCTGGAAAAAAGAGGCTCCCGGCCATGGCTCGGGAGCGGATCGTCAGGCGAAGGAGCGTCCACGGTTCGGGTGCTCGACTTGTGGTGCCTGGGTCAGGTGCATTTGTTGCGCTTCTGCTCGCGCTCGGAGGCCTGGCGCACATTGGCGGAGGCCTGGGGATACTTGCGGTCGAGCTCGGCGAAGACGGCGCAGGCCCGGTCGCGGGCGCCGAGTCCGTTGAGGGCTACGCCGAGGCGCAGCATCGCGTCGGGAGCCTTGGAGGCGTTGGGGTGATCGGCGGACACGTTCAGGAACTGCTCGGCCGCCTCGCGGTAGCGGTTGCGCTGGAGATAGGTCTCGCCCAGCCAGAACGTGGCTTCCGGCACCATCTGATCGCGCGGGTTCGATTGCAGGAAGCGGCGGAAGCCCATTTCGGCCTGATCGTAATCCTTCTGCGTGAAGGCGGCATAGGCGGAGTCGAAATCGGCTCGCGGATTGCCGACGCTGGTTGCCGCCACGCTCGGGCTCGGACGGGCCGGGATCGCGCCCTGCGGCATGGTCATGCCATTGCCGACCGCGCCGGGAGCGGCCTGCTCTTCTTCCTCGATCAGCTCGCCGATGCCGGCGAACTGCTCGCCCTCCTGCCCCATCTCCGCATCGGCCAGAGGCTGCGAGGGCGGCGTGGTGCCCAGCGGGCGCGGGGCGCCCGGGGCATTGGGATCCTGGGAGGGGTCGAAGACATCGCTGCGACGCTGGGGCGTCGTCTGAGGCTGGGCCTGCGGCTGTGCCGGACGGGGAGCCGGCGTTGCGGACGGAGATGCCGGCTTCGAGCCGCCGCGGCCGCCGAGATCCTGGAAGCGGAATTCCACATCCTCCTGGAACTTGCGGAGCTGATCCTTCAGCTGGCGGTTCTCGAACTGGAGCTGCTCGAGCTGGCCGGACATCTGCCGCATCTGGTTCTCGAGGCGGTTGAGACGCACGATGGCGTCGGCCGCATCCTGCGCGACGGCAGGGGAAGCCAGAGGGGCGGCCAAGGCGAGGGCCAAGGCAAAAAAGACGAGAAAACGTCGAAACATGCTGGATACCGTTGAAGGTCTTTGAGCGACCGTGCCGATAACACAAAAGCGCCGCCACGGCGATAATGTGGCGGCGCTCTTATGTTTCACACTTCGGTGTTCCGAAGTTTTTAAGCGCCTGCGCCGCCGCCGAGCACCGTGACCGCGCGGCGGTTCTGCGACCAGCAGGAGATGTCGTTGCAGACGGCCACCGGACGCTCCTTGCCGTAAGCAACGGTCTTGAAGCGGTTGGCCGGGATGCCGCGCGAGATCAGATAGTCGCGCACGGTCTGGGCGCGGCGGGCGGAGAGCGAGTAGTTGTACTCGCGGGTGCCGCGCTCGTCCGCATGGCCTTCGACCAGGAAGGTGTAGGTCGGGTAACGCTGCAGCCACTGCGCCTGCTTGTCGAGGGTGGCGACGGCGGTGGGGGTGAGATCGGTCGAGTCGGTCTCGAAGAACACACGGTCTCCGACATTCACGACGAAGTCCTGGGCGCTGCCGGGGGTTGCGGCACCGCCGGCGCCGAAGCCGCCGGCTCCATCGGCCATGCTGTCTTTGTTGGAACAGGCTGCCGCCCCGAGGGCGAGAATGAGGGCAGCGGCGAATTTGACGGCGCGCAGCGACATCATTGGCAATACTCCTTACACACACGTTTGCCGAACGTTGTGTGCGTTATACGGGCAGGATGGTTAAGGGAGGGTTCCGTCAACCTTGGTGAGCGGTGCGGGGATTAAGGTGAATTATGGCCAAGTTGTGGAAGTTGCGCTTAAGGTTAACAGGATGTGAAGACGGGCTTGGCCCCCTGGTCGCTCCCTTTATGCGCCGAAAAGCCCATCTTGTGCGTTGAGAGGTCATGAATCTCATGACGAACCAGCCCGGCCTGTCGGCTCACCCCTATCGCACGGCCTTGGACGAACTCCGCATGGAGCGCGCCTTCTCGCGCATTGCCGACAGCGATCTGCGCCAGGGCAACGCTATCCGGCTCCTCAGGAATTCCAGGGAGAACTACCCAGCCTGGCTGGAGTCGATCCGTTCGGCTCAAGCCGTCATTCATTTCGAGAACTTCATCATCGCCGACGACGAGACCGGCCGGGCCTTCGCCGAGGCGCTCATGGAGCGGGCGCGCGCAGGGGTGAAAGTGCGCGTGCTCTACGATTGGCTCGGCTCCTCCTTCCGGGCGCTGCCCGCCTTCTGGCGACGTCTGCGTGAAGCGGGCGTGGAGGTGCGGGTGTTCAACCCTCCGCGCCTGATCGACCCGTTCTGGATCCGCCGCAACCACCGCAAGCTGATTACGGTGGACGGGCGCATCGGCTTCGTGTCCGGCCTGTGCATTTCGGACAGCTGGGAGGGCCGCAGGGACGGAGAGCCCTGGCGCGATACCGGCATTGCGCTCGAAGGCCCCCTGGTCGCCGACCTCGATGCGGCCTTCGCGGAAAGCTGGGCGCTCGCCGGCAAGCGACCGATCCCGAAATCCGAGCTTCCCCATGCCGATCTGATCCCTCATGCCGGCACCATGGCCGCGCGGCTCATCAGCGGCGAGCCGGGCATGTTCCGCACCTATCGGGTCGATCAGTTCATCGCCGCCACCGCCCAGCGCAACCTGTGGCTGACCGACGCGTATTTCGTCGCCACCACCTCCTATGTGCAGGCGCTGGGCGAAGCGGCACGGGACGGCGTGGACGTGCGGATCCTCGTGCCGGGATCGAGCGACGTTCCGGCGCTGCAGCCCATCGTGCGGGCGGGCTACCGCTCGCTGATCGAGGCCGGCATCCGCGTCTTCGAGTGGAACGGCTCGATGCTCCACGCCAAGACGGCTGTGGTGGACGGACGCTGGGCACGGGTCGGCTCCACCAATCTCAACTTCGCCAGCTGGGCCACCAACTGGGAGCTCGACGTGATCGTCGAGGATTCGGGTTTCGCTGAGGCCATGGAGGCCATGTACCTGGAGGATCTCGCCAATGCCACGGAGATCGTTCCCGGGTGGCAGACTCGCCGGAAGCGGGCCCGCAACATGCGCTCGAAGCGCGGCCACCGCTTCAAGCGGGGCGGCGTGCGCAGGCTTGCCGCCGGTGCGCTGGCGCTCTCCAGCAGCATCGGCAAGGCGATGGGGTCGCGCTCGCTCACGGCGACGGAAACCAGCAGCATCGCCATCATCGGCTTCGCCCTGCTGGCGCTCGCCGTCGTGATCACGGTCTTTCCAGTGCTGATCGTCCTGCCGCTGGTGATGGGCCTGGTCTGGTTCGCCCTTGCTCTCCTGATCCGGGCCTTCCGCATCAAGCGGCGCGTGCGGCTGAGACGCCGCAAGATGGCGATCAGGCGGCGCTTGAGCCGGCTCAAGGAAGAGGCGAACTCCATAGAGGGAGAAAGGAAACCGGCAGCCAAGCTAGAGCATTGATGAAACGGCGGCCCCATGGAGAGGCCCGACCCAAGGAGATGACGATGGCTGCCGGTTCGTCCACCCCTACCCCATTCGACCCGCTCTACCGTACCGAAACCATGAGCGCGCTGCTCGCGCGCAACTGGTGGGCCCTGGCCCTGCGCGGCGCCTTCTCCGTCATCTTCGCGCTGATCGCTTTCTTCTGGCCCGGGGCCACGATCCTGTCCTTCGTGCTGTTCTTTTCCGCCTACATGCTGGTCGACGGCGTGTTCGGGATCGTGTCCGGCATCCGCGCAGCCTCGCGGCACGAGCGCTGGGGGCTGCTGATCCTGGAGGGCATTCTCAACATTCTCGTGGGTATTCTCGCCTTCGTCATGCCGGGGCTGACGGTGGTGTTCTTCGTGACGCTTCTCGCGGTCTGGTCGCTCATCACCGGCATCCTGATGATCGTCGCCGCCTTCAAGCTGAGCCCGGCCTATGGACGCGGCTGGCTGATCTTCAGCGGCCTCGTCTCGGTGCTGTTCGGCGTTGCCCTGCTGATCGCGCCGCTCGTCGGCGCCGTCGTGCTGACCTGGTGGCTCGGCGCCTACGCGCTCGTCTTCGGCATCGCGCTGATCGTCCTGGCGTTCAAGCTGCGCAGCCGGAAGGATGAGTCCACAGGCAGCGCTTCGCTGCGCGCCTGAACGGCAAAGGGGCGCTTGAAGCGCCCCTCCCGACTTTCTTACTGACGCGTCTCGCTGAGCAGCGGAGACCAGGTGGGATCCGATGCGAAGGACGGCGTCGGCACGGGCTGCTCCACGCGGCCGGTGATGTCGACCATGTAGAGCTTGCCGCCGGACTGGCCGCCCGGATCGCGGAAGAACAGGATGTACTGGCCGTTCGGCGCCCAGACCGGGCTTTCGTTGTGGAAGCCTTCCGTCAGGATCCGCTCGCCCGAACCGTCGGGCTTCATGATGCCGATGGCGAAGCCGTTGGCGCTCTGCTTGGTGAAGGCGATGTAGTCGCCGCGCGGCGACCACGCCGGCTGCGAATAGGTGCCCTCGCCGAACGAGATGCGGCGCGGGTTCGAGCCGTCGGCGCCCATGAGGTAAATCTGCTGCTGGCCGCCGCGGTCGCTT
>DASQML010000064.1:0-76485 GCA_035645515.1 Microvirga sp.
CCGCCTAAAAGAACCGTGCGCGAGGAGCCGTCGGGTTCTTCACATCGACACACACGAGCCGGACGCCTCCTCGCGCCCTCCCTCGATCATCTCACCTCGGGCACTCACGCCGCGAGGACGATGACGCTTGGCTGTTTGACATCCCACAATTTCGATTCGCTCCCGCAATCAGGGTCGCGAGCGCATATTTCTCCCTGGTCCATATTCGATCTTCGCCCTCGCCATGATACGAAACGCGTTGACCCATTGCGCACGCCTGAGGAAACGGCATGAACCGTCTGTTCGCGAACCTTCCCACCACCGTCTTCGAGGTCATGTCGAGCCTGGCCCGGGAGACCGGCGCGATCAATCTCGGCCAGGGGTTCCCTGACGATCCGGGGCCGGAGGACGTGCGGCGCGCGGCGGCGGAGGCAGTGCTCAACGGCTACAATCAATATCCCTCGATGATGGGCCTTCCGGAGCTTCGCTCTGCCATCGCCGCCCATTACAAGCATTGGCAGGGCGTCGACCTGGATGCGAATGCCGAGGTCATGGTGACCTCCGGCGCGACGGAAGCGCTTGCGGGCGCGATCCTCGGCATCGTGGAGCCGGGCGACGAGGTGGTGCTGTTCGAGCCCATGTATGACGCCTATCTGCCGCTCGTTCGGCTTGCCGGCGGCATCCCGAAATTCGTGACGCTCCAGCCGCCGCATTTCCGTCTGACCGAGGAAGCCCTGTCGAAGGCCTTCTCGCCCAAGACCAAGGCCGTGGTGTTCAACAATCCGCTCAATCCGACAGCGACCGTGTTCTCGAACGAGGATTTGGGCCTGCTTGCCGCGTTCTGCCGCAAGTTCGACGCCATCGCGATCTCGGACGAGGTGTGGGAGCACGTGGTGTTCGACAGCCGCAGGCACCAGCCGGTGCTGGGGCTGGAGGGGATGCGCGACCGCTCGGTGAAGATCGGCTCGGCGGGCAAGATCTTCAGCCTGACCGGCTGGAAGGTGGGCTTCGTCTGCGCCGCGCCGCACATCATGAAGGTGCTGGCGAAATCGCACCAGTTCCTCACCTTCACCACCCCGCCGAGCCTGCAAGCCGCCGTGGCCTACGGCCTTGCCAAGGACGACGGCTATTTCGAAGACATGCGGAAAAACTTCACCCGCAGCCGCGACCGCTTCACGGCGGGGCTGAAGACGCTCGGCTTCGACGTCATCCCGAGCCAGGGCACGTACTTCCTCAACATCGACATCACGCCCCTGGGCGAAACCGACGACGTGGCCTTCTGCCGCCGCCTGGTCATGGAGCACGGCGTCGCCGCGATCCCGGTCTCGGCGTTCTACGCGCAAGGCGCCGTGAAGAACGTGGTGCGCTTCTGCTTCGCCAAGAACGACTCGACCCTCGATGCGGGTCTCGAGCGGCTGGCGGACGTGGTCAAGCGGGCTGCGTGAGCCTCAGTTCACGGCAACCTTGACGCGGGGTGCAAGAGGATTTCAATTAAGCGCCTAACGCATCGTGCGGACTCAGCGGGCCACGCTCGTGAAACGTGGACCCGGTTTTCCGCACAAGCGATGCGTCAGCAAAGGCAAAGCATCGGATGGGTCCCTGAAGTGGAATCCACTTTTGGGTCCGATGCCATAGCCGACCACGGCTTTTCTCTTCTTTAGGAGTCCCACCCCTGATGTTTCGTCTCCTCGCTTCCGTAGCCCTCACCTTAGGGCTTGTGACCGGCGCCGCCGCCCAGCAGCAGCGCGTGGTCAACGTCTACAACTGGTCCGACTACGTGGATCCGAAGGCGCTGGACGAGTTCACGAAGCAGACCGGCATCAAGGTGGTCTACGACACCTACGACAACAACGAGATCGTCGAGACGAAGCTCCTCGCCGGAAAGTCGGGCTACGACATCGTGGTGCCCTCGGGACCGTTCGTGCAGCGCCTCATCGGCGCCAAGGTGTTCCAGAAGCTCGACAAGGCGAAGCTCCCGAACCTGGTCAATCAATGGCCGGACGTCACGCAGCGACTGTCCGTGTTCGATCCCGGCAATCAATATGCCGTGAACTACATGTGGGGCACCACCGGCATCGGCTTGAACGTGAAGAAGGTGAAGGAGATTCTCGGTGACGTGCCGCTCAACACCTGGGACCTGGTGATGAAGCCGGAGATCGCCTCGAAGCTCAAGGCCTGCGGCATCTACATGCTCGACAGCCCGGAGGATCTGTTTCCCGGCGTGATGGCCTATCTCGGCCTCAATCCGGATTCCAAGCGCAACGAGGACCTGACCAAGGCGGGCGACGCCCTGTTCCGCA
The DNA here is from genome assembly GCA_035645515.1 of Microvirga sp. GTDB lineage: Bacteria > Pseudomonadota > Alphaproteobacteria > Rhizobiales > Beijerinckiaceae > Microvirga. The sequence goes on from DASQML010000064.1 coordinate 2,280, forward strand.
TCCGCGGCAACATCCAGAAATTCCACTCCTCCGAATACATCAACGCCCTCGCCAACGGCGACATCTGCGTGGCGGTGGGCTATTCGGGCGACATGATCCAGGCGAAGAAGCGCGCCGAGGAAGCCAAGAACGGCGTCGAAATCGCCTATGTGATCCCGCGCGAGGGCGCGCTCATGTGGTTCGACAGCTTCGTGATTCCCGCTGACGCCAAGAACGTGGCCGAGGCGCACGAATTCATCAACTTCATGCTGAAGCCCGAAATCGCCGCCATGAACACCAACTACGTGTCCTATGCGTCGGGCAATCTCGCCGCCAAGCAGCATATCAAGCCTGAGATCCTCAACGATCCCGGCATCTATCCGGACGAGGCCAGCATGAAGCGCCTCTTCACCAACACGGCCTATGACGAGCGCTCGCAGCGCACCGTCACCCGCCTCTGGACCCGGGTGAAGACGGGCCGTTAATCGCCCGCTCAGAATTCATCCTGAATGATGTTACGGCCCATCGAGCTCCGCCTTCGGGCGGGGCTTTTGTTTTTCGAAGGACCATCGACCATGCGCCTCGCCCTTGCCGCGGCCCTCAGCCTTGCTCTTGGCCTCGCCTCCCCGGCTCTCGCCCAGACGGCGCCTCGCCAACCCACGATCAGCGTCATGGGAACGGGCGAGGCCGAGCTGAAGCCGGACTTCGCCGTCATCCTCGTGAGCGTCGAGACCAGGGGCGATACGGTTGCTCAGGCCTCCTCCGCCAACCGCGTGGGGACGGAGCGCGTGCTCGCCCGCATCCAGGGCCTCGGAATCAGCAAGGAAGATATCCAGACCGCAAATTTCCAGGTCTTCCAGAATCCGCCGCAGATCGGACCGGACGGCAAGGAAATCAAGCAGCCGAAATTTTCCGCCAATCACCGGCTGCGCATCAAGACCCGGGCCATCGACGGCGTCGGCCAGCTCGCGGGCGAGATCCTCGCCAGCGGGGACATGACCTTCCAGTCCGTCTCCTTCGGCCTCGACCGTCAGGAAGAAGGCGGCGACAAGGCCCGTGAGGCCGCCGTGCGCGATGCCAAGCGCCAGGCGGAGATCTATGCGAAGGCCGCCGGCGTTTCCCTTGGCCGGCTCGTCGAGATCCGCGACGGCTCCGCCCAGCCTGTCGACATTCAGCCCGAGATGATGCGGATGCAGATGGCGGCGAAGGGAGCCGACGCAGTTCCGCTCGTGCCTCCGGCGACGATCCGCTACACCGCCAACGTGCAGCTCGTCTGGGAGCTGGCACCGTAGTTTCGGCAAGACCGCGCATCGCGGTCGGATGGCCGGACGGGACGCATCGTGGTAGAGTGGCAGGATCGTGACTTGAGCCGATCAGCACGGCCGGTCGTGTCCATGACAGCCGGTTGCCCGGACACTGCATCCTGAAGGATGCCTGCCGTCGCGCAGGACCGGCTCATCTCTTCGCAGGCGAAGCCAGCTCGCATCGCAGGAGATCGACCCGATGACCAAAACCGTCACCTCCCTTTTCCATAGCGGGCAGCACGCCGCGACAGCAGCAAGCCGCCTCGAGCAGGCCGGCATCCCACGGGATCGGATCGATATCTGGTCTGTGCCCATCAACCTCGCTCCCGTCCTGGAGGATGCGGGCGTGTCGCGGGCCGATGTGCAGGCCTATGTGGAGGGTGTGCTCCGCGGCGGCTCCGTGGTGATCGTGAGCTGTGCCGACGAAGAGGTCGACGAAGTCGTCCACATTCTTGACGACGAGGGGGTTCTCGACCGCGACGAGCAGCAGGCTTCCCTGCACATGGGGGAATCGGAGGAACCGGCCCCCGTGGAACCCACCGGCAGCATCACGCCATTCCCGCAGACCGGCGGGGCTGCCTCCGGGCAGCAGGAGGCAAGCCGCAATGGGGCTCGCGTTCAGTCCCGCGAGGACGATCGCCCGGCACGGACATAGGGTCACTCGCCGAATGCGCGATCTCGGTTCAGCCCGAGATCGCGATACCCCATGTCACGGCGTCAGGCGGTCCTGACGCGGCTGAGGAACTGATGGATCTCGTGGCCGAGGCGCTCCGCTTGGCTGTCCAGGGCAGCGGAGAGGTGCGCCACGGCGCGGGCCGCATCGAGGGAACGCACCGCCACCGCCTCGGTGGTTTCGATGGCCGATGCCCCCGCCCGCGCCTCGGTCGAGACCTGGGCGACGGAGCGGGCGATTTCGGACACCGCCACCGTCTGCTGGCTGATGGTGCCGGCCACACCGGACACCACGCCCGCAAGATCGTCCACGGAAGCCTGAACGGAGCCGAGAGCCACGAGCGTTTCGCGCGAGGCGGCCTGCACCGCCTCGATCTGCCGCGCGATTTCCTCGGTGGCTTTGGCCGTCTGGCCTGCCAGATCCTTCACCTCGGCGGCCACGACGGCGAAGCCCTTGCCGGCTTCGCCCGCACGGGCCGCTTCGATGGTGGCATTGAGCGCGAGAAGATTGGTCTGCGCCGCAATGGAGCGGATGAGATCGGCCACCTGGCCGATATGGGAGGTTGCTTCCGCCAGGATCGTCATGCTGCTGGAGGCGCCGCGCGCCTCTGCCACGGCGCGCTCGGACGCTTCCGTCGAGGCATTCGTCTGCGAGGCCACCTCGGCCAGCGACGCGTCGAGCTCTTCCGCCGCGCTGGCCACGGCCGCCATGTTCTGCGAGGTGCGGGAGGAGGCGGAGCCCGCCACCTGCGCCTGCTGCGTGACCTGGTTGGCCGAGCCTTCCAATTCGCCGGAGGCCGCGGTGAGATCCCCCGTGGCGCGACGCACCTCGCCGAGGATCTGCTCCACCGACGCATCGAAATTCGCGATCGCTTCGGCGATGGCCTGCGCCCGCTGGGCTTCGGAGGCCGCCTGCCCCTCACGCTCCTGTGTCAGCCGCTCGCGCTCGCGGGCATTGTCGCGGAAGACCAGAACGGTGCGCGCCATGGCGCCGATTTCATCAGACGCGGCGGTGGAGGGTACCTCCACGCTCGCATCGCCGTCGGCCAGCCGCTTCATGGCCTGCTGAAGGCGGCCGAGCGGCAGCGAAATCGAACGGCCCACGAGGAAGTTCAGCGCCAATCCTAAGACCAGCGTAATGCCCATCGCCCACAGAATGAGCGTGAAGGTGCGCTGCTGCGAGGCATTCAGGGCATCAGCCGTTCTCTGAGCTTCGGCATGCACCTTGTCCAGGAGCTGGCCGAGCACGGGCACGAGCAGGTCGAACTGCCCTTCGAGCTTCTCGCCCTGCCCCGCCACCTGCTGCTCCAGCGACGCCCAGGCTTGGAACGCAGCCTGGTAAGCTTCACCGGCCTGCTGCACGGCGGCCTTCTCGGCCGCGGCATCGCCGGAGAGCTGCGCCAGTGCACGGGTGAAGCGGCCCTGATCGACTTCGAAGGCGCCAAGCAGGCTTTCTTCGAGCACGAGACGGGCACGGGCCTCCTGGCGGAACATGCCGAGAGTGGCGGCCCACAGGCGAATCGAGGCCGTCTCGCCATTTGAGGCGAGCGGCCTGACGATCTTTTCCAGATTGTCCTCGGCCGAGAGCAGCTGTCCCAGTGCTCCCTCGTCAGCCTTGTAGCCGATCGCGGTGTAGAGCTTGTCGAGGGCTGTCCCCTGCTCGATCAGGAGGTTTGCTCGCTGCTTGAGCTCCTTCACCTCGTACTCGATGAGAGCAGCCCCAGGAGCCGAACCGATCTCGTCAAGTTGGGCGGCGAGGAGCTTGTGCTGGTCGAGAAAAGCTTGGCCGTGATGGCCCTGACGGGTGGCGGTCCACTCAAGTGTCACCGCCTTCAAGGCGTCGGCGCGGCCACGGAACTGATAGGCCTTCTCCGCCAGAGCGAAATAGGTCTGCTGCGTGGCGAGAGCCTGTTCGACCTCGCTCCGGCCCGTTTGGAACACGCCGGCAATTACCGCAAAGCCAACCACCATGACGCCGCTCAGGGCTGCTACACGCACCCTGACAGACGGCCAACGCAACCCCGAAAGAGACGCCATTGTCCCGATTCTCCCCATTGTCGGGGGCACGCTAGCGGAGCTTGCTTGCGCGAAGTTGGCGTCGCCGGAGGTAGAACCGTCAGGCGGCCTTCGGCAGCTCGGTCATGATGGCGTAGAGGGCAGTGGCATCCTTCGTGGCGCGCACCCGCTCGATCAGGCCCGGCTCGCGCAGGACCCGGGCGACCCGGGCGAGCGCCTTCAGATGGTCGGCTCCCGCGCCCTCCGGCGCCAGGAGCAGGAAGAGGATGTCCACCGGCTGGCCATCGAGCGCCTCGAAGTCGATCGGCCTGTCGAGTCGCGCCACGAGTCCGAAGATTCGGGTAAGGCCCGCCAGCTTTCCGTGGGGAATGGCGATTCCTTCGCCAATCCCGGTCGAGCCGAGACGTTCGCGTTGAAGCAGGGCCTCGTAAATGGCGCTTTCAGGCAGGGCCGTGAGCTTGGCCGCATGAAAGGCCAGCTCCTGAAGAGCCTGCTTTTTGCCGCTCACGCGCAGGGCGGGCAGAACGGCCTGGGGGTCTAGAAAATCCAGCAAAGGCATCGATCACGCTGCATTAAGGTGCGAAGCCTTCAAGGCCCCGCACCGTTCCAGGCAAAAACCAGGCCAAGAGGAGGTAACCCTCATCAAGGCTGAGCGGGCGGCGGGTCGACCCAACCGATCGCTCCGTCGCCGCGGCGGTATACGACGTTCACGCGGCCGGTGCTAGCGTGGATGAACACGAGAGCGGGCGCTCCCGTCAGATCAAGCCGCATCACCGCGTCGCTGACGGATAAGCGATGAAGGGGCTTCGTGGTTTCCGCAATGACCACAGGATGATAGCTCTCCTCCCCAACGGCTTCGTCGGTTGGCGCCTCAAGGACTGCATAGGGCGCTTCCAGGCTGCTGTCCCGCCCATTGGCCGGGTTCGCATGCTCCTTCAGCCGCTGCTTGTAGCGGCGCAGGCGCTTTTCGATGCGAATCGCGGATTGGTCGAAGCTCGAATAGGCGTCGTGGGCGGCCCCCGAGGCTTCGATGGTGATGCCCGAGGTCAGGTGTAGCACGCAATCGGTTCGAAACCCCGTACCGTCCTTCGCCACGGTCACATGTCCGGAATAGCCGCCGTCGAAATATTTCTCCATCGCGCCCGCGACCCGTGCCATCACCTGGGACCGAAGGGCCTCCCCGATATCGAGATTCTTGCCCGAAACCCTCAGCGTCATGGAGACCTCCCTTTGAATGCGCCCATTGGAATGGAACTGGCTTTGTTCATCATGATCCGACGCTCAGGCAAAGCAAGTCTCATTGCAGAAGGTCATGACGCCTGGAAGCGGTAGCGCCTCCGGCGTTCCGCTGAGGAAGGGATTCGCAGGGCTTCCCGGTATTTCGCAATGGTCCGGCGGGCAACATCGATACCCTCGGCTTTCAAAACTTGAGCAAGTGCCTCATCGGAGAGCACCTTGTCGGAGGTCTCGGCATCGATCAGCTGCCGGATGCGGTGCCGCACGGCCTTGGCCGCGTGCTCACCCTCCCCCGTGGCGGCATTGAAGAAGAACTTCATCGGATGGGTGATGCCCCCATGGCCGATGGCCTTGTTCGCCACCACGCGGGAGATGGTGGATTCGTGCATCCCGATGGCCCCGGCCACGCCTTTCAGGGTCATGGGCCGCAGCGCGGCAATACCGCTGCGAAAGAAGCCCTCCTGCTGGCGCACGATCTCGGTCGCCACCCTCAGGATGGTCTTGGCTCTCTGATCGAGGCTGCGGGTGAGCCAGCTTGCAGCCTGCAGGCAATCGGAGAGGAAGCTCTTGTCCTCCGCCTTGCGAACGGCCTTCGCCACTTCCGCATAATAGGTGCGGTTGAGCAGGATGCGCGGCAGGATATCGGGATTGAGCTCGACGATGAAGCTGCCGTCGGCAGAAGGCCGGACGAGCACATCTGGCACGAGCACGTCGATCGGGGCCGAGGCGAAGGCGAGGCCGGGCTTCGGCTCCAGGCGGCGGATCTCGGCCAGCATGTCGATGAGATCCTCCCGGTCGACGCCGCAGATTGCCTGGAGCGCCACGAAATCCTGGCGCGCCACGAGATCGAGACGCGCGACCAGAGCCTGCATGGCGGGATCGAGCCGGTCGCGGTCGCGCAGCTGGATCTCGAGGCATTCCCGCAAAGTCCGCGCGCCGATTCCGGAGGGCTCGAAGCCCTGGACGAGGGCCAGGGCGGCTTCGGCTTGACGGACAGAGACGCCGAGGCGATCCGCCACCTGTTCCAAGTCCTCCGTGAGGTAGCCCGCCTCGTCGAGATTGTGGATCAGATGCCGGCCGATCTCCCGCAGGACCGCATCGGCAGAGACGAGATCGAGCTGGGCCTCCAGATGACCGGTCAGGCTCTGCGCGCCCGCGAGCGTCGCTTCGAGTTCCGGTTTCAGCTCGGAATGGGCGGAGGATGCGCCCTGGGAGGAAGCCGTCACCCCCTCCCCGCGCGAGGGCGGCGGGCCCGGGATCATCGGCCTGCCGGCCTCTTCATATTTCTGCTTGGCGCGCAGGAAATCGGCCAAGCTGGGGCGCGGCGCATCGCCTTTGGCTTCCGCCTCCTGCAGGAGCGGATTGCGCTCTAGCTCGGCTTCGACATAGGCCACGAGTTCCGCATGGGAGAGCTGTAGCAGCTTGATGGACTGAACGAGCTGGGGAGTCATGGTCAGGGACTGGCCCTGACGCAGCTCTAGCCGTTGCATCGAACTCATGACGGCACCCAACGCGTGGCAGGCATGCTTCTTGCATGCCTGATTCTTCTACTGCGCCGTTGGTCGTGCCGTCAAAAGGCAGATCGTCCTAGAGACCTCCCTGCCTCGCGCCTAGAGCCGGAAGTCCTCGCCGAGATACAGGCGGCGTACATCCTCGTTGGCAACGATGGCATCGGGCGAGCCCTCCGTAAGGACCCGGCCGGAATGGATGATGTAAGCACGGTCAATGAGGCCCAGGGTCTCGCGCACATTGTGGTCGGTGATCAGCACGCCGAGGCCGCGCCGGGTCAGGTGCCGCACGAGGTTCTGGATGTCGCCTACCGCTATGGGGTCGATGCCCGCGAAAGGCTCGTCGAGGAGCATGAAGGTGGGTTCGCCCGCGAGAGCCCGGGCGATCTCGCAGCGGCGGCGCTCGCCGCCCGAGAGTGCGATGGAGGGCGACTTTCGCAGTCGTGTGATGTTGAACTCGTCGAGCAGCGCGTCGAGCTTGCGCTCGCGCTCCTTGCGGCTCGGCTCCACGATTTCGAGCACGGCGCGGATATTGTCCTCGACGGTAAGGCCCCGGAAGATCGAGGCTTCCTGCGGCAGGTAGCCGATGCCCAGACGCGCCCGGCGGTACATGGGCAGGCTGGTCACGTCGTGCCCGTCGAGGCTGATCACGCCGCGATCAGCCGAGACGAGGCCGGTGATCATGTAGAAGATCGTGGTCTTGCCGGCGCCGTTCGGGCCGAGCAGGCCCACCGCCTCGCCGGCGCGAACGTTGAGGCCCGCATCCTGCACCACCGTGCGGCCGCGATAGCTCTTCTGCAGGCCTTTCACGGCCAGGATCCCTGGCCCGCCGAAGACGCCGGGCTCCTCGGCACGGCCGAGGGCATACGCCGCCGATCCACTCGAATGATGGCCCAGGGTTGTCGTATCCGCCGGAGCAGATTGGGCGCGGTTGAACAGAGATTTCACGGAAGATCCATCGTCAAAACGCAGTGGGAGGCCGGAGTTCTCCAGCCTGCCCTGAACATGTTTCAAGGCTTGGGCTTGGCATTGCCGGCACCCGTGGGGGCCGGTGCGCCATTGCCGGGCACGAACAGCGCCCGCACGCGGCCGCCGGGCTTGGTGTCGATGCTCGCGACGCCCGTGTTGATGTCATAGACCACGCGCTCGCCGCGGGTCACGTTGGGACCGTCGCTCAGGGCGGCGTTCCCGCTCAGCAGGATCTTGTTGGCGCCCCGGTCGAAGGTGGCGTTGTCGCCGGTGGCGACCTGGGTGCGGGAGACGATGGTGACCGGTCCCTTGCACTCGATCTTCTTGATCGCGCTTTCGCTGGGACCCTGCGCTGTGCTGCCAGCGGCAGGCTGGGCGTCACCGTCACGGTTCTGCTGCTCGTAATAGACGGTCATGGCCGTGCACTTCATGGTGCTCTCGCCCTGGACGGCCACCACATCCCCGGAAAAGACCGCACGGCCTTCCTTGTCGAACACGTCGAGCTTGTTGGCGTCGATCTTGATCGGCTCCTTGCTGGAGCCGAAGTTGCCGAAGCCGACGGCCCGCTCCTTCCCGGCCTGAGCCCAGGCAGCGGTCGTTGCCGCCGGGAGGAGGAGCGCGAGAGCGAGCGCGTTGCGTGCGAAACTCATCATGGACGAACACTTGCAGGTTGGGCCGCCTGGGGTGCAGCGGCAGGAGAGGATGAATCGGAACCGGAGGCAGGCAGGAACGTGGTGCGCACGCGCCCCCTGAAACTCATGACCTTGCCGTTCTCGGTCACCCGGAGGCCTTCCGCCTCGATCTGGCCGTTGCCGCCAAGGATCACGGTGACAGGCTCGTTGGAAACGACGGTGCCGCCTTTGAAGTCGACAAGCGCGGAGCGCATCTGGACCTCCTGGCCCGCATCGGTTCTGACACGGACGTTCTGGCGCAGGTCCATCCGCTCCTTCTGGGTGTCGAGAACGCCGACATTGGCCTCGAGCCGAGCAGCGCTGCCCTTATCGTCGGTGACAATGCGGGCGCGCAGGTCCTTCAGCTCCACGAAGTTGGGGTTCTTCACGTCCTGAGTAGCGGCGCTGGCGGTCACCTCGTAGGGACGGTTGTCGTTCTTGAACCCGGTGAGCTTGGGGGCTTCCATGGTCACATTGGTGCCGCTGACCCCGAGGGAGCCGAAGCTCAGGTTCTCGATCTTCCTGAAGGGTTCAAGATAGGCAACCAGGCCAACTGCCACCATCGCGAGAAGTGAACCCACAGGAATGGCGATCTTGGCGAAGCGCACCCAGCGGGAATGGCGCCGGGCCTTGTTGAAGGCGCGCGTGCGCGCGCCCGGCCTCGAGGCCGGGCCACCCTGGAGTGTGGTGCCCTGGAATCCCGCCACGTTCGATCCAATCCCTTCCGTCTCACTTGAGGTCTGGCGCCATGCCCGTCCGTGATGGCGATGTTATGACGGATATGGGTTTTATGAGGGAAAGTTTAAGCCTGCGTCAACTATGCGCAAAGATGTCCGTCTCTGCCCAGCCAAGCAGATCGAGCTGCGCCCGGGTAGGCAGGAACGAAAAGCATTGATGGGCGATACCGAGCCGGTTCTCCCGCTCCAGCCGCTGGTCGAGCTTGTCCTTGAGCGCATGCAGGTGCAGCACGTCGGAGGCCGCATAATCGAGCTGAGCCGTCGTCAGGGTCTCGGCGCCCCAGTCGGAGGATTGCTGCTGCTTGGAGAGCTCGATCCCGAGGAACTCCCGGACGAGATCCTTCAGCCCGTGCCGGTCCGTGTAGGTGCGGACCAGCTTCGAAGCCACCTTGGTGCAGTAGACCGGTCGCGGCATCACGGCGAAGGCATGGAAGAGAACAGCCAAGTCGAAGCGGGCATAATGGAAGATCTTGAGCACGCTTTCGTCAGACAGGACACGGACCAGATTTTCCGGGCGGGGCCCGTCCTTCAGGATCTGCACCACGTCGGCATCCCCGTCGCCCTTCGAGATCTGCACGACGCAGAGCCGATCCCGGTGCGGGTTGAGGCCAAGCGTCTCGGTATCGATCGCGATCGCGGAACCGGGTTGGTAATCTGCGGGCAGGTCGCCGCGATGGAAGCGCGTTGTCATGAAAGGAAAGTCACCTGAAAAGCCACGGATCCGGCTCTAACCCGTCTTGCGCTCCGCTTCAACGATCAAGAAAAGCCCCGCCTAAAGCGGGGCTTTAAGCTTGGCGACCTAGCGGTCTAGTAGCAGACCTCGACACGCCGCCAGACGGGGCGGCCGTAGCGGTTGATCACGCGGCGGCGCTCGAGCACGCACCGGGGGGCATAATAGGCAGGCCGATAGTAGCCCGGCCCGTAATAGTACGGGCTCGTGACGGCCCCGGCGATGGTGCCGAGCGTGAGTCCACCGATCAGGCCTGCCACGACAGCACCGCCGTCATAACCGCGGCGGTAGTAGTGGCGGTATGGGTTGTACCCGTAGCGGTAGCCGCCATAATAGGCCGGACGGTAATAACGGCGGCCATAGTACCGGTCGCCGGCATAATAGCGGTTGTAGGAGCGATAGCCGTAAGCACGGTTTCTGTAATAGGGCTGAACGGCCCGTTGACGGGCATAGGGAGCATAATAGTCACGCTCGCCGGTCTGAGCTGAGGCGGGGCTCGGCTGGACGGCTGCGGCGCCCCCGACCAGAAGGGCAGCGGCCATCAGGGTTTTGAAAGACATACGCATAACGCCCTCCAGGACACGGGGATTTTCTGAACAACGGCATTCCGCGTCCTGATGTTCCGCTCGAGTCCCAAGGGTCGGTCTCGGGAAGGCCCTGGATTTCGTGGGGTTCCGGCTGGACTTGAGGCTCGAAAACCGGTCCTCTCAGACTGGAAGCGAGCCGCCCTCGGGGGCTCTTTGCCGGCACCCTTCAAGAAGGTCGCTCAAGGCAGCCGTCAATGTTTCCCGGCTCACGGGCTTTTCCAGCCACGGCACATTTTGCAGTTCGGGCGGACTGTCCCCCTTTGGGGGCAGACCCGTATAGATCGCGAACGGAATCCCACGGGTTTTGAGAGTGCGGGCGATTTCCACCGATGTTCCATCCTGGATCATCAGGTCGAGAAGCGCCACGTCGGGCACATCGCTCTCAAGCCAGTTCAAGGCTTGGGCACTGCTCATGAAGGGACCTTCCACCCTGAACCCGGCCTCCTCGAGGAATGCCTCGAGTGACATGCCGATCAAAGCCTGATCTTCAACGATCATGCACCGCGTATGAGTCATCAGTTTGCGCTTTCATGTCAGTCTCGGGCGAGACAGGATTCAGGTGAAGGAATCGTCATCCGAGGCAACCGAACGATAATGTTGGATCATAGAGTTCAAATGTGTTCTGAATACATGCACGTCTCAATCACTCATGTGAAACTTAGCATTAAAGACTTCGTAAAAGATCGCTAACCATTTTGCCTGAAGGTCCGATCAATCAGGAAGCAGAGATCAAGCTTTTCTCAAAGCCCTTGTCGGAGCGATCCTTCGGATGCATATTCCCACGAACACGGCAGCCCAGATTTACATAAGTTAATGCGCCTTCCGGATAGGAGACGTCTGCTTTTGTGTTCGCGAAAGGAAGGGATGCAGAATGGCGGCTGATACACCCTTGAAAGAGCAGATGCTCGCTGCCATCCCTCATCTTCGCGCCTTCGCCATTTCCCTCTGCGGCAGTGTGGATCGCGCCGACGATCTCGTACAAGGCGCGCTGCTGAAGGGTTTGAGTCATCTCGACAAGTTTCAGCCCGGCACCAGCATGCAGGCTTGGTTGTTTACGATCCTGCGCAACGATTTCCTCACGCAGGCGCGACGCCGCAAGCGTGAGGTGGAAGATCCTGACGGAGCCTGGGCCGAACGCGTCGCCGTGATGCCCGAACAGGGATCACGGCTCGATTTTGCCGACATGCTCAAGGCCCTCGCCCAGTTACCACTCGATCAGCGGGAGGCGCTTCTTCTCGTGACGGCCGAAGGTCTCACCTATGAGGACGCCGCGCGCATTTGCGGCACGAATATCGGAACCATCAAGAGCCGGATCAATCGCGCGCGTCGACGCTTGGCGGAGTTGATGAATTTCGATGCCCATGACGATCTCGGCCCCGACCGTCTCGTCAAGGCCGCTCTCTTCACGCAGACGTCCCTTTGAATCCTTCGACGCAGGACTTTATCCGCCGCATGCGCGGGAGCGTTCTCCGACCGCATTTGCCGCCGCACGATATTCGTCAGCCGCATGAGGGTCGATGTCCTGCAGCGCCCTTATCACCGCGTCGATCTGCGATGCAGGTTTCAGTTCGGGCAAAACGCGGCTCGCCACGTGTTCGAGCATGATCTCGTCTCGGATCCAAGAGATGAGAATGGTGCGTTTCTCCTCGCGTGAGAGCAAGGGATGCGTCACCACCTCGGCAGGATGCCGGAACGCGCTTCTCGGATCGACCAGTGTTTCCGCCAACGACGGCACGGCGGATCCGGTCGACGACGCCGACAGAGAATACGAGCCATGCCAGATAGAGTGAGTCCCGCAAGCAATCGTCTGATGCATCAGATCTTCTTCTCCCATGATCAGCGGCGAGCGCCAGGAGAACCGGGCACCCGCCAACAAGGATCGTCGCCCAGCGCACCGTGCGGATCTGAAGGGCCGCACGGTGCGCTCTCGCAAGAGGAGCATCGGATTTGATCCCGAAAGTGCAACTCCACTTTCGGTTCCGACGCTCTAGTGCTTGGTCGCATCGGTGCCGTTGACGGCGATCCGCTTCACGTTCGATCTGGCCTCAGCCGATTTCGGCAAGGTGACCGTCAGAACGCCGTTCTTGAAGGACGCATTCACCTTGTCCTCCTCCACATCCCAGGGAAGCGGGATGCGGCGCTCGAAGCGCCCGTAGATGCGCTCGCTGAACGCACGCTCCTTGTCCTCGATCTCGGACTTTTTCTCGCCGCGGATCACGAGGATTCCGTCACCCATCAAGACTTCGACATCCTTGTCGCTCATGCCGGGCAATTCCGCCGACACGCAGACATTCTTGTCCGTTTCGGCAACTTCCACATGCGGCCATCCACTCATGCGGCCCATGCCGCTGAACGGCACCATCTCGAATGTGCGGAAGGCCTCGTCGAAGAGCCGGTTCATTTCGCGATGCAGGGTCATGAAGGGATCGCCCTCCTCACGGAAGCGGCTCGGGGCCGTTTGGCTGCGGCCCCAGGGAATCAGATCGCGCATGTTCATGCTCAATCCTCCTGTCATGCAGCCATGTCAGGAGGCGCCGATGCTCGACCGGCGCTCTCCCCATCAGCCCTGCCTCAGGCCGCCTTGGTGTGCTCGATCTGCTGCGGCTGAGACTTATGGGCCGTCGTGATCTCGATCCGGCGCGGCTTGAGAGCCTCCGGCACCTCGCGCTTCAGATCGATCGTCAAGAGGCCGTTCTCAAGGCTCGCACCCATGACCTTCACATGGTCAGCGAGGTTGAAGGTCTGCTTGAAGGCGCGGGTCGCTATGCCGCGATGCAGATATTGCCTGCCTTCCTCCGAACCCTTCTTCTGGCCCGTGATGACAAGCTGGTTTTCCTTCTGCGTGATCTCGATCTCATCGGTCGAGAAGCCGGCAATGGCCATGGTGATGACGTACTGGTCCTCGCCCGCCTTCTCGATGTTGTAGGGCGGCCAGTTCGTCATGGAATCGATCTGCGAGGATTGATCGAGCAGATCGAACAGCCGGTCGAATCCGACCGTGGACCTGTAGAGGGGAGAAAAGTCGAAAGCCGATCTCATAGCTACATCCTCCATATGAGCAACGTAACCACAAGGACGCCGGACACCCGCCGGCGCCCGTAAGGCCAAGCCTGAAAAGGCCTTGGCGAACATGATGTTAGGAACGCCCTTTCGGGTTTTCAAGAGGGGGCGTGGACTGGTTTTCCGATCACAAGAATGGCATCGACCCGGGCTGGCAATGCCGCCCGCGGAAAGCTAGCATCGCAAGGCTCCGATGAAGGAACGACAGATCATGCTGCGCGCCGTCTCCCTTACCATCCTGACCCTCGTCAGCGCCCCCTTCCCTGCAGCCCAGGCCTCCGACGAGACCGTTCTCGCTCAACAGCAGCAACAACCTCCGCAGACCCAGAAGCGGGACTGCGAGAGAAAGCAGGACGAAGGCGTCAGCTGATCTCAAGCTAAGACGCCGGCGCAGGCTCCGCCACGACCGCGAGCGAAGTATCCCCGCGGGCCGCAAGCCTGCGGCGGCGCAGGGCGGAATTGAGTTCCGCGCCGAAGATGAAGATGGCGGAAGAGATCTGCAGGAAGATCAGCGCTGTGAGAATCCCCGCCAGACCGGCATAGGTCGCCTTGACATGCGCCATACCGGCCAGGAACTCGCCGTAGACCGTCGCGCCTGCAAGCCACAGGATCAGCGTCGCCGCGACCCCGGGAGCCACGTCCCGCAGGTTCGGCCGCGTATCCGGCAGCCAGAGATGCGTGACCGTCAGGCCGACGACGAGTACCAGAGCGGCCAGCGCATATCGTACGAGATCGTAGGTAAGGCGCAGCGATTTCAGATCGGTGATGGTGGACACGGTGGCGCGCCAGATCGAGGGCCACAGCACGACCAAGACGGAGGCCGCCACCAACGCGGCCGCACCCATCGCCACGAAACCGATGCCGATGAGCCGCGCCTGCCACCAGGGGCGGAAGCGCGCCACGCCATAGGCTCGGCAGAGCGCCACGCGCAGGCTCTCGACGCCGTTCGTCGCCACCAGAAGCGTGATGACGATGGAGATTGTCAGCACATTGCGCTTGGGCACGAGGATCTTGTCCGCCTCGCTCGCCAGCGGCCCCGCCACGCCCTCGGGCCAGACATCGAAGAGCAGGTGAACGATATGCGTGGAAATGCGCCCCGCGCCGAGGAAGGCGGCAAGCGCCGCCACGCAGATCAGGAACGGAAACAGGGCAATAACGAGGGATAGCGCCACATGGCTCGCCATGGCCAGACCGTCGTTGCGCGAAAAGCTCCCCCCTGCCTCGGCGGTGGCAGCGAGAATGGAACGCAGGCGTGCGGAAAGAGCGACGAACAGCATGACGGGCAACGGATGGGACACGATCCTTTGATGCTATTCGGTCTGGCCTCTGGCAAGGCCTAAGATGTCTCAGGGTTTCTGCCGGGTGCGGATCGAACCCTAATCTCGGCATGTCATTCCCGCGCAAATCAGGATCGTCGCCACCGTTCTAACCTATGTTAACGGCCGGTGAAATAACGAGGAATTCCTCTCTTCTCGTTGGAACAACCGGGGAGTGCACCGGATTGAGGAATCCCAAGGTTCACTGTTGAACGCTCTTAGCACCCCGATTCGCACATCGAAGCAAAGGCGTGCTGCGTGCGGGCGCAGCCGTCTTGCCGCGTTCCTCTGAGGAGTTTTAGCGTGGGCGAACATGTTCAGGCGCAGGCCGAGTCGGCGACCGGCATCACTCCGGTCAGTGCCTCATCCGCTGAGAAAACGGCTTCTCCCATGCGCGTCGTGGAGAAGGGCGTCTATCGGGGCCCGCATCTCTACAGCCTGACGCCCATGATCAGGGTCAAGCTCGATCTCGGCTCTCTGGAGGATTGGCCTTCTAGCCGTCTCCCGCATTTTACGGAGCGGCTTCTCTCCGTCCTGCCGGGACTGCGGCAGCATGGCTGCTGCTTTCACCGGCCTGGAGGTTTCGTTCAGCGCCTCGAAGAAGGAACCTGGATCGGCCATGTGGCCGAACATATTGCCATCGAGCTTCAATCGCTCATGGGCGTGAGCGTCACGCGGGGCAAGACGCGCTCCGTGCGCGGCGAGCCCGGCACGTACAATGTCATGTATGCCTATGAGGAAGAGCACACCGGGCTTCTTGCCGGACGTCTCGCGCTCCAGCTCGTGGATTCCCTCCTTCCGGTCGAACTGCAGGGTGTCCGGGGGCTCGACATTCTCTACAAGGATGAGGAGGAACCTGCCCTCCGCTCGGCCTTCGATCTGCACAAGGCACTCGAAGCGCTCAAATACGTCCGCCGCCGCAAGGCCTTGGGACCCACAACCCTGTCTCTCGTGCAGGAGGCGGAACGTCGGGGCATCCCGGTCATGCGGCTCGACGACCAAAGTCTCGTCCAGCTCGGCACCGGACGCTACCAGAAACGCATCCGCGCGAGCATGACGAGCTTCACCTCCTCCATTGCGAGCGATGCGGCAAGCGACAAGGATCTGACGAAAGCGCTGCTCGCCGATTCAGGCCTGCCGGTGCCCCGCGGCCACGTGGTGCGCAGCGCCCAAGATGCCGTGAGCGCGGCAGAACGGATCGGCTATCCTGTCGTCGTGAAGCCACTGGACGGCAATCATGGCCGTGGCGTGAGCATCGATCTGACAAGCCCTGAGGACGTAACGAAAGCCTTCGAGGAGGCCGCGTGCCATTCCCGCCGCGTCATCGTGGAGAGCTGCTTCAAAGGACGCGACCATCGCGTTCTCGTGGTCAACGGAGAAGTGGTGGCCGTGGCCGAGCGCGTGCCCGCCCACGTGGTGGGTGACGGCCGGCGCCCCATCGTCGAACTCGTCGAGGAGGTGAACCGCGACCCGCGGCGCGGTGAGGGCCATGAGAATGTCATGACCAGGATCACCCTCAACGACCATGCCCTCGGGGTGCTCGCAAAATCCGGCCTCACGCCGGAGAGCGTTCCTGAGGCAGGCCGGATCGTCTATCTCTGCGATACGGCCAATCTTTCGACGGGTGGAACCGCGGTCGACCGCACCGACGACATTCACCCGGACAATGCACTGATCGCGCGCCGCGCGGCTCAGGCTGTCGGTCTCGACGTAGCCGGAATCGACTTCATCGCGCCCGATATCGGGTGCTCGGTGCATGAAACCGGCGGCGGCATCATCGAGGTCAATGCGGCTCCTGGATTCCGCATGCACCTTCAGCCCTCGGAAGGGCGCCCGCGCAATGTGGCGCGGCCCGTCATCGACATGCTCTTTCCGCGCGGTACGCCCACACGCATTCCCATCCTTGCCGTGACAGGGACGAACGGGAAATCCACGACCTGCCGCATGATCGGCCATATCCTCCGTACCCATGGACTCAACGTCGGCCTCACCGCGACGACAGGCATCTACGTGAACAACGATCGGGTGATCGAAGCCGATGCGTCCGGCCCTTGGAGCGCCCGCGTGATGTTGCGCGATCCGACCGTCGACGTGGCGGTGCTGGAGACGGCCCGTGGCGGAATCCTGCGCGAAGGGCTCGGCTTTCAGGAATGCGATATAGGTCTCGTCACCAACATTCAGGCAGACCATCTGGGTCTCAAGGGAATCGATTCCCTTGAAGATCTCGCCTGGGTGAAGTCCGTGGTGGTGGAGGCGGTGCATCGGAACGGCACGAGCATTCTCAATGCCGACGATCCCCTGACCGTAAGCATGCGCCGCCGTGCAGGCGGCCGCATCGGCTATATCTCCCTTCGGGGCGGCAGCGACATGCCCGACTTCCTGCGTGAGCACATCGAGGATGGCGGCTTTGCCGTCGTGCGCGAGCCTGGACCCTTCGCGGGCGGCGACATCGTCATTCACGATGAAGGAGACAGCATTCAGGTCATGCGCGCTGCCGAGATCCCGGCCACCCTCGACGGTCTGGCCGAGTTCAACGTGCAGAACGCCATGGGCGCCATCGCCGCGGCTTACGCGCAGGGCGTTCCGGTCAAGGTCATTCGGATGGCCATGTCCACCTATACCAACTCGTTCGAGCAAAGCCCCGGCCGCCTCAACGTGTTCGACGGACACGGCTTCCGTGTCATTCTCGACTATGCTCACAACCCGGCGGGCCTGCGGGCCTTGGGCGATCTCATTCTCAAGATGCGCCCACGCCATCGCCGGGTGATCGGCATGATCAACATTCCCGGCGACAGGCGCGACGACGACATGCGCGAGATGGGAGCCCTGGCAACGCGCTACTTCGACGAGATCATCTTCCGCGAGGATCCAGCCCGGCGCGGCCGCAAGCCCGGCGAGATCGTCGCCCTCCTCGTCGAGGGCGCCTTGGCAGCCGGTTTCCCTGAGGCGCAGATCAAGCGCATTCTCGACGAAGACGAGGCTGCAGATATCTGCCTGGGGATGGCGCAGCCCGGAGATCTCGTGGTGCTCACGCCGACGGATGTGGAAGCCATGTGGCAGCAGGTATTGACCTTCCAGCCTCAGCCCGAAGCCCGCTTCGATGTGGAAATCCAACGGGGATCCATGGAAGAGCCATCCTTGCGCAAGCGCACCTGATCTTTCTCAAGCCGAGCCATGGCGCAGCTTGAGCTGGCGCGCCATGGGTTGTGCCCCATCTATCTTTGCATCCCAATCCTTCCACACGAGGACAGTGTCGACGATCATGGCGGAACGTGCGCGGAAAGGGTCGAAAGGGCCTCTCATCATCATCGGCGGGGGCGAGGACAAGGAAGGCGAGCGCATCATCCTGCGGGAGGTTGCCAAGCATCTCGATGGCGGCAGACTTGTGATCGCAACCGTCGCCTCCCATGAACCTGAAGGCTATTTCGAGGCTTATCAGCGCGCGTTCGCCGATCTCGGCGTCACCGATCTCGCCGAGCTCTATGTCAAGGATCGCGCCGAGACGCTCGATCCGGGCAAGCTCAATCTGCTGGATGGAGCTGCCGGCGTGTTCTTTTCAGGCGGTGACCAGCTGCGGATCTCGAGCCAGATCGGGGATACGCCCATCGAGCAGCGGGTGCGCGACATTCACGAGCGCGGCGGATTGCTCGCCGGAACCTCGGCCGGCGCTTCCGTCATGAGTGAAACCATGCTGGTGAAGGGAACGAGCGGCGAATCCTACAAGATCGGAGATGTGCACATGGCGCCCGGCCTGGGCCTCGTGCGCAACATGATCATCGATCAGCACTTCGCCGAACGGGGCCGCTTCGGCCGCCTGTTCGGCGCTGTTGCCCACAATCCGCGCGAACTTGGAATCGGCATCGATGAAGACACGGCTCTCGTGTTCAACGAGGATCGGTTCAAAGTCATCGGCAGCGGTTGCGTCTATGTGGTCGATGGAGCGGGCGTGACGCATTCGAACATTGCCGAGGCGGAACCGGAACGCTCCCTCTCGATGTTCGACGTGCGCCTCCACGTGTTGAGCTCCGGCGATATGTTCGATGTCGCCAAACGCCGCCCCACGGAGGTGCCCGATGTGACCAAAAGTCACGCGATCGAAGCACAAGCCGTCTGACTGGGCGATCCATGATCGGCTCGTCGAACGTCATCGGCGAAGCGTCATCTCGATCCTTTGGACGATCTGGGCGGATGCTGGTGCCTGGAGCCGGCACCGGATGGAACGGCGGGCCGGCCGGCTTGTTTTCTTGCATCTCCTGGAACCCCTCGGAAAGAGCCCATGAAAATCGTTCCGGTTACCCTCTTCTTCGCGAGCCTGTCGACTGGTGCCATGGCTCAGACCGCAGCCACGACCTTGAACCTGACCTGCAGCCAGGCCAGGCAGATTGTCGCGTCCCAAGGCGCTGTCGTACTGCGCACGGGACCCGCCACATACGACCGCTACGTTCGCGATTCCAGCTTTTGCGGGCGTTCTGCCACCACTCAGCCGGCATGGGTGAGAACGGCCGACATTGCTCAATGTCCCGTCGGGGCCGTCTGCCGTTCCATCGAGATCGACAACGGCCAGTGATCCGGCCCCGTGGCGAAGCTCTCGTCAGGACGGGTGTGCCATCACCGGGTGGCCTGCACTGCGCGAGCTGGTGAGCCACGTCGTAGTTGAAAGCAACAGCCGCTCTGCAGGGCGCAGGGCCTGAACGGGACGGCAAAGGGTCCCCGAACCGCCTCATGCCGGCGACGATCATCCGGCAGGGTGCAAGGCCTCTGCCTTTCAGGCGGTTCGGCTGCGTGCGTCCTGAGCGAGCTGGACGAGCCTGGGCCTGAGCTCCTCCGGGCCTGAGAGCGGCGGGTCGAAAGCGAGCCGCAGCACTTCGTCGCCGAGCGCCAGCTGCAAGCCCTCCGGATCGATCCCGATCAGCCGCCACGCCCCCTCCTTCGCCCCGCATAGCCGCGTTGCATAGAGCGTCACCGCCTCCGCATGATCCTCGTTCATGTGCTCCACGGCGCCGGTTTCGAAAGCCGCAAAGTCGGGAAAGGCGGAAAGATCGGTGACGAGGTCTTCTCGTGCCATGCGGTAGGCGCGGCCGAAGCCCCCGTTGAGGCTGCCGGAGACCACGTTCAGCCGCCAGAAGGCGAAGTCGGGAAAGTCCACATAGAGGGAGGCTTTGGGGTGCTGGCGCAGGTAGCGCCTACGCACCTGCAGGGCCCTCTCGGAACCGGGCTCCAGCCGCTCGGCACTGGCGAGCAGGGTGAGCCTGGGATGGGCAAGAGGATCACCCTTGCCGATGGCGGAGAGCAGCAGCGAGCAGCGCTGGTCCTGTGCGAGCAGGCGGGTATGGACCGAGAGCTGGGAGGTGAGGATGACAGGCGAGCCGTCGAGATCGGTCGCCACCGCCACGAGGCTTGCGAAGGGCATGCCACCCTCGGCGCCGAGGGTGGCGAGCGCGCCGGAGCGGGCTGTGCGCATCAGCCTTTTCGCCAGAAGCCGCGCCTCGTCGTCAACCGGCAGGGTCGGATCCTTCGCCGCAGAGTCCTTCATCAGGCTTTCCCGAAACAGAGCGCGTGAGGACCCAAGAGGGCCCGCTGATCGCCTTCCGTGCTTTGACCCTCCCGCTCCTCGTCGCGGAACTGTACCGAGCAGGAGCGCTTGCCGCAGAACAGGCGACCGATGAATCAGATTGCGCGGCAGCAGTCCATGCGCAAGTGCCCGCCGACGGGGCTCTCGCCATGAATGTTGACATAGACGCCTCCGGCACGACCCGGCAGCACGCTGACGGCGCGCTGGTCCGCCATCCGGAGAGCTACAGGGGCTCCATGAACTCAGGCGCTTGAACGCGGTCCTTCGGTCCGTAATCGCGCACCACCTCGGCGATGCGCAGGCGGTAGTCGGTGAACATCTCGCTTTTTCCGAGGGCCTGCGCCTGCCGGTGCTGGAGGTGATTGCGCCATTGCCGGATGGATTTCTCGTCGCGCCAGAACTGCAGCGAGAGAAGCTTGCCTTCCTCATAGAGGCTCTCGAAGCGCTCGACGGAAATGAACCCCTCGATCTTCTCCACTTCCGCGCGCAAGGCGGCGGCCATCTTCAGGTAGTCGTCCTTGCGCCCGCTGGCGGGCCAGACCTCGAATATCACGGCCATCATCGCCAGAGCCTCTCCATTCCTTGAGCATATCGGCTCAAGAATCGGAAAAAAGCCCCGCCCCCGTCAAGGGCGGGGCCTCATGTCGTCAGCTGCGCTTGGGCGGATTGGCCGGCCAGCTCTTGATGAGGGTGTCGTAATCGACTGTCTCACCCTTCGGCTTCTCGTTCGCCAGCTTGCGCTGGGGCGCGATGCTGCCTGCGGCTTCCGCCTTCTTGAACCATTCCTCGGCGGAGGTCTTCGGGTTCAGCTTGGGTCCGCACTCGCCCTGCACGTTGGCGCGTTCGAGACGGCCCAGCACCTCGTCCTGGGCCGCGGCAAGCGAGTCCATCGCCTGCTGCGGAGTCTTGGCGCCGGAGGCCGCGTCACCGATGTTCTGCCACCAGAGCTGAGCCATCTTCGGATAATCCGGGATGTTGTTGCCGGTGGGCGTCCACTGCACGCGGGCCGGAGAGCGGTAGAACTCGACGAGACCGCCGAGCTTCGGGGCGCGCTCGGTGAAGCTCTGGTGCCAGATGTCGCTCTCGCGGATGAAGGTGAGGCCCACATGACTCTTCTTCAGCGAGACCGTCTTCGAGGTCACGAACTGGGCATAGAGCCAGGCCGCCTTGCGGCGTTCGACAGGGGTGGACTTCAGCAGCGTCCAGGAGCCTGCATCCTGATAACCCAGCTTCATACCCTCCTTCCAGTAGGCTCCCTTGGGAGAAGGAGCCATGCGCCATTTCGGCGTGCCGTCCTGGTTCACCACGGCGAGGCCGGGCTTCACCATGTCGGCCGTGAAGGCGGTGTACCAGAACATCTGCTGAGCGATATTGCCCTGGGCCGGCACCGGGCCGGATTCGGAGAAGTTCATGCCATTCGCCTGCGGCGGAGCATATTTCTTCATCCAGTCGAGATACTTGGTGATCGAATAGACGGCCGCGGGGCCGTTGGTGTCGCCGCCACGTTCGACGGAGGAGCCGACCGGACGGCAGCCTTCCATGCGCACGCCCCACTCGTCCACGGGCAGTCCGTTCGGAATGCCCTTGTCGCCGTTGCCGGCCATGGAAAGCCACGCGTCGGTGAAGCGCCAGCCGAGGGACGGATCCTTCTTGCCGTAATCCATGTGGCCATAGACCTTGACGCCGTCGATCTCCTTCACGTCATTGGTGAAGAATTCCGCGATGTCCTCATAGGCCGACCAGTTCACCGGCACACCGAGTTCATAGCCGTACTTGGCCTTGAACTTCTCCTTGAGGTCCGCCCGCTGGAACCAGTCGTAGCGGAACCAGTAGAGGTTCGCGAATTGCTGGTCGGGCAGCTGATACATCTTGCCGTCCGGCGCGGTGGTGAAGGACTTGCCGATGAAGTCGTTGATGTCCAGCGTCGGCGAGGTCACGTCCTTGCCTTCGCCCGCCATCCAGTCGTCGAGCGCGACCGCCTGCTTGTAGCGGAAATGCGTGCCGATGAGGTCGGAATCGTTGACCCAGGCATCGTAGATGTTGCGGCCGGACTGCATCTGCGTCTGGATCTTCTCCACCACGTCGCCTTCCTGGATGAGGTCGTGGGTGAGCTTGATGCCGGTGATTTCCGAGAAGGCCTTTGCGAGGGTCTTCGCTTCGTATTCATGGGTCGTGATGGTTTCGGAGACCACGTTGATCTCCATCCCGGCGAAAGGCTTTGCCGCATTGACGAACCATTCCATCTCCTTGAGCTGCTCGTCTTTCGAGAGCGTCGAGGGCTGGAACTCGCTGTCGATCCAGCGGCGCGCTTCCTCCATGCCCGCCAGAGCGGCGCTGGAGCCGAGCACCATGGCGATGACGCTCGTCGAGACGAAGAGCTTCAGGCGCCGGTGAGATTGGGTGAGTTTCATTGCTTCCTCCCGAATGATGCCCTGTTGGCTTTTCGCCGTTGTCTTCTTCGGCTTGGGCAATCCGAAGAAATCTTGGAGCCTTCTTCCCTCACACCGTCCGGAACACCAGCGCGGCATAAAGGAGGGAGAGGCCCGAGGCCCACCACAGGTCAGGCCCGACAAACCCAAGCCACGCGAGGTGGATGAAGGCAGAGCCCAACAGAGAAATGAAAAGCCGGTCGCCCCGCGTTGTCGGAATGCGCAAGATTCCAACCCGCTCGGTCTCAGGGCGATGGATCGCAAGCACCGTCATGACGGCAAGCAGGCCTGCAATGCCGGCAAAGAACAGGCCTGTCTGCCAAGTCCAGGCCATCCAGCTCAAATCAGGCATGCGACCCTCCTTCAGACCCGGCCCAGGGCAAAGCCCTTGGCGATGTAGTTGCGCACGAACCAGATCACGAGCGCACCGGGGATGATGGTGAGCACGCCCGCTGCTGCGAGCAGCCCCCAATCCATCCCGGAGGCGGACACCGTGCGCGTCATGGTGGCAGCGATCGGCTTGGCGGTCACCGAGGTGAGGGTGCGCGCGAGCAGCAGCTCGACCCAGGAAAACATGAAGCAGAAGAAGGCGGCCACCCCCACGCCCGATGCGATCAGCGGCATGAAGATCTTCACAAAGAAGCGCGGGAAGGAATAACCGTCGATGGCGGCGGTCTCGTCGATCTCGCGGGGCACACCCGACATGAATCCTTCGAGAATCCAAACGGCGAGTGGCACGTTGAACAGGCAATGCGCCAAAGCAACCGCCCAGGGCGTGTCGAACAGGCCGATGGCCGAATAGAGATTGAAGAAGGGCAGCGCGAAGACCGCCGGCGGCGCCATGCGGTTGGTGAGCAGCCAGAAGAACAGGTGCTTGTCGCCGAGGAAGCGGTAGCGCGAGAAGGCATAAGCCGCAGGCAGGGCGAAGGAGACCGACAGGACGGTGTTGATCAGCACATAGGTGAGCGAGTTGATGTAGCCCGAATACCAGCTTCGGTCCGTGAAGATAGTGACATAGTTGTCGAAGGTGATGTTGCGTGGCCAGAGGGTGAGGCCGGAAGTAATCTCGGTGTTCGTCTTCAGGCTCATGTTCACGAGCCAGTAGATCGGCAGCATCAGGAACAGAAGATAGAGCGTCATGACGATCACACGGCCGTTCACGCGCGGGCCAACGAGGGCCTTGTTGGCGCTGATCGGTGCCGCGGAGGCCTTGACGTCGGAGGGCCGGATGGCAACGGAATCGGTCATGCCTCAACTCCCTCTTTCCGTGCATCCACATTGGTCATGATGGTGTAGAAGACCCAGCAGATGGCGAGAATGATCAGGTTGTAGACCAGCGACATGGCCGCCGCCTTGCCGAGGTCGAACTGTCCCAGCGCCAGCTTCACGAGATCGATGGACAGGAAGGTCGTGGCGTTGCCCGGTCCGCCGCCGGTGAGCACGAAGGGCTCCGTGTAAATCATGAAGGAGTCCATGAACCGCAGGAGAACGGCGATGAGCAGAACCCGGCGCATCTTCGGCAGCTGAATGGTGCGGAACACGGCCCAGCGCGAAGCACCGTCAATGCGCGCTGCCTGATAATAGGCGTCCGGGATGGATTTCAGGCCCGCATAGCACAGGAGCGCCACGAGGCTCGTCCAGTGCCATACATCCATGACGATGATGGTGATCCACGCATCCAGAGGATCGCCGGTATAGTTGTAGTCGATCCCGAGATGGTTCACGACCCAGCCGAGCAGGCCGATATCGCCGCGGGCGAAAACCTGCCAGATCGTGCCGACCACGTTCCACGGAATCAGGAGCGGCAGAGCCATGAGCACGAGGCTGAGCGCCACGGTCCAGCCCTCGCGGGGCATCGAGAGAGCGACGGCGATGCCGAGCGGCACCTCGATGAGGAGAATGATCGCGGAGAACAGGAGCGTGCGCCACAGGGACTCGAAGAAGCGCCCGCCGAGATCGGTGGAGGGATCCAGAAGCTCCTGGAACCAGGCGACGCCGTTCCAGAAGAACTGGTTGTTGCCGAAGGTGTCCTGCACCGAATAGTTCACCACGGTCATCAGCGGCAGCACCGCCGAGAAGGCCACGATGAGGAACACGGGCAGGACCAGGAGCCAGGCCTTGTTGTTGAGGGTCTTCGTCATGCGGCTTGCCCCTCCAGCGCTTCGCCGGGGACCAGATGCCCGTCGGCATAGATATGGATATGGCGCGGATCGAGATGCAGCGAAGCCTCGTCGCCGCTGACGGAGAGAGTATCGGGAATGCTTGCGGCCAGCACGCGCCCGTTCATCTCCACCCGGGCGATGCGGGTGCGCCCGATATCGTCGATGCGCCGGATGCGCACAGGCAGGCCCGCCCCCTTCGGCTGGAGCCGCACGAATTCCGGCCGGATGCCCAGTTCGACCTTTTCCGTGTGGTTCAAGGTTCGGTAGCGGCGCTGCAGAGCAACCGTCTCGCGCCCGAGAAACGCCGTGGCTCCCTCGACCTGGCAGGGCAGGATGTTCATGCCCGGAGAGCCGATGAAATGGCCCACGAAGGTATGAGCCGGGCGCTCGAAGAGCTCATCCGGCGTTCCTGTCTGAACCACCGCGCCGTCATGCATGACCACGACCTTGTCCGCGAAGGTCAATGCCTCCGTCTGGTCGTGCGTGACATAGATCATCGTAATGTCGAGCGCCCGGTGGATTTCCTTGAGGGTCGAGCGCAGCTGCCACTTGAGATGCGGATCGATCACGGTCAGCGGCTCGTCGAAAAGGATCGCCGCCACGTCGGGACGCACGAGCCCGCGCCCGAGCGAAATCTTCTGCTTCATGTCGGCGGTGAGGTTGCTCGCCTTGCGGTCGAGCACGGAGGTGAGATCGAGGAGGCGGGCGATCTCCTCCACCCGCTGGGCAGTCCTGTCCCTCGGCACATGGCGGTTCCTGAGGGGGAAGGCCAGATTCTCGCGCACGGTCATTGTGTCGTACACGACGGGAAACTGGAACACCTGCGCGATGTTGCGGGCCTCCGTGGCCAAGTCCGTCACGTCGCGATCATCGAACAGGATCCGTCCGCGCGTTGGGCGCACAAGCCCCGAGATGATGTTGAGAAGCGTGGTCTTGCCGCAGCCTGAGGGGCCGAGGAGCGCATAGGCGCCGCCCTGGTCCCAGACGTGATTGATCTCCTTCAGGGCGTAATCCTGCGGTCCCTGCGGGTTCGGTTTGTAGGCATGGGCGAGATGATCGAGGGTGATGCGGGCCATTCAATCTCTCCTCACGCGGCTTTCTGCGCCGTGCTCGCCGCGACGAGGCGGCCGGCTGGGTCGAACAGGAAGAGGTGGCGCGGTTCGAGGTAAGCGGTGATGGAGGCGCCTGGCTCCAGGCGTCTCACCCCGGGAATGAGCGAGACGAAGCGATGCTCTCCGGCGTCGAGATGCACATAGCTTTCGGAGCCCGTGATCTCCGCGACGGAGACGGAAGCCGGGATGGCGATCTCGTCCCCGCCCGAGGGCTCGAGAGACAGATGATGCGCCCTGAAGCCCACGGTATAATCCCCGTCGGGAACGCTCGCGAGCACATCGCTCGCACGCACCTGGCCTCCCGTGCTTAAAGTGGCCATGCCTCCCGATTTGCGGATCGTCAGCGTGTTGAGAGGCGGATCCGAGAATACGCGTGCCGTGACGAGATTCTGCGGCCTGCGATAGACCTGGGGCGTCGGGCCGAACTGGGTGATGCGGCCCTCGAACAGGGTCGCGGTGTTGCCGCCGAGCAGGAGCGCTTCGGTCGGCTCGGTGGTGGCATAGACGAAGATGGCTCCGGAGGCGGCGAACACACGGGGAAGTTCCTCGCGCAGCTCTTCGCGCAGCTTGTAATCGAGATTGGCCAAGGGTTCGTCGAGCAGCACGAGGTCTGCGCCCTTTACCAGAGCCCTGGCGATGGCCGTGCGCTGCTGCTGGCCGCCGGACAGGTTCAGGGGCTTGCGGTCGAGATAGGGCTCGAGCTTCAGGAGCCTCGCGGCATCGCGCACGCGCGCCTCGATCTCGGATGAGGGCAGGCCAGCGACGCGCAGGGGCGAGGCGATGTTCTCATAGACGCTCAGCGACGGATAATTGATGAACTGCTGGTACACCATGGCGACGCTGCGCCGCTGCACGGGCCAGCCCGTCACGTCGCTGCCGTCGACGACCACGCGCCCGCTCGTGGGAGCATCGAGGCCGGCCATGAGCCGCATGAGGGAGGTCTTGCCGGCAAGCGTTGCGCCGAGGAGAACGTTGAGGGAGCCTCGTTCCAGCGTCAGGGAGACATCATCGATGTGAACCGATGCTCCAACCTTCTTCGATACGCTTTCGAGAACAAGGGTCATTGGCACTCCCTTCAGGCCGCGTTGGACGTCGCGGCATCGCGCATGAACATGTCGAGCGCCTCGGCCTGGGCCTGTGAAAGCCTCAGGCCCAGTTTGCTCCGGCGCCAGAGCACGTCGTCGGCATTCCGTGCCCATTCCTGGTTCATGAGATAGGACACCTCGCGCTCGGTAAGGCCCGCTCCGAAATTCTGGCCCAGATCATTCATGGAACGGGCGTGGCCCAGGAGGTTCCGCGTCCGGGTGCCGTAGGCGCGCGTCAGACGGGCGACGAGAGACCTGTCCAGGAAAGGATAGGCCTTGCTCACCTCCTCTGCCAAGGCTTCATATCCCGTCTGCGGAAAGTCGCCGCCGGGAAGCGGCGCTCCGCCCGTCCAGGCAGGTTTTCGCGCGGCTGGAAGATGATCCTTCAGCTTGTCGAGAGCCGCCTCGGCCAGGCGGCGATAGGTCGTGATCTTGCCGCCGAAGATCGACAGCATCGGCGGCTGCGCGTCCGGCGCGTCGAGCATCAGCACGTAATCGCGGGTGGCTTCCTGCGCCTTCGACGCGCCGTCGTTGTAGAGAGGCCGGACGCCCGAATAGGTCCAGACCACATCCTCGCGCTGAACCGGCTGTTTGAAATACTCACTCGCAGCGGCACAGAGATACGTGATCTCCTCCTCGCTCGCCTTCACCTGAGCCGGATCGCCCTGATAGTCGCGATCCGTGGTGCCGATTAGGGTGAAATCATTCTGGTAGGGAATCGCGAAGATGATGCGATTGTCCGCGTTTTGAAAGATATAGGCGCGATCGTGAGAGAACTGCTTCTTCACGACGATATGGCTGCCCTGAACCAGACGCACCGACGCGGCGCTGTTGGATCGGACGACACCGTTGAGCACCTGCTCCACCCAGGGCCCGGCCGCGTTGACCAGAACCCTGGCCCGGATTCGTTCCTGCCGCCCCGTACGCAGGTCCTCCGATGTCAGGATCCAATGATCGTCGGAACGTTCGGCACCGGTGACACGCGTCCGGGTGCGGATCTGCGCACCGTGCTCGGCCGCATCGCGCGCATTCAACACGACGAGACGGGAATCCTCCACCCAGCAATCGGAATATTCGAAGCCCTTGGCCAGATCGGATTTCAGGGGAGAACCGACCGGATCGGCTCTCAAGTTGAGCGTCCGCGTCGGCGGCAGAAGCTTTCGGCCCCCGAGATTGTCGTAGAGGGCCAGCCCCAGGCGCAACAGCCATTGCGGGCGCAGACCCTTGTGATAGGGCAGGACGAAGCGAAGCGGCCAGACGATGTGCGGAGCGATGCGCCACAGCACCTCGCGCTCCATGAGCGCCTCCCGCACGAGGCGGAACTCGTAATATTCCAAATAACGCAGGCCGCCATGGATGAGCTTGGTCGAAGCGGAGGAGGTCCCGCTGGCCAGATCGTTCTGTTCGAAGAGAATGACCGAGGCGCCTCGCCCTGCGGCGTCGCGGGCTATCCCGCAGCCGTTGACGCCACCACCGACGATCGCGACGTCGAACGTCGCATCTTCGAGCGCCTTCACTGGCGTCCCTCCAGCCCCGGGTTGTATTTTCTTTTTTGCTTTCGTTTGAGGCTACTCACTCCTCAAAACGAAAGCAAGGGCCGCTGCAGCGAAATCGAACTCTGGAGAGCCGATTTTTGAGAGCACATTCTCACCGCGCGGGAGAGAGCCCGAACGCTTCGGCCGCTATTCCCCGAAGCTTCCGACTTCGACGACCTGGACCTGCGAGGTTTCGCAGACGTCCCGTAACTGGGCCGAGGACAGGGTGTCGGTCACGAAGATGTCGATCTCCCGGAGATGTCCGATCCGGACGGGCGCGGAGCGCTCCGCCTTGAGATGGTCGGCCACAAGCACCACTTTCCGGGCGTTATCGATGATCGCCCGCGACACCCGCACCTCGCGCACGTCGAAATCCAGGAGCGAACCATCCTCGTCGATGGCAGAAGTGCCGATCACGGCGTAATCCACCTTGAACTGGCGCACGAAATCGACGGCGGCCCCGCCGATCACAGCCCCGTCCGCACGCCGCACGGGCCCGCCGGTGATGATCACCTCGATCTTGGGATGCCGATACAGGATGTTCGCCACGTTGAGGTTGTTGGTGATCACGAGCAGCCCTTCATGATCCTGAAGAGCCCTGGCTACCTCCTCCGTGGTCGTGCCGATATTGATGAAAAGGGAGCTGTTGTTGGGAATGAGCCGGGCGGTGGCGGCGCCGATGGCCTGCTTTTCGGCCTGGGCGATCAGGCGCCGGGCCTCATAGGCGACGTTCTCAACGCCCGAGGCGATGATGGCTCCCCCATGAACCCGGGTCATCAAGCGCTGTTCGCAGAGTTCGTTCAGATCCTTGCGGATCGTCTGCTGCGTGACGTCGAGCCGGGCCGCCAGATCGTCCACATTGACCCGTCCCTGGAGGCGCGCGATCCCGATGATTTCCTGCTGCCGCGGGGAAAGCACCTGATCCATGGCACGAGCTTTCGTTTTGCAGATATTTCTGCAGCCAATCGAAAACGAAGCGAAACACAAGGCCGGTGGTACCGTCAAGTGCCTCGCGGAACGGGAATCATCCCCCGAAAGGGATTCATTGCAGCGCGTAGAGATCGGCAGGACCGGCGAGAGGTGATCGTCGGACCTTCCGGTCTCGGTCATCAAACCCGAAGGTTCCGTGACAGGGCTTGCGATCATCATCTCCGGCGACGGCGGATAGCGCGACATCGACAAGTCCATCGGCGAGTGGCTGGCCCAGAAGGGCGTGGCCGTCGTCGGCATCGATTCGCTGCGGTACTTCTGGTCCAAGAAGAGCCCGGAGGACGTCGCTGCCGACCTGGCGCTTCTGTTCGTCATTATGGCGCGGCATTCGGCACCACGCGCTATGCCATCGTGGGGTTTTCTTTCGGCTCGGACATCATGCCCGACGTCTGGCCCCAATTGCCCCAGGCGGTGAAGGACCGGGTGGGCCTCGTTTCCCTCATGGCGCTCGGCACCAATGCGGATTTCGAACTGACCGTGGAGGGCTTCATCGGCTCGGCTTTCCCCGAGAGCCGACCGCTCGTTCCCCTGCTGCACCAGCTCCCGCTGGATCGGACGCAATGCATCTACGGAAAGGACGAAGCGGAGGATCACGAGACTTCGTGCACCGCTCCGGAACTCGGCCAAGCACAGCGCGTGGCCCTCGACGACGGCCATCATTTCGATAGCGATTACGCGAAGGCCGCAGAGGCGATCTGGGATCGGATGAAAGGGGGAGCAAACGCCATAAACCCGGCTGCCCCTCGCCCTTGAAGAGCAGCGCCGGTCACCGAATCAATTCTGCAGGAAGATCAGCATCTCAACCCCTTAGAGAAGGGTTGGTGCCCAGGAGAGGACTCGAACCTCCACGGCTTGCACCACTGGTACCTGAAACCAGCGCGTCTACCAATTCCGCCACCTGGGCATGCCTGTTCGGCGAGGGTTCGTTTAAGGTGCTTCGGAAGCCGCGTCAATCACCGAAAATGCGGTTCGTACGCTTTCTTCGGCGAACGCCCCTTCACAGGGGGGCGGCGTTTGACTAGAGACATTCCCAATTCATCCCCAGCTCCCCTTGCAAGTCCCGGTGGACAGGAGGCTTTTCATGATCGGTGCGCTTCGCACGCCTGAGCAGCAAATTGTCACGGTCTTCGGCGGATCGGGCTTCCTCGGCCGCTATGTGGTGAGCCTGCTGGCCAAGCGCGGCTACCGCGTGCTGGTCGCCACCCGTCAGCCGAACCGGGCGAACTTCCTGCCCATGGGCAAGGTCGGCCAGGTGCACCCGATCCAGGCCAATATCCGCCATGCGGACTCGATCCGGCACGCGGTCATGCGCGCGGACCATGTGGTCAACCTCACCGGCATCCTGCAGGAAGGCGGCCGCCAGACCTTCGAGACGGTCCATGGGGAGGCCCCCCGTCTGATCGCCGAAGCGGCCGAAAAGGCGGTGTCCTTCATCCATGTCTCCGCCCTCGGCGCCGATGCCAGTTCCGAATCGGCCTATGCCCGCTCGAAGGCGGCCGGCGAGACGAGCCTCCTGAAGGCGCGCCCGGATGCGGTGATCCTGCGCCCCTCCCTCCTGTTCGGACCGGGCGACAATTCCTTCAACCGCTTCGCCTCGCTCGCCCGCATGCTGCCGGTGCTGCCCCTGCCGGGCTGCGACACCCGCTTCCAGCCGGTCTATGCCGGCGACGTGGCCGAGGCCATCGTGCGCGCGGTGGACGGCGCGGTGAAGCCGGGCACCTACGAGCTCGGCGGCCCTGAAATCCGCACCATGCGGGAGATGATGGAGTTCGTGTGCGAGGTCACCGAGCGCAGGCGCGCGATCGTGCCCGTCCCGAACGCGGTCGCCCGCTTCCAGGGCATGGTCATGGGTGCGCTCGACACGCTCACCCTCGGCCTTTTGCCGGACGAGATCGTCACCACCCGCGACCAGGCGATCCTGCTCGAGAGAGACAACGTGGTGTCGGACGCCGCGATCAGCGAAGGCCGCACCCTGCAGGGGCTGGGCATCACGCCCACCACCATCGAGGCCATCGTACCGTCCTATCTGGTGCGCTTCCGCAAGACCGGCCAGTTCGACCTCAGGCGCAACGCCACGGCGACGACGCCGGACCTGCTCGCCCCGCGCTCAGGAGGCGCGGCGTCCGACTTCCACCCGGAGCGGGCTTCCGGCCCGGCCATCGGCCAGCCGTCGAGCCATTAGGCGCTTGTGCAGGTGAACCATCATCGCCGCGCCGAAGATCGGGGTGATGAGGTTCACGACAGGCACCAGGACAAGCGCCGCGAGAACCGCGCCTGCGGCGAGAACCGTGCCCCGGTGTTCGACGCGCAGGCGTTTGACGTCCTCGGGAGCCCAGAAGCGGCCCGCCGCCAGCTCGAAATATTCACGGCTCAGAAGATAGGCATTGGCCAGGAAGAACACGCCGATATTGATGCCCGGCACGAAGAGCAGCAGCAGCGCGACGAGGTTCACCCCCAGCGAGAGCGCGGCGAAGCGCAAGCCGTAAAGGATGGCCCTGCCGAAGGGCAGGGCTCGGCCCGGCGCATCGGCGGGATAATCCCTCTGCTCCACCACCTCGGCCACGTCGTCGAGAAAATAGCCCGCCACCAGGGCCGAGACCGCCGGCAGCAGGTAAACGAGCCCGATGAACAACCCGAAGCCCGCCAGGAAGACGGTAAGCGTATCGAGGACCGGATAGCTCTCGCTCAAATGATGGTTATTGACGAAAAGGTCGAGAAGCCGCGTGAGCCCGACCCAGACCAGCGCGAGCAGCGCCAGGGTCAGGCCGATGGATTTCCACAGAATGCGCCGCAGCGCAGGTGAGGCAACATCGCGGGCGGCGGCCGCCACGGTTTGGATCAGCATGTTCTTGAACGTCTTTCCTGGAACGTCTTTCGGAACCGAGCCGATCTCGTCAGAGGCCGGCGTGGCCTTTACTTATGGACGAACGATCCAGACCGCGAGGGGAAACCGGATTTCATGATGCCTGATAGCCCATCCGGCACGCCGCCGGCCCGGAACCCCGATGTGGTGATCGTCGGCGCAGGCAGCGCCGGCATCGCAGCGGCGCGGCGGCTTCTCGCGCAGGGGCTCACGGTGACGGTTCTGGAGGCGCGGGACCGAATCGGCGGTCGCGCCGTCACGCGCGCCTTTCGCGGGCACCCGATGGATCTCGGGGCCCATTGGCTCCACGCCGGGCCCATCAATCCGCTCGTGAGGCTTGGTTTCGAGCGGCGGGAACCCTTGCGCCGCGCTCCGACAGAGGGGCATTTCTACGTGCGAGGCCGGCCGGGAAGTCGCGCCCAGGGGGCCGCCCTCGACCGGGCTTTCGCCATGGCCGACCGGGCGATGACCCAGGCCGCCAAGGCGCGGGAGGACCAGCCTGCGTCGAAAGCCCTGCCGGCCGGCATGGGGCCGCAGGGCCGTCGCGTGTCCAGCATTCACGGCCTCGTGTCGGGACGCCCCCTCGACGAGGTGAGCCTGCACGATTTCCCGAGCATGGAATACGCCGACAACCTGTTCATCGCCGGCGGGCTCGGAAGCTATGTGGCGCGTCTTGCGAAAGGCCTGCCGATCCGGACCGGTGCCGCCGTTCACGCCATCGATTGGTCGGGACAGGCCGTCCGGGTGGAGAGCAGCGCAGGCACCTTGCGCGCGCGCGCAGCCATCGTCACCACCCCGATGGCCGTGCTGCAGGCGGATGCGATCCGCTTCGCGCCCGCCCTGCCGAACGAGGTTCAGCAGGCGATCCACGGCTTCACCCAGGGCGTCTACGAGCACGTGATCCTGCACTGGCCGAATGCGCCTTTCAGGGGCGCCGACCGGCTCGCGACCCTGACCGGCACGCATCGCTCGCCACCCGGCCTGCTCACGCGCATCGACGGCACGCCTTTCCATTTCTTCGAGCTCGACCAGCGGCATGCGGCGCAGTTTGACGGGCGGGATCCCCATGCTCCCGCACGGTTCGCGCGCGAGGTTCTGGCCGAGCATTTCGGGCATCGGTCGTTACGGAATTTGAGCGTCATGCATGCCACTGTCTGGCGCCACGACCCCTGGTCACGCGCGTCCTGGGCCGTCGTTCCGCCGGGGCTCGCCCCGGTTCGCGACACGCTGAAGGCGCCAGTGGCCGGGCGCATCTGGTTTGCCGGCGAGGCGCTGTCGCGTGCCCAATGGGGCACCGCGGGAGGCGCCTGGGAAGAGGGTGAGAGAGCAGCCGGCGAGATCGCCCTGGCGCTCAGGGCTTCAGGCTGACGGAAGTCCCGACACAATCTGCTCGCGCACCCAGGCAACAGCCTCTTCGAGCGTCGGGGAAAACCGATGGGCTTGTCGTCATGAGAATGCTGCAGGGTCCGAACCTGCCTCCAGGAACCAGCCGTCGCTCTGTCCGCGGCTGCCTGCATTCTCCTCCGCCGAGACTTTCGCGAGGACGGCAACGAGATCGACACCGGACAAGACCAGCCGCCCCTCGTGCCTGCCGCCGTCACTCGTCACCGAGATGGGCTGAAGAGTGATGTTCAGATCGGATGATCTCCGGCATTCAGCGGTGCTCGTGGTGAAGATTGAGATAGGTCGGGGTGAACTCGCCGACTTTCTCGAGTCGCTCCCGGTCGAGGATCGTCAGAGCATCGCCCTGCCAGCGGATCAAACCTTCCTTGCGCAGTTCCTGCAGAACCCGGTTCACGTGCACGGTGGAAAGCCCCAGAGTGTCGCCGAGTTCCGCCTGCGTGAGCGGCAGCTGGATCGTGTCGCCATCGGTGCGCCCGACGGCCTTCAGGCGCAGGAACAGCTCGCAGATGAAATGCGCCATATGGGCGGTTGCCGAGAGGCGGCCCATGGCGTTGAGCCATTCGCGGTGAATGGCTCCATCTACCAGCGTGCTGAGCCACAGCAGCCGCGTCAGGTGAGGGTGTTCCGTGGTAATTTTTTCGATCGCCGCATGAGGCACCACGGCGATGCGGCACGGCGTCAGCGCCAGGACGCCGTGGTCCATGGTCTTCAAGAGGAAGCTGTGCAGGTCGACGAAATCCCCCGCCACGTGGATGGCCGTGATCTGCCTCCGTCCGTTGGAGAAAATCTTGTAGCGCGCGGCAAACCCGTCGAGCAGAAGGCTGCTTTCGGATGGACGATCGCCCTCGTGCACGATGTCTTCGTCCGCCTCGACCACCCGAATGCGCGAGATTGCGCTTTCGAGCACCCGCTTCTCGTCATCCGAGAGCCGGTCGCGCTGTTCGAGCTTGAGAACGAGAGGGTTGATCATGCAGGGTTTTCAGTCAATTGAAAATCCCTTCTGGCGGTTCCAGGCCCGGGCCCGCACTCACATATGTTATATGATGAAGGGTTCTCCCCTTCGCCAGTCACAGCATGCTCGGCAGCACGCGATCCGGCGGCTTGTGGCCGTCGACAAAAGCCTTGATGTTGACGATCACCTTTTCGCCCATGGCGACACGGCCCTCATGCGTGGCCGAGCCCATATGCGGCAGCAGAACCACCTTGCCCTGCTTGGCGAGCCTCACGAGGCGCGGATTGACCGCGGGCTCCTCCTCGAACACGTCGAGGCCCGCACCCGCGATGGCGCCGGATTCGATGAGCTTGGTGAGCGCGCCCTCGTCGATGATCTCGCCGCGGGCCGTGTTCACGAGAACGGCGTCGGGCTTCATGAGCTTGAGGCGCCGCGCCGAAAGCAGGTGATAGGTGGCGGGCGTGTGCGGGCAGTTGACGGAGACGATGTCCATGCGCGCCAGCATCTGGTCGAGGGATTCCCAATAGGTCGCCTCGAGTTCCGCCTCCACCTTCGGGGGAACGTGGCGGCGGTTGTGGTAATGGATCGAGAGGCCGAAGGCACGGGCTCGGCGGGCGAGCGCCTGGCCGATCCGGCCCATGCCGACGATCCCCAGCCGCTTGCCGGTGATGCGCCGTCCCAGCATCCAGGTGGGTGACCAGCCGGCCCAGTCCCCGTCCGGGATCACCCTGGCGCCTTCCGTGATGCGCCGGGCCACGGCGAGGATCAGCGCCATGGTCATGTCCGCCGTATCCTCGGTGAGCACGCCGGGCGTGTTGGTGACGGTGATGCCCTTCGCGACGGCCGCCGCCACGTCGATATTGTCGACGCCGTTGCCGAAATTGGCGATGAGCTTGAGGTTCGGACCCGCCTGTTCCACGAGGGCGGCGTCGATCTCGTCGGTGATGGTGGGCACGAGAACGTCCGCCATGGCCACCGCCTCCGCCAGCTCCTCTCGGGACAGGGGCTTGTCCTCGAGATTCAGGCGCGTGTCGAAGAGCTCGCGAAGGCGGGTTTCGATCACGTCGGGCAGACGGCGGGTGACGACGACGACGGGTCTCTTTTTCATCGGCTTTAAGCAATTCCCCGCATGAAAACCGCTGGATTTTCGGGAGTTTTCACGCTCCCTTAACCCTGTCGCGGCCATGAATGGCGACGAGCCGCCGCGTGGCGGCCCTGGCCAAGCTTCTCTATCAGAGGCTTGAACAGACACAAAGTCGCTGAGAGGGGTTTCATGCGCAAGATCGTTGTCGCCATTGCCGCTTTGCTTTCAAGCGCAGTGCCGGCCCTGGCGCAGCAGCAGCCCCCGGGCGGACGACTCGGCACAGGTCTTCCCGTGCCCCGCTATGTCAGCCTCAAGACCGACCGCGTGAACCTGCGGGAGGGCCCCTCCAAGGACCACCGCACGGCCTGGGTGTTCCAGCGCGCGGGCCTGCCCGTCGAAATCATCGCCGAATACGAGACATGGCGGCGCATCCGC
Source organism: Microvirga sp. (assembly GCA_035645515.1). Lineage (GTDB taxonomy): Bacteria > Pseudomonadota > Alphaproteobacteria > Rhizobiales > Beijerinckiaceae > Microvirga. Next base: position 38,688 of record DASQML010000064.1, read on the forward strand.
GATTCCGAGGGCACGGAAGGCTGGGTGCTGCATTCCCTCCTCTCGGGCCGGCGCACGGCCCTCGTGATGCCCTGGGCCAAGAAGGGTGAGCCGCCGATCAGCCTCCTCGACCGGCCCGACCCGAAGGCGGGGGTCATCGCCCAGATGCAGCCCGGCGTGATCACCAATGTGAAGGCCTGCGACGGCAAATGGTGCCGCGTCATGATCAGCATGGAGAATGCGCGCGATCTCGACGGCTATGTGCAGCAGGAGAAGCTCTGGGGCGTCTATCCCAACGAGCAGATCGAGTAAGCGTCAGCCACCACGGGCCCTTTCCGATTTATCAAGGAATGCCCGGTTATGTAACGAGGTATCGCTCCTTTGTTTCCCGGGTTCGACTCCATGTCCATCAACCTGAGCTTCAAGCTCCTCCCTATTCTTGCTCTGATCCTCGGAATCGCCTCGATCGTGGCGCCGCGCTTCCTGAATATCTTCGTGGCGATCTTCCTCATCGCCTATGCGCTCGTCAGTTTTGGGCTGATCCGCGCCTGAGAAGGTCTCAGGCGGCGTTCCGGCGGCTCAGGAAGCGGGCTCCGAACACGTTGAGGGCCAGCCCCGCAACGATCACCATACCGCCGATCGCCTCGATGGGCCGCATGGCTTCACCCAGGACCAGGGCGGAGCCGAGGATGCCCGCCACGGGCACGAGCAGGGCGAAGGGCGTGACGGTCGCCGCCGGATGGCGGGAGAGCAGAAAGGCCCAGATTCCGAATGCGAGCACCGTGGTGGGATAAGCCAGATAGGCCACCGCGCCCCAGGTTCCCGCGCTCATGCTCGTGAGCGCGGAGATCACCTGAGCGGGCCCGTCGATGAGAAGCGACAGCCCGAGCAGCGGCAGGGGCGCGACGAGGCTCGCCCAGACGATGTAGCCCAGCATGTCCACGCGGCCCGCGCGCTTGGAGACGATATTGGCCACGCCCCAGGACGCGGCGGCTGCCACCGTCATGAGGAAGGGCCCGGCCCCGCTGCCCGAGAGCCGCGGCACGGCGATGATCACGAGGCCCAGGAATCCGATGAGCCCGCCTACGATCTGATGCGGGCCTGGCCGCTCGCCCATGACGAAGGCCGCGAAGAAAATGGTGAAGAAGACCTGTGCCTGCATCACCAGGGAGGCGAGGCTTGCCGGCATGCCGAAGGCGAGCGCGGCAAAGAGCAGGCCGAATTGGGCGACGCCGAGGAAGAAGCCGTAGGCCATCACGTTGGCCCAGGAGGTTTTCGGGCGCTGGATGAACAGAATTGCGGGGATGGCGGCGAAGAAAAACCGCAGGGCGGCCAGGAGCAGGGGCGGCATGGTGCCGACCCCGAGCTTGATGACGACGAAGCTCGAGCCCCAGATGATGGTGACGAGAACGGCGGCGAGGCTATGGGTGAGCGGCATGCGATGGGATCCCGGGCTGCCGCTCTCAAACCATGGCTCGACTGCTCGTTTTTAAGCGGATTTGCGGCGCAGGCGCACGATCACCTCGACGCCCGCCACTTCCATGCCCTCGGGAGGCTCGGGCAGGTCGGCCACGCTCACGGCGGCCGTCTCGGGCATGTCCACGAGCTCGCCCGCGTCTTCCAGGAAGAAATGATGATGCTCGGTAGGGTTGGTGTCGAAATAGGCCTTGGAGCCGTCGACGGCGAGCTGGCGCAGGAGACCTGCTTCCGTGAACTGATGCAGGGTGTTGTAGACGGTGGCGAGGGACACCGGGACGCGGGCGCGGCTCGCCTCGTCGAAGAGCATCTCGGCCGTGATGTGGCGGTCGCCCTTGCCGAACAGGAGCCAGCCGAGCGAGACGCGCTGACGGGTGGGACGCAGGCCGACGCGGCGCAGCTTGTCGCGCAGCTCGGACAGGGGGCATCCCTTCCGGTGGGCCGGAGCCGTCGTGGACTCGATGTAGGCGGACAAAGGGTCGGTCATCGTCGGAACTGTTTGAGGGGACGGGCGCTTCTAACACTACAATCATAGGAAAGCGAGGGGGTCGCCGCAAGGTGATCCGCGGTCGCGCTTAAGGAGTCATCCTGAACGGCGGCAAAAGAATTGCCGCTCCGCACCCGGGTCCCTTTGATGGATGGCCAAGCCTGTGCTACCAGAGCCCGCATTGAAGGCCTTGAGGACAGCTCGGGGCCGCCTTTTGAGACCACGATGAAAGGATCGGCATCCGGCATGGCCCGCCAGTCCAGCTTTACTTACGAAGAGCTCCTTGCCTGCGGGCGCGGAGAATTGTTCGGTCCCGGCAATGCGCAGCTGCCGCTGCCTCCCATGCTGATGTTCGACCGGATCACCTCCATCGGCGAGGATGGCGGAGAATACGGCAAGGGCCATGTGCGCGCCGAACTCGATGTCCGCCCGGACCTTTGGTTCTTTCCCTGCCATTTCGCGGGCGACCCGGTGATGCCGGGCTGCCTCGGCCTGGACGCTCTCTGGCAGCTGACCGGCTTCTTCTTAGGCTGGGGCGGCTCGCCGGGCCGCGGCCGGGCGCTTGGCGTCGGCGAAGTGAAGTTCTCCGATCAGGTTCTGCCCACGACGAAGAAGGTGGTCTACGGCGTGGACTTCAAGCGCGTGTTCCGCTCGAAGCTGGTGCTCGGCATCGCCGATGGCTGGCTCGAAGCCGACGGACGCCGCATCTACGAGACCAAGGACATGCGCGTCGGCCTGTTCCAGGCCGAGACCCCGGTGGGCGGCTGAGCCTTTCGAGGCTTCCCCATCGTCAGCAGCGATGCATTCATCTTGTTGACAAAACATGATCTTTTCGAAAAACCAGCCCCGCCGCGCGGCGGGGCCATCGGCTTTGATGGGTCGTTTCCCGATCCAACCCGCAGGCTCGCGGTTGAGATTGAGCCGGTCAGGCCTTACTTGAGCGTGAGGCTGGCAACAGGGTCCTATGAAGAGGTAGGCTATGAGGCGCGTCGTCGTCACCGGAATGGGCATCGTATCGTCCATCGGCAACAACACGCAGGAGGTGCTGGCCTCTTTGCGCGAAGCGAAGTCCGGCATTGCGAAGGCCGAGGAATACGAGAAGTACGGCTTCCGCTGCCAGGTGCACGGAGCGCCCCAGATCGACGTGGAATCCCTCGTCGACCGCCGCGCCATGCGCTTCCACGGCCGCGGCACCGCCTGGAACCATGTGGCCATGGATCAGGCGATCCGCGATTCGGGCCTCGAGGAGAGCGACATCTCCAACGAGCGCACCGGCATCATCATGGGCTCGGGCGGTCCTTCCACCCGCACCATCATCGAGGCGGCCGACATCACCCGCGACAAGGGCCCCAAGCGCATCGGCCCCTTCGCCGTGCCGAAGGCCATGTCCTCCACTGCGTCCGCGACGCTTGCCACCTGGTTCAAGATCAAGGGCGTGAACTATTCGATCTCGTCCGCCTGCGCGACCTCCAACCATTGCGTCGGCAACGCCTACGAGATGATCCAGTACGGCAAGCAGGATGTGATGTTCGCCGGCGGCTGCGAGGATCTGGACTGGTCCCTGTCGAACCTCTTCGACGCCATGGGCGCCATGTCGACCAAGTACAACGACACGCCCTCCCGCGCCTCGCGCGCCTATGACGCCAACCGCGACGGCTTCGTGATCGCGGGCGGCGCGGGCGTGCTGGTTCTGGAGGAGCTGGAGCATGCCAAGGCGCGCGGCGCCAAGATCTACGGCGAGGTCGTGGGCTACGGCATGACCTCCGACGGCTACGACATGGTGGCCCCGTCGGGCGAGGGCGCGGTGCGCTGCATGCGCATGGCGCTCCAGAACGTCCACAACCCGGTCGACTACATCAACCCGCACGCCACCTCGACCCCGGTCGGCGACCAGAAGGAGATCGAGGCGATCCGCGAGGTGTTCGGCTCCGGCGACAAGTGCCCGCCGATCTCGGCCACCAAGTCGCTCACCGGCCACTCCCTCGGCGCCACCGGCGTGCAGGAGGCGATCTACTCGCTCCTGATGATGCAGAACGGCTTCATCTGCGAGAGCGCCCATATCGACGAGATCGATCCGGCTTTTGCAGACATGAATATCGTCCGCAAGCGCATCGACAACGCCAAGCTCGACACGGTTCTCTCGAATTCCTTCGGCTTCGGCGGCACCAATGCCACACTCGTCTTCAGCCGCTATAACGGGTAAAGCATCTTTCGGCGAAGTGGACCCGGTTCGCCGCCAAATGATGCGGCAACGAGAAACGAGAGATGATTTCACGTCAGTGGAAACAGCTCTCAGGACGTCATAAACCTGAGACAACGCCGTGCGATGCCCCCGGCCATAAGGAGGCATCGCATGGACACGCTCATTGAAATCAAGACCAAGGCTCTGGATGCACGATTTGATAAGGATCGGCATCCGACAATAGAGCCGGTGCAGAGGGGGACCCGTATGGGCGGTCTGATGCAAGGAAAGCGCGGCCTCATCATGGGCGTCGCGAACGACCATTCCATCGCCTGGGGCATCGCCAAGGTTCTGGCGGAGCACGGTGCGGAACTCGCCTTCACCTACCAGGGAGAGGCGCTCGGCAAACGCGTGACGCCGCTCGCGCAATCGCTGGGTTCGGACCTCGTCATTCCCTGCGACGTGGAGGACATCGCCTCCGTGGACGCCGCGTTCGGGGCCATCGACGAGCGCTGGGAGTCCATCGACTTCGTCGTCCACGCCATCGGCTTCTCCGACAAGTCGCAGCTCAAGGGCTCCTACACGGAGGTCACCACCCGCGAAAACTTCTCGCGCACCATGGTGATCTCCTGCTTCTCCTTTACGGAGGTGGCCCAGCGGGCCGCCAAGCGCATGAAGAACGGCGGCTCGCTCCTGACCCTCACCTATGGCGGCTCCACCCGCGTGATGCCGAACTACAACGTGATGGGCGTGGCCAAGGCGGCGCTGGAAGCCTCGATGCGCTACATCGCAGCCGATCTCGGCCCGCAGGGCATCCGCTGCAACGCGATCTCCGCAGGCCCCGTGCGCACGCTGGCAGGCGCTGGTATCTCGGACGCCCGTCTCATGTTCACCTACCAGAAGGCGCATGCCCCGCTGCGCCGCACGGTCACTATCGAGGATATCGGCGGCTCGGCCCTCTACCTCCTCTCCGACCTCTCGAACGGCGTGACCGGCGAGATCCACTACGTGGATTCCGGCTACAACATCATCTCGATGCCGCGCCCTGAGGTTCTCAAGGCCCAGGACGCCGCCGGCGTGACGGGCGAAGAGGGTTAGAACCCCACCTCGTCGTAGCACAGTGCCCAGCCGGAACCGGTGAACCAGCAGCGTCCGGGCGGAGCCGCCTGCCGCCAGATCAGGCTGCGCACGAACTCGATGCCGCCGCTCTCGAAGGCGGCCTGGAGCGCTTGACGCTCCGGGCCCGGTTTCGACAATTCGCCCTCCGCGCAGACGAAAAAGGCGCGGTTGAGCCACTGCACCGCCAACCCCTGTTCACGGCGGGTGATACGAAGGCCTGCCCCATGGATGGCATGGGTGCCACCCCAAGGGCTCGGCTTCGGCCGGGGCAGGCCGAGCGGAAAGATGATGCGTCCCTCGTGCTTCAGGTGGTCGATCCAGGACTCCGCCGGCCGCTCGACGGAAAAGTTCACGTAAACCGCATCCACATCCTCGCGGGGCCACCGGGCTCCATCGCCCTCGACCACGGTGACATTGGACCGGTCGGCAAGATTTGCGCGTGCCGCTTCGGCCAGGACAGGATCGAACTCGACCGCCAGCACATGGCCCGTCTCGCCGACGAGTTCTGCGATGATCGCGGTATAGTAGCCGGTGCCTGCCCCGATATGCGCCACGTGCTCGCCTTCGCGAAGCGACAGGGCATGCAGCCATCCCGCGTGCAGGGAGGGGGAGCCATTGTTCACGCCTCGCTGGGAGGCGAGTGCAAGGAGCACATCCTGATAGAGTACCGCAGGATCGTGGGAGGCGAAGGGTTCGTAGCCGCCCGCACCCTTGGAGACGGTCCAGGGCGGCTCCCCGACAAACCGCTCGCGCGGAATGGCGGCAAAGGCCGTCTCCAACCTGGAATCCGCCGCTATGCCCGCCAAGGTCAGCATCTGCTTGGCATAGGCCCGCCGGATCACGGCCATCTCGGCCTGGGTGAAGCCCGAGTCCATCATCGCTTGTTTCCTGAAGCCGGGTCATCTTCGCCTGCCGAGGGCAAAGCTGCAACCGATGCGCTTTGGGCCTGCGGTTTAAGACTCGGGAAACTCTGATTGCACATGGGTATCGGGAACCGGAGCTTGGCCTTGCTCTCGACACGATCCAGCGGCACCAGAGGCCCGCACTTCTGAGAGCCTCTTCGATCATGATCCTGTCCCGCCGTTCCCTTCTTGCCGGCTTGGCCCTGTCCGGCGTCAGCATTCCCGCCTTCGCCCAATCCGCACCCGAGCCGCAGATGGTTCCCATCGAACTTGTCGAGGACACGATGGCGCTGAGCTCCGCCGTAAAGCTCGGGCACAAGCACGGCGATGTGATCATGATCGAGTATTTCGACTACAACTGCCCCTGGTGCCGGAAATCGGCGGCGGACCTGCCGGCGCTCCTGAAGGCGGAACCGGACCTGACCTACGTGCTCGTGAATTTCGCCGTACTCGGCGTTCCCTCCGTCACCGCGACGAAGGCGGCGCTCGCCTATCTCCAGCTCTACGGACCGGACGCCTACCTTCCGCTGCATCTCGCGCTGTCCAAGCTGAAAGGTGCCGTCGACGGGGAGCGGGCCCTGAAGGAAATCGAGCGCCTCGGCGGCGATGCCGCCCGCCTCGAGGAAGCGGCAAATTCCGAGCGCATCACTCAGTGGATGAAGGATGCCTTCAAGCTCGGCGACTCGCTGGGGTTTACCGCGACCCCTTCCTTTCTCGTGGCCACCGAATCCTATGTCGGCGGCATGACGCTGGCCCAGAAGCGCGAGGCGATCGCCCGCGCGAGGGGCTAAAAGCGCGATCCCTTAGACATTCCCACCGGAAGGGTTTATCGCGGCAGGACCCATGTCGCTCATCCGCTCCTCCCTTCTGGTCGGCCTCAGCTCCATCGCCTCGCGCATCTTAGGCTTTGCGCGCGACGTGCTGTTCGCGCAGGCCTTGGGCGCGGGTCCGGTGGCGGATGCGTTCCTCACGGCCTTCCGCCTGCCGAACCTCGTGCGCCGCATCATGGGCGAGGGCGGACTCAATCCGGCCCTCGTGCCGCATCTGAGCCGCTCGAAGCCGGAGGATTCCGCCGCGATGGCGGGCGATGTGATCGCCCTCTTCGCGCTGGCGCTCCTCGCGCTCACTGCTGCCGTCGAAGCAGGCGCAGGCCTCGTCGCTCTCGCTCTCGCGCCGGGTCTTCGCGACGATGAGGCAATAGGAGCGCTCGTTGCCCTCTACACGCGCCTGTCCTTTCCCATCGTGGTGAGCGTCACGCTCTCCTCCATTGCCGCCGCGATCCTCAACATGCGCGGCCGCTTTGGAGCGACCGCATTCGCGCCGCTTGTCGTGAATGTCGCCCTGATCGCAACGCTCGTGGTGCTGGAAGGCGGTTTCACGCTGCCCGTCGAGACAAAGGCCGCCTGGCTGGCCGGTGCATCGAGCATGGCAGGTTTCATCCAACTGCTCGTCGTGCTGCTGGCGCTTCGGCGCGGCGGCGAAAATCTCGTGCGCTTTCGCCGCCCGCATTGGTCTCCTGCCTTGAAGAGCCTTCTGCTCGCAGGATTTCCCGCGCTCGTCGCGAGCGGCGCGGTGCAGCTCTTCGTGCTGGCAGGAACGGTCACCGCCTCCTTCTGGCCCTCCGGCATCTCATGGCTCTACTATGCCGAGCGCGTGATGCAGCTGCCGCTCGGCCTCATGGCCGCTTTGGGTTCCAGCGTGCTGCTGCCGGAACTCGCACGTCATCATCATGCGGGAGAGACGAAGGCCATCGTCGGCGCTCAGCATCGCGCGCTGGAGGTGGCACTGCTGCTGGCGCTTCCCGCCACTGCTGCCCTGACGATCCTGGCCTTTCCGATCACGTCCGTTCTCTTCGAGCGCGGGGCATTCCAATCCTCCGATGCGCAAGGAACGGCGCTGATGCTCGCTGCTTTAAGCCTCGGCCTTCCCTTCGCCACCGCCGGCAAAGTGCTGAGCCAGACGCTGTTCATACGCGGTGCCCTGCGTCAGACCCTCGCCGCCGCTCTGCTCGGCAGCCTCGTTACGCTCGTCAGCTCCGTGCTCCTGGCGCTGCGCTGGGGACCTGCCGGAATCGCGCTCGGCATCAGCCTGGGCTGCGCTTCGCACGCGGGAGCCCTGGTCTGGCTGCTGCGGCGGATCGGGTTCTGGCATCCAAGCCGCTCCTTCCTCACGCGGATCGGGCGGATTGCCCTCTCGACCGCCGTGATGAGCCTGGGCCTCTGGATGATGCAGAGCCTTCTTGCGCCGACGGGCAGCCTTTCGCTCGGGATCTTCTGCTGCGGGGGCCTTGCCCTTTATGCCGCCGCGGCATGGCTGACGGGCGCCGTGACCCGTGACGACATGGCCACGCTCCGCTAAACGCTTGCATCGTGGCGCGGCCCTGTCATAACCGCCGCCTCGATATCCTTTCAGCCAAGACGCGAAGCGGCGTCCAACCCGCTCCGCGAAGGAGTATGACGATGGCGCAGTTCAAGGAGCTGGTTTTCTCGGGCGTCCAACCCACCGGCAACCTCCATCTCGGAAATTACCTCGGCGCCATCAAGCGCTTCGTGACCATGCAGGATGCTTACGACTGCATCTATTGCGTCGTGGACATGCACGCGATCACCGTGCCGCAGGACCCGAAGGGTCTCGTGCGCCAGATCCGCGAGGTGACGGCCGCCTTCCTCGCCGCCGGCATCGACCCGAAGCGCCACATCGTCTTCAACCAGTCCCAGGTTCCCCAGCACACGGAGCTCGCCTGGGTGTTCAACTGCGTCGCCCGCCTCGGCTGGCTGAACCGCATGACCCAGTTCAAGGACAAGGCCGGCAAGGACCGCGAGAACGCGTCGGTGGGCCTCTACGCCTATCCGAACCTGATGGCCGCGGACATCCTGCTCTATCGCGCCACCCATGTGCCGGTGGGCGAGGACCAGAAGCAGCATCTGGAGCTGACTCGCGACATCGCCCAGAAATTCAACAACGACTGGGCCGAGTCCATTGCGGCGAACGGGTACGGCGATGCCTTCTTCCCGCTCACCGAGCCCATGATCCAGGGTCCGGCGACACGCATCATGTCCCTGCGCGACGGCTCGAAGAAGATGTCGAAATCGGACCCGTCCGATTACTCGCGCATCAACCTGACCGACGATGCCGACACCATTGCCCAGAAGATCCGCAAGGCGAAGACGGATCCCGAACCCCTTCCTTCCGAGGTCGAGGGTCTCAAGACCCGTCCCGAAGCGGAGAACCTGGTCTCGATCTATGCCGCACTCACCGATTCCACGGCGGAAGACGTGCTGCGCCAGCACGGCGGCTCGCAGTTCTCGGGCTTCAAGGCCGCGCTGGTGGACGTGGCGGTGACCAAACTCGCCCCGATTGCCGGCGAGATGCGCCGCCTCATGGCGGACCCTGCCCATATCGATGCGGTGCTCGCCGACGGATCCGCCCGCGCCCGCGTGCTGGCCGCGCAGACCATGGATGCGGTGAAAGACATCGTCGGCTTCGTGCGCTCGCGCTAACCTGACCTCGGCTGGCCTTGCCCTAGTTCATGGGGCAAGGCAGCATCAATCCGATGCAGGAGAGCATGCAGTGAGCGGCCAGCGCCGATCCTACGAGACAGGCCACCGGCCCAAATTCATGGTGGTGGTCGATAAAACCCCGGAATGCGCGAGAGCGATCCATTTCGCCTCGCGCCGATGCGCCCGCACCGGGGCGAGCATGCTCATGCTCGCCGTCGTGGATCCGCCGGACAATTTCGAATGGATCGGGGTCGGCGAAGCCATGATCGAGGAAGCCAGCGAAGAGGCGGCCAAGCTCCTCGAAGCGGCGGCCCGCAAGGCCCGGAGCGCCGCCGGCGTGGAGCCGGAGCAGGTGGTCCGCGTGGGCGTGCGGGCCGACGAGATCATCAAGCTCATCAACGAGGACGAAGACGTGTCCTTCCTCGTGCTCGCCGCCGGCAGCGGCAAGGAGGGGCCGGGTCCGCTCGTCACCAACCTCGCCGGCCGTTCCGCCGCCTCGTTCCCGGTCCCCATCGTCATCGTGCCGGGCAGCCTGACGGACGAGGAGATCGACGCACTGGCGGGATAATCAGGCGTCATCCCGGACGGCGAAAGCCGATCCGGGATCGTTCCCGGGATCAGACGCCATTCTCGTCATGAGATCCCGGGTTCTGCTGCGCAGCCCCGGGATGACGGTTAAAGGATTCTCCTCTTGGAATCCTCGTCTTCCCATTCCACATCTTGCCTGAAACCTGTTAGAACGATTCTAAGCCCACCACTCGGCCGGCCTTGAACCGGCGTCAGAGGACTCAAAAGCGATGTTCATCCAGACCGAAGCCACCCCGAATCCCGCCACCCTGAAGTTCCTGCCTGGCCGCGTCGTGATGCCGGAAGGCACCTTCGAGGCAAAGACGCCCGAGCAGGGCGAATTCTCGCCCCTTGCCCAGCGCCTCTTCGCCGTTCCGGGCGTGACCGGCGTCTTCTTCGGCTACGACTTCATCACCGTCACCAAGGCCGACGGCGAGTGGCAGCACCTCAAACCGGCGATCCTCGGCGCGATCATGGAGCATTTCATGACCGGCGCGCCGCTCTTCTCGAACGGCTACGGCGCTTCGGAGGAAGACGGCGAGGAGTTCTTCGATCCACAGGATGCGTCTACCGTCGAGACTATCAAGGAGCTGCTCGAGACCCGGATCCGTCCGGCGGTGGCGGGCGACGGCGGCGACATCACCTTCCGCGGCTTCAAGGACGGCGTGGTCTATCTCGTCATGAAGGGCGCCTGCTCCGGCTGCCCCTCCTCGACGGCGACGCTCCGCCACGGCATCCAGAACCTGCTGCGCCACTTCCTGCCGGACGTGCGAGAAGTGCAGGCGGTTTGATCCGACCTCAAGGACCCTAGTATTACCAGCGCGGCTTCCATGCCGCGCTTTTTGTTTGGAGTCTTGCCTTGCCGTCCCTGTCCGACGCCGCCATCGACCAGCTCTTCCGCAACGCCCGCACCCATCGCTGGTGGGAGGACCGGAAAATCCCGGAGGAAACCCTTCGCGCCGTTGCCGATCTCGCCAAGCTCGGCCCGACCAGCGCCAACACGACCCCGGCCCGTTTCGTCTTCGTGGTGTCCCAGGAGGCGAAGGAGAAGCTCAAGCCTCATCTCGACGAAGGCAATGTGCGCCAGACCATGAGCGCGCCGGCCACCGTGATCGTGGCCCATGACATGGAGTTCTACGAGAAGCTCGGCTTCCTCGCACCCCATTCCAAGGATGCGAGGAGCTGGTTCGCGGGCAAGCCCGAGGCGATCGCACGCACCGCCTTCCAGGGCTCGAGCCTTCAGGGCGCCTACCTCATCATGGCGGCGCGCTCCCTCGGCCTCGATTGCGGCCCCATGGGCGGCTTCGACCGCGAAGGCGTCGATCGCGCCTTCTTCCCGGACGGGAAAACCAAATCCAACTTCCTGATCAACCTGGGCTACGGCCTGCCGGACAAGCTGCACCCGCGCCAGCCGCGTTTCGCCTTCGAGGAGTTCTGCCGGATCCTGTAGGGCGCTTCACGGCTTCCATTGGCCGATGGCGCTCAGCACCAGGGCGAGGGAGGCCACCTGCATGGCGCTGACGAGGCCTCCTTCGGTGGCGAGGCGAATCGCGTCCGGAACAGGCATCCGCACGACCCTGATCTGCTCTGTCGGATCGCCGAGGCGCCTGCCGCCGGGGCGCACGCCCTGCGCCAGCACCGTATGACAGACGTTCGTGTGGGTGGCGGGATTGGGCGAGAGCCCGCCGAAGGAGAGCCATTGCTGCCCCACATAGCCCGTCTCCTCTTCGAGTTCGCGGGCTCCTGCCGCAAGCGGAGACGGATCCTCCCGATCGATGGCCCCTGCCGGCAGCTCGAGGGTGATGCCGCCGAAAGCATGCCGGTACTGCTCGACCAGGATGACGTGATCCTCCTCGTCGAGGGCCACCACCTGCACCCAATCGGGATAATCGAGCACGTAATACGGCGCGATCATCGTGCCGTCGGCCGTCACGCAATCATCGGCGCGCAGGCCGATCCAACGGTCGCGAATCACGGTCCGGGAGGCTGTCACGGTCCAGGGCTTGAGCTCGGCGGAAGGCGAGTCGGGGGGAGTTGTCATGAGCCGATCTTCGCACCGGCCCTTTCCCAGGCTCAAGACCAAACTCGCCTTGAGAGCGGACATTGCGGAGAACCAGGTCCATATTTCGCTGACGCAGCCCTTCTTAGGGTCCGCACGATGCGTTAAAGAAGGCCGACGATCCGACGGAGACGAATGTGCGCGTCCTTGCCATCGATACGGCGCTCGGCGCCTGCTCGGCCTGCATCTGGCAGGAGGGCGATGCGGAGCCGCTGGCGGCCGAGACCCTTTTCATGGAGCGCGGGCACGCAGAGGCCCTGCTGCCGCTCATCGACCGCGTGTCCTCCAAGGTGCAGGGGGGCTTCGAGAGCCTGGACCGGGTGGCCGTCACGGTGGGACCGGGCAGCTATACGGGCCTGCGCGTCGGCATTTCCGCCGCCCGCGGCATCGGCCTTGCCGCGGGAATCCCGGTGGTGGGCGTCGCCACCCTCTCCGCCTTTCTGGCGCCGCTCATGGTGAGGGAGCGGCGCGGCCTGTTCACCGCCGCCGTCGATGCCAAGCACGGGCATATCTACGTCCAGGCCATCGCGCCCGGCGGGCGCACCATCATCCAGCCGAGCCTCATGAGCTACCGCGATGCGATCCGCGTCCTCGGCTCCGGCCCCCTGCTCATCAGCGGGTCGGCGGCCGGGATGCTGGCGGCGGAGGCGCGCGCGCAGGGCGTCGAAGCCCATGTGGCGGATATCGCGGGCGCTCCCGAGATCCTCTGGGTGGCGCGGCTCGGCGCTCTGGCCGATCCGAATCAGGCGCTGCCCAAGCCCCTCTACCTGCGCGATCCCGACGCCAAGCCGCAGGACGGAGCGCGCATCCCCCGCCAATGAGCTTCTTCGATCTGTTCAAGAAACCGGGCGGTCCCCGCATCGACCCCTTAGGCAGCGAAACGGCCTCGCGTCTCGCCGCGATCCATGCGGCCTCCTTCGCCCGCGCCTGGAGCACGCTCGATTTCGAGCGCCTGCTCGGGGAACGCGGAATCGTGGGGGATGGGCTTTTCCTCGGAAGCGCGGCCAAGCCTTCGGGCTTCGTACTCTCGCGGATCGTTCTCGACGAGGCGGAGATCCTGACCGTCGCCCTCGCTCCGGAAGCGCGCGGAAGGGGCCTGTCCATCCCCCTGCTTGAGCGGCATCTGGACGAGCTCTCCCGCCGGGGCGTGCGCCATGTTCATCTGGAGGTCGAGGAGGGCAACCAGCCTGCCATCGCCCTCTATCGCCGCTTCGGCTTCCAAAACAGCGGGCGTCGTGAGGGCTATTATCAGAAGGCGGACGGCACCCGGGTGGCGGCGCTCACCATGGCGCTTGGCCTATAGCCCGTCCTGGCCAACTCTCGTATAAGCATCAGCGGGAAACGAGTTTCAGCCTTGGCAGTACGGACCACCAGCACCGCGAAATCCCGCCGCCCAGGAGCCATCGAGCGCGCCTGCCGCGACAAGGGCCTGCGCATGACGGGCCAGCGGAAGATTATCGCGCAGATCCTCGACGATGCCGCCGACCATCCCGACGTGGTGGAATTGCACCGACGCGCGGCGGACGTGGACGACCGGATCTCCCTCTCCACGGTCTATCGCACCGTGAAGCTGTTCGAGACGGAAGGGATTCTGGAGCGGCTCGATTTCCGCGACGGGCGCTCCCGCTACGAGCAGGCGGCTCGCGAGCATCACGACCATCTCATCAATCTCGAGACCGGCGACGTGATCGAATTCCACTCGGACGAGATCGAGGCTCTCCAGACCGAGATCGCCAAGCGCCTCGGCTACAAGGTGGTCTATCACCGTCTCGAACTCTATGCAGTGCCGCTCGACAAGGACGAGGCGTGACGAAACCAGTCGTCGTCTTCAAGCTCCTCGTGCTGGCGCTGGTGAGCCTCGTGCTCGTCCCGCTGCAGATGCTCGGCCTGCGCTTTAGCTGGCCGCTCGTTCACCATCTGCCGGTTCTGTTTCACCGCATCCTCCTGAGGCTCTTCCACGTGCGTGTGATCGAGAAAGGCTCTCCGCCCGGCGATGCACCGACGCTCGTCGTCGCCAATCACGTCTCCTGGCTCGACATCCCCGTCATCGGCTCCACGCACCCGCTCTCCTTCATCGCGAAATCCGAGATCGAGAACTGGCCGGTGGTGGGCCTTTTCGCGAAGCTCCAGCGCTCCGTCTTCATCGACCGGCAGCGCCGGAAGGCTACCGCCGAGGTGAACGACGCGCTCGCCCATCGCCTCGTGAAGGGCGAGGTGATCGTGCTGTTTGCGGAAGGCACCACGAGCGATGGCAACCGGCTCCTGCCGTTCCGCTCCTCCCTCGTCGGCGGCGCACAGGCCGCACTCATGCACGACAGCGTCGAGCAGGTCCTCCTGCAGCCGCTCGCGATTTCTTACATCCGGCGCAATGGCCTTCCCCTCACGCGCCGCGACAGGCCGGCCATTGCCTGGTACGGCGACATGGATCTCGCGCCCCATCTCAAGCTCTTCCTGCAGGGCCATCCTATCGACGTAGTGGTGACCTGGGGCGAGCCGATCCCGTTCAACGGCAACCGCAAGGCGGCAACCCTTGCAGCGCAAAGCGCCGTGCGCAGGGCGCTGATGAAGGCTGCGTGACGGTTTCCCGGTCTCCTGTCCCCTGCGGCCCGGCTGCTGACTTCGCAGGTGTTTTCTGCTCTCCTGCCCCTCTGGAAACGTCCTGAAGGATCGACGATGAAGCTCTATTCCGGCCCTCTGAGCCTGTTCTCCCGCAAGGTCGAGATCGCCCTTCACGAGAAGGGGCTTCCCTTCGAGCAGATCCTGGTGCCGTTCACGCAAACCAGGGGCTATAGCCCGAAGCATCCGGAGGTGCTGAAAGGCAACCCCAAGGGCCAGGTGCCGGTCCTGGTGGACGGGGAGCTGGCGATCTACGATTCCAGCGTGATCCTGGAATATCTGGAGGATGCCTATCCGACGCCCCCGCTCTTTCCGCAAACACCCGCCGAGCGGGCCCGCTGCCGCCTCTTCGATGTCTTTGCAGACGAGATCATGCTGGCGTCCCTGCGCCCCCTGATGCACCGCACGGAGCCGAGACCCGACGATCCGAAGATCTGGAACGCGAAGGAAGCGAAGGCCAGGGAGGCCGAGGCCGCCCTCGCCCGGCACTTCGCCGATCTCGACCGGGAGCTTCAGGGCAAGGACTATCTCTGCGGATCCTTCTCCGCGGCGGACATCGCGGTGTTCATGCCCGTGTTCTGGACCCGCCGCCTGGCCGGAGCGTCCCTGAAAGGGCATGCGGCACTGGCGTCCTGGTTTGAAAGGCTGAGCGGCCGGCCGGCTTTTGCAACGGTCGTGGCGCAAATCCGCGCCGCGGACCTGGAATTGTCGGCTCCCGTCGCGGGCGCTTACCAGGACTGAGTTCGGTCTCTCCCGTCTCACGATCCGACCGGCTGCTTTCGGTCGCACAGAGGGGACCCGGCCGCCCGGAGGTCGCTGCCACGGGCTCTCCCCGATCCGAGCAGAGCGAGAGCGGAAAGCATGAACAGGGCCGCGACCCAGCCGAGATCCGTGACGCTTGCATGGCGCAGCACCAGGCCTCCGACGAAGGAGCCGAGGGCGACGCCGAAATAGAGCGCGGACGCGTTGAGCGAGAGCACCAGCGGGGCGCTGCGCGGCGCTGCGGCGAGAATCCGGCTCGCCTGAGCCGGCGGGAACGACCACGCCATCACGCCCCAGGGAAAGAGGGCGCCGAGGAAGGCCGGCCCGGCCCATGCGGCGGGAAGATGCCCGACGAGCGCGAAGAACAGCATCATGAGCGCATTGAGAACGATTGCGGTCGCCACCGTGCGCCGGGCCCCCCAGCGATCCGCAAGCTGTCCGCCCAGGTAGTTCCCGAAGGCTGCGCCGGTGCCGAACATGAGCAGCACGGTCGGCAGCAGGGAGCGGTCGAGCCCAGCCGCCTGGATGGTCATGGGAGCAATGTAAGTGAAAACCATGAAGCCCGCGGTCATGTAGAGCAGCGTCGTCGCGAGCATCGGCAGGATGCCGGGCTGGGACAGAACCCTGAAGCGCTCCTTGAGCGGCACCTTCGTCCCGCGCAGGCCGCCGGGCAGCATCAGATGGATTGCCAGGGCGGCGATCACGCCGGCGGCGGCAATGCTGACATAAGTACCCCTCCATCCCGCGAAGGCCGCCAGGAAGGCTCCCAAGGGAGCGCCGAGGGCCACGGCGAGGGACGTTCCGCCGACAACGATGGAAATGGCCCGCGCCCGGTGGTCGACATGGGAGATTGCAACCGCCGTCGCCTGAGCGGTAGCCGCATAGAGGCCCGCCGCACAGGCGATGATCATCCGGGCGACCAGGAGAATTCCATAGCTTTGGGCCAGAGCCGCCATCACGGCACCCGCCGCAAACACAAGGGCGCTCAGCGTCAGGACCGTGCGGCGGTCCCGATCCCCTGTGATCGCGGTCAGGACGGGGGCGCCTGCTGCATAGACGAGGGCGAAGGCGACGACGAGATATCCGGCTTCGACGAGGCTTACGCCGGTATCCTCGGAGATCTGCGGGAGAAGCGACGAGATGACGAAGCCTTCGGCCCCGATCGCGAAGGTCCCAAGGGCGAGCCAGAGGAGACGCTTGTTCATGGTCGGCGATCCTTGTTCAATATTTATTGAACAATTGAACTTCAGCCGCTGCGCTGTCAAGAGCTAGTTCAACGCATGTTGAACTACTGCCGGGAGCCCTGTATCTAAGAGTCATGACCAATCTGCCCCATCCCGCAATCGATCAGATCGAGCTTGCCCATGTGCTGGCAGCGCTCGGGGACGAGACGCGCCTGGCGATCATCGGTCTTCTGGCAAGCGGAGAGCAGGACGAGATGACCTGCAGCCGGTTTCTGCATCTCGGCTCCAAGACCGGGCTCAGCTATCATCTGGCCAAGCTTCGCGAGGCCGGACTGGTCAATGTCCGGCCTGAAGGCACCAAACGCCTGATCAGCCTGCGCCGGGCCGACCTCGACCAGCGCTTTCCGGGCTTTCTCGATTCCATCATCGCGTGCCAGGCTCCCCGGCAGGACCCGCAACAGGACCAGCTCTGACCGACGCGAGGCCGAGGCTCACTCCGTCACAGGGGTGCCTCTCTTCTCTTGGAAGCCCAAAGCGCTTAAAGACAGGACTTCCCTCTTTCACAACGGGCCGATCTCGTGAAAAAAGTTTTCGTCAAATCCTATGGCTGCCAGATGAACGTCTATGACGCCGAGCGGATGGCGGACATGCTGACGACGGAAGGCTATGCCGAGACCAAGGCCATGGAGGAGGCGGATCTCGTCATCCTCAATACCTGCCATATCCGCGAGAAGGCCGCCGAGAAGGTCTATTCGGAACTCGGCCGCGTACGCGAACTCAAGAAGGAGCGCGCCACGCAGGGGCAGGAGACGAAGATCGTGGTCGCCGGCTGCGTCGCCCAGGCCGAGGGCAAGGAGATCCTGCGCCGAGCGCCTGCCGTCGACGTGGTGGTGGGCCCGCAGAACTACCACAACCTGCCGGAGCTGCTCAAAAAGGCGCGCTCGGAGCGCGTGGTCGACACCGAGTTCCCCATCGAGGACAAGTTCGACCACCTGCCCAAGCCCTCGAAGGCGATGATCCAGAACCGGGGCGTGTCCTCGTTCCTGACGATCCAGGAAGGCTGCGACAAGTTCTGCACGTTCTGCGTGGTGCCCTATACCCGCGGCGCGGAAGTCTCCCGCCCGGTGTCCAAGATCCTCGACGAGGCCCTTCGCCTTGCGGATGCGGGCGTGCGCGAGCTGACCCTGATCGGCCAGAACGTGAACGCCTTCCACGGGGAGGGTCCCGATGGCTCGATCTGGTCCCTGGGCCGCCTGCTCCACCGCCTTGCGGAGATCCCCGGCATCGCGCGGCTTCGCTACACCACGAGCCACCCGCGCGACATGGACGACGAGCTGATCGCCGCCCATCGCGACCTGCCCGCCGTGATGCCCTATCTCCATCTGCCCGTGCAATCGGGCTCGGACCGCATTCTCGATGAGATGAACCGCAAGCATACCGGCGACGAATACCGCCGCCTGATCGAGCGGATCCGCAAGGCCCAGCCGAATCTCGCCCTCTCCTCCGACTTCATCGTGGGCTTCCCCGGCGAGACGGATGCGGAGTTCGAGGACACCATGCGGCTGATCGCCGATGTGGGCTTTGCGAGTTCCTTCTCCTTCAAGTACAGCCCCCGCCCCGGCACCCCGGCGGCGGAGATGGAACGCCAGGTGCCCGAGGCCGTGAAGGCCGAGCGCTTGAGCCGGCTCCAAAACCTGTTGGAAACGCAAAGACAGGCTTTCAATCGGGGAACCGTTGGTCAGACTCTGGACGTTCTCTTGGAGAAGCCGGGTCGTCACCCAGGCCAGATGGCCGGCAAATCGCCGTATCTGCAGGCTGTGCAGATCGAGACGGACAGCCATCAGATCGGCGACATCGTGACGGTGCGGATCACGCAGGCAGGCTCGAACAGCCTGTTCGGGGAAGTGGCAAAGCCCGGCAATCAGGCCGCGGCCTGACACCTTCTCCGGGTCTGAGAGTTTCCTTCGCGGCAAATCCGCCGCGAACACCTAAGGAGAGGCATTTGAGGCCAGCGGACAACGCGACCGCACGAGCGCAAAAGGGCAGATCCCCCAGCACATCCCATCCTGGCGTCGAGGAAGAGGCCGAGATCATCCTCACCTTCGACGACAACCGCCTCGCCAGCCTTGTTTTCGGGCAATACGACCAGAACCTCGCTCATCTGGAGCGGCGCCTGAACGTGGCCGCCGTCGCCAACGGCAACCGGGTGACCGTGAAAGGCACGCCCGAATCCTCGGAGATGGCCCGGCGTGTTCTGGAGGGCCTTTACGACCGTGCCAGACAGGGAGCGGCCCTGGGGCCGGGAGACGTGGACGGCGCCATCGAGGAAGCCACTTTGCAAGGCTCGCTGTTCTCTCCGGAGGAAGCTCCCGCTCCCGGTCTCTCCGCCTTCGATCACATCGCCACGCGCAAGCGCGGGCCGGTCCGTGCCCGCAACGTGGCCCAGAACGCCTATATCAAGGCGCTCAAGCAGAATGAACTCGTCTTCGCCGAAGGCCCTGCCGGCACGGGCAAGACCTGGCTCGCCGTGGGCTATGCCGTTTCGCTCCTGGAGGCGGGACAAGTGGACCGGCTCATCATCTCGCGTCCCGCCGTGGAGGCGGGCGAGCGCCTGGGCTTCCTGCCCGGCGACATGCGCGAAAAGGTCGATCCTTATCTTCGCCCCATTTACGACGCGCTCTACGACTTCATGGAGGCGCGCCACGTGGATCGCGGCCTGCAGACCGGCATGATCGAGATCGCGCCGCTGGCCTTCATGCGCGGGCGCACGCTTACCAACGCCCTGGTGCTGCTGGACGAGGCGCAGAACACGACCACCATGCAGATGAAGATGTTCCTGACCCGCCTCGGCGAAGGCTCGCGGATGATCATTACCGGCGATCCGACCCAGATCGACCTGCCGCCGGGCCAGAAATCGGGGCTCGTCGAGGCCGTGCGGATCCTGCAGGGAGTCGAGGGCATCTCCCGCGTCACCTTCAAGGAGGCGGACGTGGTGCGCCACGATCTCGTGCGCCGCATCGTGGCGGCCTACGACACCGACTTCCGCAACAACCCGCCGCAGGAACCTTCCTACCGCGAACGGAATGCAAGACCGTGATCGAGCTCGACATCATGATCGAGGAGGGCGAGTGGGAGACGATTCCCGACGTAGCGGCCCTCGCACAGAAGGCAGCCGATGCGGCCCTGGCCGTCACCTATGAGGCTGACGGAACATTCGAGGCGAGCGTGATGCTCACCGACGATGCCCAGATCCGGGAGCTGAACCGCACCTGGCGGAACAAGGACAAGCCCACCAATGTGCTGTCCTTCCCGTCCCCCGAGCAGCCGGGCGCCACGGGGCCTCGCTATTTGGGCGATATTGCTCTAGCTTACGGGACGCTGGTGCGCGAATCTGAGGATGAATCCAAGGAACTTGCGCATCATTTCGCCCATTTGATCGTCCATGGCGTTCTGCATCTGCTCGGCTACGACCATGAAACCGAGGCCGAGGCGGAGATCATGGAAGCTCTCGAGGTGAAGGCGCTGGCTACCCTTGGCATCGCCGATCCCTATCGCGATATGGCAGCGTGAACGCAAAACGTTTGCACTGATATTCAAAAGACATGAACGAAGATCGAAGTCGTAGCGACCGACCTGCCCGAACCCTCGCTGAACACGACGATTCACGCGACCATTGGTATGACCGGGTTCTCATTCGCTTGGGGCTGAAGCCCCGCGATTCCATCCGTCACGATCTCGAGGACGCCCTCGAGGAATCCGTCGAGGACACGGACTTCTCGCCCCAGGAAAGGGCGATGCTCAAGAACGTGCTCTCCTTCCACCGGATCCGGGTGGAGGACGTGATGGTGCCCCGCGCCGACATCGTGGCTGTGGCGGCCGATACGAATCTCGGCGAGCTTCTGAACCTCTTCCGTACGGCGGGCCATTCCCGCCTGCCGGTCTACGGCGAGACCCTCGACGACCCGAAGGGGATGGTTCACATCCGCGACTTTCTCGATTTCATCGCCATGCGCGCCGACAGCGGCGCCTCGGAGGGCGGATCGAGCGACGATACCCCGCCGCCCAGCCTCGGCCAGATCGACCTGTCCATGACGCTGGCCTCCGCCAACATCCTGCGCCCGGTGCTCTTCGTCCCGCGCTCCATGCCCGCCATCGACCTCCTGGTGCGCATGCAGGCGACCCGCACCCACATGGCCCTCGTGATCGACGAATATGGCGGCACGGACGGCCTCGTCTCCATCGAGGATCTCGTGGAGATGGTGGTGGGCGACATCGAGGACGAGCACGACGAGGACGAGGAGGTCACGATCACGAAGGCCGCTGACGGCACCTACATCGCCGATGCCCGTGCGAGCCTCGACGAGGTGACCGAGACGCTCGGCGTCGATCTCTCCGATGAGGAAGGCGCCGAGGACATCGACACCATCGGCGGCTTCATCGTGACGCTCGCCGGGCGAGTGCCTTCGCGCAGCGAGGTGATCGAAGGCCCGAAGGGCCTCGAATTCGAGGTGCTGGACGCCGATCCGCGCCGCGTGAAGCGCCTGCGGATCTTCCAGCATGCCCCCTCCACCGAGGTCGAGGTGGAAACGTCTGCCCCGCGCCCTGAAAGCGCTGCGGCGGAATGATCTCGCTGGTGGGCCGCGCCATCCTCGCCCGGGGGTGGCGCCGGTGGATCTTGAGCTTCGTGGCGGGCTCCCTGGGTGCGCTCGCCATGCCGCCTTTCGGCTTTCTGCCGGCGTTGGCGGTGGCACTCACCCCTTGCGTCTGGCTCCTCGATGGCACGGGCAAGGCGGGTCCCTCCCGCTGGGCTCCCGTGAAAGCAGCGGCGGTCGTCGGCTGGTTCTGGGGTTTTGGCTATTTCGTCGCCGGGCTGTGGTGGCTCGGCGCCGCCTTTCTGGTGGAGGCCGAGGAGTTCGCCTGGGCCCTTCCCTTCGGGGTGCTCGGACTGCCCGCGCTCCTCGCGTTCTTCACCGCCTTCGGCTTCGCCCTCGCGCGTCTGCTCTGGCTGCCCGACGCCTCACGGGTTTTCGCCTTGGCCCTCGGCCTCACGGTCAGCGAATGGCTGCGGGGCCATCTGTTCACGGGCTTTCCCTGGAATAATCTCGGGCTGGCCCTGGGCCAGAACCTGTGGCTGATGCAGAGCGCCTCACTCCTCGGCCTCTATGGCCTGGGCTTTCTCGCCATTGCAATCAGCGCCGCGCCAGCCGTGATCGCCACCGGCCATACAAGGCTAGAGCGATGGGTCCTTCCGGGGGTCGCGGCGGGTGTCCTTGCCGCAATGGCGGCCTTCGGCTTCTGGCGCGTTCCTTCCGAACCCTCCGCGACGGTCGAGAACGTGCGCCTGCGAATCATGCAGCCGAACCTGCCCCAGGATGCCAAGTTCAACCCGCGCAACCGCGACGCTATCATGCGCCGCTATCTCGCCTTGAGCGCGCAGGCAGGCCGCGATGGCCGGACGGCCGCCGATGCCACCCATATCATCTGGCCGGAATCCGCCTTCCCGTTCCTCCTTCATCGCGATCCGGCCTCGCTGGCGCAGATCGGCGGCCTTCTCGGGCCAGGATCCGTGCTGATCACGGGCGCGGCGCGCATGGACGAGCCCCTGCCGGGCGAGGCGGTCGGCAAGTTCTACAACGCCGTCCAGGTCATCGACGACCGCGGCACCATTCTCGGGTCCTACGACAAGGTGCATCTGGTGCCCTTCGGCGAGTATGTCCCAAAGTTTCTCGACGCCCTCATCCGGGCGGTCGGGCTGCGCCAGTTCGTGCATATTCCCGGCGGCTTCGAGCCCGCCGAGGAGCGCAGGCCCCTGCACATCCCGGGTTTGCCCGCGGTGGCAGCCACCATCTGCTACGAGGCGATTTTTCCCGGCGAGATCCTGCCGGATGGCCCACGGCCCAGCCTGATCCTCAATGTCACCAATGACGGCTGGTTCGGACAGACCCCCGGACCCTATCAGCACTTCGCTCAGGCCCGTCTGCGTTCCGTAGAGGAAGGCCTGCCCCTGATCAGAGCGGCCAACACGGGAATCTCAGCGATTGTCGACTCTTACGGTCGAATTGTGGACAGTCTTCCACTAGGAGTTGAGGGAAATATAGACGGTAAGTTACCGGTTGCAGGCGCGGCAATTCTTTCTTCAAAAACAAGAAGCTTTTCTTTGACGGCCATGCTTACGATCTGCTTAATGGCCTTGATCGTACGTCGAAAACAAAGAACCTCTTCTCCTTGAGAAAAAGGGTCATGACGTTGCGTCGTATTAAGCCAGAAAGCGTGGGGCTATGAAGAAGTCGACCAGCTTAATCGATAAGGAAATCGGAACGCGCGTCCGTATGCGCCGCGTTTCGATTGGCATGAGCCAAGAAAAGCTCGGCGAGATGCTCGGCCTTACCTTTCAGCAGGTCCAGAAATACGAAAAGGGGATGAACCGGATCAGCGTGGGTCGCCTCGTCGACATCGCGAAGATCTTGGGCGTGGACATCCATTTCTTTTTCAATGGGATCAAGAGCGGCAAGGCCGAGTCCGGCTTCGCCGAAGAGGAAACCCCGCCCTACATCGCCGATGTCATGTCGACGCCGGAAGGGCTGCAGCTCATCCGCACCTTCACCGGGATCAAGAACCCGAAGGTCCGCAAGAGCATCGTCCAGCTTGTGGCTTCGCTCGCCGCCCAGGACGAGCAGGAACGTTCGTCATAAAGAACGCGTTCGCTTGACCTTTCCTCCCACCTGAGGCATGAGCAGGGAGGTTGGCTCGCGCCCCTGCGGGCCAGATTTTGCGTTTGCCTCAAAGGAATTCTCTCGTGCGGCGGTCAAGCTATCTCTTCACCAGCGAGTCGGTGTCCGAAGGCCATCCGGACAAGGTTTGCGACCGGATTTCCGATGCCGTGGTCGATGCTTATCTCGCCGCCGAGCCGGAGGCGCGCGTCGCCTGCGAGACGCTGGCTACGACGAACCGCGTCGTGATTGCCGGTGAGGTGCGCGGCCCCGACTCCATCACCAAGGACAAGGTGATCCAGCTCGCCCGCGAGGCCATCAAGGACATTGGCTACGAGCAGGAAGGCTTCCACTGGGAAAAGGCGGACGTTTCCGTGTTCCTCCACGCCCAGTCCGCCCACATCGCCCAGGGCGTGGACGCCTCCGGCAACAAGGACGAAGGCGCAGGCGACCAGGGCATCATGTTCGGCTATGCCTGCAACGAGACGCCCGAGCTGATGCCGGCGCCGATCTACTACGCCCACAAGATCCTCGAGAACCTGACCGCCGTCCGCAAGGCCAAGCAGGGCGACGCCGCCAAGCTGGGCCCCGACGCCAAGAGCCAGGTCACGGTGCGCTACGAGAACGGCAAGCCCGTAGCCGCTACACAGATCGTCCTCTCCACCCAGCATCTGGACGAGAACCTCTCCTCCGACGACGTGCGCGCGATCGTCGAGCCCCACATCCGCCGGACCCTGCCCGAGGGCTGGATCTCGGCCGATACCGTCTGGCACGTGAACCCCACCGGCAAGTTCGTCATCGGCGGTCCCGACGGCGATTGCGGCCTCACCGGCCGCAAGATCATCGTGGACACCTATGGCGGCGCGGCCCCGCACGGCGGCGGCGCTTTCTCCGGCAAGGATCCCACCAAGGTGGACCGCTCGGCTGCCTACGCCGCCCGCTACCTCGCCAAGAACGTGGTCGCCGCGGGCCTTGCCGACCGCTGCACCCTGCAGCTCTCCTATGCCATCGGCGTAGCGAAGCCCCTGTCGATCTATGTGGACCTGCACGAGACCGGCAAGGTGAGCGAGGACAAGCTCGAAGCCGTGCTCATGGACGTGATGGACCTGTCTCCGCGCGGCATCCGCACCCATCTCGGCCTCAACAAGCCGATCTATGCGCGCACCTCGGCCTATGGTCATTTCGGCCGCAAGCCGGACGCGGACGGCGGCTTCTCGTGGGAACGCACCGACCTCGCGGCCACCCTCAAGTCGGCGTTTTAATTCCCCATGAGCGAAGCTTCCAAACAGACCGGCGCCTTCTTCGGGCGCCGGAAAGGAAAAAAGCTTCGCACCAGCCAGGACGAACTGATCCAGAACCTGCTGCCCGCGATCCGCGTGGTTCCGGGCAGCGTCCCCTCCAGCCAGTTTCCGAACGCGAATGCCCGGGAAACCTGGCTCGAGATCGGCTTCGGCGGCGGCGAGCATCTCGCCCACCAGGCCCGAACCCATCGTGACGTCAACTTCATCGGCTGCGAGCCCTTCGTGAACGGGATGGCGAAACTGCTCGCTGCCATCGATCACGAGAAGCTCGACAACATCCGAGTCTGGGATGACGACGTCACGAAGCTCCTGCCGGCCCTGCCCGATGCCTCCTTCGATCGGGTCTATATCCTCTATCCCGACCCGTGGCCGAAGCGCCGCCAGCGCAAGCGCCGCCTCGTCTCCGACGAGATGCTGAACATGCTCGCCCGCGTCATGAAACCCGGCGCGCAACTGCGCTTCGCCAGCGATATCGACGATTATATCGGATGGGTGCTCGCCCGGGTGCTGCGCTCCGATCATTTCCGCTGGACCGCAACGCGCGCCGACGATTGGCGCAGCCCCTACGAGGGTTGGCCCGGCACGCGCTACGAAGCGAAAGCCATCCGCGAAGGCCGGGTGCCGAGCTATCTCACCTTCGTGCGCGTTTGAGGCTTACGGAACCGCCGGAGCGGCGCACTCGTCGCTCACCACTTTGCCGTCGACGAGATGAATACGCCGATCCGCGCGGGCCGCGATCTCCATGTCGTGGGTCACGGCGATCACCGTCTTTCCCCGCTTGTGCACGAGATCCCTCAGGATGGTGAAGACCTGTTCGGAGCTCTTGCTGTCGAGGCTTCCCGTCGGCTCGTCGGCGAGCACCACATGCGGATCGTTGGCGAGCGCACGCGCCACCGCCACGCGCTGACGCTGGCCGCCCGAGAGCTGGTCGGGCCGCTTGTCGAGATGACCTGCAAGGCCGAGCTCCTCCAGCAGGCCTGCCGCACGCTCCCTCATGGCGGATGCGGAGAGGCGTCCCGCCTTGCGCATCGGCAGCTCCACGTTCTTCAGCACGGAAAATTCCGGCAGCAGGAAGTGGAACTGGAACACGAAGCCGAGGCTCTCGAGCCGCAGGCGTGCGAGTTCGTCGTCGCCGAGCTGCGACGTATCCCGTCCCCGGATCCTCAACGTGCCGCTGGTCGGACGGTCGAGGAGGCCCAGCAGATAAAGCAGCGACGACTTGCCGGAGCCCGACGGCCCGGTAATCGCGATGAATTCCCGTTCGTCCACATCGAGCGATACGTCGCGTACCAGGGTCACCGGCACGGTGGCAGGCAGGATGCGGGTGAGATGACCGGCTTCGATCAATGCGCTCATGTGGCGCCCCGGATGATGTCGACAGGGTTGAGCCGTGCTGCCTGGCGCGCAGGCAGATAGCCCGCCACGCCCGAGGACACGAGCGCGAAGGCGGAGGCGATCGCATAGTGCCACGGCGACCAGAACAGCGGCAGGCGCGTGATCTCGCGCCCGACGGCTCCCCCCGAGATCCTGAACTCCACCTGCGAGAGCGCGAAGCACAACACGAAACCGATCAGCCAGCCTGCGACGGAACCCGCAAGACCGAGCGCCAGTCCTTCGATGAGGAACAGGCGGCGCATGTTGCCTTGCGTGAAGCCGAGCGACTTCAGGATCGCGATGTCGCGCGCCTTCTCGTGGGTGATGGTGGAGATGATGTTGTAGATGCCGAAGCCCGCAACGAGGAGGATCGCGCCAACGACCGTGTACATCACCACGTTGCGCACCACGAGCGCTTCGAGGAGCGACTCGTTCGCCTCCTGCCAGGGCACGGCCTTGTAGCCGAGCTCCGCCTCGATCTGACGGGCGACACGCGGCGCGGCTCCGGGATCGTCGAGGCGCAGACGGATGTCGTTGATGGCATTGGGCCGCTCGGAGAGGATCTGCGCATTCTTCAAGAGCACATAGGTCTCGCCTTCATCGCGCGCATTGCTGCCGGTGTGAAACTGCCCGACGATCTTGAAGCCTCGCGACTGGCCTGCGGGCGAGACGAGCTGGATCGTCGTGCCGATCGACGCCCCGAGGCGTTTGGCCAAGGCATCGCCGACGACGATGTTGTTGCCGCCGGCCTGCAAGGCGTCGAAGCTTCCCTGAACGAAATCGCCGGCGACAGAGGAAACAGAGGCCTCGATCTCCGGCTCGATGCCGATGATGGAAACGCCCACGTCACGCCCCGCATAACGCACCACGCCCTGGGTGCGCAGGCTCCGGGCCATCCGGCCCGGCACCCACGCGCGAAGAGAGGCAAAGGCAGCAGCGGGATTGAGGATGCCGCGCCGGTCCTCCTTCGGCCTCAGACCCTCGAACTGGGCGGCCGGAAACAGATCCTCCGCCGGCTGGCGGCGCGGCGTGCGGCGCTCGTCGGAGATCTGCACATGGGGCATGGTGTCCACGAGCTGCGCGATGAAATCCTTCTCCGTGCCCTGCATCAGCGCCGCCATGGCGATGGAAAAGCCTACACCCAGCGCCACGCCGAGAATGGCCACGAGGGTCTGGCGGCCGCGTCCAGCGATATGCGTCAGGGCCAGGTCCAGGATGAGGCGCATGGCGGTTTAGCCTCTCCTGTCTCTCACTTTCGTCCCGTCCGCGAGATCCTCCGGGTACGGCACGATTACCGGGTCGCTCTCGTTCAACCCCGATAGGATCTGCGTGTTGCTCGCGCCGCGAAGGCCCACCGTCACGTCCCGGCGGCGGGCCGCGCCGTTCTCGACGACGAACAGCGACGTGCCCCGCAGGGCATTGGTGGGCACGAGAAGCGCATGGGCGGAAACCTGGACGACCACGTTCACCTCCGCCGTCATGCCGATACGAAGCGGAGTCTCGTCGGGCAGGGCCAGGCGCACCCGATAGGTCTTGGCCACCGGATCGCCCTTCGGGGTAATGGAATCCACGCTCGCCTCCAGAATCCGGTCCGGGAAGGCATCGGCCTTGAGAACGGCGCGCTGGCCGACTGCGACACGCGGGATGTCCTCTTCGTTCACATCGGCTTCGACCAGGAGCGGCTTGGGCTCGCCCACCCAGAACAGAACCGTGCCGGGCTCGGCCACCTCGCCCACCTCGCCGTCCTGGCGCAGCACGACGCCGCTCACGGGCGCCCGCAGGATGTAGGTTTCGAGCCGGGTCTCCTGGCCCGCGATGAGCGCTTCCACCTGGCTCAGCTCGCTTCGGGCGCGATCGAGCGCCTGCTCGCTGGCGACCCGCCGCTCCACGAGGGTGGCGACACGCTCGTAATCGGCCCGTGCGAATCTCTGGCGGGCGCGCAGCTCGGAGAGGGTTGCCTGCGCCTGCCGGTCATCGAGGCGAGCGAGCACGGCGCCCTTTTCCACGGCTTCGCCCTCGCAATTGCACAGCTCGACGATCCGCTCCCGCAGGAGCGGTGTGACCTTGGCCCAGGTGCGGGGCTCCACCACGCCGGTGGCATAGACGATCTCCGCCGCATCGCCGCGCTTAGGCGTGAGGGTGGCGACCTCCTGGGGCCGGCTGAAGCGCCAATACGCCGCTGCGGCAGCGATCAGCAGCACCAGGATGAAAACTACGCGGGAGATCTTCACGAGGGCCTCTCCTGAGAACGCTTTCCTCTAGCACAGCCTCATTGAAGCCGCGATAACGTGATGTTCCTGAGCCGCGACAAAGGCTTCATCTCGATGTCGCCAGCCGGCTCCTTGACCGGATCCTTGGCGGAACCCTCGGCAGGACCCTTGCATTTCCGGGCCTGAATCGGTATATCTGCGGTTGTCAGCTCTGGTTGCAGTGTAAACTGCCGTTCGAGAGTGGGCCCCGCCGGGTCCGCTCTTTTTTGTTGCTCAAACGCCGGAGCTTCGGAGAGCCATGACGAACGAACGCGACAAGCGGTTGATTACGGAAAACGGCGTGTCCGCCCGTGTGGCTGCCATTGTCGAGCCCGTGATCGAGGATCTGGGCTTCAACCTTGTGCGGGTGAAGGTGACCGGCACGAATGGCTGCACCGTGCAGATCATGGCGGAGCGGCCGGACGGCACCATGTCCGTGGACGATTGCGAGACCGTGAGCCGCGCCATTTCGCCGGTTCTGGACCTCGAAGATCCGATCTCCACGGCGTATTATCTCGAAGTCTCTTCGCCGGGCATCGACCGGCCGCTCGTGCGCGCCAGCGATTTCGAGCGCTGGACCGGCCACGAGGCGAAGATCGAGATGGCCGTTCCGCTCGGCGGCCGCAAGCGCTTCCGGGGCTTTCTCCGGGGCGTGGAGGACGGAAAGCTCGTGGTCGAGCTTCCGGACGTGAAGGAAGGCCTGGAGCCCATCGCGCGTCTGCCCCTCACCGACTTGGGCGAGGCGCATCTCGTCCTCACGGACGACCTGATCCGTGAATCGCTGCGCCGGGGAACCGCGCCGACCACGGACGATCTCGACGAAGACACGGATGTGGTGGAAGCGCCGGAACCGCGCAGCCCGTCCAAAAAGAAACCGAATTAAGGAGTGACCTCGATGGCTGTGAGCGCCAACAGGCTTGAACTCTTGCAGATCGCCGATGCGGTCGCGCGTGAGAAGGTGATCGACAAGCAGATCGTGCTGGACGCCATGGCGGACGCCATCGCGAAGGCCGCGCGGTCCCGCTACGGCGCCGAAACCGACATTCACGCCGACATCAACCCCAAGACCGGCGAGCTGCGCCTGTCCCGCCACCTCCTGGTGGTCGAGGATGGCGCCTTGGAGAACGATTCCCGCGAGATCACCCTCTCGGAAGCCCGGTCCCGCCACAACCCGGCGGCCCAGGTGGGCGACGTGATTGCCGACACCCTGCCCCCGTTCGATTTCGGCCGCATCGCGGCCCAGTCGGCCAAGCAGGTGATCGTGCAGAAGGTGCGCGACGCCGAACGCGACCGTCAGTACCAGGAATACAAGGACCGTATCGGCGAGATCGTGAACGGCGCTGTCAAGCGCGTGGAATACGGCAACGTGATCGTCGATCTCGGCCGCGGCGAGGCGATCATCCGCCGCGACGAGCTGATCCCGCGCGAGACCTTCCGCCCGGGGGATCGCATCCGCGCCTATCTCTTCGACGTTCGCCGCGAGACCCGCGGCCCGCAGATCTTCCTGTCCCGCACCCATCCGCAGTTCATGGCGAAGCTCTTCGCCTCCGAGGTGCCGGAGATCTATGACGGCATCGTCACGGTTCAGGCCGTGGCCCGCGATCCGGGTTCCCGCGCCAAGATCGCCGTGACCTCCCGCGATTCCTCCATCGATCCCGTGGGCGCCTGCGTCGGCATGCGCGGCTCCCGCGTCCAGGCGGTCGTCGGCGAGCTCCAGGGCGAGAAGATCGACATCATTCCCTGGTCCCCCGACCAGGCGACCTTCATCGTCAACGCGCTGCAGCCGGCTGAGGTCGTGAAGGTGGTGCTCGACGAGGAAGCCGACCGCATCGAGGTGGTGGTGCCCGACGACCAGCTCTCGCTCGCCATCGGCCGCCGCGGCCAGAACGTGCGTCTGGCCTCGCAGCTCACCGGCTGGGACATCGACATCCTCACCGAAGCCGAGGAATCCGAGCGCCGTCAGAAAGAATTCGCCGAGCGCACGGACCTCTTCATGAATGCCCTCGACGTGGACGAGGTGGTGGGTCAGCTGCTCGCCTCCGAGGGCTTCCGCTCGGTCGAGGAGATCGCCTACGTGGATCCTGCCGAAGTCGCCTCCATCGAGGGCTTCGACGAGGACACCGCCGCCGAAATCCAGAACCGCGCCCGCGAGTACATCGCCCGCATCGAGGCCGAGAACGAAACCCGCCGCAAGGAGCTGGGCGTCGCCGACGAGCTGAAGGACATCGACGGGGTCACCTCCGCCATGCTGGTGGCGTTCGGCGAGAACGACATCAAGACCGTGGAGGATCTGGCCGGCTGCGCCACCGACGATCTCGTCGGCTGGACGGAAGGCAAGGGCGCCGAGGCGACCCGCCACAAGGGTGCTCTCGACGGCTTCGACCTGTCCCGCGCTGAAGCCGAAGCCATGGTCATGGCGGCCCGCGTCAAGGCCGGCTGGATCGAGGCCCCCGAAGAAACCGTAGAGACCGAGGGCTCGGCAGAAGAGGCCGAGACCGAGGCTCAGCCGTCCTGATGACGGCGATGGCAAAGCGAGGTCAGCACCCGTGCCGCGGCATGAACCGGAGCGCACCTGCATCGTCACCCGTGAGGCTCAGGGCCCCGAGGGACTGATCCGCTTTGTCCTCGGGCCCGACCATCGGGTCGTGCCCGATCTCAAGCACAAGCTTCCCGGCCGGGGCGTCTGGGTAACGGCCCGGCGGGATATGGTGGACGAGGCGGTCAAGCGCCGCCTCTTCTCCCGCGCCTTCAAGGCGGAGGCTTCGGCTCCCGAAACCCTGTCCCGGGACATCGAGCGCCTCCTCCGGGAGGATCTGAGACAGGGCCTGGCGCTGGCCAACAAGGCGGGCTGCGTCATCACCGGCTTCGAAAAAGTCGAGGCTGCCATCACGGATAAACCCGTCGTTGCCCTTATTCATGCCGCAGAGGCGGCTGAAGATGGACGAAGAAAATTGGCCAACCCGTTGCGAAAACGCCTCGGCAGCGCAATATCTAGCTTTCCGGTCATCCAAGTATTGTCGAATGACGAATTGGGTTTGGCATTAGGCCGGTCACATGTGATACATGCTGCCCTCGTCGCGGGCGCTGGGAGCGACGGCTTTCTGAACCGCTGGCATCGTTACCGCATTTTCTGCGGCATCGGAGCCGATCCATCTGGCCTCGGAAACGAGACCGGCGAACCCACGATTTTGAAACCCGCAGGAACTGAGGCGGAATGACTGATACGAAAAACCAGGGCGATAAGACTCTTCATGTGTCGTCCAAGACGCTGTCTCTGAAGCGCCCCGTCGAGCAAGGCACGGTGCGCCAAAGCTTCTCCCATGGCCGCTCGAAGGCGGTCGTGGTCGAGACGGTGAAGCGTCGCCCTGCCGTCGGCCCCACCGGGGGCAAGGACGAAAAGCCGGCAACGCCGCAGGCTGCAGCTCCCGCTGCGGCCCCAAAGGCGGCTGCCCCGGCTCCGGCTGCAAAACCCGCAGCGCCCGCTCAAGGCGGACGCCCGCAGCGCAGCGCTCCCTCCTCGAACGCGCCCCGATCCGGCGTGGTGCTGCAGACGCTCTCCGACCAGGAGCGCGATGCCCGCATGAACGCCCTCGCCGACGCCCGCCGTCGCGATGAGGAAGACCGCAAGCGCCAAGCCGAGGAAGCGGCCCGCCGCGCCGAGCGCGAGGCTGCCGAAGCCCGGGATCGCGAAGCGGCCGAAGCCCGTAAGCGCGAGGAAGAGGAACGCCGTCGCCAGGACGAAGAGCGCAAGCGCAGAGCCGAGGACGAGGCTCGCCGTCGCCTGGGTGAGGAAACGGCTCCCGCGCAGGCGCGCGACCGCGGCCCGGCTCCGCGCCAGGACGGCCCGCGCGGCGAAGGACGCCCCGGCGGCTTCCGCTCCGAAGGCGGTCCGCGGGGCGAGGGTCAGCGCGGTCCCCGTCAGGATGGTCCGCGCGGTGAAGGCCGCCCGGGGGGCTTCCGCTCCGAAGGTGGCCCGCGGGGCGAAGGACGTCCCGGCGGTTTCCGCTCGGAAGGCGGTCCGCGGGGCGAAGGGCGTCCCGGTGGCTTCCGTTCCGACGGTCCCCGCACCGACGGTTCGCGTGAAGGCCGCCCTGGCGGCTTCGGTGGTGGTCCGCGGGTCACGGGCGGCACCTCCGGCGGCCGTCCGCCGAGCCTGAACCACATGGCACGTCCGGCAGCCCCGCCGCCGATGCCCGATCCGTCCACGGCCAAGCCCAATGCCCGCACCGCTCCGCCGGTTGTGGCCCGCGGCCCTGCCGTCGATCTGGATGACGATGAGGCACCCCGCGCAGCCCGCCGCCCCGGCGGCGCGAAGCCTGTGGCTGCCCCCAAGGCTCCCAAGGCTGCTCCCGGCGAGGAACGCCGCCGCAGCCGTCTGACGCTGGCCACGGCGACATCGGATGACGACGAGCGCACCCGTTCGCTCGCCGCCTTCCGCCGTCGCAACCAGCGCCTGATGGGGCACCGCCAGGTGGAGCAGAAGGAAAAGATCGCCCGCGAGGTGACGATTCCGGAAACGATCACCATCCAGGAGCTCGCCAACCGCATGTCGGAGCGCGCCGTGGACGTGATCAAGTTCCTGATGAAGCAGGGACAGATGCACAAGATCACCGACGTGATCGATGCCGATACCGCGCAGCTCGTCGCGGAGGAGCTCGGCCATACGGTGAAGCGCGTCGCGGAATCGGACGTCGAGGAAGGCCTGTTCGACACGCCGGACACGGACGAGAACCTCTCGCCCCGTCCGCCCGTGATCACCATCATGGGCCACGTCGACCACGGCAAGACCTCGCTGCTCGACGCGATCCGCAAGACCAACGTGGTCTCCGGCGAGGCCGGCGGCATCACGCAGCATATCGGCGCCTATCAGGTGACCTCGCCGCTCGGCGGCAAGATCACCTTCATCGACACCCCCGGCCACGCAGCCTTCACCGCCATGCGTGCCCGAGGCGCCAAGGTGACGGACATCGTGGTGCTCGTGGTGGCGGCCGATGACGGCGTCATGCCTCAGACCATCGAAGCGATCACTCACGCCCAGGCGGCTGGCGTGCCGCTGATCGTGGCGATCAACAAGGTGGACAAGCCCGATGCCAACCCGCAGCGGGTGCGCAACGAGCTGCTCCAGCACTCGATCGTCGTGGAATCCATGGGCGGCGAAACCCTCGAATTCGAGGTCTCCGCCAAGACCGGCCAGGGCCTCGATAACCTGCTCGAAGGTCTCCAGCTCCAGGCCGAAATCCTGGATCTCAAGGCCAATCCCGACCGCTCGGCGGAAGGCACGGTCATCGAAGCCAAGCTCGATCGCGGTCGCGGCCCGGTGGCCACGGTTCTCGTCCAGCGCGGCACGCTGCGCACCGGCGACATCGTGGTGGCAGGCGCCGAATGGGGCCGCGTGCGCGCCCTGATCAACGATCTGGGCACTAACGTGAAGGAAGCCGGTCCCTCGGTTCCGGTCGAGGTTTTGGGCTTCAACGGCACTCCGGAAGCGGGCGACCGCGTTGCGGTGGTCGAGTCGGAAGCCCGTGCCCGCGAGATCACCGAGTATCGTGCCCGCCAGAAGCGCGAACGCGCCGCCGCCCGCATGGGCTCGGCCGGACGTACTCTGGTGGACATGATGCGCGACCTGAAGGCCGGTGCCGGCCGCAAGGAGTTCCCGCTGGTGATCCGTGCGGACGTACAGGGCTCGGCGGAAGCCATTGCCGGCGCTCTCGAGAAGGTCGGCAACGAGGAAGTGGGCGCCCGCATCATCCAGGCCGGCGTCGGCGCGATCTCGGAATCCGACGTCACGCTGGCGGAAGCCTCCGGCGCGATCATCCTCGGCTTCAACGTGCGCGCCCACAAGGAAGCGCGCGAGGCCGCCGAGCGTGCCGGCATCGAGATCCGCTACTACAACATCATCTACGACCTCGTGGATGACGTGAAGGCGGCGATGTCGGGACTGCTCGCTCCGACCCTACGCGAGGAGCGGCTCGGCGAGGCCCAGATCCTCGAGGTGTTCAACGTGTCCAAGGTCGGCAAGGTCGCGGGCTGCCGCGTCCTCGACGGCGTGGTGCAGCGCGGCGCCCATGTCCGCCTCATCCGCGACAACGTGGTCATCCACGAGGGCAAGCTCTCGCAGCTCAAGCGCTTCAAGGACGATGCCCGCGAGGTGACCTCGGGCCAGGAATGCGGCATGGCCTTCGAGAACTACCAGGACATGCGCGTCGGCGACATCATCGAGTGCTACCGCGTGGAAGAGGTGAAGCGGACACTGTAAACCGCTTCGAGCTCTTTTCGACACAACTGAAACAATCATCATGGCCGGGTCATTCCCGGCCATGATCCCTTTTGATCGATCCGGTCCAATCCCGGAGGATGACCATGGCAAAACGTTTCGAACAAACCACCGGCCCGTCCCAGCGCCAGCAGCGCGTAGCCGAACTCGTGCGCCACGCTCTCGCGGAGGTGCTTTCCCGCGGGGATCTGCAGGACGAGGTGCTGACGAAGAACGTCATTACGATTCCGGAAGTCCGCATGTCGCCGGACCTGAAGCTCGCGACTGCCTATGTGATGCCGCTCGGCGGCAAGGACGAGGATGCGGTGATCAAGGCGCTGGAGAAGAACAAGAAGGTTCTGCGTCAGGAGGTCGCCCGCCGCGTGAACCTGAAATTCGCCCCCGACCTGCGCTTCCGCCGCGACGAGAGCTTCGACGAGGCGGCCCGCATCGACGCATTGCTGCGCTCCGAGCGCGTGGCGCGCGATACCGGCAAGGCCGATATCGATGTGAACGACGACGACAACGACGAGTGAGACCGATGACTGAAGACCGTCCCGAAGAGCGTTCTCACCGCCGCCCTCACGGCGACCGCCCCAAGAAGCGCGATGTCAACGGCTGGATCATTCTCGACAAGGGCGTCGGGATGACCTCGACCCATGCGGTTGCGGTGGTCAAGCGCGCTTTCTCCGCCAAGAAGGCCGGCCATGCGGGCACCCTCGATCCGCTGGCTTCCGGCATCCTGCCGATCGCGCTGGGCGAGGCCACCAAGACCGTGCCCTTCATCATGGACGGGCGCAAATCCTACGTGTTCACCGTCGCCTGGGGCGCGGAGACCAACACCGACGATACCGAGGGCGAGATCGTCGAGCGCACGGACAAGCTCCCGCAGCCGTCGGAGATCGAAGCTCTGCTGCCGCGCTTCATCGGCCAGGTCCAGCAGGTGCCGCCGCGGTTCTCCGCCATCAAGATCCAGGGCGAGCGCGCCTATGATCTCGCCCGAGACGGCGAGGTGGTGGAACTGCAGCCGCGCACGGTCGAGATCGACCGCCTCGCGCTCGTGCATCACGACGGCAACCGTTCGGTCATCGAGGCGGATTGCGGCAAGGGCACTTATGTCCGCGCCATCGCCCGCGATCTCGGCCGGGCGCTCGGCTGCCTCGGCCATATCGCAGCGCTTCGGCGCACGCGCGTCGGGCCTTTCACGGAGCATGACGCGGTCACGGTGGACGACCTCGCCACCGACCCCGCGGCACTTCGTCCCGTCGAAGCGGCCCTGAGCGAAATTCCATCCATCGGCGTGAGCCGCGACATGGCCGGCCGCCTGATGCGCGGCCAGTCGATCATCCTGCGTGGGCGCGACGCCCCCCTGTCGGGCAAGGCTTACGCAACCTGCAACGGGGTGCTCGTCGCCGTGGGCGATGTGGAGCGCGGCGAGCTGGTGCCGCACCGGGTGTTCAACCTCGGGGCCTGAACGCGCCCTATCGTTCCCGGGGCTGCGGAGCAGAGCCCGGAATCGAACGAGGGAGCAGGCCTTCATGTGGCCGCCGATCCCGGATGGTCTTAGCCGATCCGGGATGGCGCCTATCGGTTTTAGCGATCCGCCTTCAGTCCTTGCGCCGAGCGCATCAGGAACTTCTGAGTAATCGGCTCGATCAAGTCGTAGACGGCCTTGGCCATCTTCTCCTCTTCCCGCAGCGATTCCTGCAGACCCGGGATCACGCGCTGATGCCCGGCCGCCTCGGCCATGGCGATCAGGGACTTGTAGGAGGCGATCTCGAAGTTCTCGAAGGCGTGGTTGGCGAAGGTGTTCTTCAGAACCTCGTCGGCCATCGGCATGTGGCCGACGGCGGCCATGTTGGCCATGAACTGGGTGGCCATATCCTTCAGGAGCGAGCGATCCGCCCCGAAGCTGTGCAGCATCTCATCGAGGCGGCGCACCTGCCCTTCCGTCTCCGCGATATGCATGCGCAGGAGATCCGACATTTCCGGATAATTCTCGAAGCGCTCGACCTGGCGCTGCATGAGCTGGAGAGCTTCCTTTTCAAGAGCGTGAGCGTTCTCCAGGCCGGTGATGAAGATGTTCCGGATGGAGTCGGACGACGTAAGATCAGCCATGCCTGTCGTGCTAGCGGTCATGATGTAAGCTTCCTATATTGGGGGTCTCAAAGACCAACAGCGGTCGCAAGGACTTGTTCCGGCCAAGGAGATGGCGCACCAGGCCATCTCCTTGGCCGACCTTGGCAAAAACGATTCCGCTGGCACTTGTTCACAATTCGTGTATGGTGCGCCCGCCTCCAGGGGCTGACCCCTGACAGGACGTCTCGGCTATTAGACCGCGCTGGACGACATCCCGGCCCGGCCTTTCCGGACGAACAAGACCTGACGGCTTAAAGCCTCATGGTCACCACGACCAAGCAAACCTGAAAGGATATGCGATGTCGATCACTGCTGAGCGCAAGAACGCGCTTGTGAAGGAATTCGCGCAGAAGGCTGGCGATACGGGCTCCCCCGAGGTGCAGATCGCCATTCTGACCGAGCGGATCAACAACCTGACCGGTCACTTCAAGACCCACACGAAGGACAACCACTCCCGTCGTGGCCTCCTGAAGCTCGTCTCGTCCCGTCGCTCGCTTCTCGACTACCTGAAGAAGAAGGACGAGAGCCGCTACAAGACCCTGATCGAGAAGCTCGGCATCCGCCGCTAAGCTCTCCAACCGACTTCCGTCCGGAGCACGGCTCCGGACGGTTTTTCCGGACGTGATCCAAAAATCACCTCCGGGATCCAAGAACGGATCGGATGAACGCAAATCCGACCGGTTCGCTCCGGCGCTGGCGAGACGAGAAAAAGTCCCGGCGTCTCTTTGAGGAGACGGATGACGCGATGACCATGGCAGGATCGCAAGGGGCTCGGCGAGGCGGATGGATCCGCCTGATGAGCCTCTTGCCGTCTTGCTCATGGCATCGAGCCCCCGCTCCTGCTGTCATGAAAGACGAAACATGTTCGATACACAACGCGAAGAACTGATCTGGGGCGGGCGCAAGCTCACGCTCGAAACCGGCCACATGGCCCGCCAG